>NZ_JBDTCG010000089.1:0-141529 GCF_039923675.1 Collimonas sp.
CCATTACTGGACGTCATCAAGAAAAGTTGTTAGAATAGCTGGCTCTCAACAACATCGTGCCTTCTCAACGGCACATTTTTGGGTTTCGTGGCTCGCGTCAGCGGGTTGTCTCATGCTTCGGCAACGCCGGAGTTTCAGTTAGCGTCGGGGAATGATTCCTCGCATTCTGTACCGCCCCATGCGGTAGTCGGCTCGTTCAATGTCCTCCCTGCGGGAAGACCGGGCGAGATTATAAAAAATGAGTTGTATGTCACGCTGACAGGCGCCTGCCATTGCGGTGCGTGCTCGGTGGTCATTCAATATGCATCGTCAAAAAAGTCGGATCTGCGATCGCAGGCTCACGCCCGTGCTTTGCCGGAGACTTTTATCGACTGTGCTTATGGAAGGAAAAAAGCATGACAAATCGCTATCGCAACGTCTTGGCAGGCGCCGCGATCACTATTCTGGTTGTGGCCGCTATCGGCTGGTCGATTGGCCTTGCGGTCATCCATCAATACCAGGGCGACCTGATCTATTACACCGGCCGCCATCTGGTGCTGGTGGGGTGGTCGTTGTCGTTGTCGCTGCTGTGCGGCATTCCGGCCGGCATTCTGTTGAGCCGGCCTTATTTTGCCCGGCATGCCGAAAAATGGATGCAGCTCTTCAATATCGGTAACACCATTCCTTCCATGGCGGTGCTGGCGCTAGCGCTGGCGGTGTTTGGCATTGGCGACAAGCCGGCCATCATCGCTTTGTGGCTGGCGGCGCTGCTGCCCATCGTGCGCAATACCTTCGAGGGTTTGAAGCAGGTTTCGCCCTCGATGAAAGAGGCGGCCAAGGGCATCGGCATGAAGCCGCTACAGGTGCTGCTCCGGGTCGAACTGCCGAACGCCTTGCCGATCATCGTCGGCGGCGTCCGCACTGCGCTGGCAATCATCGTCGGCACCGCGCCGCTGTCGATCCTGATCGGCGGCGAAAGTCTGGGCGGCCTGATCTTTCCCGGCATTTATCTGAACAACCAGGGACAGCTGTTGTTGGGCGCCACCGCTACCGCGGTGCTGGCATTGATGCTGGACGCCATCGTCTCGCTGGGCAGTAATGCCTATCTGAGCAAACGCGGGCTGTTGCGCTGATCACTCCCCATCGGACAAGGAAAAACAAACATGCATTATTTATCTAAAGCCGGACCGCGCATTGCCGCACTGCTGGCAGTGACGCTTGGCCTGTCCGGCATGGCGCCGGCCCGCGCCGCGGACCTGGTGGTCGGCGGCAAGAACTTTACCGAGCAATTGATTTTGTCGTCGATGACGCAGCAGTACCTGAGCGCCAAGGGCTATGGCGTCGATCTGAAGAACGGCCTGGGCACCACTATCATGCGACAGGCGCTGGAAAGCGGGCAGATCGATATCGTCTGGGATTACACCGGCACCGCGCTGATCGTCTACAACAAGATCGACGAAAAACTGGACCAGGACCAATCCTACGAAAAGGTCAAGGAACTCGACGCCGCCAGGAATTTGATCTGGCTCAAGCCATCCGCCTTGAATAACACCTACGCCTTGGCGGTGCCGCAAAAGCGCGCCGAGGAAGAGGGGTTGAATACCATCGAAGATCTGGCCAACAGCATCAACCGGAGTCATCAGCAGGATCCGGATAAAAAATACCTGATCGGGGTGGACTTTGAGTTTGCCTCGCGCCCTGACGGCCTGGAGCCGTTGCAAGCCTTGTATGGCTTCAAGTTCGACCGTAGCGAAGTGAAGCAGATGGATGCCGGCCTGGTGTACACCGCCTTGCATAACGACCAGTTGAATGTCGGCCTGACTTATTCGTCAGATGGCCGGGTGCAGGGCTTCAACCTCAAGCTGCTGGAAGATAACAAGGGTTTCTTCCCGTTTTACAGCGCGACGCCGATCGTACGCAAGGAAATCCTCGACGCCAATCCGCACCTGGCAGATCAGTTGAATGCGTTGTCGGAAAAAATCGACACCGCCAAGATGACCGAGATGAATAAGAAAGTGGATATCGACCAGTTGCCGATAGCCCAGGTCGCCGCAGATTTCCTGCGCGCCGAAGGCTTGATATGAGAGGCACAGAATGACATTTTTCAATTATCTGCTTAGCGCCTGGCCGGAAATCCTGCATCTCACCATCCAGCATCTGATGCTGGTCGGCATAGCGGTCGGCCTGGCGATCCTTATCGGGGTGCCGCTCGGCATCGTGATGATCCGCCATCGCTGGCTGGCCAGCCCGATGATGGGCTTGGCGACCGTGATCCTCACCTTGCCGTCGATTGCCTTGTTCGGCTTGATGATCCCGCTGTTCTCGCGCTTCGGCCAGGGTTTGGGGCCGCTGCCGGCGATCACTGCGGTGTTCCTGTACTCGCTGCTGCCGATCATGCGTAACACCTATCTGGCGCTGGACGGCATCGAACATGGCATCAAGGAAGCCGGCATCGGTATCGGCATGACTTTCTGGCAGCGGTTGCGGCTGGTCGACTTGCCCTTGTCGGTGCCGGTCATCCTGGGCGGCGTCCGTACCGCCGTTGTCATGAATATCGGCGTGATGGCCGTGGCGGCGATTATCGGCGCGGGTGGTTTGGGTGTCCTGATTCTGCACGCCATCAGCCAGAGCAATATGCAAAAACTCGTCGTAGGCGCGGTCTTGATCAGCTTGCTGGCGATTGTCGCCGACCTGCTGCTGCAATGGCTGCAGCGCCTGCTTACACCGAAAGGAATGCAAAAATCATGATTCAACTCGACCAACTCAGTAAAGTATTCACGCAAAAAGACGGTAACAAGGTCAAGGCGGTAGATGAGGTCAACCTGACGGTTGCCGAAGGTGAAATCTGCGTGTTCCTCGGGCCTTCCGGCTGCGGCAAGACCACTACCTTGAAAATGATCAACCGCCTGATCACGCCGACTTCCGGCCGCGTGCTGTTGAACGGCGAAGATACGACAGATATCGATGAAGTCACCTTGCGCCGCAAGATCGGCTATGTGATCCAGCAAGTGGGCCTGTTCCCCAACATGACCATCGAAGAAAACATTACCGTGGTGCCGCGCCTGCTCGGCTGGGACAAGAAGCGCTGCCGTGAACGCGCGACTGAACTGATGGCGATGGTGGCGCTTGATCCCAAGCGCTTCCTGAGCCGCTATCCGCGTGAATTGTCGGGTGGCCAGCAGCAGCGCATCGGCGTGATCCGCGCGCTGGCGGCAGATCCGCCGGTGCTGTTGATGGATGAGCCGTTTGGCGCGGTCGATCCAATCAACCGTGAATCGATCCAGAACGAATTTTTCCAGATGCAGCGGGCGCTCAACAAGACCGTCATCATGGTCAGCCACGATATCGACGAAGCCATCAAGCTGGGCGACAAGATCGCGATTTTCCGCGCCGGCAAGCTGGTGCAAGTAGATCATCCGGATACCTTGCTGGCGCGGCCCAAGGACGAGTTCGTCGGTTCCTTTGTCGGTCAGGACGCCACCTTGAAGCGCTTGCTGCTGGTGCGCGCCGGCGATGCCGCCGCCTACTCGGCGACGGTGCAGGAAGATGCCTGCATGACAACCGCATACGGCGTGATGGATGAGAACGACTACCGTTATGTCACGGTTACCAATGCTGCCAACCATGCGCTGGGCTATGTGTCGCGGCGCGATGCGCGCGGCGGCGGGGCGGGCGCCTGCATCGAGAAAATGAAGCCGTTTACCGTCAGCGCGGCGCCGGATGAAAACCTGCGCGTGGTGTTGTCGAAGATGTATAAGCACAGCACCAGCTGGATGCCGGTGATCGACCAGGATAATAGCTATCTGGGTGAGGTTACACAGGATTCGATTGCCGACTATTTGAGTTCGGGCCGCTCGCGCGCCAAGTAATCCAGTCGGCTGATGGTTGATAAGCGGGGTTTGCGTCTCAGGCGCAGACCCCGCTTAGCATTTACAATGTACGGTTTTGTTGTCTAACGCCGTCATTCAAGTCTATGCGTGAATATTCAAGATGTTTCAGCGGGGCTAGCGCATGACTGCTGGCGTGATTGCTTTGGTATTGTGCGCGGCCTTGCTGCACGCGTCCTGGAACGCCATGCTGAAAAGCAGCGGCGACCGCTTGTGGGCTATCACCCTGATGACTGTCGGTTCTGCGGTGGCGGCGGTGCCCATCGTACTGTGGGCGCCCATGCCGGCGGCTGCCAGCTGGCCCTATATCCTGATGTCGGTGGTGCTGCATGCCGGCTACAACCTGTTTTTGGTCCGTGCTTATCGGGCCGGCGATTTCGGCCAATCCTACCCCATCGCACGCGGCTCGTCGCCGCTGCTGGTTTCACTGGGCGCCGCTTTTTTTGCCGGTGAACAGTTGGGGACTTTGACGCTGATCGGCGTCGCCCTGATTTCGCTCGGCATCATCAGCCTGGCCCAGATCAAGCTCAATAACCGCCGCAACCCGGATGGCCGGCGCCAATGGGATGCGCCGTTGTCGGCATTCACCACCGGTGTATTCATCGCCGGCTACACCATCGTCGACGGCCTCGGTTCACGCGTGGCCGGCAGTGCGGCATCGTATGCCGGCTGGATGTTCCTGCTGGATGGCTTGCCCTTGCTGGTGATCTACCTGTCGCTGCATGGTCGTTTGCCGGCAGTGCTGGCCACACGCGCAACCTGGAATGCGCTTGGTGGCGGCGTCATGTCGTTGCTGGCCTACGGCATTGTGATCTGGGCGATTACGCTGGTGCCGATGGGGCCGGTATCGGCATTGCGCGAGACTTCGGTATTGTTTGCGGCCTTGATCGCGCGCATGTTCCTGGGCGAGGCGCTGACCTTCCGCCGGCTATCCTCGTGCGCCGTGATTGCGGCGGGCGCGGTGGTTCTGGGATGGACATCCTGAGATTCCGCTCATGTCGTGTCAGCGAGCCACAATGAAAAAGGCCACTGGAATTCCAGTGGCCTTTTTATTTATTGCGTGGCGATCATGCGATCGCCGGACTTGCCTGTGTGATTAACGATCGCCAAACGAGCGACGTGCGCCGCTGTCGTTGGTGCGGTTGCCCTTGTAGCCGCCAGCGCCACCGCCTTCTTTACGCGGTGCGCCCGGCTTGCTGAAAGTACGGCCTGCCGGCTTCGCGCCGCCACGGTTGTCACCTGGTTTCCAGCCGCCTGGTTTGTGGTTCGAGCGTGGCGCCGAAGCGCTGCGCTTTGGTTCGAAACCTTCAACCACATCGACCGGGATCAATTGCTTGGTGAAACGTTCGATACGCTTGACGTTGACGCCTTCAGCGTGGTTCACCAGCGATACCGCGACACCGTTACGGCCGGCACGGCCGGTACGGCCGATACGGTGGACGTAGTCTTCCGGGAATTTCGGCAGATCGTAGTTGAATACGTGGGTGATCGCAGGAACGTCGATACCGCGCGCGGCAACGTCGGTCGCAACCAGCACACGGACTTGACCGCGACGCAGGCTGTCCAGGGTGCGGTTACGCGCGCCTTGATGCATGTCGCCATGCAGGGCTGCAGCTGCGAAGCCGGCGATGTTCAGACGGTCGGCGATGGTGTCGGCATCACGCTTGGTAGCGGTGAAAACAACTGCCTGGTCCATGGTGACGTCGCGCAGCAGGTGGTCCAGCAGGCGATTCTTGTGCGACAGGTCGTCGACGAAGTGAACCTTCTGTTGGATGTTTTCGTGCTTGCTGGCGGAACCGGCGATCTGGATGATCATCGGGTTCTTGGTGATGCGCTTTGCCATGTTGCCGACAACGCCGTCCAGCGTAGCCGAGAACAGCATGGTTTGGCGGGATTCCGGAGTCGCGTCAACAATCTTTTCGATGTCGTCGATGAAACCCATGTCCAGCATGCGGTCAGCTTCGTCCAGCACCAGGATTTCCAGTTGCGAGAAATCGATCTTGCCGGATTCCATGTGGTCGATCAAACGGCCTGGAGTAGCAACCAGGATTTCCGGATTCTTGGCCAGCAATTGCATCTGCTTTGGATAAGGCATGCCGCCCAGGATCGAAATCGCCTTGACGCGCTTCATGTGCGAACCGTACTTGTCGGTCGCAGTGGTAACTTGCAAAGCCAGTTCGCGGGTCGGTGTCAATACCAGCATCTTCGGTTGTGCCGGCTTGAAACGTGGACGCTCGCCGCGTGAACGGGAGGCTTGCATTTCTTGATTCGGGGTCTTGCCCGCAGCAGGAGCAGGGGCAGCTTGTTGCTCGGAAGCGAATTTATGCAGCGCCGGCAGCATGAATGCCGCGGTCTTGCCGGAACCGGTTTGCGACGACACCATCAGGTCGCGGCCTTCGATTGCGGCAGGGATGGCTTGTTCTTGAACGCTAGTCGGTTTGGTGTAGCCAGCCTCGGTCAGTGCTTTGATAACGGACGTGTGGAGGCCAAGTGATTCAAAAGTCATTTTTCTTCTTTCGTAAAGTGCAGCGTCATAAGCTACAAATAATCGCGCAAACTATCGACTAGCGATGAATGCAGCGAACGCAAAAAAGCAACGCCAACCAACGAAATGACTAAGAGACAAATACAAAGAAATTTCGGCACAAAAGCTTTGCGCCGGGACGGTGTCAGGATCGACACACAAGGCGGGAGGGCTTTTACAATGCAATGTCCCACAAAGATCAGGACACGCTTAGGCTTGCGCAGCTACATATTATTTTTTTACAGCAGGTTTTTACAGCGCACCAGAAACTGGATATGATCGTGAGTCAGTGTACTGTCTGCGCTCGTTATTGCAACGCAGCACAGAATAGTACAATACTTTTAGACTTCGCGCAGCTTATTCACGCAATTGCCGGGAATATGTCGTTGATTTGTCGCTATAAAGTCGTTTGTCGGCAGCGCATTCTGGTCTTTTGCAGATTCGGATACAATCAAATATTTACTAATCAACAATAGGAGCGGTTGCATGGATAATAACGATAGCGAACAAAAAGCAGCGTTAGGCATTGTTTGGGCCATCGTAGGCGTGGTTGTAGTGGCAATGTTGTTGCTGGCCGGCTATTTTGGCGTTACCGCAGGCAAGGGCGGCGGTAAGCCGGCCGCCACGGCGTCGGCCCAAAATGAAGCTGCGCTTGCTGCGGCCAGCGTCGCTAGCGTTACCACTGCCGCAGAGCCGGCTGCAGCCGGCGTTCCCGCCGCTGTGAAAATCTTCTTTGAAACAGGCAAGTCCGAAGTGCCGGCTAGCGCCGCCACCGATGTCGCGGCAATCGTGATGTACCTGAAAGCCAACCCGTCGGCTAGCGCCTCGGTCTCCGGCTTCCACGATGCCAGCGGCAACGCCGACGTCAACGCGGAAGTATCGAAAGGCCGGGCCAAGGCCGTACGCGCCTTGCTGGTCGCTGCAGGAGTGGAAGAAGCCCGCGTGATGCTGGACAAGCCGCAGGTTTCGCTGGCTGGCGACGATGCCGGCGCTCGCCGGGTCGAGGTGACTGTTCATCAGTAAGCGGTTCCGTCCGCAGCGCTAACAAAAAAGCCCGGCATAGTCTGCCGGGCTTTTTTCGCTCTACACATCAATGTAGAGCGAAGATTTCTAACGTATGGAAGAATTACTCGGCGATACCGCCCACCACTTGCGAGAAACCGCCGTCGACGTAGGTGATTTCGCCGGTGATGCCGCTAGCCAGGTCTGACAGCAGGAAGGCGGAGGCATTGCCGACATCTTCCAAGGTCACATTGCGGCGCAGCGGCGCATGTTCAGCGACAAAGCCGAGGATTTTGCCAAAGCCCTTGATACCGCTGGCGGCCAGGGTCTTGATCGGTCCTGCCGAGATGCCGTTGACGCGAATCCCTTTAGGGCCCAGCGAACCGGCCAGGTAACGAACACTGGCTTCCAGCGATGCCTTGGCCAGGCCCATGGTGTTGTAGTTCGGGACCACGCGTTCCGAGCCGAGGTAGGTCAGGGTCAGCAGCGCCGAGTTCGGGCGCAGCAGCGGAATTGCTGCCTTTGCCATCGCCGGGAAGCTATAGGCGGAAATATCATGCGCTATCTTGAAACCTTCGCGTGACAAGCCGTCCAGGAAGTCGCCGGCGATCGCGTCCGCAGGGGCGAAGCCGATGGCGTGCACCAGGCCGTCCAGGTGGTCCCAGGATTTGCCGAGGTCGGCAAACAGGGCGTTGATTTGCTCATCGCTGCCGACGTCGCAGTCGAAAATCAATTCGCTGTCGAATTCTTTCGCAAAATTGGTGATGCGTTCCTTGAAGCGGTCGCCGACATAGGTGAACGCCAGTTCGGCGCCTTCACGTTTGCAGGCTTGCGCGATGCCGTAAGCGATCGAGCGGTTGGACAGCAAGCCGGTGATCAGAATTTTTTTGCCTTGCAGGAATGCCATATTGACTCCAGATGTGCGCGCCGTTTGCATGCGGGCGCTTGGTGGTGTACTTGAATTTCTTATCGAACAGGGCAAGATTGTAGGGGTTCGCCGCGCTGAGGGCAACCATGCCGGTGCGCCAGGCAATCTTGCATTTTTAATATTGCCGGTTAATTTAAAAAAGCCCCATGGCGCCGAGCGGCAGCGCCATGGGGCTTTTGAACAGGCTATCGCTCGCGAATATCAGCTGCGCGAGCCTCTGGCGGAAGCCAGTACCACCGGTTTGCCGTTCTTTTTCGCGGCCACTTTGTTTTTACCGCTCGCAGCCGCAGTGTGATACCGGACATTGTGACCGCTTTTCTTGCCGCCGGAGCTTGACGCCACCATGCGGTTCGGTACTTGCAACTGCAGGCTTTGGCCGCGGCTGACGCCATCGTGATGCAAGCCGTTCCAGGCCTTCACCTGGCTCACGCTGACGCGGTAACGCGAGGCAATGGAAGCCAAGGTGTCGCGCTTGCCGACTTTGACATAGATGCGGCGGCTTTCCGGCGCATCCGGCGTCACGGCCATGGTGGCGTTGTCGGCGACTTCAGCGGTGATATCGCTATCGGACGCTTCGGTTTTCGGCACCAGGATGGTGGAGCCGGCCTTCAGTAGCATTCTTGGCGGGATGTGATTGACTTCGCGGATGATGGCCGGAGTCGTGTCGAATTTGGCGGCGATGGTTTCAATCCGCTCGCGGGCGCTGCCGACGGTGTGCGAGGTCCACGATGACAGCGTTTGTGTCCACTTGGTCAGGTTGTTCTTGAATTTTTCAGCGTTGCTTTCCGGCAGAAGAATCTTGGTGTCGGCGCTGCCGATGATGACCGGGCGGTTGAATTGCGGGTTGAGGGCTTTGAACTCGTCCAGCGATAATTCCGCCAGCTGCGCTGCAACCTTGACGTCGATGTCGCGTGTCTTGCCGATGGTGACGAAGTAAGGCTGGTTATCGACCTTGGGCAGTGCGATGTTATACATTTCCGGCGCCGCAATGATGTTCTTCACGGCTTGCAGCTTCGGCACGTAATTGCGGGTTTCGGCCGGCATCAATGGCGCCAGGCTATTGAAATCGGTCGGCAAGCCGGCGGCCTGGTTCTTGTTGATGGCGCGCTGCACCGAGCCTTCGCCCCAGTTGTAGGCGGCCAGCGCCAGTTGCCAGTCGCCAAACATGCCATACAATTTTTGCAGGTAGGTCAGCGCAGCGTCGGTCGAGGCCAGGACATCGCGGCGCTCATCCTTGAACATGTTTTGCTTAAGGTTGTAATCGCGTCCGGTGGAGGGCACGAACTGCCACATGCCAGCCGCCTTGGCGCTGGAAAGGGCTTCCGGATTGAAGGCGGATTCGATGAACGGCAGCAATGCCAGTTCGGTCGGCATGCCGCGTTTTTCCAGCTCTTGCACTACGTGAAATAAATAACGGGAAGCGCGCACTGTGGTGCGCTCAAAATACTCGGGCCGGGCACTGTAGAAATCGGTCTGGTTGACCACCTGCTGGTTGTCCAGGTCAGGGATGGCGAAACCCTTGCGTATCCGGGCCCAGATGTCGACTTGCTCCATGCCAAGCATGCCGGCGCTGGGGTCGTTCGGGTCGATCAAGCTGAAAGTGGGGGTGTAGATGGAAATGTCGTTGGCTTGAGCCAAGAGCGGTGTGCCGAAGAAAGCAAGCGCGGCAAAGGCGAATGTCTTGAGTTTTAGCTGGTACATGGCTTCAATTTATGTGACCGGGATGTCATCTACCGGTAATAATGGATTAAAACGCAGTGTACGTAAGGCAGTTTTCTCCCGTCAAGCAGAAATTGCACTGTTACATGCGATAAGTGATTGATTTATTAGGTATTACTTTTAAGAAATCGATATGCGGAAACTATCTGACGATAGATGACAATGGGTCGCTTCGATTAACATCTGGTCTTGTCAAATTTTTTGCCGGATTTTTTTCCGCATTATTTGAAGCTGTTTTTCCATTCCCGCAAGGCAGCAAAAGCAGCTACCGGACCGGTTTCCAGCTGTCTGCCGGTGAGACGGCCGCTGTCATTCAGACTGGCAATAATCGTTGGCTGCCGGTACCGCAGGAACGGGTTGGTCGCATTTTCCAACGCAATGGTTGAGGGTACGGTAGCTTGCTGGCGGTTGCGCTTGGCTTGTTCGTTTGCCATGCGGGCGACCAATTGCGCGTTGTCCGGCTCTACCGCGATGGCAAAGCGCAGATTCGAGATGGTATATTCGTGGGCGCAGTAAACCAAAGTGTCGCCCGGCAACTTGCTCAGTTTTGCCAGCGAGCTGACCATTTGGCCCGGGCTGCCTTCAAACAAGCGTCCGCAACCGCCGGCAAACAGGGTGTCGCCGCAAAACAGCCAGGGCTGGCCTTGCGCCACGTAGGCAATATGGCCGCTGGTGTGGCCGGGAACATCCAACACGGAAAAGCTTAATTCCAGCTCCGCAATGGTGGCTGCATCGCCCTCAACCAGTCTCTGCGTGACGCCGGTAATTGCTTCGCCGGCAGGGCCGAATACCGGCACTTTGAAACGCTGCAGCAAAGTTTGTACGCCGCCGACATGGTCAGCGTGGTGATGAGTCGTTAAAATAGCGGCAAGTGTCAGGCCATGTGCTTCAAGTGCGGCCAGGATTGGCTGGGCATCGCCCGGGTCGACCACGGCGGCATGACGGCCATCGTGAATCAGCCACAGGTAATTGTCGTTAAATGCCGGTACGGCCAATACACTCAACGATTTATTTAATAGGGCAGGCATGGGAAATCCGTCAGCAGAAAAGTCCATTATAGCGCTCGGCCCCTGGCTGCAGACGCCCACCGGCAGCTACATGCTGGAATGGGAGCAGGCGCGCTTGGACGTCATGACGGCGGATATCTTCGGTTTCAACGCGATGCAGATCGGCGTTCCGCAAATCAAGGCTTTGCAGGCTAACCGCATGCGCCATAAATGGGTTACTGACAGCCGGCTTACTGACAGTCGTTTGCCGGAAGCCGGTGAGGCGCAATGCGGCGTGGTGGTGACCCATGATTTTGCCGAATTGCCGTTTGCTTCGCAGAGCCTGGATCTGGTGGTGTTGCCGCATGTGCTGGAGTTCGCCGCCGAGCCGCACCAGATTTTGCGCGAGGTCGAACGGGTGCTGATCCCTGAAGGGCAGGTCATCATTTGTGGCTTCAATCCTGCCAGCCTGTGGGGAATCCGGCAAACTGCGGGCCGCATGTCGGGCGCGCATTTCTTGCCGCAAAACGCCGAGTTCATCAGTTTGCTGCGTTTGAAAGACTGGCTGAAGCTGTTGAACATGGAAGTCAACCGCGGCCACTTCGGCTGTTATGCTCCGCCGTATACCAGCAGCAAATGGCTGCACCGTTTTGCATTCATGGAAAAGGCCGGCAATCGCTGGTGGCCGTATTTCGGCGCGATATATATTGTGCAGGCGATCAAGAGAGTCAAAGGCATGCATCTGGTCGGCCCGGCTTTCAGCAAGCAAGCCATCAAGGCGGCGCGCGGAGTGCCTGCCACCAACAAGATCCACAAGGCGGATCATAACGGTATCGAGTAATAACGATTTTCAGAGAGCAGTCCACGATGCAGGCTGTGATAACAACAAGTAGCGAGAAAGTGAAGCAATCAAGTATGGATAAAGTAGAAATTTTTGCCGATGGCGCATGCAAGGGCAATCCTGGCACCGGCGGCTGGGGCGCGCTGCTGGTAGCGGATGGCAAGGAAAAGGAACTGTTCGGCGGCGAGCGCAATACCACCAACAACCGGATGGAGCTGAAAGCGGTGATCGAAGCGTTGACCGCCTTGACCCGTCCTTGTGAAGTGACGGTGTTCACCGATAGCCAGTACGTGCAGAAGGGCATCAGCGAATGGATTCATGGCTGGAAAGCGCGCGGCTGGAAAACCGCGGCGCGCGAGCCGGTAAAGAATGTCGACTTGTGGCAAGCGCTGGATGCGGCCCAGGCGCAGCATAAAATCGAGTGGCGTTGGGTAAAGGGACACTCCGGCCACGTCGGCAACGAGCGCGCCGACCAGCTCGCCAATCGTGGCGTGACGACGGTTTTATAATACGGCTGTCAGATTGTCCGCAGCGTTGTCTGCGACGATTATTGCAGAGGATGTTTTTATGTTTGTATTGAAGATTGAGTGACCATGCGCCAAATTGTTCTGGATACCGAAACCACCGGTCTCAACCCGCGTACCGGCGACCGCGTCATCGAAATCGGCTGCGTCGAATTGATGAACCGGCGACTGACCGGCAATAATTTTCATCGCTATATCAATCCCGAGCGCGATTCGGAAGAGGGTGCGCTGGCGGTCCACGGCCTCACCACAGCGTTTTTGAGCGATAAACCGAAGTTTGCCGAGATTTTCGACGAGCTGCGCGCCTTCACCCGCGGCGCCCAGGTCATCATCCACAACGCCCCCTTCGACTTGGGCTTCCTCGACGCCGAATACAAGCTCTTGTGCCAAAGCCCGTTTTCAGGCGATGTCGCCGGCGTCATCGATACGCTGGTGCAAGCCAAGGAAATGTATCCCGGCAAGCGCAACTCGCTGGATGCCCTGTGCGATCGCTACGGCATTTCCAATGCCCACCGCACCTTGCACGGCGCATTGCTGGACTCGGAATTGCTGGCCGAGGTGTATCTGGCCATGACGCGCGGCCAGAACAGTTTTAGCATCGATGTCGGCGGCGGCCACAGCGATGCCGATGGCGACGGTGCAGCGATGGCGCTGCTGCCTTTGGCGGAAATCGTGGTGCGAGCAGCCAATGAAGAAGAGCTGGCAGCGCACGAGTTGCTGCTGAACGGCTTGGACAAGGATGCCAAAGGCGCGTGCATATGGCGTAAACCGGCCCCCGAACCCGTAGAAAACATGCCGTAAAAGCGCTCTTGTAAAAAATCTACACAAGACACTAGCCACGAACAAGATTTGCTATTATAATTTCGCTTCTTTAGGCGCGTAGCTCAGCTGGTTAGAGCACTACCTTGACATGGTAGGGGTCGTTGGTTCGAGTCCAATCGTGCCTACCAGTATTCTCGGAGTCGTTGGGAATGCTGGGGTGGTTCTGGATTTACTCCGGAATTGATCAAAGAAAAATCTGTTGCAGGAAATGCTGAATGGGAGCCCGATATGGCTTCCATTTTTGCTTTCTGCCTCCCTCCATCTGCAGCATCAATCCATGAGCGCCCTGACAGAACGAGCCGCCCCGGTTTTTTCCAGGGACTGGCGTACCGGATGGTTTTTCAGCCTGTCATTTCTGCATTACGTCCACGGCAATATACTTTTCATCGCAACGGGGATGAAAAGCTGTGTATCCCGATCCAGCTCTGGGCCTCGACGTATGGCGGCGATGGCGTCACGCCTGACAGTGTGGCCGCGGTTCGCCGTAATCTTCCCGTGGCGCCAGACTGGAGGCTGGTGGAAAATGCGACACACTTCGGCTTCGTTCTACCTTGCACACCGGCTTTGCTCAAATCAAAACCAGAGATCTGTAGCGACCACCATGGTTTCGATCGGACCGCTTTCCATGCCGATTTCAATGCCCGGATACTGGCCTTTTTCAAGCAGCACCTCGGACCCGCTGCCGCGATATCTACCCAACCTCAACCGCATCATGCCGGAATCGCTCGTATTGAGGTTCCTACAGAGGTTTATTGCGCCGATAAAAAATCAATAAAAAGGGTATTGAAAATCAGTTTGGCGTCGCCATATCCGTAAAGTCTCCTCCAACTCTCCCTAAGTTTTGGATTTAATCCGCTACCGCAAGGCAGGCGGTTTTTTTTTGTCCAATGATTTGCGTATCTTTCCACGATAGGCCCGTTGCAGGAAATGAAAATGATTCTGGGGCCCCGCAAGCAGACTTTGATTTGATAACATGCACTGGCGTTGCCGTTCAAAAACCGCTAGTCCCGTATTGATATCAACAATAATGGACGCCGCCAGAACCGGTACAATGTTGAAATAGTTTCTTCCCCACTCTTTGGAGAATGAATGAAATTTACCGCTCAACAGTCTGACGATGGCGTTACCGAACGCCTTTTCGACCTCACCGTAGCCGGCGCAGTGGTGCCTGGCGTGCTGTGGACGCCTGAGGCGGCCGTTGGTCCGCGGCCGTTGTTATTGATAGGACATGGCGGTTCGCAACACAAGTTGTTTGCGCCGCTGGCCGCCTACGCAAAAAATTACGCCAAGACTTTTCACTATGCTGTGGCGCTGATCGACGGGCCTGGTCATGGCGCACGGACCACGCAGGAACAGAGCGCCGGTTTCGGCGAAAAAATCAGGCAGCAGATGAGCCGGGGTGAAGGTCTCGGCGGCGAGGTGCTGGAGCGCATGATGCAATGGGCGGGTCAGGCAAAGCCGGAGTGGCAGGCGGTTCTGGATGCGGTGCAGTTGCTCGATATCGTTGGCAGCGGCGGGCCGGTAGGCTATCTCGGGCTTTCGATGGGGGCCCTGAGCGGCATATCGCTAGTGGCTGACGAGCCGCGAATCAAGGCTGCGGTATTCGGCCTGGCGGGTTTGCATGAGGGTAGCCAGGTATTGGCCGAGGCAGCCCGGAAACTTGCGGTTCCGATCGAGTTCCTGCTGCAATGGGATGATGAAATGGTGTCACGTCAAGCTGCCATGGCGCTGTTCGATGCCATTGGTTCGGCGGAGAAGACGCTGCATGCAAATCGCGGCGGGCATGGCGGCGTGCCACCTTTCGAACGTGCTGGCTGGATGCAGTTCTTCAGCCGTCACCTGGGTCCGGCGATCATCTCGCCGTAGCGCCGGTCCTGCATTATGGCTAGATCGACATGTTGCGCAACATCCTCGACGCTTCCCGGTTAGCGACAAGTTGCGTGCCGTCGCGCATCTGCAGCAGCAACTGCGATTGCTCGTCTGTCTTCATGGATTCGACAAAGTCGAGATTGACCAGAGTGGAACGGTGAATCCTGATGAATTTCCCCGGGTCGAGCCGCGCGCTCAGTTCGGCCAGGCCGATGCGTACCAGGAAGGTTTTTTTCCGGGCGGCGATGACGGTGTATTTTTCTTCGGATTTCAAATATTCAATTTCGTCCATCGCCAGCGGAAAAATATGACCGCGGTCGCGCACCAGAATCCGTTTGAGCTGCGCCGTATCGCGTTCTGCGGCCTGCTTCAGCGCCAGTTGTAGAAGATCTGCCGATGGTGCGGAAACTCCCAGCAAGCGCTCGACGGCGGCATCGAATCGTTCGCGCGAAAACGGCTTGAGCAGATAGTCGACGGCGTTCAATTCGAATGCTGTGACCGCATATTGATCGTAGGCGGTGGTGAAGATGAATTCCGGCAGGTGAACCAGCTGCCGCACGACTTCCAGGCCGGTCATCTCGGGCATCTGGATATCCATGAATACCACCTCGGGCAGCATGATCTCGATATTTGTCAGGGCGGTCGCGCCATCCGCGGCCTCGCCAATCAAGCGCAGTTGCGGACGCTCGGTGATCCAGTCACGCAAGGTTTCACGGGCCAGCGGTTCATCTTCTGCAATAAAGACGGTTTTTGTTTTCATGGCGCTTTGCGATGTCTATGAATGATGAAAGTATCAGCGAGATTTGATGATCATGCTGTTTCAAGTGGAATGGACAGATATATGGCGAACCCTGCGTCCGGCGCTGTCTTGATATCCAGGTTTCCACGCTGGCCGTATTCCAGTTTCAAGCGCCTGGCGACTGTCTTGACGCCGAGCCCGCTTGAATCCTGCATGAGCTGTGGATTGCACCCCGGACCGTCGTCGCTTACCGCGATATCAATGGTATCGGTGGCGTTGTTGACGCGTGCGCTGATGACAAGTTTGCCTGGGCGGCTGTGGGGATTGAACGCGTGTTTGATGCTGTTCTCCACCAGGGGCTGCACGGTGAGTGCAGGCACCAGATGGTATCTTGCGGCCTCGTCGATATTCCATTCAACGTTGAGGCGGGTTCCGAGACGCAGCGATTCGAGGGCGAGATAGTCGCCCACGAATTTGAGCTCCTCATCCAATGTCACCATGGATTCTCCGCTCTTTTCGGTATCAAGAATATAGCGCAGCATATCTGAAAATTTAAGCAGCGCAGCTTCTGCAGCGCTGGATTCCTTGCGGGTGAGGGCGATGATGGAATGTAGTGTATTGAAAAGAAAATGCGGATTCAATTTGTTGCGCAGCGCTGTCAATTCCGATTTTGCCAGCAAGGTTTCAGCTTGCGAAATCGCGATGGACTGCAAGCGGGTTGTTTCAATTGCGCGGATGGCGTGGAAAATGCCTGCAGTAACCGCATACATAAGGAAATACATCCACGACTGCCATATGACCGCTTGCACCATATCAGATTTTCGGGTGTTCAGATTGTGATAAAAGATGAAGACATACATCAGCGACCCGCAGAGTACGGTAAAGCATATTGCCGATCCGATGTGAATTGCAGCCGACGCAACCGTGCTGCAATTGGCACGCTTAAGATATCCGGTTAAAGGCCAGACCAGGAAAAGAAGAGGGATCGCCGGCCCGAGGCAGCAGGCTGCCGCAAGCATGCCCTCTCCAATTCTGATATTGCCGGTATACAGGCCTTCGCCCTGGGTAGCCAAGACATAGAATGGAAAAACAGGCAGCCAGGCAGCAAGGTAAAGTGGCCAGATGCGTCGACGCATGGTCGGTCCTTGTTAGAACTTAGATTGTTCATTGTCTCTCAGAATGTGTTGCTTGACCCCGATCTTGGCATGAGTTGAGGAAAACAGTGGCTGAAATGCCGGAATCCGAGATTCGCCGTCAATTAACCTCATTTTTTTTCGCTCGGCTTGAAGTCGGTCCTTGGCCACCAGCACAGACTTGCCATGCGTTCCTGTCGCTGGAATCCCAGGGTTTCGTAGAGCCGTGCCGCGTGATATTTTTCATCGGCCACCATGACCAGCCTTTCTGCGCGTCTGAAAGCATCTGCGGCAACATGATGCACCAGGGCGCGGCAGATGCCTTGGTTGCGATAGGGTGGTTGTGTAAAGACTGCCTGAAAGCGCCCGGTTTCTCCGGTGAAGAACATGCCAAGGTTGGCGACCTGTTTATCCGCGATAAATGCACCCCACCAGCCACCTTTGTCGTCGGTAATCATTTGCGGGTACATCGCCTGCAGCCCGGCCAGATAACTCAGGAATTCCTGTTCGGGAAAGTTGCCGGCGTTTTCGGCCATCTGCATTGCCTTCCAGTCTGCCCAGTCGGCGGCATGCGTATAGCGACGGATCGTAACTTCCCGCTTTGCTTGGCTTGGTGCGATCAGATCCGCCGGCCGGGCAATGAGAACAGTGCTTTCACGAAAATCATAGCCGGCCCGGATAAACGCATCTGGTATCAAAGGCGCACTTTCAAGCGCAGGCCATAGAAAAGTACGATGCTTGATAAGCGGCGGCAGCCCGACCAGATTGCCAAAATCGGTTTCCAGTTGCGCACGGTCTTGATTGTGTGGTGGGCGCTCCAGTAGCAACAGGTTGCCAAAGTAATAGTCAGGAGAGGAGGGGGCCGCACCACAGTGTATTTCTCGTGTTGAGTGACTTTCCCCTTGACGCAATTGAACATGAGTTCGGTCAGGATGCCGCAATGCGCGACTTTATTGTCTTGATTTTTCATAGCCCAATAAATGAGATGTGCCGGGGGACGTCACGCGCCCGGCAAAACGGAGGACGGAAAAGCGGACTGGATTTTCTTCCGTCAGCCGCACCAATACTGCGCTAACATAAGCCAAGCATCAACCACCTGACCATCTATCGACGCCCGATGACTCCTGCCCCGAAGAAAACGCTGATCGCCATAGTTGTAGTATGCATCCTGATCGTTTTGGCAATTTATCTCAGCCTTGCCTATGACAAGCACAAGTGGATAGAGTCATGCGTCAATGGCAACGAGCTTTTCAGCAAGGAGCAGACCGTGCAAACTTGTGAATTGCAGTACATCAAATCCCAAAAATGAGTTCGTCCTCAAGTTTGATCTTGTAGGCACGATATTACGTCTGGTTTCAACGTCTATCATCCAGCACAGGGGGATCTTGGCAGCGCGAGGTTAATCAAGGCCCGACCTGGCTTAAGCAGGATTTTGAACGCGCAACAAGAAAACCGGCTTTGCCATTGAAGGCCAGCCGATAAAAAGAAAATGGGAGCGCATAGCTGCTCCCATCTTTTGATTTCGCTGATTGCTCGCGATTATTTCGTCCCGGCAGGACAAAAAATCACTACAGACTCAATGTCTCAGCGAATCTTTGGATAACTTGATTCTTGTACCTAACTTACGAAAAATTTTCAGGCTTTTCGCTAGTTATTGTGCATCAAGGATTCTGGATGTTGGAAGCTTGCTTGCCTTTAGGGCCGTCCGTCACGTCGAATTTTACTTTTTGGCCTTCTTTGAGCGTCTTGAAGCCGTCCATCTGGATAGCGGAGAAATGCGCGAACAAATCTTCGCCGCCGCCGTCTGGCGTAATGAAGCCGAAGCCTTTGGAGTCATTGAACCACTTAACAATACCTGTTGCCATGATAATCTCTCGAATAATTACACATCATATTAGTGATAAAACGGTAAGTTTTTCACTAACTAATTTACACACGATGAAGCTTTATAGTGTGGCCACGCACTCAGACTAATAGTGCAAAGAGGTCGCTTCTGTACGCTAACCAACTTAAGACAGTTCGTCAATAGTGAATATGCATCGATAGTGTTGTTTTCATGCTAATCCAGCGAGGGGCGTCATGGAAGCGCAAGGATATTTATCGATGATTCCAGCCAGGCGCTGTCTTTTGTCGTCAGCGGACATTGGCCAGTGATTGAAGAAACTGCTCGCGCCACCAGTGCACATCGTACTTGCGGATATTCGCCAGCAGCGCCTTGTGGCGCGCCTGGCGCTCGGCCAGCGGCATTTGCAAGGCGCGCTGGATGGCTTGCGCGGTGCCAGGAATATCGTAGGGATTGACCAGCAGGGCCTCTTTCAATTGTTCTGCCGCGCCGGCGAACCGTGACAGCACCAGTACGCCAGGATCGGCTTCATCCTGCGCCGCAATGAATTCCTTGGCGACCAGGTTCATGCCGTCGCGCAGCGGCGTCACCAGCGCCACATCGCAAGCCCGGTACAAACCGGGCAGCCGTTTGCGGGCGACGGTGCGATGAATGTAGCGGATCGGCATCCAGTCGAAATCGCCGTAATTGCCGTTGATGGCGCCGCACAGGCTTTCCAGTTCATGCTGGATGTCGGCGTAGGCGTCGACGTCTTCGCGGCTCGGCGAGGCGACCTGGAGCAAGGTTGCGCTATGCTGGTTTTCTGGGTACTCGCGCAGCAATTCGTTGAAGGCGCGTATCCGTTGGGGCAGGCCTTTTGAATAATCCAGGCGGTCGACTCCGATCAGCAATCGGCGTCGTGAATACTCGGTGCGGGTGCTTTCATACGTGTCGACCGCTTCGCGTGCCTGACCAAGGCGCTGGAAATCGTCGACGTCGATCCCGATCGGAAAGGCGCCGGCCGTGACGGTACTGTTGAACGCTCGGAACTGGCCGGCGCCGATGGTTTCAGCGGTGGCCTCGGCTTTGACGTAATGCGAGAAATTCAGCAAATCGGCTTCGCTCTGGAAGCCCACCAGGTCATAGGCAAACAAGGCACGCATCAGCCATTCATGCGATGGAATCGCGGCCAGGATTTGTTGTGGCGGCAGCGGGATATGCAGGAAAAACCCGATCCGGTTGCCGCAGCCCATGGCGCGCAATTCCGCCGCCAGCGGGATCAGGTGGTAGTCGTGGATCCAGATCAGGTCGTCCGGTTTGAGCAGTGGCATCAGCTTGCGCGCAAACAGGTGGTTGACGCGGCGATAGCCGCTCAGATAGCCGGATTCCAGGTTGGCCAGGTCGAGCCGGTAATGGAATACCGGCCACAGCACGCCGTTCGCATAACCGCGGTAATAAGCATCGTGATCTTCCTGGCACAAATCCATTTCAGCCAGCGTCACCGGCCCGGCCTGGTGCACGTGCATCTCGCCTTCGCCGGGTGTGCCGTCCTTGACTACGGTACCGCTCCAGCCGAACCAGAGGCCGCCGGTTTTTTTCAGTGTTTCGCCTAACGCTACGGCGAGGCCTCCGGCCGCGGGTTTGCGCGGATCGGCAAGCCGGTTGGATACGACTACCAGGCGTGACATAGGCAGCTTCCTTTCTTGATTTTAAAAACATAGGATGGAATGGCGTTGCCAGATACGTTCAGATGGCGCTCTCCCAGGCGGCGGACAAGCGCATGGCGCAATTGATGATGCCGACCATGGAATACGTCTGCGGGAAGTTACCCCACATCTCGCCGGTGACCGGATGCGTGTCTTCCGATAGCAGGCCGAGATGGTTGCGCGCCGCCAGCATGGCTTCGAAAATGGCGCGCGCCTGCTCTTTACGGCCAATCCGCGCCAGCGCATCAATGCGCCAGAAGGTGCAGATATTGAATGCGCTTTCCGGCCGGCCGAAGTCGTCCGGCGCTTCGTAGCGTCGCATGTAAGGGCCGTCGCACAGATATTTTTCCAGCGTGTCGACGGTGGCGATGAAGCGTTCATCGGTCGGCGCCACCAGGCCCACTTCCACCATCAGCAGCACGCTCGCGTCCAGGTCGCGGCCACCGAAACTTTCGGCGTAGGCTTGCCGTTCTTCATTCCAGGACTCAGCCAGGATGCGCTCGCCGATGATCGTCGCCCGTCCGTGCCAGTAGCCGGCGCGTTCCGTCAGCTCCAGCTTGGCGGCAATCTTGGCCAGACGGTCGCAGGCGGCCCAGCTCATCAGCGCAGACGAGGTATGAATCCGAGAGCGGGTGCGCAATTCCCACATGCCGGCATCGGGCTGGTCGTAGAGCGCGAATGCGCGCTCACCGACTGCTTCCAGATGGGTGAACTGTTCGACTCCTGAACGATGCAGCAGGCGCTCATCGTGAAACGATTGCGCCGCACCGAGAATGATATTGCCATACACATCGTGCTGGAAATGTTCGTATGCCTGGTTGCCGACTCTTACCGGCGCATGGTTGCGATAACCTGGCAGGTGATCGAGTATCACTTCCGGCAACGCTTCTTCAAGGCCGATGCCGTACAAGGGCTGGACATGGCCGCCGGCGCTGCGCACCACCACATTGCCGAGCCAGCGCAGATAGTCTTCCATGGTGCCCAGTTCGGACAAGCTGTTAAGCGCCCGCACCACAAAGAAAGCGTCGCGCAGCCAGCAATAGCGATAATCCCAGTTGCGCGCGCTGCCCGGCGCTTCCGGCACGCTGGTAGTCATGGCGGCGATGATTGCGCCGGTGTCTTCATACAGCGACAGCTTGAGAGTAATCGCTGCGCGAATCACGGCAGCCTGCCATTCCAGCGGCGTGGCCAGCGCGCGGCTCCAGCTGCGCCAGTAAGTCAGTGTTTCTTGCTCCAGGCGGCGGGCGGTATCGTTGATCCCTTCGCTCATGGTCTCATCCGGTCCCAGGATGAAGTTGAGCGGACGGCTGACGACAAAAGAGGTTTCAGCCAGCAGGTAGCTGAGCGGAGCGTCTGTATTCAGACGCAGGGTCTGTGTCGCGCCGATGTAGCGTATGTGATTGCTGCCGCGCGTGATGACCGGCATTTCGCGGCCCCAGTCGAAACGCGGGCGCAGCAAGATGCGCAGGCGCGGCGCACCCTTCAGCGGTTGTATGCGACGAACGATGGTCAGCGGACGGAAGAAGCGGCCGCGGTTGGGAAAGCGCGGCGCGAAATCGGTAATCTCGACACCCTGGCCCAGGGTGTCATGCAGGCGGGTATGCAGTACTGCGGTGTTAGGCTCATACCACTGCTCGCTGTGCGAAAAATTCTCTAGCTGAAAACTCCATAGGCTACCGTTGTCGCTCGGATCGAGCAGGGCATTGAACACCGGATCGCCATCGAAGCGCGGCAAACAGCACCAGACAATGCGCCCGAGTTTATCGATCAGGGCGTTAAACGAACAATTGCCGATGACGCCGAGATCGAGGGAAGAGGTAGAGGGTATCGCATCGTCGGCCGCAACAGAGATAGCGGCCGACGTTTCCGTTGGAGGCGTGGTCATGACTTCCTTCTTTCTGGTTTATTGTTTTGCCAACTGTACCAACATGGCGCGCACGGCGGCGGCGCTGGCGATACGGCTGTGAGCCATGCTGTCGCCCGGGCCGACCTTGATGCCGAGACCGCCGCCCTGTACCGACTGGACCCAGGCGAAACCGGCTTCATCGGTGATATCGTCGCCGATGAACACCGGACGGCGGCCGACGAAAGGCGCTTCTTGCATGAAGGCGGCGATCGCGTTGCCCTTGCCAATATCGGCAGTCTTGGCTTCGACCACCATCTTGCCCCGCAACATGACAAATCCCTGTTCCTGCAGCAGCGCTTCGGTCATCGCCTGCAGGCAGTCGTGCTCGAGTTCCGGCGCGCGCCGGTAATGCAGCGCCAGTGCGCCGCGTTTGACTTCCAGCAGCAAGCCGGGATGCCGGGAGACCAGCGGGTTGAGATAGTCCAGCAGGCGTTCGACCGCAGGCACCGGCAGATAGGTCATGCGGCCGTCGGCGCTGCGCCGTTCGACGCCATGGACGCCGGCTGTAGGTAAACGCAATGGTGCGAGGAAATGATCAATCTGTTCCAGCGGTCGGCCGGTAACGATGGCCAGCGCGCCGTTGGCAGCTTGTTGTAGCCGTTGCAAGCTTGTTATCAGGTCCGGTGGCACCAGCACGTTCTCCGGCCGGGGAGCGAGATCGACAAGGGTGTTGTCGAAATCCAGGAACAAGGCATCAACGGTAAAATCGTAAGCATGGTTTTGTAGAGGCATGCTATGTATGGTGGATTAATTAAGAATTAGTTCCCATGACAAATATGACGCATGCCGGTCTGATGTCAAAATGCTACTGGCAGAGCAGTTGGACAAGAGGGTTGTGGCGGGTTTGGGGTCTGCGCAAGATGTCTAGAAACCCTGCGCCTTCATTGCCTCGAATTCCATGGCCGCATTGAATTCTTCACTGGCTTCGATCGGTTCCATTGCATCGTCGACAAAAGTGGCGGCGCGCTCGGCGGC
Organism: Collimonas sp.; assembly: GCF_039923675.1. Taxonomy (GTDB): domain Bacteria; phylum Pseudomonadota; class Gammaproteobacteria; order Burkholderiales; family Burkholderiaceae_D; genus Collimonas. Next base: position 23,363 of record NZ_JBDTCG010000089.1, read on the forward strand.
GCTTTTTGCCACATCCAGGTCGAGACCGGATTCTTCTTCGTCTTCGCCCGGCGGCTCCAGCATGTCTTTCAGCATAGCGTTCAGTTCCGGCGTGTCCCATGCTTCACCATGACGTTTCTTGACGGTGATGTAGTGACGGATTTCCACGTCTTGCTCCGGCGTCAACGGCAGCCCGCGAAAACTGGTCTTCGGATCAATATCGGTCATGATGTAACTCCCGAGATGCTCTAGCAACGAGTGTAGACCTATTGTGGGCGCTAGTGGCGACTCGGGTGAAGTTTATGCCGCATTTTTATCTGCGGCCCGGGCGGCTTACAATTTGGGGATGCGGATCCGGCTCACCATCAAGGCGCCGGACAGGGCGAACATCAGCACCAGCGGATGAAACTGGAAGCCGGCGACAAACACCACGCCGAACCACAGTTGCTCGCCCAGGGCGCCATGCCAGGCAGCCGCCGCCAATACCAGCACCAGCAGCAGTGAAGTCGGGATGGGCGTGCCTTCGAAATATTTCACCTTGTCGCCGCCGTCGGACAATTGTTCCGAGGTGACGTTGTAACGCGCCAGGCGCGATACCCCGCAGGCGACAAAAAATACCAGGATGATGCGGTCCACCAACCCCTGCATGCCGCAGCCATAGGCAATGATGGCCGGCGCAACGCCGAACGAAATCACATCGGCCAGCGAATCCAGCTCGCGCCCCATGGCGGAGCTTTGCGCACGCCAGCGTGCAATGCGGCCATCGAGGATATCGAAAACCAGTGCGGCGGGAATCAAGGCGCAGGCGATGAGCAAGTGCATCACTTCGCGGTTCTGCAGGTACGTCATGACGGAAAACAAGGAGCCGACGCCGCAAAACGCGTTGCTCAGGGTGAACCAGTCCGCGAGATGGAACTCGCGGATCATTGAAAACGGCTTTGGTTTGGTCATTACGATAATCCGAGGGCTGATAGTGATAAAAGAAGAACAAATGTCATCCCTGAATTTATCACATAGCGCGCAGGCACCGGTAACTGTTGCTACCGTCATCGCGCCATGTCCGGGTGACCGGGCATGGCGGTGTTTGAATTACTTAGCGCGCATCTGCCTTGGCAAGCACCGGCTGAGCCCGGTACATGTCTGGGAACAAGCGCTTGAGATCGTCGATCTTGGGCAAGTCGTTGACCACGATGTACGGATAGCTCGGATTACGCGTCAGGAAATTCTGGTGGTAGGACTCCGCAGGATAGAAGCCGCGCAACGGTTCCACTTTGGTGGCCACCTGGCTGCTGAACACTTTGCCGTGGTCGAGCTGCGCCACATAGGCTTGCGCAACCTTGCGTTGCATGTCGTTGGCCGGAAACACTGCGGAACGATACTGGGTGCCGCTATCCGGTCCCTGGCGATTGAGCTCGGTCGGATCGTGCGCTACCGAGAAAAATATCTGCAGCAGCTTGCCGTAGGTAACCTGCGTCGGATCATAGGTGATCTGCACCGATTCCGCGTGGCCGGTATCGCCCTCGCTGACGCGATTGTATTGCGCGGTGTCGCGGTTGCCGCCCGAATAGCCGGACACTACATTGGTGACGCCGCGCACATGCTGGAACACTCCTTGCACGCCCCAGAAACAGCCGCCGGCCAGGACCGCGGTTTCCGAGTGATCGCCGGCGGCGACCTGTTCGTCGCTGGCGGGCGCGGGAACCACTTTTGCCGCTTCCGAGGAAAAGGCCAGGTTCTGGCTAAGCAGCACGGCTGCGCCGAGCCAGAGCGCGGTGCGCAAGCCTTTGACCCAAGGCGAAGGCAGGGTAGTCGGTTTGATTTTTGTTGGCAAGTTGTCCATGATGATCATCCTGTTGAATGTGATAAGTATTGCTGAGCTGGTATTTAGTCGGCAAAGAAGGGATTTCCTTACGACAGATGCGGACTGTTTTTTCTATCTTTGATGTCGGGCTGGCTGCGCGTGAGCGCGATGTTGCTTTGCCAATTCGCCCATGACAACATGCCAAGGCGGCTTCCTGTCAGCTGATACTTATATATACGAGAGAGAGTGTATGACGGTTTCAATAAGGCCGCCGGTTGCTGCGGATTACGTCGCGATTGCGGCATGGATTCCTGATGCCGTCGCCTGTGTACGCTGGGCCGGTCCGCAACTCGCCTATCCATTCGATCCTGAACAACTGCCGCAATTGCTACAGGTACAGCCGGGCGCCAGCTTTGCGCTGTGCCAAAGTGATGGCGATCTGCTCGGTTTCGGCCAGTACCGGCTGCGCCAGCCTGGTGTTGCTCACTTATGCCGGATCATCATTGCGCCCGAGGCGCGCGGCAGAGGCCTGGGTAAAATCCTGTGCCGTCAGCTCATGGAAGAAGCAAGCCGCACAGCTATGGCGCAGGCCGCGACCTTGCGCGTGTATCGCGATAATCCTGCGGCGCGCGCCGTGTACGCTGAACTGGGATTTATCGCGGTCGAAGCCGAGTCGACCGTCGATGTCCTATGGATGCAGAAGAAGATCAGCCGCGCCGGCTAAGTCAGCGATGCCGCCGGTGGCAGCGGACGTAAAAATGCATTCCTGAGCCAGGCGTTCACCGGTTCGGAATAGAAGCGCGCGATCAGGCCGGCCACGATGGCGGAGAGAATCAGGAACAAGGCCAGCGCCGGCAGTTTCCACGCATAAGGCATGGCGCCTTTGGGCACGACGCTGCGCATCAGCCCCAATACGACGATGTGGAACAGGTACAACTCATAGCTGTGCCGCCCTAGCCAGCGGATTGCGCCCAGCAAGCGATTTTTTTTCAGCCACGCCGGCACATTGTCATTGCGTGCGCCCAGCAGCAATACCGCGGTGCCGGCAGCGATCAGGCTGAAGCCGAAGACTTCGTTGCCATCGATGCCGCGCAGATAAACCGTGGCAACCAGGCATGCCGCAGCGATCTGGGTCAGACGCCAGGCGATTCCGTGCAGGCGAATCTTGTCGGCAAACAGCGCTGCAAAACAGCCGAAGGCGATCGCATCGAAGCAGGCTGCGTAGGCATACATGAAATAGATTTCGTCATCGGTATGGGAACTGCGATAGATCGGGCCGATGATGATCGCCAGCGCCCATATCGCGGCAATTGCCCACTGCCGTTTCAAGCCGAAACACAGCAGCGGAAACACCAGGTAGAACACCTCTTCCACCGACAGCGACCAGTAGATATTCATCGCATAGTTGAAATACCAGGCGTGCTGCATCAGTACGTTGTGCCAGAAGGTCAGGACCGACAGCACCGCCAGCGGCATGCCGACAGCCGGCCATCCGGGCTGGGCGACATTGATGAATTCCGGCTGGCCGAGCAGGCCCAGTATGGCGATGACGGCAAGCGCCACCAGCAGGCAAGGGAATATCCGCGCCATGCGGAAGAGATAAAAGCGCGGGATGCTCACATGGCGCAAGCTGCCGTAGCGCTTGATGGTGGTAGAGGTGATCAGGTAGCCGGAGATCACGAAGAACATGGTGACGCCGTAGTTGCCGTTGATCGCCAGCGCCCGGATGGCTTCCTTGGAAAACAGATAGCGCAGCGGACTATCGGTCAACGCATAGGATAACTGGTAGTGCAGCAGCAGGACCAGGCAGATTGAAATCCCCCTTAGTAAATCTATTTTGAAGTTGCGGGAATTATCAAGAGTCATGGATTTTTCATTTCCTGGCGGGTTCTGGCAGGGCGGATTTTACTGTTGATTTACGTGCGGCTGCAAAAAGCAACGCGCTTATTTTCTCTCTTTGTTTAACCGTTGCTTGCGGCCGCCGGCAGCAAGTGCAGCTGGGCGTATTGCAGCAGCATGATGGTTTTGCCGTCGGCGATTTCACCGCTGGCGACCATCTGCAAGGCGCGCTCCAGCGGCAGTTCCAGCACCTGGATATCTTCGCCTTCGGCTTGCAGGCCGCCGCCGTCGCCGACGCGCGAACCGGGCTCATATTCGGCGACGAAAAAATACAGTTTTTCGGTGACCGACCCTGGGCTCATGAATGCTTCGAATATCTTGCGGACCTGATGCACCCGGTAGCCGGTTTCTTCTTCGACTTCCGCCCTGATACGCTGTTCCGGGCTGGCGTGATCCAGCAAGCCGGCAGCGGTTTCGATCAGGAAGCCGTCATGTCCTTCGCCAAAAGTGGGGAAGCGGAACTGGCGGATCAGGATGACGCTGCAGCGCTCGCGGTTGTAGAGCAGGATGGTGGCGCCGTTGCCGCGATCATAGGTCTCGCGCGTCAGGGTTTGCCAGCTGCCGTCGCCGCGACGGTAGTCGAAGGTGGTTTTTTTCAATAGGTACCAGTCGTCCGACAATACCTCGACGTTGCGGATTCTGACTCTGCTGATTCTGTCATCGTGCATGGAAATCTCCTGATGTGGTTTGCGCGGGCTTGCATTGCTGGAATTTACCATGCAATATCGTGAAATATCAAGAAAAAACGTGCAAACTGATTAGCACATAACTTCACACATAACTTATGCTCACTCTGCAACGCAAACAACACCTGCTGGAAATCCTCGAGCGCGACGGCCAGATTGTCGCTAAAACACTCAGTGAACAACTCGGTTTGTCCGAAGACACGATCCGTCGCGATTTGCGGCAATTGGCACAGGAAGGCTTGCTGCAGCGCGTGCACGGCGGCGCCTTGCCGGCCTCGCCGGCGCTGGCTACCTTTGCTGAACGGCAGCAGATATCGCCCGACGCCAAGCCGGCCATCGGCCGCGCCGCCGCTGCCATGATCCAGCCTGGCCAAGTGGTGTTCATCGATGGCGGCACCACCGCAGTGCAACTGGTGCGGCAGTTGCCGCCGTCACTGCGCGCGACCGTGGTGACGCATAGTCCGTCAATTGCGATCGAGCTGGTGGCGCACAAGCACGTCGAAGTCATCATGATAGGCGGCCGTTTGTTCAAGCACTCGATTGTTGGAGTAGGGGCGGCGGCGATCGAAGCTATCGGGCGGATCCGCGCCGATCTGTATTTCATGGGCGTATGCAGCCTGCATCCCGAAGCCGGCATCAGCACCGGCGATTTCGAGGAAGCCTGCGTCAAGCGCGCGCTGAGCGATGCGGCGGCGAAGACAGTGGTGCTGGCTTCGCCGGAAAAGTTGGATACTGCGTCGCCATTCCAGATTGCGCCCTTGAGCCAGGTAACTCACATCGTGGTCAATGCTGAGGTGGCCGAGCACTTGATCGCACCATATCGAAAGATGGGGATAGCGATTACGCTGGCTTAGTTTTTTACGGTTGCTGGGTATGATCAAAATCTTCGTCAGGCGGCCTTTGCGCTATGATGAAGATAGTCTGCTTACAGAAATTCTTATACACATCCATGCATCACATCAACCCGCCTGACCTGGCGCACGAACTTGTTTACTTGCGTCCACTAACCAGAGCGGATGCGCCTGCCTGGTATGTGTATCTGACCTTGCCGCATGTGCTGGAGCATACCAGCTGGCAGCTTCACTCCATCGACGATTTGCTGCAGAAATTCGATGCCTTGGAATCAGCGGATCCCGCATCGGAGCTGCGCTTCGCTATCGTGCTGCGCAGTTCGGGCGCGCTGGTCGGAACGATCGGCTTTCACAGTTTGTCGTTGCTGAACCTGACTGCAGAGATCGCCTATGATCTTGCTCCCGAGGTCTGGGGCAGGGGCGTTGCGCCGTCCGCCTGCATGGCGATGGTGGACTGGGCTTTCGCGCGCCTTGGTGCGGTGCGGGTGCAAGCCACCGCTCTCGATTCAAATACCCGCACAGTGAGAGTGCTGGAAAAATCCGGTTTCCAGCGTGAAGGCTTGTTGCGCAACTTCAGGATGGTGCGCGGCGAATCGCGTAATTTCTGGATTTACGCGCGCATTCGTCCAGACATCGACAGCGCAAAGTCGTAGCTTGCATCAGGCCGGTTTTACCAGGCCGGTTTCGGTGAGGCGAGCTTCGGAACGGTCGCCCAGCAGATAGCGCGGCCCGCTGCCGCGGCGTTGCGCCGTATCTTCCGGATTGTAGAGCGCGCACTTTTTAAGCGACAGGCAACCACAGCCTATGCACGAGGTGAGCTGATCGCGCAATGCCGTCAGCGTGTCGATGCGCTGTTGCAGCAGCGGTTGCCAGGAGCGCGACAGGCGTTCCCAATCCTGCTTGGTCGGCGTGCGTTGCAAAGGCAGGGTAGACAAGGCCAGCTTGATTTCCTCAAGGCTGAGCCCTACCGCCTGCGCCACACGGACGAAGGCCACCCGGCGCAGCACATCCCTGGAGAATTGCCGCTGCCGTCCTGCCTCGCGCTTGCTGGCGATCAAGCCTTGTTCTTCATAAAAACGCAATGCGCTGGCGGCGACGCCGGAACGTTTCGCCAGCTCGCCGATGGTGATCAATATATCGTTCATGCTGTTCCTCGAAATTCTTGTTGACTTCAAGTTTACTTGAACTTTGATACTTCGGTTGTCATAACGATTCCGGGACCATCCGATGAGCGAATTAATCCAGAATTTGATCCTCCAGCAACTGCTTGACGCCAACAGCCGTTTTGCGCTGAACGGCAAGGGCACGACCAATCATTGCCCGATGGCGCTCTGCGCGCTCGCCGCCATGGGCGCTTCACCGGCGCGCTTACAGGATTTTTTCGAGCAATGGGAGCGCCGCTTTGCTGTGTTGGAAGCGCCGCCGGTCATGCGCATCGAGCGCGGATCATGGCCGGCACATATTGGCCAGCCTGAGGCTTTTGCCGCCTTGCGTCTGTGTTTCCAGGATTGGATCATGGTAGAGGGGACCGATGCGGTGCTCGCGCAAGTGTTGAGCCGGCTGCCATTTGCGCCTGCAAGCGGCGCATTTCACGCTGTGATCAGGCTCTCTTACGGGCTGGAAGCAATGCATGACGGTGAAATCGCTGCCGGCTTGGCGGCGCTGGTCAGCGGCAATCTTCCTGTCGCAATTGACACAGACGAGCATGCCGCGGCAGCATCCGCCAGCGCCGGACTGGCCGCCTTGTCGGCGATCTTGCACGGCACTGTATTCCAAGGCGACTGGATTACAGCCCGCATGCGGGCGGTAACAATGAATCCGATGTTTCGATCGGCGCTACCGGCACCACCGAGATTGACGCCGCTGAATGCTGCGTTGCTGGACGACATGGCGCGTCTGGCGATTCAACTGTATTGGCAAACAAATAATTTCACTGCGCTGCACGTTGTCACCGGCTTGCATGCGGCGCGCCGTGTTTTTAGTCATTTGCCGGAGGCGGTCGCGGAGAGTCTGGTGCCGGATTTGTGGAAAGCTTTCTGTGCCGCCTACGTGTCGACCGGGGCGCCGCCGGTTACCGATGGCGCTGCCTATTCTCTGGCGGATGGCGCCGATCCGTGGCCGCCCCTGTTCAGGCAGGTGCTGGCCTCAAATGACGAGCACGACATTAAAATTGTTTACACATGCTATTGCGAGAATTTGCGCGCTCCTTCAGCCTTGTATCATGCTGCGGCCGCCCGAAGAGTCAGGCATCCGGGCTGATGTTCTGCGGCGGATCCATGGTAAATTCTGGACTTGAATTCCCCAACCGGCTATTACGCCAGCCTTGGATCCGCCGCATGATTGACGCCATACAAGCAGTTGAAACCCGTGATCTGGATCAGCTCAGGAAGTTTATGGAGCGGATCATCGTCGTCGAGAAGGTAGCCGATAACCTTGCCCTGCAAGCCGAGCTGATTCATAACGTGCATCAGAACCTTGACTGGTGGCAGGCAAACCGTGAACACTGCTGTCATCTTAAATATACGCGCGACGGCCAGATCGTCGCCGTGGTGCTGGTCAAGAATTTCTGGAATCTATGTAGTCTGTTCGTGACGCCAGAACTGCATCGCCAGGGCATCGGCCGCGCGCTTATCCAGGCCGCAATCCAGCAGTGCCGCGCGCTGACCGAGCGGCCTGCAATCCGCCTCAACTCAGCCCCGAGTGCTGTCCCCTTCTATGCATCCATAGGATTCCGGCACGAAGAAAGCACAAGAACGCTGCCGCCCGGATTCAAGGCCATGGCGCTTCGATTGTGAGTCTTGCATCCTTAGCCGCCGTCGCATAAAGCGGCAACAAGCGGCATAAAGTCCCGCAGCGGTTTAAGCCCCGGTTAGCACTTGGCAAAAAACATCTTGGTCTTGGCGTCTTTGCGTTCCTTGTCTATCCATTCCTTGGTCTGGACCGGGGTTTGCTGTTCAGCGATGCGGCCTTTGCGCGCAACCCGCTCGTCATCCATGCGGTCGAGTTCTTGCACACGATCTTGCAAGCGCCGACATTCTTCGCTGGCACCCGGTTTCGCGTTGTCCAGCGATGCGCGCGCGGCGCTTTCTTGGGCATGTACGATAGAGATACTGGCCGAGGCCAGCATCATGGCGATGGCGATTGATTTTTTTATGGTCATGTTTGTCGTTGATAAAATTAATATGAGTGAAGAGCAATTGTCAGGCCCGCTGGCTTTGCCGGCGGCCCGCCGCTGATTTAACGATGGCGGTAATCATTTCCGCGGCCATGATCGCGGCGGCCATCGCGTCGGTGATCATAACCTCCACGATGGTTGCCGTGCTGCCAGCCGCCGCGGCGCAGCTCCCAGCCGTTGCGGCCGTGTTGCCACTGCGGCCGATCGTAGCGGTAGCCGTTACGCGCCTGTTCCCAATGCCCTCCGGCCCAGACGTGGCGGCGGCCATCCCAGTTCCAGTAACCAGGCGCCCACAGATAGCCGACCCGTGGCGGCGGCGCGCGTTCGTATCTTGGCGGCGGTGGCGGCACGCCGATCGTGATATTCACGCCAACCTGTGCCATGGCCTGGGAAGGCAACAAAGCGGCCGCGCCGACCGCAACCAGCGCAAATGCGCAGAGCATACGTTTCATAGATGCTTTCTCGTGTTGTTCGTTGGGTACAACTATACCTGCGATTGTCTGATCGCCAAGTAATGATGCAATTAATTACATACAGAATTTTCCGATGCCTGGCGCAATCTTGCGGTATCCCCACAGAGGATATGCGCGCAACGGATTTGAAATTGATTTGATATGATGGCTTGCAATAACTCGGCAATCCAATGCTCAACTCCCTATGCCTCCGCATCCAATCGCAATTAATTTTTCACATCCGCCGCTGCACTTGTCGGTAAGCTCACCGTGCTGAGTACGCGCATCGATCACCTTGTTGTCACGGCGGCCTCGTTGGAGCTGGGCGTGGAGTATGTGCATCGAATGCTGGGCGTTACGCTTGAAACCGGCGGTGAACATCCGCGCATGGGCACGCACAATTGCCTGTTGCGGCTGGGCGATGCACTGTTCCTCGAAGTGATTGCCATCAATCCTGACGCGCCGCATCCAGGCCGGTCGCGCTGGTTCCCGCTTGATGCTCTCAACCCGGATTCTCAGCCGCGTCTGGCGACTTGGGTGGTGCGCACCAACGATATCCACGCGGCGGTTGCGGTATCGCCGATACCACTAGGCGCCATTGAGCCGATGACACGCGGTCAGTTGAATTGGCTGATTACGATTCCCGAGGATGGCGGCCTGCCTATGGACGGCGTCGCGCCGGTATTCATTGAATGGCAGGCGCAGCCGCATCCCGCCGCCAAATTGCAGAATCTTGGGTGTTCCCTGGTGCGCCTGGAGGCACGTCATGCTGAAGCGGAGAAGCTCAGTGGCCTGCTGCATCCACCGTACAAACTAGTCTGGTTGCCTATATCCAGACTCCGTCGGGTTTGTGCCAACTCGGGTTTCCGACGAGCGATGTCGTGATATAGCAATATTTTGTTATTTTTGACAAGAAATTGACTTTGCTACCAGCCTTCGATGCTCTACTTTCCCCGCCTTTCTGATGATAGTTGTTGTTTGTCAGCATTTTGTCAGCTTTCCTTCAGGTTTCTGACAGGATCGCTCTGTAGTCTGTAGCAGTCCCAGTGTGGGGCCATATGCCGATTCCTGCAAAAAGCGATCGCATGTGTCGGATTTTTTACTGGTTGCCTATCTTTATCTGCAGCTTGTTGAAATCAAACGGCTATCGGCAATGGACGCTAACTGGCGCTACTTCAATGTTAAAAAAATCCTTATTGTTTTGGCGTCCAGCCTCAATGGTTCCGATGTTGCCGCTGTATCTTGGCGCTGGGAAAAATAGTTATTCCAAGGAACAGCCTCGCCTCCTTTTCAACATGGCAAAGCGTCAATTCACGCTTGTCGATGAAAGGAGCAGGCGGGCCGATGGTTTGAAATCCCCTTTGATCAAGGCGCCGGCAGATCCGAGTCCTTGATGCGAGCCATTCTGGAGCGTTAGCCAGACAGCAAAGCAGTATTTTGTCCGGTGCACGTACCTTGAGCAGCTTCCCAGTCGCCACACTAAACCGGCGCAGCCAGCATGGCATGGCCACATCCGGTTGCAAAAAACAGGATCCCGTCCGCGCATTGATTCGAGCAGCAGCGCGGGATGACGTGAAAATTGATCTTCTACTCTGAGTAACATCATGAACAACAATATTATTAGGGCTTACGCAAAACTGTCCCGGCTAGGCACGACGACGAAGACAGTACGGCGTACGGCTAGGAGGAGTAACGCCGCTGGGGCAGTTTTGCGTAAGCCCTATATGCAGCGCCAGCCCATGGCGATCCTGATCATCGGCGCGCTGATTGTCGCCGGAATCGCGATTGCCGGGTTCGATCACCAAGGCAAGGCTGCTGCCGCCGAGGCGAATGCCAACGCCACGCCAAATTTCATCAAGCAGGATGAGCGCATCACGATTCCGGAACGCTCGCCATTGCGCTCGCGCCTCGCGGTCCAAACCGTCGCTTCACTAGATGCCGCACACACGCTGGAATTGCCGGCGCAAGTAGAGGCAGATCCGGCGCGCACTACCAATATCTTGCCGCCAGCGGCTGGCAAGGTGCTTGAGTTGAAGGTTGGTCTCGGCGATCACGTGCGTAAAGGGCAGTTGTTGCTAGTGATGACCTCAGGCGATTTTGCCCAGGCTACCGCTGATCTGCAAAAGGCCCGCGATGCCTTGCAACTTGCCAAACGTATCGTCGAGCGGCAGGGCGGCGTGCAGCAAGCCGGGGCCGGCGCCGCTAAAGATCTGGAGCAAGCTGAAAGCGTGTATTCCCAGGCTCAGTCTGAATTTTCAAGGGCCGATACGCGCCTCAAATCCCTGAGCGCCAACGGCGCAACGGCGGCTGACAGCGGCGGCCAGCGCCTCAACCTGGTCGCACCGACCACCGGCAGTATCACGGCGCTGTCCGTCAGCGCGGGGCAGAGCGCCAACGATGCAACCGCATCGTTGATGACTATCGCCAATCTGGAGAACCTGTGGATTACCGCCAATGTGCCAGAAAACATGCTGGCCTCGGTGAAAAAAGGGCAGACAGTAAATATTCGTTTGCCGGCTTATCCTGGCCAACAGTTTCATGGCACGGTGTCGTTCATCAGCGACATCCTGCAACCCGACACGCGCCGCGCGCTGGTGCGCATCGCTGTTTCCAATGCAGACGGCAAATTCAAGCCGAACATGTTTGCCAACGCCTCCTTCGCCGTCGCCCAAGCGGTGCAGCCGGTGGTGCCGACTTCGGCGCTGCTGATGAACAATGACAACACCACCGTTTTCGTCGAAGTGGCACCCTGGACGTTTATCCGTCGCACGGTGGAAACCGGCTACGAAGAAAACGGTAGTGCACGAATTCAAAACGGCTTGAATGTCGGTGAGCGCGTGGTCACCAAAGGCGGAGTGTTGCTCAATGATTAATAATATTGTCCGCTTTTGCCTGCACAAGCGTTATGCAGTGATTCTAGTGACGATTCTGGTTGCGCTGTTTGGTTATTATTCCTGGACCCGGATGGCAGTCGAGGCTTACCCGGAGCTGGCCGATGTGCAAGCCCAGGTCACCACTCAGGTCTCCGGGCTGGCGGCGGAAGAAATAGAACAGCAGATCACCGTTCCCCTGGAGCGCGTATTGAGCGGCACGCCAGGCCTGGTGAACATGCGCTCGTCGTCGACCTTTGGTCTGTCTCTTATCACCTTGAGGTTCAAAGACGGCACCGAAGATTATTGGGAGCGCCAGCGCGTCATCGAGCGCATCGCCAGCGCGACGCTGCCGACCGGCGTTACGCCTAGTCTCGATCCTGTCAGTGGCCCGGCAGGAGAGATTTATCGCTACACGCTTGAATCGGACAGCAAGAATCTCATGGAGTTGTCAGAGATTCAGCGCTGGATTGTGATGCCCTCGCTGAAACAGGTACCAGGGATTGCCGACGTCAATAATTTTGGCGGCTTTACCATGGAGTATGAGCTCGAGGTCGATCAGAAGCAGTTGCAGCGCTATGGCGTGGCGCTGACTGATGTGACGACTGCCATCAGCAATAACAACGCTAATGCCGGCGGCAGCCGTATTACGCGTGGCGAACAAGGCTATGTGGTACGCGGCATCGGCATGATGCACAGCCTGACCGATCTCGGCAACGTGGTGGTCAAGCAGGTCAACGGCGTACCGGTGCTGGTGCGGGATCTGGGCAAGCTGCAAAACAGTCATCAAGAGCGGCAAGGCATTCTTGGCAAGAACAATAATCCCGACACGATCGAAGGCATTGTGCTGCTGACCAAGTATCAGAATGCTTCCGAAGTCATCAAACAGGTACATGCCAAGGTCGATGAACTGCAAAAGCAGCTGGCGCCACAGGGCGTAAAAATCGTTCCCTATATCGACCGCGACGACCTGATCCAACTGACCGTGCATAAAGTGAGCCACACGGTGCTGGAAGGGATCGGCCTGGTCTGCATCGTGCTGATTCTGTTTCTGGGCAGCCCGCGCAGCGCGCTGGTGGCGGCGGTGACGATCCCGTTGGCGCTGGTGGCGGTATTCATCATGATGTATATCACCAAGATGCCGGCCAATCTGTTTTCGCTGGGTGCAATCGACTTCGGCATTATTGTCGACGGCGCGATCGTGGTGACCGAGGCCATCCTGCGGCGGCGCGAAGCGAAGCCGACCGAGGTGTTGAGCCAGGCCGAAGTCCGGGCGGCGACCACCGAAGTGATCCGGCCGATTTTCTTCGCCACGCTGATCATCATCAGCGCCTATCTGCCACTGTTCGCTTTTGAACGCGCCGAAGGAAAATTGCTGTCGCCGATGGCGTTCACCGTCAGCTATGCATTGATCGGCGCGCTCTTGTGCAGCTTGGTGCTGGTGCCCGGGCTTGCTTATATGGCCTTGCACAAGCCGCGCAAGATATTCCATAACAAACCGCTCGAATGGCTGAGCGCAGGTTATCGCAATACCCTCGGACGCCTGCTGCGCAATTCGTGGGTATCGTACACGATAGGTGGCGTCGCGCTGGTCGGCGTGATCCTGCTGGGTATGGCCACCGGCCGTGAATTCATGCCGGAGTTGGATGAAGGTACCTTGTGGCTGCAAGTGCAATTGCCGTCTGGTCTGTCTTTGGAAAAAGCCAGCGAAATGGCCGGTGAATTGCGCCATGCCTTGCTCGAGTTTCCCCAGGTGGCGACAGCCGTCACCCAGCTTGGGCGCAGCGATGACGGTACCGATCCATGGACGCCGTCGCACATGGAAGTGCCAGTCGGCTTGACGCCATACAGCACCTGGAAGAACGGCGAGACCAAGGCGCAGTTCGTGCATCGCCTGAGCGAGCGCTTCAAGCAGTTGCCTGGCCTTTCCATCGGCATCAGCCAGCCTATCAGCGATGGCGTCAATGACGCGGTAGGTGGCGCTCACAGTCCTTTGGTGATTCGCGTGTACGGCGACGATTTCAAAGAGATGCGCCATATCGGCAACCAGATTGTCGATGTCTTGCTCGGCGTGCAGGGAACTGCGGATGTCTCCATCTTCCAGGAGCCGCCGGTGCCGCAGATGGTGCTCGATATCGACCGCGCTGCGGCGGCACGCCTTGGCATCAATGTCAGCGACGTCACCAGCCTTATCCAGACTGGCATGGGTGGTGCTTCTGTGACGAAGATGTATGTGGCAGACCGCATGTACAACGTGACGGTACGCTATCCCAAAGCCGACACGAATACGCCGGAAGCTCTGGGCAATCTGTTACTGACTGCACCAGGCGGCGCACGCATCCCGTTGTCTCAGGTGGCGCGCATTCGCACGGCGAACGGCGAAAGTACGATTACGCGCGAGAATACGCAGCGCCAGTTGACGGTGCGCCTGGACTACGCGAATCGCGACCTGTTGTCGTATTACGAGGACGCAAAGGCCAAGGTTGCACAGAACGTCCGTTTCGATAACAGCAAATATCACCTCGAGTGGGCCGGCCAGTTTGAAAACCAAGCGCGGGCACAGGCACGGCTGATCGTGGTGTTCGGCCTGGTGCTGGCGCTGATGCTGATTATCTTGTTTGCCGGTTTTGGCAAGTTGCGGCAAGCGTTGCTGGTCCTCGGCGTGGTGCCGCTGGCGGCGCTGGGCGGCCTGATTGCGCTGCACGTCACCAATAGCACCATCAATGTCGCCTCCGGCGTCGGCTTCATCGCCTTGTTCGGCGTGGCGGTACAGAACGGCATCATCATGGTGTCCAACATCAACCGCGTGCGGCAACAGGGGATGGCGCTGCAGGAAGCAGTGCTGGCAGGCGCCTTCGAGCGCTTCCGTCCGGTGCTGATGACGGCCACCGTGGCGTCGGTCGGCATGTTGCCGGCGGCGCTGGCGACCGGGGTCGGTACCGATGTGCAGCGCGGTCTGGCAACGGTGGTGGTGGGCGGTTTGGTTGTCGCCACCTTGCTGACGCTCTTCATTTTGCCGGCCTTCTATTTCTCGCTGGAGAGCTGGGTGGAACGTCGCCGCGGCGCCAGCGAAGTGCGCGATGGCCGCTAACCAGATAAGAATCTTGAGCAGGTGAAAACATGAGCACATTTACATCCCATTCAACCGCGAAGACCAAAGGCGCGCGTCTCGGACCGGTGTCGGCGCTGGCGCTGATCCTGGCTTTGTCAGGCTGCGCCGCCGGACCGGATTTCCGGCAACCGGAGGCGCCCGCGGTCAAGGGCTACACCAAAGAGCCGTTCGAATCCAGAACCCCATCCACCGCCACCATCGGCGGCGACGCCCAGCAATTTGTCGACGGCATGGATATACCAGCCCAGTGGTGGACCTTGTTCAATTCACCGGCATTGAACGCGGTGATCGAGCAGGCGCTCAAGGCCAATCCCGATCTGCAATCGGCGCAGGCGGCGCTGCGCGCGGCGCAGGAGCAGGTGACGGTGCAGCAGGGCGCATTTTTCCCGAGTGCGAACGGCAGTCTTGTGCCGACCCGGCAGAAGCAGCCGGTATCGGCTGGCCAGGGCACTTCGCCATTCAATCTGTATACTGCACAGGTCAGTGTTTCCTACACGCTGGATGCTTTCGGCGGCAACCGGCATCAGGTCGAAGGCTTGCAAGCGCAGGCTGAGCAGCAGAAATTCCTGCTGGAAGGGGCGTATTTGACGCTGACCTCGAATGTGGTCGCGGCCGCAGTGCAGGAGGCGGGATTGCGGGCGCAGATTGCGGCGACGCAGGAAGTACTCAAGATCCAGGGCGAATTGCTGGCGCTGTTGCAGCGCCAGTATCAGCTGGGCGATGTGGCCCAGGCCGACGTTGTGGTGCAGCAGGCGGCAGTGGCCCAGACCCGGGCCAGCCTGCCGCCGTTGCAAAAATCGCTGGCGCTGCAGCGCGATCTCTTGACCGTGCTGGCAGGGCGCTTCCCGAGCGAAGAACTGGAACAGAAATTCGACCTGGCCAGTCTCACTTTGCCGCAGCAATTGCCGGTCAGCCTGCCATCCAGCCTGGTCCGGCAACGGCCCGACGTGCGCTCGGCGGAAGCCCTGCTGCATGCCGCCAGCGCCGCCGTCGGCGTGGCGACCGCCAATATGCTGCCGCAGATTACGCTGAGCGCCAATATCGGCAGCGCGGCGGCGCAAATGGGCGACTTGTTCACCTCAGGCACCGGCCTATGGAGCCTGGTCGGCGGCTTGACGCAGCCGCTGTTTGCAGGCGGCGCGCTGCTGCACAAGAAACGCGCTTCGGAAGCGTTGCTGGACCAGGCCGCGGCGCAGTATCAAAGCACCGTTATCCACGCTTTCCAGAACGTCGCCGACAGTCTGCGCGCCCTGCAATATGACGCCGATGCGCTGCAAGCGCAATATCTGGCTGAACGTGCGGCGGCAAACAGCCTGGAGATTTCGCGTAAATCGGTCAAGCTTGGCGCCGCCACGCCGCAGACCCTGCTGACCGCACAGCAAACCTATCAGCAAGCTGTGATCGCGGTGGCGCAGGCGCAGGCGGCACGGTTTGCCGATACGGCGGCGTTGTTCCAGGCTTTGGGTGGCGGCTGGTGGAATCGTAGCGAGCCGTTGGCTGCTGTAGCGAAGTAAGTCAAATCTGCCTGTCGTGCCTTCAGCGCGATTTAGGCAGATTAGCAACACCCTATGTTGCGCGCTTGCCATTCCGTATAAATTTTCTGGTATGATCGGTAGCATCCAGTTGCCGCCATTTCTTTGGCGGGCCAGCTGAAATCAATTGAACATCTGTAAGAGCGAGAAAGGCATCCCGGTTATGACACCGCGAACTACCACCACAATCTGTGAGCGACGCTAGTCGAGGCCTTTTTCTACCTGCATGATGAAAAAAGCGCGGCTGGTCCGCGTTTTTTTTCGTCCGCGTTTTTGTAATGTACAAATTAATTAATTCAATTTAATCCGGCATGGTCCCGAGCGACCGCCGATATGGGGCTCAAAATGATTGCAGTCAAACTTCCCGATGGTTCACAGCGTCAATTCGATGCGCCGCTGACTGTGGCGCAGGTCGCCGCCAGCATCGGCGCCGGGCTGGCCAAGGCGGCGCTGGCCGGCAAGGTCGATGGCAAATTGGTGGATACGTCTTTCCTGATCGAGCGTGATGTCGAACTGGCGATCGTGACCGACAAGGATGCCGACGGCCTGGAAGTGATCCGTCACTCGACAGCGCATTTGCTGGCGTATGCGGTCAAGGAACTGTTTCCCGATGCGCAAGTGACTATCGGTCCGGTAATCGACAACGGCTTTTACTACGATTTCGCTTACAAGCGTCCGTTTACCCCGGAAGACTTGCTGGAAATCGAAAAGAAGATGGCCGAGCTGGCCAAGAAGGATGAGCCGGTCACACGCAAGGTAGTGGCGCGCGATGAAGCGATTGCCTATTTTGAATCGATCGGCGAGGCCTACAAGGCGGAGCTGATCGGCTCGATTCCGCAAGACCAGGAAGTCTCTCTCTACACAGAAGGTAAATTCACCGACTTGTGCCGCGGGCCGCACGTGCCATCGACCGGCAAGCTGAAAGTGTTCAAGCTGATGAAGCTGGCCGGCGCCTACTGGCGCGGCGATGCGAAAAATGAAATGCTGCAGCGGGTCTACGGGACTGCCTGGGCCAAGAAGGATGAGCAGGAGGCTTATCTGCACATGCTGGAAGAGGCGGAAAAGCGCGACCACCGCAAGCTGGGCCGTGCGCTGGACCTGTTCCATTTCCAGGATGAAGCGCCGGGCTTGATTTTCTGGCATCCGAAAGGCTGGACTATCTGGCAACAGGTCGAACAGTTCATGCGCCGCGTTTATCAGGACAATGGTTATCAAGAAGTCAAGGCGCCGCAGATACTGGACCGTTCCTTGTGGGAAAAGACAGGCCATTGGGAAAATTATCGCGACAACATGTTTACGACTGAATCGGAAAATCGCAGCTACGCGTTGAAGCCGATGAATTGCCCTGGGCATATCCAGATTTTCAATTCCAGCCTGCATAGCTATCGCGACCTGCCTTTGCGTTTCGGCGAATTCGGCCAATGCCATCGCAATGAGCCGTCTGGCGCCTTGCATGGCATGATGCGGGTGCGCGGCTTTACCCAGGATGATGGCCATATTTTCTGTACGGAAGAGCAAGTGCAGGAAGAGGTCGCCGCCTTCGATAAAGTGGTGCGCAAGGTGTACGCCGATTTCGGTTTCACTGAAGTGGCGGTCAAGCTGGCGTTGCGTCCCGACAAGCGGGTAGGTGAGGACGATGTCTGGGACAAGGCTGAAAATTCCTTGCGCGAGGCAATCCGCGCCTCGGGTACCGAGTGGGAGGAATTGCCGGGCGAGGGTGCATTCTATGGTCCGAAAATCGAGTATCACCTGAAGGATTCGATCGGCCGTTCCTGGCAATGCGGCACCATGCAGGTCGATTTTTCGATGCCGGGCCGGCTCGGCGCGGAATATGTCACTGAAGACAACGGCCGTAAAGTGCCGGTCATGCTGCATCGGGCGATCGTCGGCTCGCTGGAGCGTTTTATCGGTATGCTGATCGAAAACCATGCCGGTGCGATGCCTCTGTGGCTTGCTCCAGTGCAAGTTGTTGTTTTGAATATCTCCGATGCCCAGTCTGAATATGTGCAGAATGTTGCACAAACGCTGAAAAAACAAGGGTTTAGGGTAGAGACTGATTTGCGTAATGAGAAGATTACCTATAAAATACGGCAGCATTCTTTGCAGAAGCCGCCTTATATACTGGTTGTCGGTGATAAAGAGCGGGATGCAAACACAGTGGCCGTGCGAGCGCGGGGCAATGTCGATCTGGGTGTGATGCCTATCGATGTACTGGTGGAGCGCCTCAAGAACGAGGTCGAGACCAAAGCCTGAACGGGGCAACCCTAAGCGCCAGAGCACGGCTTAATTATTTGATTTTTAAAGGAAACTGCAATAGCTACGGACAAGTCACATCGCATCAACGGCGAAATTACTGCGCCAGAATTGCGCCTATCCGGTGTCGAGAACGAAGCACTCGGTATCGTCAGTCTGGCTGATGCCTTCCGCCTGGCGGAAGAGGCGAACGTTGACCTGGTGGAAATCGCACCGACAGCACAGCCACCGGTAGCCCGTTTGATGGACTACGGCAAGTTCAAGTACCAGGAGCAGAAGAAGGCGCACGAAGCCAAGTTGAAGCAGAAGGTCATTCTGGTGAAGGAAGTCAAATTCCGTCCAGGTACCGATGATGGTGATTACAACATCAAGCTGCGCAATTTGACCCGCTTCCTGGACGAAGACGGCGACAAGGTCAAGATCACGCTGCGTTTCCGCGGCCGTGAAATGGCTCACCAAGACATCGGCATGCGTATGCTGGAACGTCTGAAAGCAGATCTGGAACCGTATGGCCAGGTCGAGCAGTGGCCGAAGATGGAAGGGCGTCAGATGATCATGATCATCGGTCCGAAGAAGAAAAAATAACAAATTGGGGAAAAAGTTTAAGAGCCACCGCAGCGTGGCGAATTACTCTGTCTTCAACTGATATAGATTTTAGGTGGCCTGGATGAGTAACTATCCGGGCGATCCAAAAAGCGGCAGGGAAGATTCTGTTGCCAAATCTGGCTGTGGTAGTCGGGCAGTTGGGTTTAAACAAGTGAGAGCAGGCATCCAAGCGTAACGTTATGTTGCCACCTGCAATCATGTTAAAAAAGGAGCTGTCCTCAAAGGACAGATAGTGTCATGCCAAAAATGAAGACCAAAAGCGGCGCTAAAAAGCGTTTCCGCGTACGTCCGGGTGGAACTGTTAAACGCGGTCAAGCGTTCAAACGCCACATCCTGACCAAGAAGACCACCAAAAACAAACGTCAATTGCGCGGTTCCGTTGGGGTCAATGACCACAACATGGTATCCGTTACGCGCATGTTGCCGAACGCTTAACCTCATACTAAGGAGTTATTATGCCTAGAGTAAAACGTGGGGTTACAGCTCGTGCCCGTCATAAAAAAATCTTGGTGCAAGCCAAGGGTTACCGCGGTCGTCGCAGTAAAGTCTATCGTGTAGCCAAGCAAGCGGTTATGCGCGCTGGTCAATACGCATACCGTGACCGCCGCAACAAGAAGCGCGTATTCCGTGCTTTGTGGATTGCTCGTATCAACGCCGCTTCCCGTGAGCATGGCGTGACATACAGCGTATTCATGAACGGTCTGAAGCGTGCTTCGATCGAACTGGACCGTAAGGTTCTGGCTGATATGGCAGTGATGGACAAGCCAGCGTTTGCTGCGATTGTCAATCAAGTCAAGGCCAACATCGCTGCGTAAGTTTCTTATGTAGTTTTGCCAGCGCCGCGCAGTTCTGCGGCATGGCAATCCCGAGCGGGGCAGAGGTCAACACCTTATGCCCCGTTTGTGTTTTTAACCGCTGGTTTTTCAATTGACTGGCGTATTTCGGCTTCATTGGAGCAGGAAAACTGCATGAACTCCCTAGAACAACTAGTAACGCAAGCCCAGGCTGATTTCAGCGCCGCCGTCGATGCCGCCGCGCTGGAAAATGCGAAAGCCAAATATCTGGGCAAGACCGGCCAGATCACCGAACAGATGAAGGGGCTGGGCAAACTGGCTGCCGACGAGCGCAAAGTCCAGGGCGCAGTCATCAACCATGCCAAGGAACAGATCGAAGCCGCCCTGACCGCGCGCCGTGACGCCTTGGCCAACGCCCAGATGCAAGAGCGCCTGAACGCCGAAGCGATCGATATCACCTTGCCGGGCCGTGGCCGTGGCGTCGGCGGTATCCATCCGGTGATGCGTTCGTGGCAGCGCATCGAAGAAATCTTCCGTTCGATCGGTTTCGATGTGGCCGACGGCCCTGAAATCGAAACCGACTGGACCAACTTTACCGCCTTGAACAGCCCGGAAAACCATCCGGCGCGTTCGATGCAGGATACCTTCTACATCGAAGGCAATGACACTGAAGGCAAGCCGCTGCTGCTGCGCACCCACACCAGCCCGATGCAGGTGCGTTATGCGCGCATGAACAAGCCGCCGATCAAGGTCATCGCGCCGGGCCGTACTTATCGCGTTGACAGCGATGCGACCCATTCGCCGATGTTCCATCAGGTTGAAGGCTTATGGATTGCCGAAGACATCAGCTTCGCAGACCTCAAAGGCGTCTACCTGAATTTCGTCAAGGCCTTCTTCGAAACCGACGATCTGCAAGTGCGTTTCCGTCCATCGTATTTTCCGTTCACCGAGCCTTCGGCCGAGATTGATATTGCCTTCGGCAGCGGTCCGCTAAAGGGACGCTGGCTGGAAGTCTCGGGCGCCGGCCAGGTGCATCCGAATGTGGTACGCAACATGGGCCTGGATCCGGAACAGTTCATCGGCTTCGCGTTCGGCTCCGGCATTGAACGTCTGACGATGCTGCGTTATGGCATCAACGATCTGCGCCTGTTCTACGAAGGCGATCTGCGTTTCCTGAAACAATTTAATTAAACTGCTGCTGTTCAGCGCCGCACGAACACTACACCGTCATCCTCGCGAACGCGGGGATCCAGGTTACGAGAGAATGGATTCCCGCGTACGCGGGAATGACGCCGAGGGTGATTTTCTGCTGACTGAATAGTCACCTAAAATCCTGATACAGGTTTTTGAAGGTTTTACCTATGCAATTCTCTGAAAGCTGGCTGCGTTCCATGGTCGATCCGAAGATGACTTCGGACGAATTGTCCCATTTGCTGACCATGTCCGGTCTCGAAGTGGAAGAGGTCGAGCCGGTGGCGCCGCCCTTTACCAATATCGTGGTGGGCCTGGTGCTCGAAACCGCCAAGCATCCGAACGCCGATCGTTTGAATGTCTGCCAGGTCGACGTCGGTACCGGCACGCATCTCAATATCGTCTGCGGCGCGCCTAACGTGCGTCCCGGCATCAAGGTGCCTTGCGCCATGGTTGGCGCGATTTTGCCGCCGGGTGCGGATGGCAAGCCGTTCGAAATCAAGCTGGGTCAGTTGCGCGGCGTCGAGTCGCAGGGCATGTTGTGCTCGGCGCGTGAACTGAAGCTGTCGGAAGACCATGGCGGCTTGCTGGAATTGCCGGAAGATGCGCCGGTCGGCCAGAATTTCCGCGATTACTATGAGCTGAACGATCTCAAGTTCACTATCAAGCTGACGCCGAACAAGGCGGATTGCCTGTCGGTGCTGGGCGTGGCGCGCGAAGTGTCGGCCCTGACCGGTACGTCGCTCAAGCAGCCGGTATACCAAGTCGTCGCAGCAAACATCACTGAAACCTTGCCGGTCAAGATTTCGGCGCCGGACCTGTGCGGCCGTTTCTCCGGCCGCGTGATCCGCGGCTTGAACGCCAAGGCGGCGACGCCGCAATGGATGAAGCAGCGCCTGGAGCGTAGCGGCCAGCGTCCGATCTCGGCCCTGGTCGATATCTCCAACTATGTCATGCTGGAACTCGGCCGTCCAACCCATGTGTTCGACTTGGACAAGATCCATGGCGGCCTCGATGTCCGCTGGGGCAAGGCGGGCGAATCGCTCAAGCTGTTGAATGGAAATACCGTCAGCGTCGACGACTGGATCGGCGTCATCGCCGATGACCGGCAAATCGAATCGCTGGCCGGCATCATGGGCGGCGACGCCACGGCGGTGTCGCTGGAAACCCAAAACATCTATCTGGAAGCCGCTTTCTGGTGGCCGCAAGCGATCCAGGGCCGCGCCCGCCGCTTCAATTTCTCGACCGATGCCGGCCATCGCTTCGAACGTGGCGTCGATTTCGCCACTACGGTCGAGCACATCGAACGCATTACTGCGTTGCTGATCGAAATTTGCGGCACGCCTGAAACCAAGATCGGTCCGATCGACGATCAAAGCGTCAACCTGCCGAAGCGCGATGCGGTCAAAGTCCGTACCTCGCGCGCGATCCGCGTCATCGGTGTACCTTTGTCGGACAGCCAGATCGCTGATATCTTCACTCGCCTGGGCCTGGCGTTCACGCAAGAGAACGGCGTGTTCTCGGTGACGCCTCCGTCGTATCGTTTCGATATCGAGATCGAGGAAGACCTGATCGAGGAAATCGCCCGCGTCTACGGTTTTGAAAATATCCCGGCCTTGCCGCCGGTAGCGCCGAACGCGATGTATATCGCGCCGGAACATCGGCGCTCGCTGTTCACGATCCGCCGCCAGCTGGCCGACCTGGATTACCAGGAAGTGATCAACTACAGCTTTGTCGACGAAGCCTGGGAAGCCGACTTTGCCGGTAACCTGGCGCCGATCAAGGTGGTCAACCCGATCGCCAGCCAGATGAGCGTGATGCGCTCGACCCTGGTCGGCAGCCTGATCGCCAACGTCAAATACAATCTGAACCGCAAGCTGAACCGTGTGCGCATCTTTGAAGCCGGCGCAGTCTACATGCGTGACGCAGCAGTGCAGAACGGTCCACTGGCAGTGGCTGGCTTCGCTCAGCCTAAGCGCGTCGCCGGTCTGGCTTACGGCCCGCAAGCTGACGAGCAATGGGGCCAGGCAGCCCGTAGCGTCGATTTCTTCGATGTGAAAGCGGATCTGGAAGCCTTGTTCGCACCGGTGACTTTGCGTTTCGCTAAAATCGAACACCCGGCGCTGCATCCCGGCCGTTCGGCGCAAGTGCTGCTGGGCGACAAGGCGATCGGTTTCATCGGCGAGCTGCACCCGCGCCTGCAGCAGAAATATGAGCTGCCTTTGGCGCCGGTCATGTTCGAAGTCGATGGGCTGGCGTTGCAGCAACGGCAAGTGCCGGCGTATGTCGATATTTCGAAATTCCCTGCCGTGGTGCGCGATCTTGCAGTGGTGGTAAAACAAGCGGTTTATGCACAGGATTTACTGGATGTTTTTGCTGCTGAGCAGCAAGGAAATCCGGCATGCCGGATTCTGCAAGCCATTGTTTTATTTGATGAATATCATGGCAAAGGGTTGGAAAATGACGAAAAAAGTCTTGCTTTCCGTTTTACCTTGCAAGATACTGAAAACACCCTCCAAGATGACACCGTAGAAGCCGCCATGTCTGCTTTGATCGCTGCTGTCAGCAAGGTGCCAACAGCAAAATTACGCGCTTGATTAGCCTCAAAATCGCATGATTTAATGATAAAACCTGCGGTAAAAAGCCGGATGAACGCGATGGCAGTGGCAAACGCGTCGCCGGCAGCAGCAATCCAGGAAGACAGGGGCGTAACGACAGAATGAACAATATGCAGACAGTAGAATTTGAATCCGTTCTGGACGCCGATCTGAATCGGGCCATGCGTGAAGCGCAAGCGCGTTCGCAGGCAGAAAAGAATTTGCCGACATTGACCAAGGCGGAACTGGCTGAACTTTTGTTTGAACAGGTTGGTCTCAACAAGCGTGAAGCCAAGGACATGGTGGAAACGTTTTTCGATGAAATCCGCGATGCGCTGGAACGCGGCGAGGCAGTGAAACTGTCGGGTTTCGGCAATTTCCAGTTGCGCGACAAGCCGCAGCGTCCGGGCCGCAATCCCAAGACGGGGGAAGAAATTCCTATCACTGCACGCCGCGTGGTGACGTTTCACGCCAGTCAGAAACTCAAGGGCATGGTTGAAGCCGCAAGCCTGCAACCCGTCCAGCCTATTCAACAGTTTGCCGCCGCTCTCCCAGCTAATTCATGAACGATCGCGTTAGTAAGTCCGAGCTTGTCGTATTGCCGCCGATTCCGGCCAAGCGTTATTTCACCATAGGTGAGGTCAGCGACCTATGCGGCGTCAAGCCGCATGTGCTGCGCTATTGGGAGCAGGAGTTCACCCAGCTCAAGCCGGTCAAGCGGCGCGGCAACCGGCGTTATTACCAGCACCATGAAGTGCTGCTGATTCGCCGCATCCGCGAGCTCTTGTATGAACACGGTTTCACCATCAGCGGCGCGCGCAACAAGCTCGATGGCCGTCTTGGCAGCGTGGTGGAAGCCGAGCAAGCCGCCGAAGCCAGGCAGAACGAGCTGAATATTCTCGAAGTGCGTCATGAACTTGAAGAAATTCTTGCATTGCTGATACCCAAAACAGAGTCAGCCGTTGAGTAAATACTGAAGCGTGGAGGGGAGAGAAATCTCCCCTTTTTTGTGTACAGAATATTCCGGCTGCGCCTTATTTCATCCTTATCCGTTTATCCAATTTATCATGCTCAGCGATCCCCGTTTCCCCAATCTCTTCATCCTCAACCATCCGTTGATCCAGCACAAGCTGACGCATATGCGGAGCAAGGAAACGTCGACCCGTACGTTCCGCCAGCTACTGCGGGAAATTACACTGCTGATGGGTTATGAAATCACGCGCGATTTGCCGCTGACTACGCAGTTGATCGAGACGCCGATGCAGAGTATGGAAGCGCCGGTGATTGCCGGCCGCAAGCTGGCGGTGGTGCCGGTGCTGCGCGCCGGAATCGGCATGAGCGACGGCTTGCTGGACCTGGTGCCGTCGGCGCGGGTCGGCCATATCGGCGTGTACCGCGATCCGGATACGCACCAGCCGGTAGAGTACCTGGTGCGCTTGCCGGATTTGGCGGAGCGGATCTTTATCGTCTGCGATCCAATGGTGGCGACGGGTAATTCTGCGGTGCATGCGGTTGATGTGCTGAAGAAGCGCGGTGTCAGTGACGAGCAAATCATCTTCCTGGCCTTGGTGGCTGCGCCTGAGGGTGTGCAGGTGTTCCAGGATGCGCATCCTGGCGTCAAGCTGTATGTGGCTAGCCTGGATTCGCATTTGGATGCGCATGCGTATATAGTTCCGGGCTTGGGCGATGCCGGCGACCGGATATTTGGCACTAAATAACTTGCGTATTGCTCTGTTCCTGCGGGTTCGAAAGTCAAAACGCCTCATCCGCACTGGATGAGGCGTTTTGACTTGTCTT
The DNA here is from genome assembly GCF_039923675.1 of Collimonas sp. GTDB lineage: Bacteria > Pseudomonadota > Gammaproteobacteria > Burkholderiales > Burkholderiaceae_D > Collimonas. Next base: position 48,958 of record NZ_JBDTCG010000089.1, read on the forward strand.
TAGCTGATGTCTGCCATGACAAATGCTTGCTCTTCAGCATAGACAAGTTGCGCCGCTTTTCCTGCAATGGTCACTGCGCGATGTTCGGAACCAGGCAGGATGATCTTGACCTGCTTCTGAGCCTCCCCGGCGCCTGATGTGTTTTTAAACGCAAGGCGCAGATCGACTGTATGGGCATCGGTCTTGACCGTAACGGTCCAGCTGGCGTGCTGCTTTTGGCGGTAAGCATAGGACTCGCCATCATCATCAAAAAAGGAAGTGATGACTTCTGTTGCCTGCCGGTGCGGGAAGACCATGAAGCCGATGCGGCAATCGGGCTTGGCGAAATGCTGCTCGGCCAAGTTGACCGGTATGGCGCTGCCCTCGCGCACCAGTAGCGGAGGCTGGCTCCATGGCGCTGCCAGCGTGACGGTCTGACCGCCTTCAAAGCGGTCGCCGGACCAGAAGTCGATCCAGTCGGAGCCTGCGGGAAGATAAACATCCCGGGTGCGCTGGCCCGCTTCGACCACGGGTGCAAACAGTAGCGAACGGCCGATCATCAGATCGTCGTTTTCTTCAAAGCAGCGCGCATCTTGCGGAAAATCGAAGAAGGTTGGACGCGTGACCGGTTGATACTGATCGTGCGCTTGCCACAGCAGGTCATACAGATATGGCGTCAGCTTGGCGCGCAATTTGATCAGGTCGCGCACATGATGCGTTGCTTGCGGAAACATCCACGGTTCGTTGACACTGCCGTCGGTGTTCCATGAATGTATCGAAAAGCGTGGCAGGAAAATGCCGAATTGCACCCAGCGTATGAACAGTTCCTGGTCCGGCGCCGGACCAAAGAAGCCGCCGATGTCGTGACCGCTGTTGGAGACCCCGGAAAGCGCCAGCCCCAAGCCCATCTTGATATTGTATTTAAGCGTTTGCCAGGAAGTGGTGTTGTCGCCAGACCAGGTCTGGGCATAGCGCTGCATGCCCGCCATGCCGCCGCGCGTGACCACATAAGGGCGTTTCTCCGGACTGAATTCCTGCTGCGCCTGGCGCGAGGCGCGCATCATCAGCAGCGTTTGCAATATCTTGGCTTCTCGCACCGGGTAGCTGCTGCCGAAACCCTTGGCCAGAACTTTATCAGACCATATTTCAAATTCATTGTTGTCGTTCCAAGTGGCTGACAGGCCGTATTCGAGCAGCGCTGTCTTGACCTTTTCTTTCCACCAGTCCAAGGTTTTTGGATTGGTGAAATCGAGATAGACGCCGACTTCGCCCCAGTACTGGATCCAGCCTGGCTGGCCCTTGGTATCTGACATCAGCAGTCCTGATTCAAGCGCCTCGTCAAACAAAGGATGGGAGCGTAGCAATGCTGGCTTGATGTTCGGCACCAGGTGCACGCCTTTGTCCATATAGCTGGAGGCAAAGCCCTTGGCATCAGGGAATTTGTCGTGGTTCCAGTTAAATACATAGCGCTTGCCATTGATGGTGGTGTAACCGGAGGATAGGTGGAATGAGTCGCAAAGGATGTCGTGCTCGGCGCATTTTTCCAGGAATTCGCCCATCCGTTCCTGGGCGTTGGCGGCTTCGGTGTACAACATGGTGGAGCCGGAATAACCGAGCGACCATTTGGGCATGAATGCCGGTCGTCCCGTGAGCCAGGTATAGCGCCGCACGACCTGGTCGATCCTGGCGTCGCCGGCGATGATGTAATAGTCGAGGATGCCGTGGTCGGCAATAAAATGTCGATACGGGAAATGATATTGGTCTATCTCGCGCCCCATATCTATGGTGCAATCCGACAGGGTGTCGTAGAACACGCCGAACGCGGCTTGCAGCTCCGGTTTCCAGGTTATGTAGAACGGAATGTGCTTGTACAGGGTGTCGGTGGTTTTTGCGTTGTAGCCGAGGGGATTGATGTTGGTCATCCGGTGCGACTGCCCCGCGCGATTGGTATCGCCGGCGCGTTCTCCCAGGCCGAAATACATCTCACCCGGTTCGCGTACCAGATAGTGATAGCAGCGTTCATCCCAATAGCCAAAATTATAAGCCTGCGTCGGCCGGTCGCTGGCGACGGCGACCCAGTGGCTGCCCTGTGCGGTTTGCTGAAGAATCTCCCAGTTGCAGAAAAAGCCCGACAACGCCACTGTCAGGCGTATCTGCGCGGTTTCAATTTTCAGCTTGCCGCCGCTTTCGTCCAGCTTGAAGGAAGGCAGTGCAAAACCGCTCAAATCGAAGCGGTCGCGACCTTCGGTGGCGACGTCTTCCTGACCAGGGGCGATGGCCCAGCTGTTCAACGTGCTTTGCTTGCCTGCCGGTAGCACCATGACCCGAACGATATCTTGTTCCAGTACAAATAAATGGGCGACATCTCCATCGTTGCTGGTGAGCGTGATTTTGTTTCCGCTGTTGTGGGAAATGTGGAAAAGGGGGGGATTGATCATCGACATGAGAGATTTCCTTTGCAATCAAATTAAAGAAATTGGCGGGACAGGGTCATGAGGGCAGCCCACCAGATATCAAACTGTTGCCGGCACCAAGGACGGACGTCTTTCGAATCTGTCGCGGATTAGCAGGAACAGTACGGCCAGGCCGAGCAGGTCGAGCACGGAAAGCGAGATAAAGATCGGGGTGTAGCCGACTTTGTCCACCACCAGGCCGACGATGGCAGTCACTGTCAAGCCGCCGGCCCACGCAGCCATGCCGGTAAAGCCGCTGGTGGTCGCTTGCTCGCTGGTGGGAAAGACGTCGGTTACGAGCGTGCTGAACTGCACGGAAATAATCTGATGGGCAAAGGTGCCGATGCAGAACAGTCCTATGGCGAGATAGGGGTTCAGCGCCCAGCCGATAAATCCGGGCGCTATCATGCAAAATGCGCCGCTGCCCATGGCCCAGACACGGGCGCGGATCAGATCGATTTTGAAATATTTCATATAGATCGGCGACAGATAGCCACCCAGTACGCCGCCCATGTCGGCGGCGAGAAAGGGCACCCAGGCAAACAGGGCGATCGACTTGAGATCCATGCCGCGTTCTTTCATCAGAAATAGCGGGATGAAAAAACTGAAAATCTGCCAGGCCGGTTCCGTCAGGAATTTGGGAATGGCAATCGCCCAGAAATGGCGCGTCGTCAGGATTTTCTTGACGGACGGTTTTTTGCGTTGACCAACAGGAATCGGCGCATCCTGGCCATTCAGTATCATTCCACGCTCTGCCTCGCTCAAGTGTTTGTGATCGGCCGGCAGACGATAAAAACTGCACCACAGCACCGCCCACAAGATGCCGGCAACGCCGATTACAAGGAACGCCATTTCCCAGTTGTACATGGTCATCAGGAATACTACGATCGGTGGCGCCGCCATCGCGCCGATCGAGGTGCCGGCATTCTTGTAGCCGACCGCCACCGATCGCTCCTGCCGTGGAAACCATTCGCCGACAGCCTTGACCCCCGCCGGAATCACCGCAGCTTCGGTCATGCCCAGCAACAGCCGAAAACCCGCCAGTCCGACCCAGCCGGTGGCGAACACATGCCCGGCGCAAGCCAGCGACCAGCCGACCGCAAACAGCGCCAGCCCGGCGCGCAAGCCGATCATATCCATCACCATGCCGCATACCGGTTGCATGATCATGTAACCGGCCTGGAAGGCATTGACGATCAGAGCGTACTGCCTGGTATCGAAATGCAGTTCTTGCATCAGGTGGACCGACATGACCGCCAGCGAATTTCGCGCAAGGTAGTTGATAACGGTGCAAAGGATCACCATGCCGATGATCCACCACCTGAGTCCGGATATTTTTTTCATTGCTGTCTCCTAGCCATCTATCGGGCGGTTTTATTGGGTATTTTTATTTATTCACCGTGCATATGACGGATGTCGGGCCTGCTTACATTTGCGCGCCGATCATCCATGGCACAAATTCCTCGTTGCCGACGCCCAGTGCTTCACTGCGACTTTTTTCACCGGAAGCGATGCGCAACAGCAGCTGGAAAATTTCTTCGCCTTTCTGTTGTACGGTCGCACCGCCATCCATGATGTCGCCGCAGTTGATGTCCATGTCGTCTTGCATGCGCAGGTACATGCGGGTGTTGGTGGCGATCTTGATGGAGGGGGCAGGCTTGGCGCCAAAACAGGAACCGCGCCCTGTAGTGAAGGCAACCAGGTTGGCGCCGCTGGCGATTTGTCCTGTGGCACCCATCGGGTCATAGCCCGGCGCATCCATGAATACCAGGCCGTGGGTGTCAATCGGTTCAGCGTAGCGATACACGCCCATTAGCGGAGTGGAGCCGCTTTTGGCTACCGCGCCCAACGATTTTTCGAGAATGGTGCTGAGGCCGCCAGCCTTGTTGCCGGGCGTAGGATTGTTGTCAATGCTGCCTTTTTCACGTTCGGCATAGGTTTCCCACCAGCGAATCCGTTCAATCAGCTTCTCGCCGACCTCGGTGGAAATCGCGCGCCGGGTCAGCAAATGTTCTGCGCCGTAAATTTCCGGTGTTTCGGTCAGGATCGCCGTCGCACCATGTTGCACCAGAAGATCCACGGCGACGCCCAGCGCCGGATTAGCGGTAATGCCGGAATAGCCATCTGAACCGCCGCATTGCAAAGCAACGCTGAGATGCGAAATCGACAGCGGCTCGCGTTGCACCAGATTGGCGATCGGCAGCATTTTCGCAACGGCAGCAATCGCCGCATCCACGGTTTTTTGTGTGCCGCCCTGTTCCTGCATCACCAGTGTTCGAAGCATGGCGCCGGGGGTAATGCCTTCTGCCATGAACATCGCTCCCATCTGGTTGGCTTCGCAGCCAAGGCCGATGACCAGCACGCCGGCGAAATTGGCATGCCGTATCAGGCCGCCGATGGTGCGGCGCAATTGCTGGATTCCTTCGCCATTGTGATCAATGCAGCAGCCAAAGCTATGCGTGACCGGCACCACGCCATCGACGTTAAGATAGGCATCCAACGCTCCCGGTTGGGCAAAATGCTGTGCGACCATTTTGCTGACGGTGGCGGAACAGTTGACGGTGCTGACTACGCCAATATAGTTGCGGGTGGCGACTACGCCGTCGGCACGGCGGATACCTTGAAAGGTGAGCTCTGCGGCCGGCCGGGGGACAGATTTGACATCTTTGCCAAAGGCATAATCGCGAGCGAAATCGCCCATCGATACATTTTGGGTATGGATGTGCTGGCCGGCAGTAGCTGGCGCGCTGACAAAGCCAATGATCTGGCCGTAGCGACGGACCGGATCGCCGGTTTGCAATGCTCGCAATGCAAACTTGTGGCCGGCTGGAATGGTTTCGGTGATCTGGATGCCATTCAGTTCGGCCAGATTGGTGCCGGCAGTCAGTTCGCTTAAAGCAATCGCGACGTTGTCGTCGGCGTGCAGCCGGATGACGCGGGACTGGTTTTGCAACATATTCTCCTCCTTGTTGTGCCGCAAGAATTGCAGGGACAGCACACGATGAATATTTCTGCAGGCCATCATCAGACTGCTTGAAATGGGTGTGTATTGATTATTTGCCAATCATGCCGGAGCCGGGAGATAATCACAAACTGGTCAGACCAATTCGGGGGAGCGCATGAGCAATAGCGGGATACATAGCCGGACTAGCGGCAACGGCGGCAGTCAAACGCTCAGAATGGTTTTGCAGAGCATGCAGTCAAAAATCCTGGATGGCAGTTGGGCGACCGACAGCCGCATTCCGTCCGAGCGGACGTTGGCGCAGAGCTTGGGCGTATCGCGTTCCACGTTGCGGGAAGCGATACAACAATTAAGTGCGCGTGGCTTGCTTAGCAGCCGCAGGGGTGCTGGCGTGTTTGTCGTGAATCGTTTATCCCAAGGTCTGGCTGCGCCCTGGATGCAGTTGCTGGCGGATCATCCGCCGCTGCGGGGAGATATGCTGGAGTTTCGCCGTATTTTTGAATGTGCGGCCGCTGGACTGGCAGCCGAGAGGGCGACTGAGGAAGAACATGGGAAGATTGCTGAAATCCTGCAGCGCATGCGCAATGCGGTGGCGCAGCACAATGTCGAAGCGGAAGCGATTACCGACGCCGAATTTCACGCCGCCCTTGCTGCTGCCACACATAACGCCATGTACCGGCATTTTCACGGCAGCGTAGTCAGGATGCTGCGCGATCACATTACCCGCAATACCTATGAAGCTAACAACGACGCCGCGCATGCCGCAGAGTTTACCTACGCGCGGATGGCGCAGCACGAGGCAATCTGGCAGGCGATTTGCGAGCGAGCGCCAGACGCTGCCTTCCGGGCCATGCACGTGCATCTGGATTTTGTCGGTATGCAGTTTGACGAGTAATCGGCTTTATCCATCAAACTGCGTATTGAATATAGCGCTGGCTTACGCTTGCCTGTATTACGCCAGTAGCGTTAACACCTGCTCCGCCACTGCAACCGAAGACGCCGGATTCTGCCCGGTAATCAGATTGCCATCCACCACCGCATAGCTACCCCAATCCGCAACCTTGCTGTAATTCCCGCCCAGCTTCTTCAATTCAGCTTCCACCAGAAACGGCACAATATCGGTCAGTTGCACCGCTGCTTCTTCACTATCCGAAAAGCCGGTGACTTTCTTGCCCTTGACCAGCGGCGAACCATCCACAGCGCGTGCATGGCGCAGTACACCTGGCGCATGGCAGACTGCCGATACCGGCTTGCCTGCGGCATACATCGTTTCGATCAGTGCGATCGAATCCTTGTCTTCCGCCAAGTCCCACAGCGGGCCGTGGCCGCCTGGGTAAAACACCGCGTCGTAAGCGCTGGCTTGCGCCGTCGACAACTTGATGGTTGATGCCAGTGCAGCTTGCGCGGCGCTGTCTTTGCGGAAGCGTTCGGTGGCCCCGGTTTGTGCATCCGGTTCGTCGCTTTTCGGGTCCAGCGGCGGCTGGCCGCCGTGCGGCGAAGCCAGGGTGAGCTTGGCGCCGGCATCCAGGAAAGCGTAGTAGGGCGCGGCAAACTCTTCCAGCCAGAAGCCGGTTTTCTTGCCTGTGTCGCCCAGTTGGTCGTGCGAGGTCAATACCATTAATATGTTCATGCGAGTTCCTTTTGCATTGCGATAGGAAAAATTTAAATTGAACGCTTATTCATCGCCGCTGCGTATCACCAGCTTGCCGAAGTTCTTACCTTCCAGCAGGCCGATAAAGGCTTGCGGCGCATTCTCCAGGCCGTCGACGATATCTTCACGGTATTTCATCTTGCCGGCAACAATCCAGCCGCTCATTTCCTTGAAAAATTCCGGATAGCGATGGCCGTAGTCGTCAAAGATGATGAAGCCTTGCAGTTTGATACGGCGGGTCAGCAGGCGCCGCATCAGCGATGGCAGGTGATCCGGGCCTTCCGGTTTGCCGGTGGCGTTGTAGCTGGCGATCATGCCGCACAGCGGCACCCGGGCGCGGACATTCAGCAATGGCAGGACTGCCTCGAACACGGCGCCGCCGACGTTTTCAAAATAGACGTCGATGCCTTTGCTGCAAGCGGCGGCAAGCTGTTGTGGAAAATCGGCGGCGCGATGGTTGATACAGGCATCGAAACCTAGTTCCTCGACCGCATAGTTGCACTTGTCGGCGCCGCCGGCAATCCCGACCACGCGGCAACCCTTGAGTTTGGCAATCTGGCCGACCACCGAGCCGACCGCGCCGGTGGCGGCTGCCACCACCACGGTTTCACCGGCTTGCGGCTGGCCGATATCGAGCAGGCCCATGTAGGCGGTGAAGCCGGGCATGCCAAGCAAGCCTAGTGCATAGGATGGCTTGCCCAGTTTCGGGTCGAGCCTGGTCAGGCCTTTGCCGTCGGACAGCGCATAGTCTTGCCAGCCGCTGTAGCTCAGCACCAGGTCGCCTGCTTTGTAATCAGGGTGTTCGGACACTTCGATCTTGGATACCGTGCCGCCTACCATGACCGCGCCGACTTCGACCGGCGCGGCATAGGACGGGGCGTCGCTCATGCGTCCGCGCATGTACGGATCAAGCGATAGATAGACGGTGCGCAGCAGCACTTGACCGCTGGCCGGCGTCGGCACAGGACTTTGATCCAGTTTGAAATTCTCGGCAGTCGGGGCGCCATGCGGGCGCGAGGCGAGCAAGATACGGCGATTGATTGTTTTACTTTGTGACATGTTCGCTACTCCTTCAGTGGGATGAGCGCCGGCGGTGTCTTGCCGGCGCGGGCGGAATCAGTAAAGCGTAGTCAAGAAAAATTGAAGCGCAGATTGAAACTTGAATTGAAGCCTAGTCTTACAGCGCTGCTTCGAGGATCTTGCGGCTGACGTCCAGCGTATGGTCCTGGTGCTCGCCGAGCCGGGTCATGCCGTGCTGCTTGAGTTGTTCCAGCACGGTTTCGACGGCTGGCTGGCTCAGTTCATAGTCCGACAGGCGGGTCTTGATGCCCATGCTTTCAAAGAATGCGCGGGTGCGTTCGATGGCGAGGTCGATACGCGCATCTTCGCTGCCTTCGGTAATCTGCCAGACGCGCTCGGCGTATTGCAGCAGTTTGGCACGTTTGCTGTCACGGCGTACCGCCAGCAATGACGGCAGCACGATGGCCAGGGTGCGCGCATGGTCGATATCGTATTGTGCGGTCAGCTCATGGCCGATCATGTGCGTAGCCCAGTCTTGCGGCACACCGGCGCCGATCAAGCCGTTGAGCGCCAGCGTCGCCACCCACATCAGGTTGGCGCGGGCGTCGTAGTCGTTGGGTTCGGCCAGTACCTTCGGTCCGGTTTCGATCAGGCTCAGCAGCAAGCCTTCGGCGAAACGGTCTTGCACTTGGCCTTGCACCGGGTAGGTCAGGTACTGCTCGATGGTGTGGACGAAAGCATCGACCACGCCATTGGCGATCTGCCGCGGCGGCAGGGTGAAGGTCTTGGTCGGATCGAGAATCGAAAATTGCGGAAATACCAGCGGGCTATGGAAGGCCAGCTTGGCTTGTATCGATTTGCGGGTAACAACGCCGCCGTTATTCATTTCCGAACCGGTTGCAGGCAAGGTCAGCACACTGCCGAAGGGCAGGGCGCTAGTGATGTTGGTGCCGCGTTTGACTGCGATATCCCAGGCTTCGCCTTCAAAATTCGCCGCTGCAGCGACAAACTTGGTGCCGTCGATGACAGAGCCGCCGCCAACCGCCAGCAGGAAGTCGATCTTCTTGGCGCGTACCTGTTCCACGGCCCGCATCAGGGTTTCGTAGCTTGGATTCGGCTCGATGCCGGCGAATTCGTGGACTTCGCGATTGCCGAGCGCAGCCTTGACTTCCGCCAGGGTGCCGGTTTTCTGGGCGCTGGCGCCGCCGAACAAGATCAGGACACGGGCGTCTTGTGGCACCAGCGTTGACAGTTTGGCGATGGTGTCGCGGCCAAAGACGATTTTGGTGGGATTATAGAATTCAAAATTCAGCATGTGGTTTCCTTTGGGAAGTAAGCAGCTCTTATAGTTGAGCGATAAAAACGGCTACGCTTGCTAGTACACAAGCGTGTGTGGTTGCGGTATGAGGACGGATCAGGGCGAGGCCAGGGTGTTGATGGTAATCTCCATGGCAGTTTCGAGCGGACTGCGGTCACGCTGGAGTTTGGCCAGGAGACTTGCACCCAGCCATAACTGGTACAGCATTTGCGCTGTTTTCTGCGGCTCCAGTTCGACCCGCAGGGAGCCGTCAGCAATCCCTTCGGCGATACAGTCGGCGAGGCGCACCATGACTTGCCGCGTGCCGTCGCACAAGACCAGGCGCATGTCTTCCGAGAGGTCGGCGACTTCGGCGCTGAGCTTCACCACCAGGCATTTGTGCATGGCTTCAGCGCCGGATTGGGTTTCCAGCCAGTGACTCCAGTAACGCAACAGGCGCTCCCGGGCCGGTTCCCGGCGTGCTGCGGATGTGGGTTGCACCGCAATTTGCAGGACCTGGTCCAGCGCCTGCAGGTAATCTTCGACATACTGCTCCATCAACTCGCGGCCGTATTGCTCTTTCGAGCCGAAGTAGTGATAGAACGATCCTTTGGGAATCGCTGCCGCGCTCAGGATCTCGCTTAATCCGACCCCTGAGAAGCCTTTGACGGCAATGATTTTTTGTCCTGCGTCGAGGATGTGGCGCTTGGTGGTGTCGTAATTTGTTCGCATGATGCATGCATTATAGATCAAAATTAGACCGGTCGTCTAATTCGGTATAAATCGACTATTTTTCATGAATATCATCAAAAATCGAGTGGATTCGATACTTGGGAGTTATCCAGTCGTGCTTTATCGATGTCTATTCAGGTATACATATATCCGTTATGCTGAAGGGGTTTACTGTGCAACTTTCACATTCGTTTGAAAGTTGACATTTCCTACCCTTTTTAGCGCCGCCCATGACATCCCGCACCAACCACCATCTTGATACCTACCTGCTGCGTGTGCTGCACACTTTGCTGGTGGAGAAGAGTGTCTCGCGCACTGCCATCAAGCTGGGCCAGTCGCAGCCGACCATCAGCAATACGCTCAAGCGTTTGCGTGAACTGACCGGCGACGCCATCCTGGTGCGCGGCAAGACCGGCATGGTGCCGACCGAACGCGGACAAGAGTTGCTGGCGCTGGCGAAACAAGGTCTGGAAGTCATTGAAAAAATCGCGGCGCCGGTGGCCGCGTTCGAGGCCGACAGCACCGCGCGCGTATTCCACATCGGCACGCCGGACTATCTGAACATGCTGCTGATCCCGTCGATCATCGAGCAGTTGCGCAAACGCGCTCCGGGCGCCAGCCTGATGGTGCATGCGCTGGACGCCAACCTGGACTACGCCAGCGCGCTGGAAACCGGACGTTTCGACATGGTGATCGGCAACTGGCCGGATCCGCCCGAGCACCTGCATCTGGCGCAATTGTTTGATGACGACGTAGTGTGCATGATGCACCGCGATCATCCGGTGGCCAAGAAGGGCCTGACCCTGAAATACTATCTGGAAATGCCGCACCTGGCGCCTACGCCATACATAGAAGGGCACCGCAGCGGCATTGATGCTGCGCTGGCCGAGCAGGGCTTGAAGCGTAACGTGCAGGTGACCATTCCGTATTTCGCACTGGTGCCGCACGTGTTGTCGAAATCCGATCTGATCTTTACCACCGGCCGCCAGTTTGCCGAACACATCATCGAAGACTGGCCGATCGGCATGTTTACGCTGCCGTTTGATATGCCGAAGATGCGTTTCTACATGCTGTGGCATGCGCGTTCGCACGTAGCGCCGGATGTGGTGTGGCTGCGGCGCCTGATTGCCGAAGTGGCGGCAGGCCTGGGAAAAACCTCGGCAAAACAGCCGGTGCCGCATAGTCTCTAAACGTTTGCAGCACCGGTCCCGATATCGGTCCCGGTCTCGATTCACACTTCAGTTTATTTTTCGCTGTAATCCACATTCGGCCGTTGCGGCGATTTGCGTGAAGTCGCACGCATGTATTGTGGTGCCCACGATGTGACGTCATGCAGCGCGTCGGCCGCATGCAAGGGCCAGTACGGATCGCGCAGCAGTTCACGCGCCATCAGCACCAGGTCGGCTTGCTCGGTGCGCAGAATGTGCTCGGCTTGGCCCGGATCGGTAATCATGCCGACCGTGCCGCTGGCGATACCGGCTTCGTGCTTGACCCTTGCCGCAAACTTGGTCTGGTAACCGGGGCCGACCGGAATGCTGGCGCTGGCGATATTGCCGCCGCTGGAGACGTCGATCAGATCGACTCCAGCCTCGCGCAACAAGCGGCTCAATGCGACCGTTTCGTCGTCGTTCCAGCCGCCTTCGATCCAGTCGGTGGCTGACAGACGCACCAGCAATGGCAGTTCCTGCGGCCAGACCTTGCGTACCGCCGCCACCACTTCCAGCACCAGCCGCGCGCGATTTTCAAACGAGCCGCCATATTCGTCGCTGCGCTGGTTGCTGACCGGCGACAGGAACTGATGCAGCAGGTAGCCGTGCGCAGCGTGGATCTCAACTACCTTGAAGCCAGCCTTGTGCGCGCGTACCGCGGCGTCGGCGAAGGCCTGGACCACGCCCTTGATGCCGTCGATGGTCAGCGCGGTCGGCGTGGTATAGCTGACGTCAAAAGGAATCGCCGATGGCCCCTCCGTGTGCCAGCCGCCTTGTTCCGGCTCGACCCGGCCTTGCTGTTCTTCCCATGGACGCCAGACGCTGGCTTTGCGGCCTGCATGCGCCAGCTGGATGCCGGCGACTACCCCTTGCTGTTCGATAAAGCGGGTGATGCGGCTCAGCGGCGCGATATGCTCGTCTTTCCAGATGCCCAGGTCCTGTGGCGAGATACGGCCCTGCGGCACTACCGCGCTGGCTTCAAAGATGATCAGGCCGGCGCCGCCGACAGCGCGGCTGCCCAGGTGCACCAGGTGCCAGTCATTGGCAAAGCCGCCTTCCGCCGAGTACTGGCACATGGGCGCAACGGCAATCCGGTTGGCTAGCGTCACGCTGCGTAATGTCAAGGGAGAAAATAAGATGCTCATGGTCTTTTCCTGTTATCTGGAGATGGCCGCTTCGTTTACGAGTCGGTGTGAATATTGAACTGCAGCGCCGCCAGGCTGGCGTACAAACCGTTTTGCGCGACCAGTTCGGCATGGTTGCCGGTTTCGACCACATGACCGTGCTCCAGCACGATGATGCGGTCGGCGCGTTGCACGGTCGCCAAGCGATGCGCGATGACCAGCGTGGTGCGGCCGACCATTGCTGCTTCCAGCGCACCTTGCACCGCGCGTTCCGATTCGGCATCGAGCGCGCTGGTGGCTTCGTCCAACAGCAGCAAGGGCGGATTTTTCAGCAAGGCGCGCGCAATCGCGATGCGCTGGCGCTGGCCGCCTGACAAACGCACGCCGCGTTCGCCGAGGAAAGCCTGGTAACCCTCCGGCAAGCGTTCGATGAATTCGTGCGCCGCCGCCATTTTTGCCGCAGCGATCACTTCGGCGTCCGTAGCGCCGACCCGGCCATAGCGGATGTTTTCCATCGCGTTGGCGGAAAAAATGATGGTGTCTTGCGGCACTATGCCGATCGCTTCGCGCAAGGTATGCAGGTCGAGATACTTTATGTCGACCCCATCGAGCTTGATGCTGCCTTCTTGCGGATCATAGAAACGTAGCAGCAGTTGGAACAGGGTGGTCTTGCCGGCCCCCGAAGGACCGACCACGGCCACTGTTTCACCTGGCCGGATATCCAGTGACAAGCCGTGCAGCGCCGCGCTCTCCGGCCGTGACGGATAACGGAAGCCGATGTTTTCAAGCATCAGCGCCGCGCCCTGTTCAGTGCGTGGCGGCAGCGAGTCCGGCAGCAGCACCGATTGCACCGGCGATTGCGCCGCCAATAATTCCAGCAAACGCTCGGTAGCGCCGGCGGCGCGCTGGGCGTCGCCCATGACTTCGGCCAGAGCGCCGATAGAACCGGCCAGCAGGGCGGCGTACAGGATGAACTGGCCCAGTTCGCCGCCGCTCATGCGGCCCTGGACCACGGCATGTGCGCCCAGCCACAGCACGAAGACAATCGCGCCGAACACCAGCAGGATCGCCATCATGGTCAGCAGCGAACGGGCGCGTATGCGTTCCATCGCAGTGCTGAAGGCGTTTTCGATCGAGATATCGAAGCGTTGCGCCTCGATGTTTTCATGGGTGAAGGCTTGCACGGTCGGCATGGCGTTGAGGATTTCTCCCGCCATCGCCGACGCGTCGGCGACCCGGTCTTGCGAATCGCGCGACAGCTTGCGCACGCGCCGGCCGTACCAGACGATCGGCAGCACCACCAAGGCCAGCATCACCAGGATGATCGCGCTCAGCTTGACGCTGGTAATGAACAGCATGACCATGCCGCCGATGAACAGCAAGGCATTCCGCAGCGCCATCGAGATGCTGGTGCCGACCAGCGCCTGGATCAGCGTGGTGTCGGTGGTGATGCGCGACAGCACTTCGCCGGTCTTGGTGGTCTCAAAGAATTGCGGGCTCTGCGTCACCACATGCGAATACACCGCGCTGCGCAGGTCGGCGGTGACTCTTTCGCCGAGCCAGGACACCATGTAAAAGCGCGCGGCAGTGGCCACGCCCAAGACACAGGCGACGCCGAACAGCGCCAGGAAATACATGTCGATATGGCTGGCGCCCTGGATCCCGCCGGTGCTGAATCCGAGATCGATCATTTGCCGGAATGCATACGGAATCGCCAGGGTGGCGCCGGCCGCCACCAGCAGCGCAATGCTGGCCATCGCAAACTGTCGTTTGTAGGGAGCCAGGAAAGGAACCAAGCCGATGAGTGTGCCCAGACTGCGTTTTTGAGGTTCTTTGGAAGTTATGGTTGTCATGTTGGATTCTGTGTGGGCGGCCGCTGAGCCCTAAGTCCGGTCTTGCGGCTTATTGTGATTTATTACGGTTCATTGCGGTTTATCTGGTATCTGCGTCAAGCTGCGATCCTACAGCACGCCAGCGGATTGCGGAAAATGTCTGTAGCGGTATACCACGTATTCATGTTGCAGCCGGTTAAGAGATCGAGCGCACTTTGCCGCGTATTCAAAGGGAACTTCAACGCTTTATCGAATATCGATATACTTGTTCAATGCCTAGCGTATGACCAGCAGTTTGCTAGTGTAGTGGATGTTGCGCGTGGACGCAGGATCACGCTACGGAGAGCCTGAATTTTTGTGGCTGAACAAGCAACTAAATATGTCGTTCCCATGATTGCCATCTCAGGAGAATCCCTTGGCCCAACTGCGACAATCAGCGCCCCCGGAAAACTGCGTGGCGCAAGACGAGGTTGAACAGCAGCTGGTCGCCGGTTTGCTGGCGCCGCATGCGCATGTCTCGCCGAAATACCTTTACGACGTTCTCGGCTCGCGCTTGTTTGCGGCAATTTGCGAATTGCCCGAGTATTATCCGACGCGCACAGAAGCGGCGATCTTCGAGCACCATGCCAGCCAGATTGCGGTTGCGGTCGGTGCCGATGCAACCCTGATCGACCTCGGGGCGGGAAATTGCAGCAAGGCGGCGCGCCTGTTTCCCAGCCTGCGGCCGAAGCAGTATGTTGCGGTCGATATCTCCGAGAAATTCTTGCAGGAGGCCGTCAGTGCGCTGCGCCAGCAATTCCCGCAGATAAAGATGACTTGCCTCGGCATGGATTTCTCTTCCGAACTGGAATTGCCGCCGGCAATAGGATTACGTCGACGGCAGTTTTTTTACCCAGGTTCATCGATCGGCAATTTCGCGCCTTTGGAGTCTTTGAAATTCTTGCACCAGATCCGCAAAGCCATCGCCGGCAGCGATGGTGGCCTGCTGATCGGGGTCGACCTGGTCAAGGACAAGCCTATTCTGGATGCCGCCTATGACGATGCGCTGGGGGTTACCGCGGCCTTCAACCTGAATCTGCTGAATCATCTGAATCGTTTGCTGGACGCCGATTTCCGACCGCAAGACTGGCGTCACCGGGCTTTCTATAATGAGGAACAGCATCGGATTGAAATGCACCTGGAGGCGCGCGAGGACCTCATCGTCCATTGGCGGCAAGGCGGCATCCGGCGCTTTGCGCAAGGTGAACGCATCCACACTGAGAGCAGTTATAAATACTCACGGCAAGGCTTTATCGACATGCTGCAGCAAGCCGGGTTTGGCAAGGTGCAGACCTGGAGCGACGAGCGCAACTGGTTCATGGTGTGCCATGCACAGGTTACTTGAGCGAGTAGTTTGAACGAGTCATACGGAAACGGAATTGCAATGGATATGGCGACACAAGTCGTGACAGCTGAAACCGGCCACCGGGCGATGACTGATTTAGCGCAGGCATTTTCCAGCGTGCGCGCGCAGTCTTGCCGGTTGGTGCAGCCCTTGTCGACAGAGGATTGCTGCGTGCAATCGATGCCCGACGCCAGTCCTGCCAAATGGCATCTGGCGCATACCACCTGGTTTTTCGAGACATTTATCCTGGAACGTTTCGAGGCTGGTTTCCGGCCGTTTCATCCGGCCTTCCGGGTCCTGTTCAATTCCTATTACGAAGGAGTCGGAGACAAGCACCCGCGGGCCCAGCGCGGCTTGATCACGCGGCCCGCGCTGGACGAGGTGCTGGCTTATCGCCAAAACGTCGATCAGCGCCTGCTGGCCTTGCTGGCGCAAACTCTGGCGCCGGAGGCGGCATGCGAGCTGGCGATGCTGGTCGAACTGGGTTTGCAGCACGAGCAGCAGCATCAGGAATTACTGGTGACCGATATCAAGCATCTGCTGGCAATGAATCCCTTGCTGCCGCCTTATCTTCCCTCCAGCGCGATGGCCGAAGTAGCAGCGGAGCGGACTGTCGGCGCCCTGCAATGGCAATCGTTCAAATCGGGGATTGTTGAAGTCGGACACAACGGGCAGGGCTTCTTTTTCGACAATGAAACGCCACGTCACCGGCAGTTTGTCGAACCGTTTTCGATGGCGTCGCGGCTGGTCAGCAATGGCGAATATCTGGCGTTCGTCGAAGATGGTGGCTATAGAAATCCCTTGTTATGGCTATCTGCCGGCTGGGACTGGGTGATGCACGAGAAAATCACGCGGCCGCTGTACTGGCAGAATGCCCACGCACAATTTGATTCCGCCTGGCGTGAATTTACCTTGCATGGCTTGCAGCCGCTGGCCGCGCATGAGGCGGTCGCGCATCTCTCTTTCTACGAAGCTGAGGCTTATGCGCGCTGGGCCGGCGCCCGTTTGCCGACCGAGGCCGAATGGGAATGCGCCGCAGCATGTTCAAGCACCGCGCCGCAAGCCGATTATTTCGGCGTCGCCTGGCAATGGACCACCAGCAGTTATGCGCCATATCCCGGCTACGTCGCGTTGCCAGGTGCGGTGGGCGAATACAACGGCAAGTTCATGGTCAACCAGTATGTGTTGCGTGGCTCCTCGGCAGCGACGCCGGCCGGCCATGCACGCCTGAGTTACCGTAATTTTTTCCCGGCGACTGCGCGCTGGCAGTTTAGCGGGATTCGCCTGGCGCGTTCTTGAATCCGGGTTTTTAATTCTTGCAGTTGGGGAAAATCTGTTCCTTGCTTAATTGCTCGATCAGGAAATCAACGAACACCCGCACCGCCGGCAGCAAACCGCGTTGGGTCGGATAGACGATCTGCAGATGGCCGGACGGCATGGTCCAGCCTGGCAGCACGTGCACCAATTGGCCACTTTCTACTTCCTCGCTGCAATAGTCGGTGGGCAGCATGGTCAGGCCCAGGCTGCTTAGCGCCGCCCGTTTGCGCAGCGCAAAATCCTCAACCGCCAGTCTTGGTTCAGCCACCAGCTCGTAACGCTCCTTATCCGGCCCGTCCAGGATAAGGTGGATGCGACGGTCATGTTCGGTGGCGCCGAGAAAGGGCAGCTTTGCCAGGTCGCGCGGATGTTTCGGTGCGGGATATCTGGCCATCAGTTCCGGCGCCGCTACCAAGACTGCCGAGGCTGCCCGCAAGCGCCGGGTGGCAAGATTCGGGTCCTCGTCATCGGTCGTTCTTACGCGCACCGCGACGTCGACTCCTTCTTCCAGCAGGTTGATGCGGCGGTTGGTAAACAGCAAATCGATATTCACTTTGGGATACCGCAGCAGGAACGACGGCAGTGCGAAGGCCATCTCAGACTGCGCAATCGCCACCGCACAGCTTACCCGCACGGTACCGCTGGGCTCGGCAAGCGAGCTGGTAACGGCCAGCTCGGCTGCCTCGGCAGCGGCAATGACTTCCTGGCAATGCAGGTAGTAGCGGCTGCCGAGATCGGTGAGCGAGATGCCGCGCGTGTTGCGCTGTAGCAAGCGTGCGCCCAGCCGGATTTCCAGCTCTGAAATACGGCGCGACAAGCGCGATTTCGGAATGCCCAGGCTGCGTCCGGCAGCAGTAAAGCCACCTTGCTGGACCACGTTGGCGAAAAAATAGAGGTCGTTCAAATCTTGCATGGTCGTCATCCATTGTTCTGTATGTAGAACAATATATCTTATTTTTAATGACTAGTTCTATTTTTGATGCGGAGTTACGATGTGCTCAATGATTCAAGATGTAGCGAATCACAGGTTTTTATCAAACTCTCTGGCATCGAAATATTACGGATCGCTATAGATTTTGACCCACTCTTAATTTTATCGAACGGCGTATATCATGAAACTCTTACATATCGACTCCAGCATTCTCGGCGACGCTTCAGCTTCACGCCAACTGACCCGCGAAGTAGTGGCGACCCTGCAAGCCGCGGATGCAGACCTTGACCTGACCTATCGCGATCTGGGTAAAGACGTTACCGTCCATCTGTCCGGCGCGACGTTTGCCGCCAAAGGCACGCCTGCAGAAAAGCGCAACCTGGCGCAAAAGCTGGAAGTGGAACTGAACGAAGCAATTCTCAATGAATTCCTGGCGGCGGACGTGATTGTGATCGGCGCGCCGATGTACAACTTTACGATCCCGACCCAGCTCAAGGCATGGATCGACCAGATCTGCGTGGCCGGCGTGACTTTCCGCTACTCGGAAACAGGCCCTGAAGGCCTGGCCAAGGGCAAGCGCGTCATCATCGTCTCGACTTCTGGCGGCAAGCATGCCGGCACGCCGACTGGCATCGCCCACGAAGAGTATCTGAAAGTGGTGTTCGGTTTCCTCGGCATCACCGACATCAACGTGGTGCGTGCGGATGGCCTGAACTATGGCCCTGAAGCCAAAGAAGCCGGTTTTGTCGCAGCACGCTCGCGCATCGGCGCCCTGACCAGCGCAGCAGCTTACGCTTGATTAAGTAACCCGTACCGGCTCGCATAAAAAAACCGCTGCCTGATATCAGGTAGCGGTTTTTTTCGTCCGCTGCTCATGACAGCGTTTGATTAGTTGTAGCGTGACGGGCAATCAGTGATAACTGATGCCCGGCTACGCTGGCGAAAGCCAAAAATACGGTAATACCCGGCTTGCACGATGCCCGGCTGCCGTGTGATCGCCACCGCAACCGAAAGGAAAAAACGCTCCTTATGCCGCTGCAGCGCTGCTGCCGATTTCCTGGTTGGCGGCGTGGCCGGCAATTTCAATCTGACGGTTGACTGCGCTCAGGATCGCTTTGAACGATGCGGTCAAGGTATTGGCGTCGATGCCGACCCCGAAACCGGTAGGCGCGTCGTTCAGGCGCAGCTCAATATAGCTGGCGGCTTGTGCATCGGCGCCGGCGCTGATGGCGTGCTCATGGAAATCCATCAACTTGATATCCAGGCCCAGCGCATTGACAAAAGCATCGATCGGACCGTTGCCGTGGCCGCTGCTGGTATGCGCCTGGCCGTCGCGCACGATGTCGATTTCGATCTTGACGGGCTGCGCCTGGCTTGAGTCTTCGCTCATGCGGTGACCGCGATAGACGTAGGGCGTTTGCTTGTCCAGGTATTCCTGCTTGAAGATATTGTAGATATCGCTGGCGGCGATTTCCTTGCCGGTCGCGTCGGCGGCTTTCTGGATCGCGCGGCTGAATTCGATTTGCAGCCGGCGCGGTATCGCCAGGCCGTATTCCTGTTCCAGCAGGTAAGCCATGCCGCCCTTGCCGGACTGGCTGTTGACGCGGATCACGGCGTCGTAGCTGCGGCCGAGATCGGCAGGGTCGATCGGCAAATAAGGGATTTCCCAGATAGCGTCGGCCTTTTGCGCGGCGAAGCCTTTTTTGATTGCGTCCTGGTGGGAACCGGAGAAGGCCGTAAACACCAGATCGCCGACGTATGGATGACGTGGATGAACCGGAATCTGGTTGCAGTCTTCAACGCATTGGCGGACTTCGTCGATGTCGGAAAAATCGAGGCCGGGATTGACCCCCTGGGTGTACAGGTTCAAGGCCAACGTCACCAGGTCGACATTGCCGGTGCGCTCGCCATTACCGAACAGGCAGCCTTCAACCCGGTCGGCGCCAGCCATGACGGCCAATTCAGCGGCGGCGACGCCGGTGCCGCGGTCATTATGCGGATGGACGCTGATAATGGTGGCGTCGCGCCGGGCCAGGTTGCGATGCATCCATTCGATCTGGTCGGCAAACACATTCGGTGTGCTGCACTCGACGGTGGTCGGCAAATTGAGGATCACTTTGCGGGCCGGCGTGGCTTGCCAGGCTTCCACCACCGCATCGCAGACTTCCTTGGAAAAATCCAGTTCAGCCATGCTGAAGGTTTCCGGCGAATATTCATAACGCCATTGGGTTTCCGGACGGGCGTCGGTCAATTCCTTGATCAGGCGGGTGCCGGAGACAGCGATTTCCTTGACTTCATCGCGGCTTTTGTCAAACACGATGCGGCGCCAGGCCGGCGCGATCGGATTGTACAGGTGGACGATGGCTTGCTTGGCGTTCTTGAGCGAATCGACGGTGCGGCGGATCAGGTCTTCTCGCGACTGGGTCAGGACGATGATGGTGACGTCGTCGGGGATATGGTTTTCTTCGATCAGCTTGCGCACAAAGTCGAAGTCGGTTTGCGATCCGGAAGGAAAGCCGACTTCGATTTCCTTGAGGCCGATCTTGACCAGTAATTTGAAGAAACGCAGTTTGCGCTCGGCGTCCATCGGTTCGATCAAGGCCTGGTTGCCATCGCGCAGATCGGTACTCATCCAGATTGGCGGCGTGCTGATGACTTGGTTGGGCCAGGTGCGATCGCTCAAGGGGATCGGCGGAAAAGGGCGATATTTGACAGCAGGGTTATGCAACATCATGGTAAGCCTCTCTGGGAGCGGGTTAAGTGTGTGCTGATGAAAACTGAATGGAAAACGAAACCGGATATGTCGGTGGCAGAAGGGTTGCCTGACTGCCACTCGAAAAATTAACGCGAGGCCAGGCAACCGATCGGTAGCTTTAGCAGGGATAGGGATAGCGAGCAAATGCGTGCGGTGGTAATCGCGGCAAGCGTGCTGGTGGTGCGGGTAAGCGTGGAGTAGTGCAGCGTGCAGTACATGGAATCGGGCTCTTTAACATCGAAATCCCTGTTTGGAATTTCAGTTTTACTACTGTGATTTCTTGGTTTGGCGGTATTGCTGCCAGTGTGTCCCCGTCAGAACGGGGGCGAGATCATAGTGCGCGTAGTAGCGATAGCGCTAGTAGCGGCACTAGCAGCATAGCTGGCAGCAGGCCAGGAATCTGCAGTAGGGAGCGGGATTGGATGCGTGGGGAAGACATGCACTTAATGTATGAGATAAGGCGGAGGCTTGTCAAGCATGAGTTGGCGTCAGGCTGAAAATAGTGGGGAATGCGCGAAGATGTTGCGTTTCGGCAGCAAATCCCCTTGGCCGCATTTAGCGCGTGCCAAACAAGCCGATCAGGCCGATGACGATCAGATACAGCGCGATGATGTAGTTCAGCAATCTTGGAATCGCCAGGATCAGGACGCCGGCGATCAGCGAAACGATAGGGGTAAGATGCAGGGTGGTAAACATATGCGTTCCTTTTTTCGAGTGGCGAATGGCGTTGCATTCAACCCGATGATACGTTGCAAGCGGTTTTTCCAATGTAGGACAACGCCGCTGGGAAACGTAGGAATGCACTGAATCTGGTTAAAAAAAAACGGCTTGGCTAGCCACTGTTTCAGGAGGAGAAACCGTCACAGTGTTGGCTAATGCCGATAAGGACACACACTCCGTCAGGTACGCGATGTGAAACTTGGCTGTTAGCGTCAGCAACGGGCAGGTCGTCGGCGCTAGTCGTCTCAGATCGGGTAAAAGACGGATTTACTCCCTTCCCGGGGAATTCATTGGCACGTTTCGGGATGTTGTCGAAACACGTGGATATCTACAGCGCTCGGGTGCCTGAAATCAGGCGCGTAATAAATGCCGAACGCTCGTTTTTTTGTTTGGGCAGCGCCCGCTCAATCATCGAAGTCCATTGCTCGGACAACTGCTGGCAAGTGGCGCGCAGCACCGGCGCCAGTTCCGGCCAATCGGACAGCGTGCGCAGATGCCGTTCAATGGTGCGGGCCGATTGCACGCAGGCGCCGGTCGCCAGGTTATGCATGTTGTATTGCGATATAAGATGCAGCACCGCCGATATCAGGAGCTCGGGCGGAGTGCGGTAGTTCTCTGCCGTGACTGAAGTGCCATCTGTTGCTTCGCGCGGACTAATCATCAAATGCTCCTTGATCGAATTGACTTAAATAGTAATGATTCTCATTTAAATTATTATCCAAGACGAGTTCGAATGCAAGCACTTTGTTTTTTTAGCGAAAGCACGGATTCGGTACAGCGAAGGAGGGGAAATGCAGGATGCTGAGTGTGCCCCGAGCGATGATTATGCGGCGCTAGAAGCAGGAGCGGACGCTGGCGGACAGGACGTCACACATTCAACGCCTTCCTGGCCGGTTTGCCTGAAACCCGCTGCTTCATACAGTTTTTTGGCGGGATTGCCTTCCAATACTTTTAGCACCGTCGGCAATTTGTCGCGGCCAGCCTGGGCCAGTATTTTTTCCAGGATCAGCCGGCCCAGCCCTTGCCCCTGGAATTCCGGGGCGATCTGGATTTGTGCGATATACCATTGGCCGGGGTCGCGATAGGCTTTCAGCAGCCCGACGTCCTTGCTTTTGATCGTAACGATTTGCGCGTGTTCAAACTGGAACAGAATGCTCGTCCATGGTGACGTGGCGCAGCGCGATCAGGAATGGCATGTCGGCGCTGGTCGTTGGTCTGTATTCCAGTAGTGTTTCTGTCGCCATGCTCTTCCTTTTCAAGCGCTGGTTGATGCGATCGTCAACCGGCTTATTTGTTCACCAGGTGTTTCGGCACCGAGAGCGTCAGCGCGGCTCCCAGCAACAGTGACACCGCCAGCACGTACATGCCGCTGTTGGTGCTATGGGTCTGGTCTTTCAGCCAGCCGACCAGATAAGGGCTGACGAAACCGGCCAGGTTGCCCAGCGAATTGATCAATGCAATCCCGGCCGCGGCCGCCGCGCCGCCGAGAAAAGCCGTCGGCAGACTCCAGAACAGCGGCAGCACGGTGATGATGCCGACGGTCGCGAGCGTCAGTGCAGACATTGCCAGCAAGGTGTTGTGATCGTACACGGTGCTCAGGATCAGGCCGATGCTGCCCAGCAGCGCCGGGATCGCCACATGCCAGCGCCGCTCGCGGCGGGCATCGGCGCTCTGACCGATCAGGATCATCGCTACCGCCGCCGTCGCATAGGGGATGGCGGTCAGCAAGCCGATGTTGAAAGTGTCGGTAACGCCGGTGGTCTTGATGATCGTCGGCAGCCAGAAGCTGACGCCGTACAGGCCCATGACGAAACTGAAATAGATCAGCGCCATCAGCCAGACGCGCGGATTGCTGAACATCTGGCCCAGCGTCGCCTCTTGCTTCTGGCTGGCTTCAGCCTGTACCTGCGATTCCAGTAACTGCTTTTCTTCTTCGCTCAGCCAGCTGGCGCCGCGGATCCGGTCTTGCAAGTAAAAAATAACGACGCCGCCAAGTATCAGCGATGGAATCGCTTCCAGGATGAACATCCATTGCCAGCCTGCGAGCCCATGTACGCCCGGCATCGCCTTCATGATCCAGCCCGACAGCGGTCCGCCGATGACGCCCGAGATCGGCACCCCGGTCATGAACAACGCCGTCATTTTGCCGCGCCGGTTGGCTGGGTACCAGTAGGTCAGGTACAAAATCACGCCGGGGAAGAAGCCGGCCTCGGCGACGCCGAGCAGGAAGCGCATTACATAGAATGTGGTCGGACTGTCGACGAACACCATGGCGCCGGAAACCAGGCCCCAGGTGATCATGATGCGGGCGATCCACAGCCGGGCGCCGACCCGGTGCAAGATCATGTTGCTGGGGATTTCAAAGATGAAGTAGCCGATGAAGAAAATCCCGGCGCCGAGACCGTAGACGGTTTCACTGAACTTCAGGTCGTTCAGCATTTGCAGCTTGGCAAAGCCGACATTGACCCGGTCCAGGTAGGAGGCGACGTAACAAAGGAATAGCATTGGCAGCAAACGCCAGGTGACCTTGGCGTAGGTGGCGGTTTCGAAGGCGCTGCCGGCTGTAATGCTTGCTGGGCTTGAATTATCTGACATGTCTCTTTGCCTATTGATGTAGTTATTGATTTGATTCTAAGGCGCGACGGTGAACTTTCAGCTTGGCGACGGTTTTGTCTGAGTTGCATTGTAGCCGGACCCTTTGGGAAAGGCTATGCGGTGATTCCAGCGTGTTCTGCAAGAAGTCGTTTACACTAGCTTCGGGCTATCCAGGCCTCTACATCTACACATTCATCACTGAGGTCCGCGCTTTATGGAGTTGCGTCAGTTACGCTATTTTGTCGCCATCGTCGATCATGGATCGCTGTCGCGTGCCGCCCGGGTTTTGCACATCGCCCAGCCGGCGCTGACCCAGCAGATCAAACAGCTCGAAGACGAGCTGGCCGCGCAGCTGCTGCATCGTTCCGCGCAAGGCGTGATCGCCACCGACGCTGGCAAGATTTTCTACGAACATGCGCAGGCGATCCTGAAGCAGGTGGTCGATGCCAGGTCCGCCGTCGCCCAGTCCACCGACAGGCCGGCCGGCACTGTCGCCCTCGGTATCCCGCAAAGCGTTTCGGGTATTCTGGCGTTGCCTTTGCTGACTGCGATGCGCGCCAGGTATCCGGACATTTCTCTGCAACTGACGGAAGAGCTCACCGGGAACCTGATCGAGCAATTGAAGACCGGCCGCATCAACCTGGCGGTGCTGTTTGACGACGGCCAGCTGACCTCGTTTGCGACCACGCCGCTGGCGGAAGAGGAAATGATGTTCATCACCCGCACCGGCTCGCAATATGCAACAACCAAGCGCTCGGTGACGTTGGCCCGCGCCGTCAAGGCGAAGCTGATCTTGCCCGGCATGCAGCATGGCGTCCGTCCACGCATTGAAAGCGTCGCCAGGGCCGCCGGGCTGGTGCTGGAAAACGTGATCGAAATCAGTTCGGTGACCATCATGAAATCAGCCATCCTGGCCGACATAGGCGCCACCATCTTGCCGGTGGCGCCCTTGCTGCCGGAGATACGACGCGGCGAAATGACCGCTTATTCGATCAGCGCGATCAGCGCGATCAGCGGCGAGAAAATGTCGCGCACATTGGCGCTATGTGCCTCAAAGAATATTCCGCTCACCACTGCGGCGGCGGCGGTGGAACGGCTGGTGCTGGAGGTGACCGACGAATTGTGCCGCAGCGGCGAATGGCTGCACGCCAGGATCCTGGCGCGGCCATAAATCAAAATCGAGCCATCGTTTTTCCTTATGGCCCTATCCAGAATCGGTATTTCCTGTTGCCGCCGATGCTCCCTTAGACTTCAGTCACAGCAGTTGAACACGTGCCGCGAGGGCCGCCACCATGGTCGTAGCGTTTGCCAGCCGGGTATTTTATCGAGTGTCCGCATGGCAGATTTTTCCGGATTATCCATCTGGGGAGTGAGTTGAAAATCGCGTACGTCACGTCGCCTGCCGGCATCCCGGGAATCTGTGCTGCGGCTCCGCCTTGATCGAGCGGAGTGAGCCGGAATCGCCCTATGCGGACTGTCCGGCTGCTTGCTTGGTGCTGGTTTGCCTGTTGTTTTGCCTGTTAGGCAGCCAGCCGGTCATGTTCGGCAAAGACTTCCTTGGCCGCAAACATCCCGTTCAGCGCCGCCGGAAAACCCGCATACAGCGCCATCTGCATGATCGTTTCGGTAATTTCCAAGCGCGACAGGCCGACATTCAAGGCTGCGGCCAAATGCACTTTCAATTGCGGCTGGGCGGTACCCAGCGCTGTCAGCGCCGCTACCGTCGCCAGTTCGCGCTGTTGCAAATTCAGCCCCGGCCGTGAGTAGATTTCACCGAAACCGAATTCAATCACGTAGCGGCCCAGATCTGGTGAAATGTCAGCCAGGCTGTCGATCACCTTTTCACCGGCGATATCGTCCACCTCTTTTAACCGTTGCAAACCGCGCTCGTAAGTACTTTGTTCCGTTTGTTCGACTTGTTCGACTTGCTCCATTTGATGCTCCCGATAAGTTATGTGTCCACGTTGGCCTTCAGCTGTTCCTCCTGGCTGGCGTAGTGCACGATTTTTCCGCGCAACATCTCCAGGGTGTCTTGCAACACCAAAAGATCGGCTTCCAGCGTTGCGGCATGGCGTTCCAGCAATGCCTTGCGTTCTGACACACTTCCCAAGCGGTCCCCAAGCCTGCGCAACTCCGCATAGCGCAGCATCTGTTGTATCGACATCCCTGTAGCGCGCAACCTGAGCAGGAATTCAATCCAGCGCATGTCTTCCTGGCGGTACAAGCGATGCTGATTGCTTTGCCTCGGGACAGGGTCGATCAAACCTATCTTTTCGTAATAGCGCAAAGTGTGGATGCTGAGTCCGGTGGCTGCTGCAGCCTGTTGAATCGTCTGAGTAGTGGCCATGGAATAAAGTGTAGAAGTTAGAGTGCGCTCTAGGTCAAGCACTATTATTGCAGTAGTTTGCCCGGGACGGCTGTGTCTGGATCAACGCAAATACGTGGCGAGCGTTTAAAATCGACGCTAAATGGTCGGGGCTTGTAGTAATGACAATGATCGGTAGCCAAATCAGGGTTTGGCGCGGAAGTCAGATGCAATGAAGGGTGCAATGCATATTCTTTTGGTAGAAGACGATTCAGTGCTGGCGGATGGCATCCTGCGCCTGTTCAGGGGTCACGGCATGGTGGTCGATGTGGTGCAGAACGGTAATGACGCCGATGCGCTGCTGCAGCGTACGGAAATTTCCGTCGTCGTGCTGGATATCGGCTTGCCCGGGATCGACGGCTTCGAAGTGATCCGTCGCTTGCGCGAGCGTGGCAGCCAGGTGCCGGTGCTGTTGTTGACGGCGCGCGATTCGGTGCAGGACCGGGTCTACGGGCTGGAGCTGGGCGCCGATGACTATCTGGTCAAGCCGTTTGCGACGCAGGAACTGGTGGCGCGGGTGCGTGCGCTGCTGCGCCGTAGTGCCCCGCAGCCATTGGAAATGCATCTTGGCGGCTTGTCGCTGAATACCTCTTCGCGCCGTGCAAAAATCAATGGCAAGAAGATCGAATTGTCGGTACGCGAGTGGGCGGTGCTGGAGTATCTGCTGCAACAAGCATCGCGGGTGGTGTCGCGGCAGCAGATCATCGATGCCATTTTGCCATGGGGCGCGGAACTGACCTTGAATGCGGTGGAGGTCTACATCTCGCGCATCCGCCTGAA
Organism: Collimonas sp.; assembly: GCF_039923675.1. Lineage (GTDB taxonomy): Bacteria > Pseudomonadota > Gammaproteobacteria > Burkholderiales > Burkholderiaceae_D > Collimonas. The sequence continues at coordinate 76,063 of NZ_JBDTCG010000089.1, forward strand.
GATTGCCGATGCGGGGATTGAAATCCGCACCATACGCGGCTTCGGTTACATGCTGGAAAAAATCGAGCCGTGAGCAAAACCAGCATGCCCAGCATCCGCATGAGTTTGCTGAAGTGGCTCATCGTGCCGCTGCTGAGCGTGAACATCGTCGGCGCCGGCCTGACGTACTGGCTGGCCTGGATTCCGGCCCAGATTGCGTTCGACCAGAGCCTGGCCGACGCCGGCTGGGCCATGATCCCGCGCTTGCACGAGAGCGGCGCGCAAGTCGAGATCGATTTGTCGCAGCAGGCCGAACAGGTGTTGCGGGTCGATCATTTCGACGCCATCTTCCTGGTGGTGCGTAATCAGCAGGGCAAGCTGCTGGCGGGCGATGCCGATTTCCCGGTGCTGCCCGAGCGCGAAGAACTGAACGATCCTACGCCCTACGACGGCTTTGTGCGTGGCGAACCGGTGCGCATCGTTGCCCTGAAAACCATGATCGGCAAGCAGCCGGTCTACATCGGCGTCGCTGAAACGCTGCGCAAGCGCACCCATATCCGCTCCGTGATATTTCTGGCGCTATTGCTGCTGGAAGGGGTGTTGGCGATGGTGCTGATTGCCGTCATCTGGCTGGCGGTCAGCAGGGGGTTGTTGCCATTGAAGAGAATGAAGGCGGAATTGAATGCACGCAGCCGCGACGATTTGTCGGCGCTGGATGAAAAGCCGGTGCCGTTCGAGCTCAGCCCGGTAGTCAAGGCAATCAACGGCTTGTTGAGCCGGGTGCAACTGGATGCCAAGGCGCAGCAGAATTTCCTGGCGAATGTGGCGCACCAGCTGCGCACGCCACTGGCCGGTTTCCGCACACAGCTGGAATGGCTGCTGCAAAAACATGCGGATGAACCGGAGAGCGCGCATTCGATCGTCCTGATGACTTCATCCACCGAGCGCATGATCCGTCAGACCAACCAGTTGCTGACCTTGGCGCGCGCCGAACCGGCCAAGTTCGAGAAAGAACGGTTGCGGGTGGTGGAAATGAACAAGCTGGTCGAAGGTTCGATCCAGCATTTCGTGGAAGAGGCGCACAAGAAAAATATCGATCTGGGATTCAACCTGCACCCGACACGGGTGATGGGCGATCATTTCCTGCTGCGTGACCTGATCGACAACCTGGTGGATAACGCCATCCGCTACTCGCCGCGCGATGGCACGGTGACGGTCAGCACCTTGCAAGGCAAGGACGGCGGGATTTTTTCAGTAGAAGATTCCGGTCCGGGGATTCCACTTTCGGAGCAGGAGTCGATTTTCAACCGCTCGCACCGGCTCGATGACAGTGTCGCCGGCAATGGCCTGGGGCTGGCCATCGTGCGCGATATCGCCAAGGATCACGGGGCCAGGATTACGGTCGAGCCCGGCGCCGCCGGCGGCACGATCTTTTCGGTGCATTTTCCCTTCCCAATTCTGGGCACGCCTTCAAAACTGCCCATTTAGGCATCTCGCAGGTGCAGCAAATTCATTTGCAAACCGCTGGCCGCTTGCGCCTTCAGCATGCCGGCAGCCCCATATCCGTTTGCTGTTAAAAAAATAACATTAAAATTTAATTCCGAGTCGGGGACAACAATATGCACTAAATCGTTCCCCGCGAAAACAAATTTTACGCTTGTTACTTTTTAAGGGGACTTATTGTTGTTTGCGGATTACGCCGCCTCACTTCATTTTCCAAAATCAATTTCTTTGCGGTAATTTAAGTTCCGAGCAATCGCTCCTTCGAATGGTGCACTGCAGCTGGTGAGCCGCGCGGAGAGGCATGGTCTCAGTGTTGAATGTTTTGTGGCACGTATGTTGCTTTGGGTATGTTTGTGCGGAAATATTTTCTTGTGGCACACAAAATGTGCGACCAGAAAAACTCTGCAAGAAGTGACATTACTGCAAAAGAAACCTGCTTTTCCGGAGTACATGGTTTCTGCTGCATCGCTCAAAAGGCGATTAACAAATCTGTTTGATTTTTACAAAACTTAAAATTTCTACTCTGAAACTTACCCATAGGGAGTTTGTAATGATAAAAGAAAGAACGTTGCCTCGCACGCTGCGGCTGATGTTTTCAGGCGGTGTGGTTGTCGGGCTAGGATTGATGGCCCACTCGGTACAGGCACAGGAGACAAAGACGGACGATTCATCGCAACAGATGCAACGCGTTGAAATCACCGGTTCATCCATCAAGCGTATCACCAAGGAAGGTGCGCTGCCAGTTCAGACGCTGACTCAGGAAGATATTGCAAAGACAGGCGCAAACAGTGTCGCCGATCTGATTCAGGCCTTGCCTGCGATGCAGGGCTTTATTCCGGCATCTAGTTCAGTCAACGGCGGTGGCGCCGGGGTGGAAACCGCATCCATTCACGGCATTGGTTCGGGCTATACACTGGTGCTGCTGAACGGCCGGCGGATTGCCAAGTCGGCGATCGCCAACAATGACTACGCGGTCAATCTCGCGAGCATTCCGCTGTCAGCCGTGGAACGGGTTGAAATTCTTACCGACGGCGCTTCGGCGTTGTACGGTTCCGACGCCATTGCAGGCGTCGTCAACTTCATCCTCAAGAAAAATTCCACCGAGACGGTCATTAGCGGCAACTACAATTCACCGCTCAAATCGGGTGGCAAGAGTTACAACGTCGGTATTTCAAAAGGTTTTGGCGATCTGGATAAAGATGGCTACAACGTATTGCTGGCGTATAGCCATGATGAGCAAGGTTCGCTCAACGCCAATCAACGCAGCTTCTCCAACAGCGGTATCGTGCCGTTCAGTGTCGGCGGCCAGAATTATGCGCTGTATCAATTGAGTAATAATACGGCGCCAGCCGGCGTCACGGTGCTGGACAAGAATAACAATGCCACACAGTTTTCACCGGATTTCCTGAAAAACGGCGTTTGCTCGCCGAATACTTTCCAGTCCGGGAATTACTGCAAATACAACTATGCGGCGACAGTTGAACTGATCCCGAAATCGACGCGCGACAGCTTTGTCGTGTCGAGCAATTGGAAGCTCAATAGCGATACCACGCTGTTCGGCGAAGCCATGTTGTCCAAATACTCGATTTTCCCGCAGTATGCACCGCCGGCGCAGCCATTGAATTTGCCGGTCAACGGCGCACTGTACACCAAATATGTCACGCCTTATCTGGCGCAGCTTGGCATCGATCCGGCGAATGTGTCGAGCGCATCGATAGGCTTGCGTCTGTTTGATACAGGTGGTCGTCAAGATGAATACCGGACCGATGCACTGCACCTTGCGTTCGGGGTTGACGGCAATGCACTCGGATGGGATTACAACGCGTCCTATACTCATTCTCAGAACAAAACTTATGACAATGCCCGTGGCGGGTATGCCAGCAACAACACGTTTACCAGTATCGTCAACGCTGGCGCCTACGATCCGTTCCAGCCGCCCGGATCTTCTGTAGCTGTATTGGCGCCGGCCGTTTTGCACCAGACCCTCGATCAGGCGACTTCGAAGCTTGATATTCTCAATGCACATGCTTCGCATGACTTGTTCAAGCTGCCTGGCGGCATGTCGCAAATCGGGTTAGGTGTGGAGGCGACCAAAGAATCGCATACCGACAGCCCAAGTGCGATCCTGCAAGGCCCCAATGCGCTGCAGCCCGACTATACCGATACCATCATCGGCGGTGGCAGCGGCTCGTTGCCATTCTCGGCAGAGCGGAAGAACTACGGTACCTTCGCTGAATTGCTGCTGCCTGTGGTGAAGAATCTGGATGTGACCGGCGCACTGCGTTACGATAGTTACGATGCTGCGAAAAACAACAGTACTTTCGATACAGCCGGCAATCCGCTCGGTTCCTCAACCCAAGGCAACTCTTCCAGCAAAGCGACGTACAAGATTTCCGCACGTTGGCAGCCGGTAGATTCGTTGTTGGTGCGCGGTTCCTACGGTACCGGCTTCAAGGCACCGACCCTGGCCCAGATCACTTCGCCAATCACCTTCGCCGGCAATACGGCAGGCACTTATGCATGCCCGTTTTCTTCGCCTGACCCACGGGCGGCCGGTTGCCAGGGCGTGACCCAGTACGATGTGCTGGCAGGCGGTAACCCGCTCACCGGTTCCGCCGGTCTGAAGCCGGAAACATCGAAGCAAAGCACCGTTGGCTTCCGCCTCGAACCAACACGCAATCTGTCGATTGGTTTCGATTTCTGGCAGGTCAGCATCAAGAACCAGATCAGCGTCTTGCAGGAAGCCATTGCATTCGGCAACCCGCAGACTTATTCGAGTCTGTTCACGCTGTTCAACGATCCGATTTCGGGTTCGCCGACCGTCGCTTTCTCGGAAGTGCCGATCAATCTGGCGAGTGCAAGGTATCAAGGTATCGACTGGGATCATAGTTTCAAAACCAAGACCCCGATTGGCGACATGAGTCTGCAATGGACCGGCACCTACATGCTCAAGGCAGAGCAGGATTTCCCTGGGACCGGGATACAGAGCAGCCTGGGCAAATACGGCGCCAACCAGAACGTGGTGTTCCGTGTGATTTCACGTCTGGCGGGTTCATGGAAACAATCGGATACCTGGACACATACGCTGATTGCCAACTACCGTTCCGGCTATCACGATGAAACGTATACTGCCAGCGATGCCACGGTCCGTATCGTCAATCCTGACGGATCATACGGTGCGTATGTCGACATGCCTAACCACAACGTGGCGTCTTACACCACGTTCGACTGGCAAACCAAGCTGACAGTGAAAAAAGGCTTCGAAATCACAGGCGGCATCAAGAACCTGTTTGCTCGTACCCCGCCACTGTCGCTGGTCACTGCCGGCGGCGGCAACCAGGTTGGTTACGATGCACGCTACACCGATCCACTGGGACGCCAGTTCTATCTCACCGGCAGCTACAAGTTCTGATCGTAGCTTGCTGCTAAGGCGGTAGTGTTGAAGTGGCCGGACGCGATGTTTGCGTCCGGCTTTTTTATGCCCGCAGCAAATGCTGCTCACTCTTTCTATAAATTTCCCGCACCAAAATGTTTCGGTAAAGAACTGATAAGATAGGTCGATCCTCTGAACTAAGACCGGCAGCGGGCCAGCTGCCGTATTTCTGACAGGAAGATCTGCCTATGAACCTAGCAAGCCGTCCAGCGGTGCTGGACCTGATCGGCAACACGCCATTGATCGAAGTCACCCGGCTGGATACTGGCTGTTGCCAGCTGTTTCTCAAGCTGGAATCGCAAAATCCCGGCGGCTCCATCAAGGACCGCATCGGTCTGTCGATGATCGAAGCGGCCGAGCGGGATGGTCGCCTGCAAGCTGGCGGCATTGTGATCGAAGCCACCGCGGGCAACACCGGCCTTGGTTTGGCGCTGGTCGCCTGCGCTAAAGGCTATCAGGTGATTCTGGTGGTGCCGGACAAGATGTCGGTGGAAAAAATCCAGCACCTGAAAGCCTTGGGTGCGCAAGTCCATATCACCCGTTCCGATGTCGGCAAGGGCCATCCCGAGTATTATCAGGATGTCGCCGCGCGGCTGGCGAGCGAGATGCCGGGTTCTTTCTTTGCCGACCAGTTCAATAACCCGCATAATCCGCTGGCGCACGAACAGGGCACCGGCCCGGAGATCTGGCGGCAATCCGAGCAACGGCTGGATGCGATTGTTTGCGGCGTCGGTTCGGCCGGCACGCTGACCGGCTTGACGCGCTTCTTCCGCAAAGCGCAGCCCAAACTGGAGTTTGTACTGGCCGATCCGCAAGGATCGATCCTGGCGGAGTATGTGAATACCGGCAAGATAGAATCGACGCCGGGTTCCTGGGCCGTCGAAGGCATTGGTGAGGATTTCATCCCGGCGATCGCCGATCTGTCCGGCGTCAAGCACACTTACACGATCAGCGACGAAGAAAGCTTCCGCAGCGCGCGCGAACTGGTGCGAGCCGAAGGCATCCTCGGCGGCTCTTCCACCGGCACCTTGCTGGCGGCGGCCTTGCGTTATTGCCGCGAGCAGACCACGCCCAAGCGCGTGGTGACCATCGTCGCCGATACCGGCACCCGTTATCTCTCCAAGGTATACAACGACAACTGGATGCGCGACCAGGGTTTGCTCAAGCGTGAAATCCTTGGCGACCTGCGCGACATCATCGGCCGCCGTTACGCTGAAGGCGGCGTCATCAGCGTCACTTCCGGCGATACCTTGATGACCGCATTCAACCGCATGCGCAGCGCGGAAGTGTCGCAGTTGCCGGTGATGGTGGAGCAGGGCCGGCAGGTGGTCGGGATTATCGACGAGTCCGATCTGCTGCTCAAGGTTGCCGCCGATCCCGCCCATTTCCGCGACCCGGTAAGCAGCACCATGACCAGCGCCATAGAAACCCTGGCGCCGGATGCCGGCTTGCCGGCCTTGCGCAGCACGCTGGCGCGCGGCCTGGTCGCCATCGTCGCTGACGATCAGCAGTTCCATGGCTTGATCACCCGTTTCGATTTACTCAATCATCTTCGAAGGAGTCTGTTATGAGCAACGATAAAGAGCATGGTCACACGGCCGGCATGCATTTCGCCACGCGCGTGATCCACGCCGGGCAGTCGCCCGATCCATCCACCGGCGCCATCATGCCGCCGATCTACGCCACCTCGACTTTCGTGCAGCAAAGCCCGGGCGTGAACAAAGGGCTGGATTACGGCCGTTCCCATAATCCGACGCGCTGGGCGCTGGAGCGTTGCGTCGCCGACCTCGAACAGGGCGGGCAAGCCTTCGCCTTCGCATCCGGCATGGCGGCCGCAGCCAATGTACTGGAGTTGCTGGACGCCGGCGCCCACGTGATCGCCGGCGACGACCTGTACGGCGGCACTTTCCGCCTGTTCGACAAGGTGCGCCGGCGCAGCGCCGGACTGTCGTTCAGCTATGTCAACCTGGTCGACCCGAAAAACCTGCTGGCGGCGATCCGGCCGGAAACCAAGATGGTCTGGGTCGAAACGCCGACCAATCCGATGCTGAAGCTGGCCGACCTGGAAGCGATCGGCAAGATCTGCCGCGAGCGCGGCATCATCGCAGTGGCCGACAACACCTTCGCCAGCCCGATGGTGCAACAGCCGCTGACGCTCGGTTTCGATGTGGTGCTGCATTCCACCACTAAATACCTGAACGGCCATTCCGACATCATCGGCGGCATCGCCGTGGTCGGCCGCGAACCGCACCAGGCTGAATGGCTGGAGCGCCTCGGATTCCTGCAAAACTCGGTAGGCGCCATTGCCGGACCGTTCGACAGTTTCCTGGCTTTGCGCGGCATCAAGACCCTGGCGCTGCGGGTCGAGCGGCATTGCCAGAATGGGCTGGAACTGGCCAACTGGCTGGAAAGCCTGCCGGAAGTCAGGCGCATCCATTATCCCGGCCTGGCTTCGCATCCGCAGCATGCGCTGGCGCAGCGCCAGATGCAAGGTTACGGCGGCATCATCTCGGTCGATCTGAACACCGATCTGGCCGGCGCCAAACGCTTCCTCGAACGTTGCGAGATCTTTGCGCTGGCAGAGAGCCTGGGCGGCGTCGAAAGCCTGATCGAGCATCCAGCCATCATGACCCATGCGACGATTCCGGCGGAACATCGCGCCACGCTGGGGATCAGCGATTCGCTGATCCGGCTGTCGGTCGGCGTCGAAAATATTGCCGATCTGAAGAAGGATTTGCAGAATGCCTTCGCCGCGATGAAGGCATGAGCGACGGCTTGTCCGGGTGGGAAGCGCGGGTCGCCGCGGTGTGGGCCGAGCGCGACGCGATCTCTGGCGAACAATTGGTAACGCAGATCGATGCGCTGGCAGGAGAGCGCATGGCAGATGACGCTCCAGCGCTGTTCGAGCGCGCTTGCGCCCGTGACACGGCCGGGCTCGAAGCCGAGGCCGAGCCGCTGTATCGCGCCGCCTTGAAAAGCGGGCGGCTCGATCCGTATCGCCAGGCGCGCGCTTCCATTCAGCTAGGCAGCACCTTGCGCCTGCTCGGACAACTGGAGGAGAGCGAAGCGCTGCTCACCGCCCAGCTGCAACGCTACGCTGAGGCTGGCTACGGCAACGCCTTGCACGACGAAACGCGCGCCGTGCTGGCGCTCACCTACCTGTTGCAGGGTCGGGCGGTGGAGGCCGCCTGCCTGGCATTGACGACGCTGGCGCCGCATTTGTCGCGCTACAATCGATCCGTGGCTGCCAACGCCGCCGAGATAGGCAAGAGTTCCGCGTCCAGCTGGACTTGAATTACCTTTACCTGCGGGGCGATAAAAAAGCAAAACCCCGGCCGGCAAACGCTGCCGGCGGGGGTTTTGCCAGTTGACGCTTACTGGTAGTTGGCGACCAGCGAGACGCCGCTGATGCTACGATAGGCATTCAGCAACAGATAGTGGGTGCCTGCGGAAGGCGCGCTTATCGTCACGTTTTCCGCAGTGGTGCTGCCGTCGGATTTGCCATCGTAGGACGTGGTGGTCGGCGTGCTGCCGAACTTGACGTAGATGTCGCCGTCACCGCTGCCGCCGGACAACTGGAAGCTCAGGTTCCTGGCGCCGGCCGACACGGCGATGCTATACACCTTGCCGGCGCCGGTTGCCAGTGCAATGCCGGTGACTGGCACGCCCTTGGCCAGCACATTGCTGCTGCCGCCGCTGCAGCTCACCCCGACCCCGCTGAACGCCGTAGTGACATCTGCCACCGTGTAGCCGCGGTTGGCGGCTGCTTTCTCGACGCCGCATGCGCCTTGGTTGAATGTGCTGTTGGCAGTCCAGTACAGATGGTTGGCATCCGCCATCACCTCGAACGCCTTGCGCGTGCTCCAGCCGGCAGTCGTCGCCAGCAGGTAGAAGGCCTTGTTGTAGACGCCGCTGCTATAGTGCACGTCGAGGCTGCTGGTATAGTTTTTGGCGTTGTCAATCGAGCGGCCGTCCTGGGTCGGATTGGCCATGTAGCGCAGCGCGCCGCTGGCCTTGAAGATTTCCGTGCCAACCAGGAAATCGTTCTTCCCCTTCATGTAGTTCTCGGCAGCTTCGCCAGCCATGTCGGAGAAAGCCTCATTCATGCCGCCTGACTGGCCGCTATACACCAGGCCGGAATTCTGCTCGGTGAAGCCGTGGCTGATTTCATGACCGGATACGTCCAGCGCCACCAGCGGATAAAAGGTGGAAGCGCCGTCGCCGAAATTCATGGCGCTGCCGTCCCAGAAGGCGTTTTCATAGTTGTTGCCGTAATGGACTTTCATGTACAGGGTCTGGCTGATCGGGCGCAGGCTGAGCCATTCCTGATACATATTGAACACCACGTTGCCGAAGTAGTGCGCGTCATTCAGTGGTGAAAACGCGCCGTTGACTGCCTTGTAGGTATTGCGCGGGCAGGTGAAATGAAATGGCGTGCTGCCGCTGCTGCCGTTTTGCAGATCGACGGTCACCACGTTGGTGGTGATCATGTTGCAGTTGTTGTCAACGATCAGCGGGCCGTATTTGCCGCCGGGCTGGTATTCATATTGCCCGGTCTTGGCATTGCCGCCGGGACCGCTGGCTTCGTAGTGGGTGATGCCTTCCCATTGCTTCAGCACGGCGCCGGTGTTGGCGTCGATGATGTAGTAAGGGCGGCTAGGCTTGGCGGCGCTCTTGTTGACGAACGACACCACATAGATCAGTTGCGCCACATTGTTCCGGCCCAGCTGGACATACAGTCTGGTTTGTTCATTTTCGGTCACTGCCGCGCGGGAAACGGACTTGGCTTGCAGCAGTACGTCGGCGGCGGCGTAGACCGGCTTGGCGCTGGGCAGATCGTTCTCGATGTTGCGCAGCAGGCCGCCGGACATCGCGGGTTGCACCTGGTTCGCGGAACGCCGCTCGACAATCGCCTGGTCCCATACCGGCACGCCCTGGAAATACTGCTGGTAGCGGGTCACCACCTTGCCATTGGCGTAGTTCTGGCTGCGGAGGGGTTTCAACTCGTCGGCACCGAGCCCGAGAAAGGCTTGGACGCTGACCGGGCCGCTTTGTTTTGCGGCTTGCGCTTGCGGGGTGTAGCTCTCAAGATCAATGCGGTCGGCTGCGATAGCGCTTGAGCTAGCTGCGAGTAGAAGTGTGAAAAACAACGGGCCTTCGACGTGACGTAAAACTGGTTTCATGGTATCTCACTCTCTTGAAATTGATGCGTGGATAATTCATAAGGTGACCAGATACTTCGCGAACAAAAACACGACCGGCTATCCAAGGCGTCCATCACATCCGGTTCAAGCGATTCGTCAAGCAGGATCGTTTGCTCCTGATACTATTGATGCAAAATAAACAAGGGACAATTGACGTCAAGGATGATGGCGATGATTTTCATATGTGAAAATACGCAATCTAATTTACGTATTGTTACAAAGTGAAATGTCATGTGGTAACTTACGCTTATTTTTCTTGCCAAAATAGCTGTTATTTCTGACAGGAAATATGTGCCTTTTCCTCCAGTCGCCAGAGTTTCATAATGACAAGGGCGGGAGAGCTGGCTTGCGTAGATCGGATGTCCCCGGCCCGGCCGCAGCAGGAATTTCATGGGCAGGACAACGGAAAAGCTCTATTTCCTTGAAGTACAATAAGAAATATGAAAAATGTTTTATTTGTTGAATGGAAATGAAATGACAATCAAATCTGTATTTGCGGCGATTGCGTCCGTTGTGCTGGCTGTTTGCGCCGCTGGTTCTTATAGCAGCGCGTATGCACAGTCCTACGGGCAGGGTTATCCTTCCGCGCCAGCTTACGGCGGCGGCTATGGCGATAATTACGGCAATGAAAACGGGGTGCCGCCTGGCAGTTACCTCCAGTCTTGCCGCGATATCGTCGTCAGGCGCGGCATACTTGAAGCGACTTGCGGCGGAGACAATGGCGGCAGGCGCACATCCATCCCGGTGTATTCATGCAGAAGCGGGAGTTTTGAAAACATCAACGGCAACCTGCAATGTTCAGGCGATGGCCGAGATGATCGTGATTACGGCCGCGATAACAGGAATCTGCCTCCTGGTAGCTATCGGCAGTCCTGCTCCGATATCAGGATACGCGGCGACGTGCTCGAGGCAACCTGCGGTGGCGACAATGGCGGCAGGCGTACATCAATTTCCTTGTATTCATGCAGAAGCGGAAATTTTGAAAACATCAACGGCAACCTGCAATGCAGCGGTGGCGGGGGGCGTGATGATGGCCGCAACAACCGGGATCTGCCACCGGGAAGCTATCTGCAATCCTGTAGCGACATCAGCCTGCGTGGCGGCGTGCTTGCGGCAAGCTGCGGTGGTGGCAACAACCGCAGGATACAGTCGTCAGTCTCTTTGTCTTCCTGCAGAAGCGGCAGCTTCAGCAATATCAACGGCTATCTGCAGTGCGACAGATAACGGCTCAGAGCAGCTCCACGCTGAGCAGATTGACATAGCAACTCTCGCGCGTGGTGCTGACGAAGTCGACCAGATAGGGCTGCAGCGACATCTCCGGCAGGCAGGCCGCATACAAGCGGCCGGTCAGGCCTTTGGCGGTGATGCGCTTGGCTAGCACATAGTCGCGCGTCAGGTAATTCTGGGCGGCCCAGATCGGCAGGGTGGCGATGCCGCGGCGGCTAGCGACCAGTTGCAGCATCGCCACCGTCAGCTCGGTGGTGCGGCGCGCGGTCTGGATGCCGGCCGGCTTCAGCACTTGGCGCACCACATCCAGCATGTCGTCCGGCACCGGATAGGTAATCAGGGTATCGCCGGCAAAATCTTCCGCCACCAGGTATTCCCTGCCCGCCAATGGATGATCGTGCGCTACCAGCGCCACAATTTCAAAACTGAACAAGGCGTGATAATCGACTTTTTCGTCGGGGTCGACTTCCGCGACAATCGCCACATCCGCCCGATGTTCGTATAGCAGGCCCACCGGATCTGCCTGGAAGCCGGAGACGATATCCAGTTCGACTTCCGGCCAGCGTTTGCGGAAAATATCCATGGCCGGCATCAGCCAGTCAAAGCAAGTGTGGCACTCCACCGCAATCCGCAGCTGCCCGGCCACGCCTTGCGCCATGCGCACCAGGTCGCGCTCGCTTTCCGCCACTTGTGGCAACACCGCATCAGCCAGCTTCAGCAAGCGTTCACCCGCCGGGGTAAACCGCACCGGCACCGATTTGCGCTCGAACAAGGTGGTGCCGTGATGGTCTTCCAACTGTTTGATCTGGTGCGATAGCGCCGATTGGGTGACGTTGAGCAAGGTGGCGGCCCGCAGCAGGTTGCCGGCTTCGCGCAGTGCGTGCAAGGTTTTCAGGTGACGTAATTCAAGAATGGATTGCATAAAAGTGGGCAGATGAGCAAGAAAGATTTCTGTATGAGTAAAATTCAAGTTGATTCTTAATATTTATCGTTTGAATCATAATCCAATAGAGCCCAAGATGCGAGTCATCGAACATGTTTTTTATTGGAGATTGAGATGGCATTGGCACACGTATTAGGGTTTCCGCGCATTGGCGCCCACCGCGAACTGAAGTTTGCCCAGGAATCGTTCTGGAAGGGCGCTTCCGATGAAGCCGCCTTGCGCGCCACCGGCGCCACCTTGCGTGCGCGTCACTGGGAAGCCCAGGCCGATGCCGGCCTCGACTTCGTTACCGTCGGCGACTTTGCCTGGTACGACCAGGTACTGGGTACACTATCCTTGCTGGGCGCGATTCCAAGCCGCTTCGGCTTCGATCCGAAACAGCTCACCCTGGCCGACTATTTCACCCTGGCGCGCGGCAGCAAGCAGCACTTCGCGATGGAAATGACTAAATGGTTCGACACCAATTATCACTATCTGGTGCCGGAATGGACCGCCGATGTGCAATTCGACGGCGGCGTCGACTGGCTGCACGATGAAATCGCCGAAGCGCGCGCTCTCGGCCACAAAGTAAAGGTAGCGCTGGTCGGCCCGCTGACCTTGCTGTATCAAGGCAAGATCAAGTCTGGCATCGCCGGCAAGCTGGATCTGCTGCCTAAGGTGGTGGCCGGCTATCGGAAACTGCTGCAACGCTTGCATGCCGCCGGTATCGAGTCGGTACAGATCGACGAGCCGATCCTGGCGCTGGAACTTGACGCCAGCTGGCGCGCCGCCTTTGCGCCGACCTATGCAACACTGAACGACGGCGCGCCAGCGTTATTGCTGACCACCTATTTCGGCGAAGTCAGCGAGCATGCGGAACTGCTGCGCACGTTGCCCGTTGCCGGCGTCCATCTGGACCTGGTGCGCGGCGCCGGCCAACTGGAGCAGATCGCTGCCGGCTGGCCGCAAGACAAGGTGCTGTCGCTGGGCGTGGTCGATGGCCGCAACCTGTGGCGCACCGATCTGGACCAGGTGCTGACCAAGCTCAAGCCTTTGCAAGCGCAACTGGGCGATCGCTTGTGGGTCGCTTCCAGCTGCTCGCTGCTGCACGTGCCGGTTGACCTTGCCAACGAACCGAAGCTGGATGACGAACTGAAAAGCTGGCTGGCGTTCGCCACCCAGAAACTGGCGGAAATCGTCGCCCTCAAGCAGGCGCTGAATGGCAAGACAGCCGAAGTCGAAGCGCAATTCGTGGCTTCGCGCGCAGCACAAGCCAGCCGCCGTAGTTCGACCCGCATTCACAACCCGCTGGTGCAAAAGCGCCTGGCGGCAGTGACTGCGGCCGACGCCGAGCGTTCCGCCGGTTTCGACGCCCGTATCGCCAAGCAGCAAGCCAAGTGGCAATTGCCTGCATTCCCGACCACTACCATTGGCTCTTTCCCGCAAACCGCGGAAATCCGCCAGGCGCGCGCTGCCTACAAGCGTGGTGAAATCGGCCATTTGGATTACCTAGACAAGATGCGCGAAGAAATCCGCGTGGTCGTGGAAAAACAGGAGCAGCTCGGCCTCGACGTGCTGGTGCACGGCGAACCGGAACGCAACGACATGGTCGAGTATTTCGGCGAACAGCTGTGGGGCTACGCCTTCACCGCCAACGGCTGGGTGCAAAGCTACGGCTCGCGCTGCGTCAAACCGCCAATCATTTACGGTGACGTGTATCGTCCGGAAGCCATGACTGTCGGCTGGAGCCAGTTCGCGCAAACGCTGACCAGCAAGCCGATGAAGGGCATGCTGACCGGTCCGGTGACGATGCTGCAATGGTCCTTCGTGCGCGACGACCAGTCGCGTGAAACAACCGCGCTGCAAATCGCTTTGGCGCTGCGCGATGAAGTCTGCGACCTGGAAAAGGCCAACATCGGCATGATCCAGATCGACGAGCCTGCGTTCCGCGAAGGCTTGCCGTTGAAATCGCGCGACTGGCCGCATTACCTCGACTGGGCGGTGCGGGCGTTCAAGATCAGCGCCGCCGGCGTCGGCGACGAAACCCAGATCCACACCCACATGTGCTATTCGGAGTTCAACGACATTCTGCCGTGGATCGCCGCGATGGATGCCGACGTCATCACGATCGAGACTTCGCGTTCGGATATGGAACTGCTGGACGGTTTCGGCGAGTTCGCCTATCCCAACGACATCGGTCCGGGCGTCTACGACATCCATTCGCCGCGGGTGCCGCAAGTCGACGAGATGGAGCGCCTGCTGCGCAAGGCGCGCGGCGTGATTCCTGATGCGCGCCTGTGGGTCAATCCGGATTGCGGCCTGAAGACACGTGGCTGGCCTGAGACTTACGAAGCGCTGGAAAACATGGTGCTTGCGGCTAAGCGTCTGCGTGAAACGGTGGAGCAGGAGCGCAAGGCTGCATAAGATTCAAGAGTAATAATCGAAGGATAATAAAAGAGGGGGCGAGTAAATTATCTACTCGCCCCCTTTTCGTTAACTGATCGCTACGTCTCTTCAGGAAATTTCCTTGGCGCTCACAATCGATTTCGACACCAGGCCATACTCGATCGCTTCCGGCGCAGACATCCAGAAATCGCGGTCGATGTCGATCGTCACTTTTTCCACCTTTTGACCGGTCTCTTTTGCAATCAAGGCGCCGATTCTTTCGCGTACGCGAATGATTTCACGCGCTTGGATCGCGATATCCGATGCCTGGCCGCCGACGCCGCCGCTTGGCTGATGAATCAGGAAGCGCGTATTCTGCAAGCAGAAACGGCGCTCTTTCGGCACCGACAGGAAAACGTTGACCGCCGCGCTGCCGACCCAGCCGCTGCCGATCATGTTGACCGGCGCGTCGATGAAACGGATCACGTCATGGATCACATCGCCTGATTCCACGTGTCCGCCCGGCGAGCAGATCAGGAAATTGATCGGCGCCTTGGATTCGCCGGACAGGGCGATCAGCTGCTTGACTGCGTCGCGCGCCGCGGAGTCGTTGATTTGTCCGAATAGCAGCACAGTGCGTGACTTGAACGCTTTCTCTTCCAGGAAGGCGTCGCGCTGGGATGTGCTTGTTTCAACTTTTTCTTCCATGATGTGCCTCTGAGGTGTTTGGGTGTTTTGTTAATCGCAAAACGCTTAGTGTAAACTAAAAAGCCCCCGCAAATTGCGAGGGCTTTTTTAAGACCGCTTAGATACATTCAAACGTCGTGTCTGCGGCTATCAG
Organism: Collimonas sp.; assembly: GCF_039923675.1. Taxonomy (GTDB): domain Bacteria; phylum Pseudomonadota; class Gammaproteobacteria; order Burkholderiales; family Burkholderiaceae_D; genus Collimonas. Next base: position 91,557 of record NZ_JBDTCG010000089.1, read on the forward strand.
AATGCCGGCACTACCGCGCCTTTGTATTTCTCTTCGATGAATTTCTTCACTTCCGGGGAATTCAGCGCAGCTGCCAGCTTCTTCACGGCAGGGCTGTCCTTGTTGTCGGCGCGCGCCACCAGCAGGTTGGCGTAAGGTGAATTCGCATCTTCAATGAACAGCGAATCCTTGACCGGGTTGAGCTTGGCTTCGATCGCATAGTTGGTGTTGATCAGCGCCAGGTCGACCTGGTTCAGCACGCGCGGCAAGGTTGCGGCTTCGAGCTCCTTGAACTTCAGGTGCTTCGGATTCTCGATGATGTCTTTTTGCGTTGCCGAGATGTTGCTTGGATCTTTCAGTTTCAGCAGGCCTTGGTGCGACAGCAGCAGCAACGCGCGGCCGGAGTTGGACGGGTCGTTAGGGATAGCGACGGTAGCGCCGTCCGGCAGGTCGGACAGTTTCTTGTACTTGCTGGAGTAGCCGGCGAACGGTTCGACGTGAACCTTGGTGACCACCACTTCCAGGTCGTTCTTGTGACTCTTCTTGAATTCATTCAGGTACGGCAGATGCAGGAAGAAATTGCCGTCTACCCGTTTTTCGTTGGTTTGCACCGCCGGCTGGATGTAATCGGTGAATACCTTGACCTGCAGGTCGACGCCTTCCTTGGCCAGGATCGGTTTGACGAATTCCAGGATTTCAGCGTGCGGCACCGGTGTGGCGGCGATCACCAGCTTGTCCAAGGCTTGTGCTGGTGCGGCAGCGATCAGGCTGAAGGTCGAGAACACTGCCGCAGCCAGTCCGAGTGACAGTGAAAATTTGCGTGACGTACGTGACATATATAACTCCCTTTTTTGATTTTAAAAATACAAGCGAAAAATTATTTGCGTGTGAAATGCTGCACCAGCCGGTCGCCGGAAAATTGCAGCGCCTGCACCAGCACCACCAGCACGGCGACGGTGGTCACCATCACTTCGGTCTGGAAGCGCTGGTAGCCGAAGCGGATCGCCAGGTCGCCGAGGCCGCCGCCGCCGATCACGCCGGACATGGCGGCGTAGGACATCAAGGCAATGGCGGTCACCGTGGTGGCGGCGATCAGGCCAGGCAGGGCTTCCGGCAGCAGGGCACCGAAGATGATCTGGCGCTTGTTGGCGCCCATCGCCTGGCAGGCTTCGACCACGCCGCGGTCGATTTCACGCAAGACGTTTTCCACCAGCCGCGCAAAGAACGGCGCAGTGCCCAGCACCAGCGGCGGGATCGCTCCCAGCACGCCGAGCGAGGTGCCGACCAGCAGCACAGTGACCGGGATCATCACGATCAGCAAAATAAGGAAAGGCACCGAGCGCAGCACGTTGACCACCAGCGACAGCGCACGGTAGATGCCGCGCTGTTCCAGCAGTTGGCGCTTGCCGGTGATGAATAGCAGGATCCCGAGCGGCAGGCCGAGCAGGATCGTGAACAGCAGGGAAAAGCCAGTCATGGCCAGGGTTTCCCAGGTGGCTTGCCAGATGTCGGCCCAGTCGATGAGAGAGAAATCCATTATGTGAGTACCTCATGGCGGATGTTGTGCTGATCCAGCGTCGTGAAAACCTGCGCCACATCGGCCGGTTCGCCGCGCAACTCCACCAGCAGCTGGCCGTAGGGCGTGTCCTTGATGCGAGCGATGGTGCCTTGCAAAATGGTGATCAGCGCCGGCGTGGCGGCGGCGATGCTGCTCAGGATCGGCTGGTAGGTGATGTCGCCGACATAAGTCAGGCGCACCAGCAGGCCGGGCAAATGCGCATGGCCTTCAGCCGTCGGCGGCAGCAATGCGGTTTCGGCGGAAAACGGCGTGCTTTCCGCCACCATGCTTTGCGTCACCGCGTGCTGCGGATGCAAGAACACTTCAGCTACCTCGCCGCTTTCAACGATCCTGCCGGCCTCAATCACGGCCACGCGGTCGCAGATATTGCGGATTACCTGCATCTCATGCGTGATCAGGACGATGGTCAGGTTCAATTTGCGGTTGATGTCGAGCAGCAGGCGCAGGATCGCCTGCGTGGTTTCGGGGTCCAGCGCCGAGGTCGCTTCATCGCACAACAGCAGGTGCGGCGTGTTGGCCAGTGCGCGGGCGATGCCGACCCGTTGTTTTTGGCCGCCGGACAATTGCGCCGGATATTTGTCGCGGTGTTCGCTAAGGCCGACCAGCGCCAGCAGCTCGGCGACGCGGGCGGCGCGTTCCTGTTGTGTGTACTTGCCGGTGATTTTTAGCGGCCAGTCGATGTTGGCGGCCACGGTCTTGGCGTTGAGCAGGTTGAAATGCTGGAAGATCATGCCGATGCGCTGGCGCAACCGGTGCAGGCCGGTATTGTCGAGCGCGGTGATATCCTCGCCTTCAACCAGTACTTTGCCGCTGGAAGGGCGTTCCAGCATGTTGAGGGTGCGGATCAAGGTGCTCTTGCCGGCGCCGGAGCGGCCGATGATGCCGAAAATTTCGCCTTTTTTGATATGCAGATTGATGTCGGACAATGCAGCGACGGCGGGTGCCTGGCTTTTTGCATTGGGTTCCAGCGGATAGGTTTTATGCAGTTGCTCGATACGAATCACGGATTTGCTTCAGATTGGTCAGTCAGGCGTGCAATTTTAGCAGCGTCGCTATATACACCAAAGTTATATATCGTTATTTATATATAACAATCCTGTTGTTAGGCGACACCGTTATTGTGTGAAGATGGCGTGGCGACAACATGCAAAAAATGCTTTTTTATGGCATAGTGGACACACTATGAAAGCACTTAAGAGCGCACTGGCTAAAAGAGTTCTCGCTGATCCGAGCGCGAAGCTGCAATTGCGCGCCTATTTGGCCAGCAAGAACTCGAAACCGTCCTTGTCCACATCGGTCGCCGCCGACGACGTGATCAGCTTGCATTCCGCGCAAGAGGGCACGGTCTTGTATCGTCTTACCGTTGTACCCAAGGCCGCCTGAGCGGTACGGCGACCGTAGCCAATGAATGTAGCGCTACCTGCTTTAATCGTCTTCCTGTTGCTGCTCCCCGGTTTTATCGCCCGTTCGCGCTTCAAGCGTGCCGAGCGCATTTCCCTCGATTATTCCCCGTTCGGCCAGATTGTCACCGAGGCAATGCTGTGGAACTGTGTGTTTCACCCGCTGTGGTTGCTGGCTTCCGCATGCCTGTTCGGGCGCATCTTGCAGCCTTTGTTGCTGCTTGAACTGCTGTCCTCCGATTCCGCCAGCCAGGCCAAGGCTATCCAGGGCGTCGCTGCGCAGTTTCCCTGGATTTGCGCGTATTTCCTCAGCCTGTATGCCGGCTCCTGGATCGTGCCGAATGGTTTCCGGCTGATGATTACGCGTTTCCGGCTGGACCGCGCCAATGCCGGCTGGTTTGTGCCCTGGTTGCGTTTCAACCAGGCGCCCTGGTATTACCTGCTGACCGGCGCCGACTTCGACGAGGATGAGCGGCCGGACCTGATCTCGGTGTCGGCGATCGTCAATGTGGCCGGGCAGGCGGTATTGTTTACTGGCATCCTGGATAATTTTTTCGTCGACGCCAATGGCAGCCTGGACCGCATGATCCTGGAACAGGTGATGCGGCGTCCGCTGTCGGCGGACAAGCCGGACGGCGCCACCACGGCGGAAGAGCTGGAACGTTTCTATGTGGTCGAAGGCGATTATTTCGTCTTGCGCTATAGCGAAGCGATCACCTTGAACATCGAATATCTCAAGATGGATATGGTCACGGCAGATGCGCCGCTGGCGCAAATACCTGCCGTGGATAGCCTGAGCGAGATCGAGGCGCTGGACTAAAAGCGCTCGACTAACCCAGCGCCGCCAGCGAACGCGGCCGCATGTCGGTCCAGCTGGATTCGATAAAGGCACTGCAGATGGGGTGGTCACTGGCAGCCAGCGCCACTGTCCAGCCGGCCGGAATGTCGATGAAAGCCGGCCACAAAGAGTGCTGTCCTTCTTCATTGATCAATACCAGGAAGCTGGCCTTCTTGTCGTCAAACGGATTACTCATGTTTAATCTCCTTGCGTAGTGTTTGCGTTGTGTGAAACTGCTGAATGAGTCAAGCCAAGGCCATGGCCGCGGCCTTGGTCGTGGCGGGTTGCTGTAGCGTCGCAATGGCGATGGCGTCGGCGATTTCGGTGAGCGCATGATGACGGCCGAAATCGTCGCGCAGGATCCGCGCGCATTGGCGATAGCGCGGCTCGCTCAATACCTTGCGCACGGCATCGCCGATCTGGCGTGCGCTCGGCGGTGCGCTGCCGAGGTTGATGCCGGCGCCCGACCAGGCCACGCGGGCGGCAATCTCCGGTTTTTCCTCGGTATTGCCGGCAACTACCAGCGGCACGCCCAGGCTGAGCGCATGGTTGACCGAGCCATAGCCGCCATTGGTCACCATCGCATGCACCTTGGGCAGCAGTTGGTCGTAAGGCAGGAACGGCAGCAAGCGCGCATTGACGGGTACGGTCAGTTTCAAGTCCGCCGCTAGCGGGCCGCCTGTGGTGGCAATCACTTGAATGTCTTTGGCGCCGGCCAACGCGCTCAGGGTGGGGCCGATCAGCTGCGCCGGATTCTGGTTGGCCAGCGTACCTTGCGTGACCAGCACCACCGAGCGGCCATCGTCCAGCTCATGCCACCAGTCGGGCGGCGTGAAGTCGCGGCTCGCCGGCGCCAGCAACGGCCCGACAAAACGTACCGATGGCGGCAAGTCGCTGCGCGGATATTCGAAGGATGGCGCGGTCAGCTGCAAATACAGGTCCGGCAGGGTGATCATGGCATCGATGAAAAACGACGGCAGCGCCGGCGAGCCGGAAGCCGTCAGCAGCTTGTCGAAATAGCGCTGCACTTCGCCGAACATCGCTTGCTTGAGGTTGTTGTTCATCGCCAGGTTGCGCTGCCGTCCTTCCGGCGTCGCCGACGGCGGCAACGCGGTGCCGAAGAAGGCGGTGTCGCGGCTGGAGAGCGGCAGCGCCGAGATGCCGATAGCGACGATGGACGGACGTTTTTTCCACGTGTTGAGCAATAGCGGAAAGGTGCCGCAAAACATGGTGTCGACCACAATCGCATCGGCTTCAAAGCCGTCCAGGATTTTCTGGATGCCGTGTAGTTGCGGCGCCATGGCGTCAGCGAAAAAGTGCTTCAGCCCGAAGCACATTTGCGCATGCGCCGACGTCAGGCGGCTGCGTTCCGGGTAGCGCTGATCGAGCTTGCGATAATCGAAATCGATAGCCGGTTCGAAGGCCGTAAACGTGACGCCGGTCGCTTCGGCCTGCGCCTGGAACTGCGTCGCGCTGTGAAATCGTACTTCATGTCCGAGGCGGGCCAGATGCTGGGCGATCGCCAGCATTGGCAGCACGTGACCGGGTAGTGCGGTTGCGGCGATTAAATAGCGTGCCATGGATTTTCCTAAGCGTTGATGGATGCCTTCAGATACTGGTTGCAAGGGCGCCGGCCGTCTTTTTGATGCCGAGATTGATGAAATAGCGCTCCAGCAAATCGCGGTCGACCGGACGTATGCCGGCCCCTATCGCTACCAGCTGCGCATGGGTCTCGGCGCCGCAGACTGTCGGCGGCGTGGTGGCGGTGTCATAGCGGTCGAGGATCGCCAGCACCGCCGCCAGGTCGCGATCCTGGCTGACTGCCAGGCGCTCATGCGCACGCTGCAGCCAGGCTTCCAGGCCCAGCGGTTCCAGGCTCAGCCCGAGCCGTTCGAATACCGGCGGAATGTCGCCCACCCGCAATGGCGTAGGGCTCATCAGGTGATACACCTGGCCCAATGAAGCCGGTACGCCGGCCAGGCCCAGGATCGCTCGCGCCACGTCATCCACCGGCGTCAGGTTAAGCGGCAGGTCCATATCCGGAATCGCCTCCAGCTCGGCATACAGATGCGCCACGCGCCAGATCAGGTCGACGGCGTTGCAGATCGCATGGGTATGGTCGCCGGTCACCGCGCCCAGCCGGTAGATCGCTACAGGCAAGCCGCGCGCCTGCGCTTCGCGGGCCAGCGCATCGCCTACCCACTTGCTCTGGCTGTAGCCGTCCAGCAGGCCATTCCAGGACGCCAGCGCCGAACGTTCGGTGACCGGACCGTCGTTGTTGCCCGGATCGATCACCGCCAATGTCGAGATGTAATGCAGGCTCTTGGCTTTGCCATGCGCGGTCCAGTCTAGCAATGTGACCACGCTCTCGACATTGGCGGCTTTCAGGCTGGCGTAAGGGTGGAGGAAGTCGACTTGCGCGGCGCAATGATAAATGGCGTCGCAGTCGTCGCGGATTATCTGTGCGATAGCATCGCTGAGTCCGAGCTGGGCGGCGCCGAGATCGCCTGTTACCACTTCGATCCGGTCATCGTCCCAGATGCTGCTCAGCCGGCGTTCGGCCAGCGTCTGCTGCAGGCGGATTTTGCCCGACGCGGCATCTTTGGCCCGCACATGGCACATCACCCGCGCCGGGGTGTCGCGCAGCAAGGCCGCCAGCAGGTGGCTGCCGACAAAGCCGCTGGCGCCGGTGAGAAATACGCGTTGCGGAACGGGCGCAGGCGAGCGGCCATGGCTTTGGATATGTGCCGGAAGATTGAGCTCGCGCGACAGGTCCGGCGCTGTTGCGCTGGCGCCGGTATTGTCGATCAAGGCCGCCAGCTGGGCGATGGTCGGATGCGTATAAATGCCGGCATGCGGAAAATCGGCGCTGCACTGTTCACGGATACGCATGCCGAGCTGGATCGCCAGCAGCGAATGGCCGCCGAGCTCGAAGAAATTGTCGTCGATGCCGACTTGCGGCAGATGCAAAATCTCGGCCCACAATCCAGCCAGTGTTTTCTCGGTCGTGGTGCGTGGCGCCTGGTAAGGCGCGGCGGCCTGCAGTTCAGGTACCGGCAGCGCCTTGCGGTCGAGTTTGCCGCTGGCGCTGAGTGGCAAGGCCGGCATGCTGACGAAAGCCGACGGCAGCATGTAATCCGGCAGCGCCAGCGCCAAATGGGCGCGCAGTGCGGCTGGTTGCGGATCGGTATCTGCTGCCGCTACCAGATAGGCCACCAGGCGCTTCTCACCCGCCACATCTTCGCGCGCAATCACTGCCGCTTGCGCGACTTGCGGATGTTGCAGCAGCACCGATTCAATCTCGCCCGGTTCAATCCGGAAGCCGCGGATCTTTACCTGCTGGTCGGCGCGGCCCAGGAAATCCAGGCTGCCGTCGCTGCGCCAGCGCGCCAGGTCGCCGCTACGATACATGCGGCTGCCCTGCGCGCCGTAAGGATTGGCCACAAACCGTTCGGCGCTGAGCACCGGCCGGTTCAGGTAGCCGCGCGCCAGGCCTTCGCCGGCGATGTACAGATCGCCGGCGACTCCGGCCGGGACCGGCTGCAGGCTGCCGTCGAGCACATACATCTGGGTATTCCAGACCGGCCGTCCGATTGACGGTTGCTCAAAGTCGTTCAGCGGTGAGCTGAGGCTGGCGCAGATGGTGATTTCGGTCGGGCCGTAGGCGTTGATCATGTAGCGTCCCTGCGACCAACGAGCGGCCAGCGCCGGCGGGCAGACATCGCCGCCCACCACCAGCGTGTGAAGATGCGGAAAAGCTTGGTCTGGCAAGGTCGCCAGCGCTGCCGGTGGAATCAATGCATGGCTGACAGTATGTTGCTCAAGCACGGTAGCCAGGTCGCTGCCCAATAATTGCCGGGCCGCCGGCACCACCAGCGCCGCGCCGGCGGCAAACGCCATCAACTGGTCCATGATGGAAGCGTCGAAGCCGCTGGAAGAAAATTGCAACACGCGCGAACTCGGGCCGATGGCGAGCCGTTCAAGCAGGGCGACCGCCAGGCTGTTCAATCCCGCGTGCGGCACCACTACGCCTTTGGGAATGCCGGTCGAGCCGGAGGTGTAGATGATATAGGCGGCGTCCTGTGGATTGAAACTCCGCCCTTGGCCGCTCTCGCCGAGATTGCTGTCGGACTGGATTGCCAGCATGGCGACGGTAACGTCGCTGTCAAGCAGCAGCCGATGTGGCACGTTTACCAGTTGCGGCAACAAGGCATCGTGAGTCAGTACGGTGGCAGGCGCGGCATCGGAGAATAGGAAGGCGCTGCGGCCGGCCAGATGATTCGGATCGAGAGGCAGATAGGTGGCGCCGATTTTGACGATGGCCAGGTGCGCCAGCACCAGGTCCAGCGAGCGCGGCAAGACAGTGGCGACAATGGCGCCGGCAACAACGCCTTGGCCGCGCAGCAGGTGCGCCAGCCGGTTGGCTCGGGCATTGAGTTCGGCATAGCTGAGCGTAGCGTCATCGAGGATGACCGCTGCGGAGTGCGGATGGTGGCGGGCATGCGTCTCGACCACGGAAGCCAGTGTGGCAGGCGCCAGTTCGCGTGCGCTGCCGCTCCAGTCGACCAGCAGCCGCTGGTTTTCCTCGGCGCTAAGGATGGAAATACTGCTGAGCGTCTGGTCCGGCGTTTCGCAAGCCTGATCCAGCAAATGCAGCAGGCGGGTCGCGATCGACTCCACCGTACCGTGTTCGAACAAATCGCTGCTGTACTGGATGCCGCCGCTGATCCCGGCAGGCAAGCCGTCGGCGCCGCGCTGTTCGCTGAGGATGAAGGAGAGGTCGAACTTGGCGGTATCGATCGCCACCGGTTGCGGCGTGATCGACAGGCCTGGCAGGCTGAAGGAAAGCCGGCTGCTGTTCTGGAACCCCAGCATCACCTGGAACAACGGCAGGTTGGCGCGCGACCGTTCCGGCCGCAACAACTCCACCAGGCGGTCGTACGGGAATTCCTGGTTGGCGTAGGCCGCCAGGTTGGTGCTGCGCACCCGCGCTATCAGGTCGCGCAGGCTGGGCTGGCCGGAAGTGTCGGTACGCAGCACCAGCGTATTGACGAAACAACCGATCAGATCGTCCAGTGCATGGTCGCTGCGGCCGGCGACCGGGCTGCCGATGGCGATGTCGTCGCCGGCGCCGAGCCGGCTCAGCAAGGCTGCAAGTGCCGCCTGCAGCACCATGAAGACACTGGCCTGGCTGTCGCGCGCCAGTTGCAATATGCGTTCATGGGTGTGGGCAGGGATCTGCAAAGGCACTACACCACCGCGATAACTCGGGATCAGCGGTCGTGCGTGGTCGGTCGGCAAGGTCATTTGCTCGGGCAGGTCGCGCAAGGTGGTGCGCCAGAATTCGCGCTGGCGGCCGGCCATGCTGGCGGCGTCGTCTTCACTGCCTAGCAGTTCCTGCTGCCACAATGCGTAATCGGCATATTGCAGCGGCAACGGCGCCCAATCCGGAGCCTCGTCTTTGCAGCGCGCCGCGTAAGCCATGCTGAGATCGCGCGCCAGCGGCAGCAGCGAAGCGCCATCGCCGGCGATATGATGGGTCAGCAACAGCAGCACATGCTCATCCGCATCCAGCCGGAACAGATACACCCGCAACGGCGCAGCGCTGCCAAGCTCGAAACCGTGCGCCGCAGCCGCCTGCAGCATCGCCGGCAAGCCGTCTTCGCTGGTGCCGGCTTCGATCAGCGCCGGCCGGGCGTTGGCGCTGCTGAGTATCTGCTGATATGGCAAGCCGCCCTCGTTCGGATAGATGGTACGCAGGCTTTCGTGACGCTGCACCAGATCCGCCAGCGCGGCATGCAAGGCTGTCCGTTCCAGGGCGCCGGACAAGCGCAGGGCCAGCGGCATGTTGTAAGCCGGGCTGGGACCTTCCAGCTGGTTCATCAGCCACAAGCGGCGCTGCGCAAACGACAACGGAATCCGCGCCGGCCGCTGCATCGGGGTCAGGTTCGGGCGCGCGACCGATTCCTGGTCGAGGCGTTCGGCCAGGCAGGCAATGGTGGAAACCTGGAACAGGGTATCCAGCGGCAGGTCGATCATGAATTGCTGGCGGATCATCGAGATCAGTTGCACGATCATCAGCGAATGGCCACCCAGTTCGAAGAAATTGTCATCGATGCCGACCCGCGGCAGATGCAAAGTCTCGGCCCACAGTTCGGCCAATATTTTTTCGGTGGCGCTGCGTGGCGCACGGTAGGGCGTCGCCGCTTGCCGTTCCGGCGTCGGCAGCGCCTTGCGATCCAGCTTGCCGCTGGGGCTAAGCGGTAACGCCGGCAGATTAACGAAGGCCGACGGCACCATGTGTTCCGGCAGCGTTAGCGCCAAGTGGGCACGCAGTTCGGCCGTTTGCGGATCCGCTGCCGTCACCGGCACCACATACGCTACCAGGCGCTTTTCTCCGGCCACGTCTTCGCGTGCGATCACTGCCGTTTGCGCGACTTGCGGATGTTGCAGCAACACCGCCTCGATCTCGCCGGGTTCAATCCGGAAGCCGCGAATCTTTACCTGCTGATCGGCGCGGCCGAGAAAGTCCAGGCTGCCGTCATGGCGCCAGCGAGCCAGGTCGCCGCTGCGATACAGGCGGCTGCCGGGTGCGCCGTAAGGATTGGCGATGAAGCGTTCCGCGCTCAGCACAGGACGGTTCAGGTAGCCGCGCGCCAGGCCGGTGCCGGCAATATACAGCTCGCCGGTGGCGCCGGCCGGCACCGGTTGCAGGCCGCTATCCAGCACATACATCTGGGTGTTCCAGATCGGATAGCCGATCGGCACGCGCTCTTCGCCCGCTTCAGTGCTCGTGGCGTTGCACTCCCAGAAAGTGACGTCAATCGCCGCTTCCGTCGGTCCATACAAATTATGCAGTTCGCAATCGAGACGCTGGCGAAATTGCGACTGCAAGGCCGGCGACAACGCTTCGCCGCTGCAGATGACGCGGCGCAATGAAGCGCAGACGGATGCGGCAGGTTCGAGCAGGAAGACTTCCAGCATCGACGGCACGAAATGGATGGTAGTGATTTGTTCGCTGGCAATCAGCGCGGCCAGGTAAGCCGCATCCTTGTGGCCGCCGGGTTTGGCCAGCACCAGCGTGGCGCCGTCGATCAGCGGCCAGAAAAATTCCCACACCGAGACATCGAAACTCGACGGCGTTTTTTGCAGGATGCGGTCGTCAGATTGCAAGTCATAGCGGGCCTGCATCCAGCGCAGGCGATTGACGATGGCGCGCTGTGAAACCATCACGCCTTTCGGCATGCCGGTGGAGCCGGAGGTGTAGATCACATAAGCAGGGTGCAGCGGGTTGATGGTTGCGGTTTGCTTCAGATTGATGGCGGGGTAGTGTTCCAGTTCCTCTACAGTCTGTGGCAAGTCGATCAATAATTGCGGTGCGCGATCCGGCAGTTCCTGCGCCAGCGCCGCAGTGGTAATCAGGCAGACCGGCTGCGCATCGCCGAGCATGAAGGCGATGCGCTCTTGTGGATAATCCGGGTCGACCGGCAAATAGGCTGCGCCGGTTTTTAAAGTGGCCAGTAATGCAATGACCAGCTCCAGCGAGCGCGGCAATGCAATCGCTACGCTGCGTTCCGGGCCGGCGCCGCGTGCTTGCAGCAAATGCGCGAGCTGATTGGCGCGCCGGTTCAGCTCGGCATAGCTCAGTTCCTGTCCTTCGTAGCGCAACGCGGTGGCGTGGCCGTTATGTTCGACCCGAGCTTCTATCAACGCCGCCAGATTACTGTCTTCAACTGGATAGCGGGTATCGTTCCAGCCGGTCAGCAACTGCTTGCGCTCAACGTCATCCAGCAAGTCGATGCGGCCGATATGCTGCGCCGGTTGCGCTATCACCGCGTTCAGGAAAGCCAGCAGGCGGCGTTGATGGCCGGCCAGCATCTGCGCGGTATACAGCGCAGGATTGGCGTCAAAATCGATCTGCAAATCCTGGCCATTGCCGCGTTCATACAGAAAAATGCCGAGATCTTCTGCCGTGCCGTTGGACAGGTTGCGCGGCTTGGCGACATGGCCGCCGAAGCGGAAATCGTAATCGAAGGGTTCGACATTGACCACTGTGGTGAACAGTTGCCGGTTATTGACCAGCATGTTCAGGTCATTGCGCAGGTGTTCATAGCGATAGGACTGGTGGCGCAGGATTTGCCGCATTTGCCGGCCGACTTCGCTTATCAATTCGTCGATCGGCAACTCCGGGCGCATTGCCAGCCTTAGCGGCAAGGCGTTGGCCACCATCGCCGGCACGCGCCGCATGCGGTCGTTGTGGCGGGCGGTCACCGGCACGCCGATCACCATGTCGGCGACGCCGGTGCTGCGGTACAGATAGGCGGCGGTGGCGGCAATCAGGATTTGCGGCAAGGTGGTGCCGAGTTCGCGGGCGATGTCCTGCAAGGCTTGCACGCTGGCCGCCGGCAAATGCACGGTCTGGCGCAGCAGGCCGCCGATATTCACCGAGCGTTGCGGCGCCAGGCTCAGCGGATCGGGAGCGTCGCGGAAATGCTCCAGCCAATACTGGCGGTCGCGCGGGAAACGGCCCGATTCGCGATACGCCTGGTCTTCTTGCGCGAGCTGTGAAATCGGTGCGAAGCGGGAATCTTCCGGGGCGGCGTTATCGCTGACGCGTGCGCTGTAAACGTCGGCCAGGCGGCGGGCAATCAAGCCGCCGCCGAAACCGTCCAGCACGATGTGATGGCAACGGTGATACCAGATGTAGTGATCGCGCCCGGTACGCAGCAGCGCCGACAGCCACAACTGGCCATGGGCGAGATCGATGTTGCGGCTGAAGTCGGCGCGCATCCAGGAATTTGCCGCGGCGGCAGGATCGGCGTCGCGGCTGAAATCGAGATAGGGCAGTTCGCCGGAGAAGGTTGGCGTCACGACTTGGCGCGGGCCATGTTCGGTATCGACGAAATGCAGGCGCGGGGCCTCGGCTTCGTTCGCCACTTGCTGCATGGCTGCGAAAAAATGGATCAGGTTTATTTCGCCAAAAATATCGACAGCTTCGGCGAGATTGAAATTGGTGTCCGGCGACGCAAATTTTGCGCCGAGCCACATTGCCATCTGACCTGAGGTCAATGGCGCGGTGGTGGCGGTGGAGTCGATGTTTTCCAGGCGGCTATCTGAACGGGTATCCAAGCGTTTCTCCAAATCATGAGTGAAATCTGCAGTGATCTGCATGCGCGCGGGATGAATGCGTGGCTCACCCTCTGATGTGGGTGGAATAGAGAAGGCCTGTGTGAAGCACCGTCTTTCCGTAAAGCTGATGGCTTGGTGGAAGATTTTGATGCATTGCAATGCGGATATTTGCGATAACGCAGGCAATAATACATTTCCACTTGGAAATGAATGTATCTTGCCGATTTCCCCTTTGCTAGCTATAAAAAGTGACAGCTGGTTAGAATCGGGAAATGGTGATATAACGCGCGGGATGTTGTTGCTGACGATGTTTTTTTAATAATTTGTGACGAAATTATGACGCGCTGCAGCGCACCGTTATTGTGCGCTGCAGGAAGTGGGCGGGAGTGTTACGGCAGGGGAAACACCAGGCAGGTGGTAGTCGCATGTGCATAGATCTTGCCATCGACATCGACAATATTGGCTTCCGCCACGCCAACCCTGCCGCCGACCTGGATCGTCTTGCCGATGGCGCGCACCGGGCCGGTTTTGTCGGTCAGCGCCCGGATCAGATTGACCTTCAGTTCCAGCGTAGTGTAGCCGCTGCCCTTGGGCAGGGCTGACTGCACCACGCAGCCCAGCGCCGAGTCCAGCAACGTGCAGAAGTAACCGCCATGCACGCTGCCGATCGGATTGTAATGTTGCTTGCCTGGGGTGCCTTGAAACACCACGCGGCCCGGCTCCACTTCAATCAGCGTGAAATCCAGCGTTTGCGCAATCGGCGCGATCGGCAATTCGCCGTCCAGGATGCGTTGTAAAAACTCAACACCGCTGTATTGCTTCAATTGTTCCAGCGTGGCGACGCCGGGCCCAGCCAGTTTGGCGCGCACCGCGGCTTCTTGCGCCATCCATTGCGCCAGGGTTTCTTCACGGGTGGACATTCTCTCTCCAGTTGACGTTGTAGGTTTGCGGGACCGCATCATTATGCCTCGCTGCCTTGAAGGGCGCTGCCGGTGGCCGCATCGTTCGCATTGCGCTCCGCCGGCGGAGCGCAATGCTGCTCTGCACGATGAGTATTGATTGTAGACAGGTTTGTATATGTGTAGTATTGAGACAACAAAAGAGCACGACCGTGCGTTTAAATAAAGGAGATGTGGTTATGAAATCGCTACGCCGAATCGCAGTTGCTTCTGTCTTTTGCTGTTGCTTACCGCTGGGGCAAGCCCATGCCTCGGTGTTCAACCTGTTCGGAACCTCAGTGGCCAGCGCCTACACGCAAACCAAGTATCCGATTGTCCTGGTGCACGGGCTGGCCGGCACCTCCAAGTACTTCGGCATAGTCGATTACTGGTGGCAGATTCCCAGCGATCTGCGCGCCAACGGCGCTACCGTCTACGTCGCCGATGTCTCCGCCTTCAACAGCGATGAAACACGCGGCGAAGAGTTGCTGAAGCAGATCAGCAGCGTGCTGGCTGCGACCGGCGCCGCCAAGGTCAACCTGATTTCGCATAGCCAAGGAGGCACAACTTCGCGCTACGCCGCCGCAGTCAAGCCGCAATGGATAGCCTCGGTCACCACCATCGGCACCCCGCATGCGGGAACGCCGGTAGCCGATACGGTCAACCTGGCGCCGCAGGCCCTGAAGAACCTGCTGGCCGACGGCACTTCGATATTGGGGCAACTGCTGAGCCTGTTTGTCGGCAATCCGCAACCGCAGGATCCGCTGGCTGCCTTGAGTGGCTTGACCACGGCCGGCGCGGCGAGTTTCAACCGCAATTATCCCAGCGCCGGCGAACCCGCCAATTGCAGCGTGAACGGCGCCATTTCGGAAGTCCGCAGCGGCAATACCCAACTGCTGTATTCGTGGGCCGGTAACCAGGCCGGCACCAACATTCTCGACGTTACCGATCCGGTCATGGTGCTAGGCAGCGTCATCATCAAGACAGCCGGCGCTGGCGCCAACGATGGCCTGGTGCCGGTATGCAGCGCGCGTTTCGGCCGCGAACTGGGGGTGTACAGCTGGAACCATCTGGACGAAGTCAACCAGCTGTTCGGCTTGCGCGGCCTGTTCAGCGCGGATCCGGTGGTCACCATCCGGACCCAGGCCAACCGGCTCAAGACCGCCGGCTTATAGGCTGACGCCAGATGCAAACCAGACACCGGTTTAACCTGGCGCTAATGGTTGTCGTCGCTGGTTTGCTTGCTGCGGCGCTGTTCTGGTTCCGTTCTGCGGAACCGGCAGCGGCTGCCGGCGGCACGCAGTCAGGCGCACGCACAACCTCATCCGATCGTATCGGTCCCGGCCAGTGGCGCGAAGCGTCTGTTGCAGCGCCGACCGTAACCGACACCAGTCCGCCGCCAGGTTTGGCAGTGGATGCGAATCAGCATTTGCAAGTCAACCGCGCCTTGCGTGATGTCTTCGATTATTACCTGCTGGGCGGCTTGCCGGGTTCCCGACCTGAGCATATGGCGCAGTTGCTGGCCTATTTGAAGAGCAGCTTGCCGGCATCGGCCTACGCTGACGGCGAACGTTTGGCGCGCGCGTATGTGGCCTACTTGACGGCCCACGATGCATTGCTGGAAAAGCAGAGCGTGCCGGTGATCACGCCGGACAGCAAGATGGCGGCGCTGGATGCCGATCGCATGGCGGCCTGGCTGTCGCAGCTATCGCGCTTGCGGCAGGATACGCTGGGGATCGACGTGGCAAAGATCTGGTTCGGCGATGAAGAGGCGGAATCGCAGCGCATGCTGGCGGCTTTGCGCAGCGGCGCCAAGACCGGCTTGAATGCGGGCGCCGCCGATCCGGTGCAAAAAGGCTTTGACGATTTGCGCCAGCTACGGCAGCAGGGCGCTAGCCAGCAAGCGCAGCACGATATGATGGCGCAGCAATTCGGACCAGCGGCGGCGCAGCGCTTCGATCAACTGGGGCAGGAAGAGCAAGCCTGGCAAGACCGTTACACCCGGTATCGCCAGGCTGCGGACCAGATCCGTCAGCAGAGCGGTACGGCGGAAGAAGACCGCAACCGGCAGATCGAAGCCTTGCGCAACCAGACTTTTAGCGACGATGCCGAACGCATGCGGGCACGGGGATTGGATCGGAATTGAACGACAGCGTGAAAGATCGATACAAAAGTCACTACAGATGGCAGGCGTTGCGCCTGCCATCATTTTCTTAAATCAGGATTCGCTCGCCAGCGGCACAGCTTTCACCTCCGTGGCATGTTCACCCTTGAAGAAACGCAAGGCCCGCTTGCCCCAGCTATCCAGATAGCTGTAAGCCACCGGCACCACTACCAGCGTCAGCAGGGTAGAAGTAATAATCCCGCCGATCACTGCACGTCCCATCGGCGCCTGGGTTTCGCCGCCGTCGCCGAGGCCGAGCGCCATCGGCAGCATGCCGAAAATCATCGCCAGCGTGGTCATCAGGATAGGCCGCAACCGCACTTGGCCGGCGGCCAGGATGGCCTCGTATTGCGAGCGGCCGCCGCGCTGTTCGCGGTTGCTGAAATCGACCAGCAGAATCGCATTCTTGGTGACCAGTCCCATCAGCATGATGAAGCCGATGATGGAAAATATATTCAAGGTGCTCCCGGTGATCAGCAAGGCCAGGAACACGCCGATCAGGGAAAACGGCAGCGAGGCCATGATCGCGATCGGTTGCAGGAAGCTGCCGAACTGGGAAGCCAGGATCAGGTAGATGAAGATCACCGCGATGCCTAGCGCCGCCAGCGCAGAGCCGAACGCTTCCTGCATGTCCTTGGTGCGGCCGCCGACATCGAAGCGGTAGCCGGGCGGCAGTTCGATCTGCTTGATCACGGCTTGCACCTCGGTGCCGACGTCGCCGGACGGACGGCCTTCGACGTTGGCGTAGATGCCGATGCGGCGCTGCAAATCCTGGCGCTTGATCACGCGCGGGCTGGAGGAGTGCACGAATTCCACGACCTGCCGCAGCGGCACCATGATCGGTTTGCCTTCGCCGTCGAGATTGCTGCTGGCGACCGAGAGGTCGCCGAGATCGGCGATTTTCTGGCGGCCGGATTTCGGCAACTGCACGTTGACTTCGTAGTTCTGTCCATCCGCCGCCAGCCAGTGGCTATTGGCGTCGCCCGAGACAAACGGCCGCAAGGCGGCGCCGATCTGCTGCACGCTCAGGCCGAGGTCGCTGGCCAGGGTATTGTTGACCTTGATGGTAATGGAGGGATTGGCCGCAGTCAGGCTGTTTTCAAGGTCGGTGATGCCTTTGATCTTGCCGATCTTCAGCATCACCTGGTCGGCGATTGCGCTCAGCTTGTCGGTTTCCGGACCCAGGATCGCGACATAGATCGGCTTGTCCCAGCCCACTGACAATTCGATTCCGGGAATCGATTTCAGGCGCTCGCGGATATTTTTTTCCACGTCCTTCTGCGAGATGCGATTGCTGGTATTGCGATTGGTCAGGGTCAGGTTCATATCGGCGGCATTGCGGCCGTCGTCGGTACCGACTGTCGTGCTGATGGTCTCGATTTCAGGCATCTTGCGCAGCGCGTCTTCGATCTGGTGCATCTTGCTGTCGGTATAAGCCAGGCTCGAGCCGACCGGGGTTTTCAGCTTGAGCGCGATGAAACCCTGATCGGTGTCCGGAATGAATTCGGTGCCGACCAGCGGCGCCAGGAACAGGCTGCCGACAAACAACGCCAGGGCCAGCCCCAGCGTGGTTTTACGCCAGGCCAGCGCCCGTTGCAAAATGCGGCCATAAACCCCGTGGACGCGCTCGATCAGGTGCTCGATGCCGGCCATCATGCGCGCCAGCCAGGGGAAACGTTTGAAACGGTTCTCCGGCGGATCGGGCCAGATCGAGGACAGCATCGGATCCAGCGTAAAGCTGACAAACAAGGAAACCAGCACCGCCACCGTGACGGTGACGCCGAACTGCAGGAAGAAGCGGCCGATGATGCCCTTCATGAAAGCCACCGGCACGAACACGGCGACAATCGCAAAGGTGGTGGCCATTACCGCCAGGCCGATTTCCTGGGTGCCGTCGCGCGCCGCAGCGATATGGCTTTTGCCCATGTCCAGATGGCGCACGATGTTTTCACGGACCACGATGGCGTCGTCGATCAGCAGGCCGATGCACAGTGAGAGCGCCATCAGGGTCATGAAGTTCAGGGTGAAACCGAAAGCGTGCAGGGCGATGAAACTGGCAATCACCGAGATCGGCAGGGTCAGGCCGGTGATGATGGTGCTGCGCCATGAGTGCAGGAACAGGAACACGATCAGCACCGTCAGCCCGGCGCCTTCCAGGATGGTTTCCTTGACGCGGTCGAGCGAGCTTTTGACGTTGTCGGAATTGGCGTGGACGATCTTGATCTCGACGTCTTTCGGCAGCTGCGTCTTGAGAACTTCCACTTCATCCCTGACGCCATCGCCGACTGCGACGATGTTGGCATCCTGGATCTTGGTGATATCCAGGTTGATGGCGCGCTGGCCGTTAAAGCGCGAGATCGAGGATTCTTCGCGCTCACCGTCGCTGATCTGCGCCACCTGGTCGAGATAGACCGGGGCACCGCCGCGGCGGGCGACGATGATCTGGCCGAAGGCGCGCGGGTCTTTCATTTTGCCTTCCAGCCGCACCAGCTGGTCGGAAGCGCCGCGCGTGATCAACCCGGCCGGCATGTCCTGGTTGGTGGTCTGGATCGCATTCAAGACTTCATCGACGCCGATTTTCTGCGCCGCCATCTGCTCCGGCTTGAGGTTGACCAGCACCTGGCGGCTGACATTGCCGCCGATATCGATCTTGGCGACGCCGGTTACCGCTTGCAGGCGCTTGACGATGATCTGCTCGGTCAGGGTCGAGAGGTCGCGCAGGCTGCGCGTCTTCGAGGTCACGCTGAGCGACGCCAGCGGCTGCGTGTTGAGCGTATCGCCGCGGACGATGAAAGGGTCCTTGGCGTCTTTCGGCATGCCGGGCCGGATCTGAGCGATCTTGTCGCGCACTTCCTGCACTGCGCGGTCCATGTTGACGTTCAGCTCGAACGTCACCCAGGTCGAGTTGCGGCCTTCATATGAGCTGGAGAGGATCGACTTGATGCCGCTCACCGAATTGATCGTATCTTCGATCGGTTTGGTGATGTCGTTCTCGACCGCTTCCGGCGAGGCGCCAGGATAGCGCATCTCGATCAACAGGCCGGGAGTCTGGATGTCCGGCATCTGCTCTAGCCCCAGCTCCTGATACGAGAACAGGCCGAGCACCAGCAGCGCCACCATCACCATGGTGGCGAACACCGGGTGGTTGATACTGATTTTGGTTATCCACATGGCTGCTCTGTTCCTTTAGCTGGCGCGTTTAGCGCTCACGATTTCCACCATCTTGACCGCGCTGCCAGGCTTGACGCCATCCAGCTTGACCACGATCACATGCGCGCCTGGCGCCAGGCCGGAGGTCACTTCGGCCAGGTTTTCATCGTCGTTACGCAAGCCCAGCTTGACCGGTTGCGCCACGACCAGATTGTTTTCCACGGTGTAGACCACATCGATGCCGTTTTCGCGGCGCAGCGCGGTCAGCGGCAGCAGCGGCCCGACCGCCGACTTCTCCAGAGTGATTGCGCCCTTGGCGTACATGCCGCCTTTGAGCGCGCCGTCGCTGTTGCTGACCGCGATATAGACCTTGATCGCGCGCGAGCCGGTTTCCGTCGCGGGGTTGATGCGGGTCACTTTGCCGGTGAAGCGCCGGTCCTGAAAACCATCCACCGAAAATGTCACATCCTGGCCCAGCTTGACACGCGGAATTTCGCTGGCGGGTACTTGCGCTTCCAACGTCATCAGGCTCAGATCCATGATGGAGAACAGCGGCGAATCGAGTGAAACTTTGTCGCCTTGCTGGACTTCACGTTTGCTGACGATACCGTCGATCGGTGCGCGAATGGTGGCGTCGTTCATCGCCCGTTGCGCGATTTCCACCTGCGAGGAAGCCGACTTCACCGTGGCTTCGGCGACTTCGACGCTGTTGTGCGCCGTATCGAAGGCATTCTGCGAGATGTACTTTTGCTTCAGCAGCATCTGGTTGATATCGTGGTTCTTGTTGGCCAGCGCCAGCTTGGCCTTGGCCTCGTCGAGCGTGGCTTGCTGGGTTGCATAACGTGCCTGCAGATCGGCTGTATCGAGCTGGGCGATGACCTGGCCGCGCTTGACCTGCATGCCTTCGCGCACCAGGGTTTCGCGTACCTCGGCGGCGACCTTGGACTTGATCGTGGCTTGCACCAGCGGCATCAGCGATCCCGACAGCGGCAAGGTAATCCGCAGCTCCCTGGCGTCGATCAGCGCAACATCGCTGGCGGCCAGTTCAAAAGCATGGCTCTTTGGCTGATCGCTGCCCGCCTGTTTAGCGTTGCTGTTCTTGGTGCGCAGGGTTAGCCAGCCGCCGCCTGCGAGCGCTATCACCAGTAACAAGACCAGCGGCTTGCGCCAGCCGATGCGTGAGCGCGACGGCGCAGGCGAGACCAGGGGCGGGAATGGGTTTGTCATGATTACCGTTGTAAATGTGGCACGTCAAGAAAAAGTTGTGGCATATTATGGAGGAACTTGCATTGGCTGCGTAGAAACATTTTTGCATGCTGCGACAGCTACCGACGCGCCGACTCATAGGGCGGCTGAAAGTCGGCGCGCCGCTGCAGATCGCTGGCGTTGGCATAGATAATATTTTATGCAACTGTGTTGCAATTACCTTGCAAGCAATACCGGTTCGCGATTACACTCTCTGCTTGCCGTTCCGGATTTCAATTTCTGCTTGTAAAGCGGGCTACATCAACAGGCTTACACCGCATGCTTCGTCAAACCAGCTCAACTCAGTCGTTGTCGCCACAGCTGGCCCGCGGGCTGGGTGCGTCTGTGGCGTGGGCGAGTCGGGTGGCGATTTGCCGCATGGGGATGTCTCCATGCGCCTGATCGTCGAACCGCATTTCCATGCGCGGCGCCGGTTCAGGCTGCGGCTGCAGCAGTGCGCCTTGTGGCTGGCGCTGGCGATCCTGGTGCTGCAGCTGGTCGGGATGGCGTTCCACAATCACAGCCTGGCCGAAAATTCGACCGATTGCGTCAGTTGTGACCTGGCGGCCGATTTTCCTTCTCCGGTTCCCTCCAGCCCGGTGCCGGTGCTGACGCCGGTCCTGATCTTTGCCTACAGCACGGCGGTCGAACCGGTCTATGCCTTTACCCCGGCGCAGAAGCAGTATTTGACGCCGCATTCCCAAGCTCCACCATTCTCCCCGGTTTGACGTTTTGCCTTTTGTTTCGACCTCGGACGGCTTGATCCCAAGCCGCCTGCATCGGTTTTCCGGCTGTCTGCCCAAGCTGCGCTAGTACGGATGCCTGGTCGAGTTACTCGTCTTATCGGAGTTTGAGAATGAAAACACGTTTGTTGCGCCGACTAAAATTAGGCGCCCTGATTGCGCTTGCTTACGGTTTTGCCGTTCCTGTTGCCTATGCCCAGTCCACCCCGAAACAAATCAGCGGCGCCATCCACGACGCCCTCGGCCATCCCTTGCCGGATGCGACGGTGGCCTTGAAAGACGCTACCGGCAAGGCGGTCGGCACGACCAAGAGCGATCAGCAAGGGCATTTTGTCTTTAGCGATATCGCTCCCGGCAGCTATGCCATCAGCGTCGGCAAGCCATCGTTCCAGTCGGAGAACGGCACCGTCACCGTGGCCGACGAGAATGGCGCCACCGCAGACGTTACCCTGAAGGCCAGCCAGGCAGGCAGCGTCAATGCCAGCAATGCGGTGGTGGTCACCGCCGATCGCCTGGACCGCGCCCGCAACGGCATCCAGGTCGAAACCGGCAGCAGCATCTACCGCATCGGCCGCAAGGAAATCGCCGCCATGCCGCAAGGTGAAGACACCGCGTTCAATGAAGTCTTGCTGCGCGCACCCGGCGTGGCCCAGGATTCTTTCGGCCAGCTGCATGTGCGCGGCGATCACGCCAACCTGCAGTACCGTCTCAACGGCATCATCCTGCCGGAAAGCATTTCCGGTTTCGGCCAGACCCTGGATACGCGTTTTGTCGATAGCGTCAGCGTCCTGACTGGCGCCTTGCCGGCGCAATACGGCTACCGCACCGCCGGTGTGGTCGATATCCACACCAAGACCGGTGAACTGGCCGATGGCGGCAACATCGGCGTGCAGATCGGCAGTAACAACACGCGCCAGGTCAGCGGCGATGTCAGCGGCAGCACCGATTCGTTCAGCTATTACATCAACGGCTCGTTTGAGGCAAATAACCTGGGCATCGAAAACCCTACCGGTTCGTCCACCGCCTTGCACGACCGCACCTTGCAAAACAAGGCCTTCGGTTATTTTTCCTATCTGCTCGATCCGGATACCCGCGTCAGCCTGATCCTGGGCAATTCCGACGGCCGTTTCCAGATACCGGACAGCGCCGGCAAGACGCCGCAATTCCAGCTTGACGGCGTGAGCAGCTATCCATCCGCCGATGTGAATGAACGGCAGCACGAAACCAACCGCTACGGCATTCTCGCCTTGCAGGGCAAGATCGGTTCCGACATCGATTACCAGGTCGCCGCCTTCAGCCGCTACTCCAAAGTGCTGTTCGAACCGGATCAGGTCGGCGACCTGCTGTATACCGGCGTCGCTTCACGCGTGCTGCGCACCGGCTTGGCGAATGGCTTGCAAGCCGACGGCAGCTATCGCCTCAACGCCAGCCACACCATCCGCGCCGGGATCAATTACACCCGGGAGAACTTGAAGAACAGCGACAATTCGCTGACTTTCCCGGCCGACGACAGCGGTGCGCAATCGTCGACCCAGCCGATCTCGCTGGCTGACAGCAACCAGAAGACCACCAACCAGACCGGCATCTATCTGCAGGACGAATGGAAGCTGAGCGACAAGGTGACAGTCAACTACGGCGCCCGCGCCGACTGGGTGAATGCCTACGTGACCGCCAGCCAGTTCAGCCCGCGCATCGGTGTGGTCTACCAGATGACGCCGCAGACCACCTTCCACGCCGGTTACGCCAAGTACTTCACGCCGCCGGCCAGCGAGCTGATCGGCGCCAACACCATCGCCAGTTTCAACGGCACCACCAATGCCTCGCCGAGCAGCCAGAACGATCCGGTACAGGCCGAGAGCTCGGATTATTTCGACCTTGGCGTCAATCACCAGCTGACCCAGCATGTGACGCTGGGGCTGGACGGGTACTACAAGAAGGTCAAGAACCTGTTGGATGAAGGGCAGTTCGGCTCGGCGCTGCTGTACACGCCGTTCAACTATGCGCAAGGCAAAGTGTATGGCCTGGAGCTGACCCTGAACTACCATAAGGACGATCTGTCGGCCTATCTGAATGTGGCACGCTCCACTGCGCTGGGCAAGAACATCACCTCCAGCCAGTACAACTTCGCCCCGGATGAACTTAGCTATATATCGAATCACTGGGTGCATCTGGACCATGATCAGGGCATTACCGCGTCGACCGGCGTTTCCTATCTGTGGCAGCGCACCACATGGACTGCAGACGCCCTGTTCGGCAGTGGCTTGCGTAGCGGCTTCGCCAATACCGATCACTTGTCCGCGTATACCGAAGTCAACCTGGGCGCCAGCCATGTCTTTAGCGAGAGCCCGATCGGCAAGGTTACGACCCGTTTGAGCGTACTCAATGTGTTCGATAAAGTGTATGAAATCCGCGACGGTTCCGGCATCGGCGTCGGCGCGCCGCAGTATGGACAGCGTCGCGGTTTCTATCTGTCGATGACAAAATCGTTCTAGATAAGGCCCGGTTTGCGTTGATGTAAACCGCTACGGCGAAGGCGGGGAGCTTGCTCTCCGCTTTTTTTTTGCATTTTTCAGGATGCGCAATTTGCATTTCATAATGTGAAAAATTGAAATGCAAGGCACCATTTTTATATTTCACTCTCAGATATTTTATTTCACATCGCGAAAATTTAAAGTTAAGTTATTGAATTTAAACAAAATAAAAATACTTATATGTCTTATATAAGACATTGTTGCTTCGCACAGATAGGACTACTATTTAGTCATCGGATTTGATTTCACTTTTTGTTTTTAACCGGAGAACGACGATGACTACACGTGAACAGCAAGTTGCAGCATTGGCCAAGGACTGGGCCGAGAATCCACGCTGGAAAGGCGTTACCCGCAATTATTCGGCGGAAGACGTGGTTCGCTTGCGCGGTTCGGTACAGATCGAACACTCGCTGGCAAAGCGCGGCGCCGACAAACTGTGGACACTGCTGCACGAAGAGCCATTCGTCAACGCACTCGGCGCACTGACCGGCAACCAAGCCATGCAACAGGTCAAGGCCGGCTTGAAAGCGATCTACCTGTCCGGCTGGCAAGTTGCAGGCGACGCCAACCTTGCCGGCGAAATGTATCCCGACCAGTCGCTGTATCCAGCCAACTCGGTGCCGCTGGTAGTCAAACGGATCAACAATACATTCCAGCGCGCCGACCAGATCCAATGGTCGGAAGGCAAAAACGATATCGACTTCTTCGCGCCGATCGTGGCTGATGCTGAAGCCGGCTTCGGCGGCGTCTTGAATGCCTACGAACTGATGAAATCGATGATCGATGCCGGCGCTGCCGGTGTTCACTTCGAAGATCAACTTGCGTCCGTCAAGAAGTGCGGCCACATGGGCGGCAAAGTGCTGGTGCCTAGCCGTGAAGCGGTTGAAAAATTGAACGCCGCGCGTCTGGCGGCCGACGTTTCCGGCACATCGACATTGGTGATCGCCCGTACCGATGCAGAAGCGGCCGACTTGCTGACGTCCGATATCGATGACAACGACAAGCCGTTCCTGACTGGCGAACGGACTGTCGAAGGCTTCTACAAGACACGTCCGGGTATCGATCAAGCCATCTCGCGCGCGCTGGCTTACTCGCCATACGCCGATCTGGTCTGGTGCGAAACCGGCAAGCCGGACCTGGCTTTCGCCAAGAAATTCGCGGAAGCGGTGCATGCCAAGTTCCCGGGCAAGATGCTGGCGTATAACTGCTCGCCATCGTTCAACTGGAAAAAGAACCTGGACGACGCGACTATCGCCAAGTTCCAGAAAGAACTGGGCGCCATGGGTTACAAGTTCCAGTTCATCACGCTGGCCGGTTTCCACGCCTTGAACTACTCGATGTTCAACCTGGCGCACGGCTATGCACGCAACCAGATGTCGGCTTTCGTCGAGTTGCAGGAAGCGGAATTCGCTGCCGCCGACAAGGGCTTCACTGCGGTCAAGCATCAGCGCGAAGTCGGCACCGGTTATTTCGATGCCGTGACCCAGGCGATCCAGCAAGGCCAGTCGTCGACGACCGCTTTGCACGGTTCGACCGAAGATGAACAATTCTTCGAAGCCAAGGTTGCCTGAGCGGTTTTTGAATTGAAAGCTTGAATTAAAGTTTATTGAACGCCGGCTTGCCGGCAGACCGCCGGTGTTATCTCGCCAGCGGTCCAGAAGGCCGCATCCCACAAGGATGCGGCTTTTTTATTGAATATGTGGTTTTACACGGCCGGCAGCGGCAACATATTGGTCGATTTGATTTCATCCAGGCAGACGCTGGAGCGTACCCCGCTGACGCCGCGCATGCGCATCAGCTTTTCCATCAGAAAATCCGACAATTCCTTCAAGTCGTGCGCGGTCACCTTCAGCACGTAATCAAAATCCCCCGTAATCGAATAGCACTCCAGGATCTGCGGCCATTCGTTGATGGCGGTCCTGAATCCCGACAAGTCGTTGATATGGCCTTTTTCCATCGATACATGGACAAAGGCAATCACAAACAATCCCAGGCTAGCTGGACTTAAGCGGGTTTCATAGCCTACGATGAAGCCAGCTTCCTCCAGCCGGCGATGGCGCCGGTGGCACTGCGGGGCCGACAGGTTGACAGCTTCCGCCAGTTCCAGATTCGACACGCGGCCGTTCTGCTGCAAAAAAGTTAACATTTTTCGATCGATTTGATCGATATCAATTTTGTGCAATTTATTCTCGATTTCCGGATGATTGGAGAAATTATATTTCATAACCGCATAAAAATCGGTCTCAACTCGCAAACCAATTTTCAGCGTTCAAAGCTATACTTTTTTCAAAATAAAAGATGGAGCTATAGGGGGCAGGTCGGAATGCACCCCTGTTGCAATATAATAAAGAGGCCGATTTCCGGCAACCAAACTGACTCATTTGGAGACAAAGTCATGAAATTTCCTTTCTTGCGTACCGTTATTGCGTCTGTAGTCTTGCTCAGCCTGGCGGGCGTATCTGCTTCAGCCGCCTACGCCGCCGACAAAACGGTCGTGGTTACTGCTATCGTTGAACATCCGGCGCTTGACGCCGTGCGCGATGGCGTCAAGGACGAGTTGAAAGCGGAAGGCTACGAAGCCGGCAAGAATCTGAAGTTCGAATATCAAAGCGCGCAAGGCAACACCGGTACCGCGGCGCAGATCGCCCGTAAATATGCCGGCAGCCAGCCCGATGTCGCCGTCGCCATTGCAACGCCGTCGGCCCAGGCGCTGGTGTCCGCCACCAAGACCGTACCTATCGTCTACGCTGCGGTGACCGATCCTGTCGCCGCCAAACTGGTGAAGAGCTGGGATGCATCCGGCACCAACGTCACCGGCGTTTCCGACGTCTCGCCGCTGGACAAGCAGATCGCGCTGATTCGCCAGGTAGTGCCGAAAGCCAAGCGCATCGGCATCATCTACAGCCCGGGTGAAGCAAACTCGGTGTCGATTGTCGAATCGTTGAAGAAACTGCTGGTCGGCACCGACCTGACTCTGGTCGAAGCCGCTGCCGCCCGCACCATCGATGTGCCGAGCGCCGCCCAAAGCCTGATCGGCAAGGCTGACGTGATCTACGCGCCGACCGACAACAACGTCATGTCTGCATTTGAAGGCATCGTCAAGGTGGCGGAACAGGCCAAACTGCCAATCGTTGCTGCCGATACCAGTGCTGTCAAGCGTGGCGCAGCAGCAGCCATCGGCTTGAACTACTACGATCTGGGCCGTCAGACCGGCAAGATCGTGGTGCGCATCCTGAAGGGCGAAGCGCCAGGCAAGATTGCTTCGCAAACCAGCACTACATTCGAGCTTCACGTGA
Source organism: Collimonas sp. (assembly GCF_039923675.1). Lineage (GTDB taxonomy): Bacteria > Pseudomonadota > Gammaproteobacteria > Burkholderiales > Burkholderiaceae_D > Collimonas. Next base: position 118,549 of record NZ_JBDTCG010000089.1, read on the forward strand.
ATCCCAAGGCTGCGCTGAAACAAGGCGTGACCTTGTCGCCGGAACTGATCAAGTCTGCCAAAGTCGACGAATAAAGCGCTTGCGGATGGCTGTCGCAGCCATCCACTTGCTTGCTGTTTGTAGATATTGGTTTGCCTGATCTGGCGTGTTTTAGCTGAGCGGTCGCCGCCGATCCTGTCTGGATTGGCGCGGCGGCCGGTTCCGCAGCTTATTTAAGGATGTATTTAAGGATTTTTATGTCGCTCATCGCTTCACTTGGCGCCATCGAGATCGGCCTGATTTTCGGCCTGGTCGCACTTGGCGTGTTCTTGTCTTTCCGTGTCGTTAATTTTCCCGACCTGACGGTCGATGGCAGTTTTCCCCTCGGCGGCGCAGTCGCCGCAACCCTGATTGTCTCTGGCTGGAATCCTTTCCTGGCGACCTTCGCCGCGCTGCTGGCCGGCGGTATTGCAGGCTGCGTGACAGCTTGCCTCAACGTCTATCTGAAAATCATGCAATTGCTGGCCAGTATCCTGGTGATGATTGCCCTTTACTCCGTCAACTTGCGCATCATGGGCAAACCGAACGTGGCGCTGATCAGCGAACCGACGGTGTTCAGCATGATCAATATCGGCGATCTGCCCGATTACTGGGTGCAGCCTATCGTCATGGCGGTGATCGTGCTGGTCGCCAAGCTGTTGCTGGACGCGTTTTTCGCCTCCGAAACCGGGCTGGCGATGCGCGCCACCGGCGCCAATGCGCGCATGGCGCGCGCACAGGGTATTTCCACCAACCGCCAAACGGTCTGGGGCCTGGCGATTTCCAATGCGCTGGTGGCGCTGGCCGGCGCACTGTTCGTGCAGACCCAGGGCGGCGCCGATATCTCGATGGGCATCGGCACCATCGTGATCGGCCTGGCGGCGGTGATCATTGGTGAAACTGTGGTGCCGGCGCGCAGCCTGGTGATTACCACTGCTGCTTGTATTTTCGGTGCAGTGCTGTATCGCTTCTTTATTGCGCTGGCGCTGGATATGGATTTCATCGGCCTCAAAGCGCAGGATTTGAACCTGGTGACGGCGTTGCTGGTTGGCTTCGCCTTGCTGATCCCGAACTTCAAGCGCAGCTTCGGCCGCATGCGCGGCAAGCCAAGGAGCAAACCTTCCGGCGTTGCCAACAGCAACGGCCTGGCAGCCCGGAAAGGGGAAAACTGATGTTACAGCTCGATAATCTGGAAATCACTTTCAACCCCGGCACGCCGATTGAAAACAGGGTGTTGCGCGGTCTCTCGCTGGAGATCCCGTCGGGCCAGTTCGTCACGGTGATCGGCTCCAACGGCGCCGGCAAATCGACCATGCTGAATGCGGTCAGCGGCGACCTTATGGTTGACAGCGGCAGCATCAGGATCGACGGCGCCGACGCCACGCGGCGTTCCAGCTGGCAGCGCGCCGATCTGGTGGCGCGCGTGTTCCAAGACCCGATGGCGGGCACCTGCGAAAGCCTGACGATCGAAGAAAACATGGCGCTGGCCTGGAAGCGCGGCAGCGCGCGCGGCCTGCGTTTTTCGCTCAACCGCGGCATGCGCGAAGTATTCCGCGAAAAGCTCAGCATCCTCAACCTGGGGCTGGAAAACCGCTTGTCGGACCGCATGGGCCTGTTGTCCGGCGGCCAGCGCCAGGCGGTCAGCCTGCTGATGGCGTCGCTGCAACCGTCGCGCATCTTGCTGCTGGATGAACACACCGCCGCGCTGGACCCGAAAACCGCGGCCTTCATTTTGTCGCTGACGGCCAAGATCGTCGAATCCAGCCAGCTGACCACGATGATGGTGACGCACAGCATGCGCCAGGCGCTGGACTACGGCACCCGCACCGTGATGCTGCACGAAGGTAAAGTGATCCTGGACGTGCACGGCGAGCAGCGGCGCGGACTGGATGTGCCGGATCTGCTGCGCATGTTTGAAACCACGCGCGGAGAAAAAATTGATGACGACAAGCTCTTGCTCGGTTAAGCGGGCGCGGTCGTCATAACCAAAGCAGTATCAAGGAGAAGTATGAAAGCTTTACTGAATGCGTTTGAAAGCAAGGCGCCGGAAATCGTCTTTGAATGGCATGACGCCGAAACCCCCGCCCGCGGCTGGATCGTGATCAACTCCTTGCGCGGCGGCGCGGCCGGCGGCGGCACCCGCATGCGCAGCGGCCTCGACCGGCGCGAAGTGGAATCGCTGGCCAAGACCATGGAAGTCAAGTTCACCGTTTCCGGCCCGGCCATCGGCGGCGCCAAGTCAGGCATCGATTTCGATCCTGCCGATCCGCGCAAGGCTGGCGTGTTGAGCCGCTGGTACAAGGCCGTCACGCCTTTGCTCAAGACCTATTACGGCACCGGCGGCGACCTGAATATCGACGAAGTGCATGAAGTGATTCCTATGACCGAACGCTACGGCCTGTGGCACCCGCAAGAGGGGATCGTCAACGGCCATTTCCAGCCTACCGACAACGAGCGGATCCAGAAAGTCGGCCAGTTGCGCATGGGCGTGGCCAAGGTGGTGGAAGATGCGCGCTACACGCCGCAAGTCAGCCGCAAGTATCTGGTGGCTGACCTGATTACCGGCTGGGGCGTCGCGGAATCGGTACGTCACTATTACCGTTTGTATGGCGGCAGCGTCGAAGGCAAGCGCGTCATCGTGCAGGGTTGGGGCAATGTCGGTTCGACCGCGGCGTATTACCTGGCCAAGGCCGGTGTGCGCGTGGTCGGCATCATCGACCGCAACGGCGGCCTGATCAATGCCGGGGGCTTCAGCTATGAAGAAGTACACGCCTTGTTCCTGGCCAAGCAGGGCAACCAGCTGATCGCAGACAACATGCTGTCATTCGAAGCTTGCAACGCGGCCATCTGGAGCACCGGCGCCGATATCTTCCTGCCGTGCGCCGGTTCGCGCCTGGTCAGGCAGGAACAAGTCGACCAATTGATCGCCAACGGCCTGGAAGTGGTTTCCAGCGGCGCCAACGTGCCGTTTGCCGATAGTGACATTTTCTACGGTCCGATCTATGAACACGCCGACAATCGCGTGGCGGTGATTCCCGATTTTGTCGCCAATTGCGGTATGGCGCGCGCCTTTGCTTTCCTGATGCAGAGCCAGGTCGAAGTGTCCGACGAAGCGATCTTCGGCGACGTCTCCGCCACCGTGGCGGCAGCGCTGGAAAAATGCCACAGCCGTTCGGCCAGCACTACCGGTATCGCCAAAGTGGCGTTTGAAATCGCTTTGCAACAACTGATTACGCCAGAAACTTCGGAGACTGCTGTCGTCACACAATGATGTCCGCTAATCCGTTTTGATCCAGTCCACCAGACTTTTATATTATTCAGGAGTACCTTATGTCCGATCTTTTTGAAAATCCCATGGGCCTGTGCGGCTTTGAGTTTGTCGAGTACGCCTCGCCGCTTGCGAACGTGATCGAGCCTGCCTTCGAAGCCATGGGCTTCGTCAAGGTTGCGCGTCATCGTTCCAAAGACGTGACCCTGTACCGCCAGGGCGATATCAATTTCATCATCAACCATGAGCCGCAAAGCCCGGCGCATTACTTTGCCGCGGAACACGGTCCGTCGGCCTGCGGTATGGCGTTCCGCGTCAAGGATGCGCACAAGGCTTACCAACGCGCGCTGGAGCTGGGCGCCGAGCCGATGGACATGAAGACCGGCGTGATGGAACTGCGTTTGCCGGCGATCAAAGGCATCGGCGGCGCGCCGCTGTATCTGATCGATCGTTTCACGCCGGGCAAATCGATCTATGACATCGACTTTGAATTCATCGAAGGGGTGGAGCGCAATCCTGTCGGCGCCGGCCTGAAAACCATCGACCATCTGACCCATAATGTGTACCGCGGCCGCATGGCGCACTGGGCGGCTTTCTACGAGCGACTGTTCAATTTCCGCGAAGTCCGTTATTTCGATATCAAGGGCGAATACACCGGCCTGACATCGAAAGCGATGAGTGCGCCGGACGGCAAGATCCGCATTCCTTTGAACGAAGAATCGTCCAAGGGCTCGGGTCAGATCGAAGAATTCCTGATGCAGTTCAGCGGCGAGGGTATTCAACATATCGCCCTGGCGACCGACGATTTGGTGAAAACCTGGGATGCCTTGAAAAAAATGGGCACCAAATTCATGGTGGCGCCACCGGCGACCTATTACGAAATGCTGGAAGGGCGCTTGCCAGGCCACGGCGAACCGGCCGACCAGCTGCAAATGCGCGGCATCCTGCTGGATGGCGTTTCCAATAACGACGGCCGGCGGTTGTTGCTGCAAATCTTTTCGGCCAACACGCTGGGCCCGGTATTTTTCGAATTCATCCAGCGCAAAGGCGACGAAGGCTTCGGCGAAGGTAATTTCAAGGCCTTGTTCGAATCGATTGAGCGCGACCAGATTCGCCGTGGCGTGTTGAAGGCCGAATAAATTTTTAAGCTGTACCAAGTTGTGTTTTCGCAACAACTTGTCTTGCAAGAAAGTTGTCCTGCTATTATGGCGGGGCAGCTTTACGCTAGCATCGCCGAAATGGCGGCGTTGCCGCAGTTGTAGTGAGCAGTAGCGGTAAAGCGACGGAGCCTGAGCGTTCATCACTTTGATGACGCTGCGATCCTGGCGCTGTCGTAAAAAAATCTAAAAACTATTAATCCTATGGAGACGTGCATGAAAAAATATTCTTTGTTGCTGGTAGCGGCGGGCCTGGCCAGTAGCGGCGCGATGGCGCAAACCAATGTCACCATCTACGGCATTGTCGATACCAGCTTCCGTTACGTCAGCAGCGACAACGCCGCCGGCCAAAAGAACTTCCGTATCGATAACGGCGCAATTTCCAACAGCCGCCTCGGTTTCAAAGGCACTGAAGACCTGGGCGGTGGCCTGAAAGCGATTTTCCGTCTGGAAAACGGCTTCAACTCCGATACCGGCAGCTTGTCCAGCAGCGGCACTTTGTTCAGCCGCCAATCGTGGGTAGGTCTGAGCGGTGGTTTCGGGCAGGTTACCCTGGGCCGTCAACAGACGCCGCTGTTCGATCTGATGGCCGATCATTTTGATCCGCTGACTGTCGGTAATTACGACCAGAACGCTTGGATGCCGGCAGGCGCCACGCTGATCCGCAATTCCAACATGGTCAAGTACACAGGCAGCGCTGGCGGTTTTGCCGGCGCCTTGAGCTATGCTTTCGGCGAGAAGGCCGGATCGGTCAAGCAAGGCAGCCAGTTTGGCGCAACCGGACAATACACCATTAGCGGATTTTCCTTCGGCGGTGGTTATCAGCAAACCGTCAGCCCGGTCAATACCGACTGGAAAGACACTGTGTATAACGTGAGCGCTTCCTATGCGTTCGGCGCGGCCAAGCTGTTCGGCGGCTACTATCGCATCAAGGACAACACCGGCACCACGCCAGCCTATTTCGGCGTCGCCAATAGCCCAGCCTCGATCAATGGCGGTATCGCCGGCGTTCAACGCACCGACAATGCTTACTTCCTGGGTGCGACTTTCCAGGCAACCCCAGCCTGGTCGCTGACTGCGGCCGGCTACTATGACAAGAGCAAGAACGTTACCGTGGCTTCCCTGGGCAACCTGGGCGACGGCAGCCGTTACGCGCTGGTCGGCGTGGCGGAATATGCTTTGTCCAAGCGTACCCAGGTGTACGGTACGGTCGACTACAACAAGGCTAAAGATGCAGCCTTGTCGGAACTGGTTGGCAAGGATAGCGTGACTGGCGTCGGCGTCGGTATCCGTCACATTTTCTAAATAACAGAATCGAAGCTGCCTTAGCCGGCAGCTGACAGCAATATAGAAAAAGCGCAGGACCGAGCCGGTTCTGCGCTTTTTTTATGAGCGCTTAGTTGGCCGGCCTGGCAATGCTGCCGTCGCGGATTTCGAATATCTCATCGCCCAATAGTGCGAGGTCCGCCGGATCGTGCGTGATCACCATCATCGGCACATTCAACCGGCGTTGTAACTCGGACAGCTCGTAGCGCATCTTGTCGCGCAAGTTCAAATCGAGTGCGGAAAACGGCTCATCCAGCAGCAGGATATCCGGCTCCAGCACCAGCGCCCGAGCCAAGGCCACGCGCTGGCGCTGGCCGCCGGACAGCTGATGCGGATAACTGTTGGCGGTGGCGCTCAGCTCGAACGAAGCCAGCCATTTTTGCACCGCCGGATGTTCTTGCGGACGGCGTAGGTTGGTGCTGCCTGAGCGCAGGCCGAAAGCCACGTTCTGCGCCACGGTAAGGTGCGGAAACAGGGCATAGTCCTGGAACAGGTAGGCCACCTTGCGCCGTTGCGGCGGCAGGCAAATCCCGGCTGCGCTGTCGAACAAGATATTTTTCTTGAGACGTATCAGGCCCTCGTCGGGCGTCAGCAAACCGGCAATCGCGCGCAATGTCAGGCTCTTGCCCGCGCCCGAAGGGCCGTACAACACCACCCGGTTGCTCTCGGTGCGCAAGACGATGTCCAGATTGAAGCCGCGGTCGTCGGCTTGCATGTGTTTGCGGATGCGGATTTCTATGGTCATGGCGCTATCCTCATGACTCTCTGCGACGCTGGCTTCTCGGCAGCAGGCGGCCGGCGATCAGCAACACCACGATGCAGGTGGCCGAGGTAATCAGCACCAGCAGGTTGGCGGTCTGGTCATCGCCCGCTTGCACCGCTTCATAAATCGCCACCGACAAAGTCTGGGTGCGGCCCGGCAGGTTACCGGCAATCATCAGCGTCGCGCCGAACTCGCCGAGCGCACGGGCGAAGGCCAGCAGGACGCCGGCGGCAATGCCCTTGGAGGCTAGCGGCAAGGTGACGCGGAAGAATACTCCAGCCTCAGAAACGCCTAGCACACGGGCTGCATTTTCCAGTTGCGAATCGACGTTCTCAAAGGCGGCGCGGGCGGATTTGAGGACCAGAGGAAAGGCGACAATGGTGGCGGCGATCACCGCACCCTGCCAGGTGAAGACCAGCTCGATGCCCCATTTCTCCAGCCAGGCGCCGAACACGCCGCGGCGTCCCAGCAGCACCAGCAGATAGTAGCCGAGCACGGTCGGCGGCAGCACCAGCGGCAAGGTCAGGACGGCGTCGACCAGATCGCGCGCCGGCGACCGCCAGCGCGACAGGCCATAGGCGGCGGCAACGCCGAACAGCATGTTGAGCAAGGTGGCCCAGCCTGCGACTTTGAGTGACAGCAGCAGGGCGACCCAGACACCGCTGTTCATGACTTCTGCTTTCTATTCACCTTGGAACTTGCCTTGGATGCTGCGCCCGAAGGCTTGACGATAACACTGCACCATCAGGGTTTCAAGAAGCCGTAGCGCGCCAGCGTGGCCTGACCGGTGGGCGACAAGACATAGGCGACGAACTTGGCCGCCATCTCAGCCTGCTTGGTATTGGCGGTAACCGCGATCGGATAGCTCACCGGCGTTTGCGAAGGCACGCGCAGGGCGACTTTCACCTTGTCCGGCATGATCGCCGCATCGGTAGAGAACACAAAGCCGGCTTCGACTTCGCCGCGCGCCACGTAATCCAGGCTCTGCCGTACATTTTGCGCCGGCACGCCCTTGGCCGATACGGCGTCCCACAGGTTGGCGTATTCCAGTGCGGCTTTGGTGTAGCGGCCGACCGGCACCGACGCCGGATTGCCGTAAGCTATGCGCTTCACGGCAGGCTGGGTCAGGTCTTGCAATTGCGCGATATGCAGTGTGCTATCCGCCGGCACGATCAGCACGATCTGGTTATTCGCGAAGTTCTTGCGGCTGGCGGCTAGCACCGCTTTTTCCGATTCGGCCTTGTTCATGGCTTCCTGGTCGGCCGAGGCAAAGACGTCGGCCGGCGCGCCCTTGATGATCTGCTGCAGCAAGACATCGGAGGCGGCGAAGTTGAGCAGCACCTTGGTATCCGGATTCTGTGCTTCAAAGGACTGACCCAGTTCCTTGAATGCATTGGTCAGGCTGGCTGCGGCCGAGACCACCAGGTCGGCGGCATGGACCGCTGGAGTCAACAGGAGAAGGGGAAAGGCACTGGCTATAACAAGGCGTTTGAAGCGGCACAACATCGCAGTATCTCCCGGGCGGAAAGTGGCAAAATGGAAAGCGAAATATATGGCAGGATACAGCGTGAGTCAACTTGAAAAGCGGGATGTGATTGCCTGTGTGCAATGGTTGTCAACAAAATATCCGTACTAAGCTTACCTCCTTGCTACAATCCCGCCTATGGCAAATTCCAAATCGATACGGCTCAGAGTGTTGCAAGGCGAGACGATCGCCTTCGGTCCCGGCAAGGCGGCGTTGCTGCAGGCGATACAGCAAAGCGGCTCGATTTCCGCCGCGGCGCGGGCGATCGGCATGTCTTACCGGCGCGCCTGGCTGCTGGTCGAGGCGATGAACCAGTGCTTCAAGCTGCCTCTGGTGGCGACCGCGACCGGCGGCGCCAAGGGTGGCGGCGCGCAGGTGACGCCGATGGGGCAAGAGGTCCTGTCGCATTATCAGGCGATGCAGGGCAGGGCCGAGGCGGCGGTGGCGGCCGACATGGCGTATTTCGCCGGCTTGATGGCGGCGCTGGACACCCCTTCGGACGCAACACGCCATTAAGCTGGCTGCCAGCGACCGCACTCTCACCACGATCATCTTGCCATCACACGCCATGCTCTCAAGCAGCACACTCCGCAGCACACTTCTCGGTTACCGGATTCGCCTGCAACGCCTGTTCCATTTTTCGGAAAGCCATTCGATGCTGCTGTGGGCGGCGGTGGTCGGTTTCCTGGGCGCTTTGGCGACGATCTTGTTCCGTGAATGCATCTATGGCTTGCAGCAGTTGCTGACCGGCCAGAGCGGCAGCTTCGTCGCGATGGCCAGGAGTTTGCCTTGGTGGGCGCGGCTGGCGTTGCCGGCCGCCGGTGGCTTGGTGGCTGGCGCGATCCTGATATGGGCGAAGCGGATGCCATCCAGCGCCACCTCGGATTACATGGAGGCGGTGGCCATCGGCGACGGCAATATCCCGGTGCGGGAGAGCCTGCTGCGTAGCCTGTCGTCGCTGGCGACGGTGGTGTCTGGCGGCTCTATCGGGCGCGAAGGACCGATGGTGCAACTGGCGGCGCTGGCGGCGTCGCTGGTGGGGCGCTTTACCCATTTCAGTCCGGCCCGGCTGCGCTTGCTGGTGGCATGCGGCGCGGCGGCGGGGATTACCTCGGCCTATAACGCGCCGATTGCGGGCGCATTTTTTGTGACCGAGATCGTACTGGGCGCGATTGTGATGGAGAGTTTCGGGCCGGTGGTGGTGGCTTCCGTGGTGGCCAACATCACCATGCGCGAGCTGCCCGGTTATCACCCGGCCTATGAGATGCCGCCGTTCCCGCCGGTGGCCGGTATGGAGATCTTGTGGTTTGTGCTGCTGGGGATCATGGCCGGCGTCGCCGCGCCGCAATTCTTGCGCCTGCTGGCGTTTTCCAAGCAAGCGTTTACCAGGACTGCCTTGCCGCTGCCGCTGCGGCTGTGCGTGGGCGGTTTGCTGGTCGGCTTCATCTCGATCTGGATGCCGGAAGTGTGGGGCAACGGTTATAGCGTGGTCAATTCCTTGCTGCATACGCCCTGGCTGTGGTGGAGCGTGCTGCTGGTGCTGGTGCTGAAGGTGGTGGCGACTTCCATCACTACCGGTTCCGGCGCGGTCGGCGGCATCTTCACGCCGACCTTGTTTGTCGGCGCCGCCATCGGCTACCTGTTCGGGCAAGTGCTGCACGCACTGCTGCCGGGCATGACTTCGGCGCCGTTTGCGTACGCCATGGTGGGCATGGGCGCTTTCCTGGCGGCGGCTACCAGCGCGCCGTTGATGGCGATCCTGATGATTTTCGAGATGACCTTGAGTTACCAGGTGGTGCTGCCATTGATGCTGTCCTGCGTGGTGGCATATTTCGTGGCGCGCAGCATCAACGGTACGTCGATGTACGATATCACCATCAAGCGCAACCGCGACGCGCAGGAGCGGGTGCGCTTGCGCGGCATCCACATGAGCGAGCTGATCCGGCCAGCCGATACAGTGTTGCCGCTGACGGCGTCGTTCGCCGAGATCAGTGGCTTGTTCCTGAAGTATCCGGTGAAATACATCTATATCGTCGACCCGCGCAATCGTTATTGCGGCGTGGTGGCGCTACAGGATATTACCTCCTGTCTGCTGGAAAAGGCCGATACCCAGGCCAAGGTCGCCGAGGATTTCGTGCGCCGGGAATTCCTGCATGTGGTGACGCCGGACATGTCGCTCGGCGATGCCTTGCAATCGTTTCTGGATCATCAGGGCGAACGGTTGCCGGTGGTGCGCAGCCATGAGGATCCGGAGTTGCTGGGGGCGGTGTATAAGACCTCGCTGCTGGATGCGTATTTCCGGCTGGACCGCTCGCACGAGTTGCGCGCTTAGGGTACGCGCAGTAGCCGCCAATCATCTAAAAATGATTTTTAATCAATATTTCACATAAGTTTGCATGTCAAACGCTGCAGATGGCTGGACTTTGCACTATATTGGACCCCGGGCCGGCGGTTTACACTTAGCGTGGCCGGTTCGTATTCCACATCAACCTCGAGGAGCATCAATGGAAATTCTGGGGACCATCATCGTAGGTTTCATCGTCGGCGTGATCGCTAAACTGATCCATCCCGGGCGCGAGAACATGGGTTTCATCGTTACGACTTTGCTGGGTATCGCCGGCTCGTTTCTGGCCGGTTATATCGGCCAGGCCTTGGGCTGGTACCACGCCGGCCAAGGAGCAGGGTTTATCGGATCCATCATCGGCGCGTTTGTGTTGCTGGTGATTTATGGTTTCGTCAAAGGCAAGGCAGCCAGCTGATGCTGGAACGCCTGCCATGGCGCAAGCCTGCCAAGCAGACAGCGGGAATATTGCTTCCCGCTTCTGAAACCGCGCTGCACGCGGTGCGCCTGCGTTGCCGCCAGATGGTGGCGAAGCGTGCGCTGTTGTCGGCGGGCGCTTCCGCCTTGCCGATCATGGGTGTCGATATTGCGGTGGATATCCACCTGCTGTCGCGCCTGATCGAAGACGTCAACGCCGCCTTCGGCCTGACGCCGCAACAGATCGAAAAGCTGCAACCCAAGCTCAGGGTAGCCACTTACAGCACCATCGTCGGCCTTGGCAGCACGCTGGTGGGGCGGGTGGTGACGCGCGAACTGATGCTGAAAATCCTGACCCGCAGCGGCGTCAAGATCGTTTCCAAGAATGCGACCCGGCTGGTGCCTATCGCCGGACAGATGGTGTCGGCGGCGATCGGTTTTTCGGCTTTCCGGGCAATAGGCAACAAGCATATTGAAGCTTGCGTCGAGGTGGCGGAACAGATGTTGAAAATGCAATCCATAGTCGATTAGATTGCCTGCCCGGCTCGCTATCTTCGTCATTGCATGCAGCAATGTTAGAATGCGGGTCGTTTACGCGGCGCAACGCTAAGAATTGCAGCTTCGCCAGCGGCTTTACCGCACTCCTACATGTCAGCCCGGCCGGCTTTACGCTTGCCCGCCGGCCCTTTGATGTAGAGTGTGGCAACACACTTCACCACGATAGAGTTCCCTATGTTGAGTTACCGCCATGCCTTCCACGCCGGCAATCACGCCGATGTGCTGAAGCACTTGGTCACCATCCAGTTGTTGCGTTACCTGGGCCAGAAGGATACGTCCTACATGGTCATCGATACCCACGCCGGTGCCGGCGTGTATGCGCTGGATGGCGGCTATGCCTCGAAAAATGCCGAATTCGAGAGCGGCATCAGTCGCCTCTGGGACCGCAAGGACCTGCCGCCGGCAGCGGCCGAATATGTCGACGTGGTCAGGCAGCTGAACCCGGATGGCAAGCTGCGTTATTACCCGGGCTCGCCGTATTGCGCCGATGCCGTCATGCGCGAGCAGGACCGTTTGCGCCTGTTTGAATTGCACCCGAGCGACGGCAAGATCCTGACCGATAATTTCCGCCGCCTGGAAACGGAACGCAACCCGCGCGGCAATGGCCGTGGCAAGCGCGTCATGATCCACTTGGGCGACGGCTTCCTCGGCTTAAAGGCTTTGCTGCCGCCGCCGTCGCGCCGCGGCCTGGTGCTGATCGACCCGCCGTACGAGGTGAAGGACGATTACCAGCACGTCAAAAAAACCATCGAAGATGCCTTGATCCGCTTTTCCACCGGCACCTATGCGATCTGGTACCCGTTGCTGAACCGCATGGAGTCGCGGCAACTGCCGGACAAGCTGAAGCGCATGAAAGCCAATGGCTGGTTGAATGTCACGCTGACGGTCAAGACGCCGTCGCCGGATGGTTTCGGGTTGCACAGCAGCGGCATGTTCGTGATCAATCCGCCGTGGACGCTGGAGCCGATGCTGAAGGAATTGATGCCTTACCTGGTCAAGGTAATGGGTACCGATTCCGGCGCCGGTTTTACGCTGGAATCGGGACAGACCAAAGCGGTCGATACCGGCACGCGTCGAGTATAAAGGCAAAGAGGCGCCGGCTTCAGCGGCGGCGCCGTCAGATTTCCGGCGTGAATTTCAAAACCGCGCCGTTCATGCAGTAACGCAGGCCGGTCGGTTTCGGGCCGTCGTCGAAGACATGCCCCAGATGGCCGCCACAGCGGCGGCAATGCACCTCGGTGCGATTCATGCCGAGCGTGCTGTCGGTTCTGGTGACAATGGCGTTCGGCAGCGGCTGCCAGAAGCTGGGCCAGCCGGTGCCGCTGTCGAATTTGGTCTTGGACGAGTACGCCGGCAGGTCGCAACCGGCGCAAGAAAACGTGCCAACCCGTTTTTCATGGTCGAGTGGACTGGAATATGGCCGCTCGGTACCTTCCTGCCGCAAAATCACATATTGGGTCGGATTCAGGAGATGTTTCCATTCGGCATCGGTATGCATGATTTCATAGGTTTCCGCCGTCGCCCGCCAGCCTAGCGCGGCCAGTAATCCGCCCGTTAGCAATGTCCTGCCGATCCTGAATAGCATGTTGCGTCGCGTTAGCATGACAATATCTCCTTAGATCGCTTCATACATTCAATATACGAAGAAACCCGGCGCATGGATGCAATGAAATTAATCAGCGTCTGGCTTGCCGCTAGTGTGCTCCGGTTTACACCGGGCTGCACGGTCTTGCTTAGGGCTGCGCTGGAAACGGCTGCGATAGGCGCGCGAAAAATAGGACGGTGATTCGAAGCCGCACGCGACGCAGATCGCCGTGATGCCCATCTCGCTCTGTTGCAACAGCTGGCGCGCCTGATCCAGCCGTAGGCCCAGGTAGAAATGGGTAGGCGTGTCATGCAGGTGCGCGCTGAACAAGCGTTCCAGCTGACGCCGGGTGACGCCGATGGACGTCGCCAGCTGGTCGGTGGAGAGCGGCTCTTCCAGGTTTTTCTCCATCAAGCCGATGATTTGCGTGGTTTTCAGGTTATGCACGCCGTAGCGCGCGCTGATCTGCATGCGCTGATGATCCGATTGCTGGCGGATCTTGCTCATCACGAATTGCTCCGAGACCGCGGTCGCCAGTCCGGCCCCATGCTGGCGGGCGATCCAATCCAGCATCATGTCAATACCCGCGGTGCCGCCGGCGCAGGTCAGACGCCGTTGCTCGTTCTCGAATAATTCCTGGGTGACTGTCGTGCTCAGCGACGGATAACGCTCCTTGAACGACGCCACCGCCTCCCAGTGCAGCGTGATTTTCTGCTGTTGCAGCAAGCCGGCCTCAGCCAGCAGGAAGCAGCCGGTATCGATGGCGCCCAAGGTGCCGCCGGCCCGGTCCAGCTTGCGCAGCCAGACGCCGATTGCAGGGTGATAGTAAGTCAGCGGATTGAAACCGGCGACGATGAACAGGGTATCCACCTGTTTGACGTTGTCAAACGCCGCCTCGGCATTGATCGACATGCCATTGCTGGCCAGCACCGGGCCGCCGTCGACGCTCAGAATCCGCCACCGATACGGTGCGCCGGGAAAGCGATCGCCGAGAAAGCGGTTGGCGACGCGCAAGGGCTCCAGCACCGAAGCGAAGCCCATGACGGAAAACTCCGGCAATAACAGAAAGTCGATCTGGTCGGCGTCATGGCCGGGAAGGGATGTCATGCGCATAAGATGGCTGTTGGCTTGGTCGGATGATAGACCAACTGTATAAATTACAAAAAAATATCTGGAAATTTGCAGATCCGTCTTGATTTGAACCGAGGTCGCCACAGCCCAAGGACAGGTCGCAATAGGTCGAGTCGCGCCTTGCCCTCGCAGGTAAATTCTGTACTGCAGACATAGGAGAAGACATGATTTCATTGCTACGTAGATGTTGCGGCATGGTTTTGTTTTGCGTGCTGGGGTTGCCGGCGTTGTCAGCTTATTCCCAAGAGCAGGAGAGCTGCCGCCAAGTACGCTTTGCAGATATCGGCTGGACCGATATCACGGCGACCACGGCGCTGGCGTCGCTATTGTTCGACGGCCTGGGCTACAAGCCGACGACCCGCAACGTCTCCGTGCCGATTTCACTGGTCGGGCTGAAGAATCGCCAGCTTGACGTCTCGTTGGGTTACTGGGACCCGATCCAAACGCAGAGCGTCGAGCCGCTGCTCAAGGCCGGCAGCTTCATGATGCTGGACAAGCCTAACCTGGTCGGCGCCAGGACCATGCTAGCGGTGCCGAGTTATGTCGCCGACGGCGGCCTGAAAAGCGTGGCCGATATCGCCAGATACAAAGACCGGCTGGACGGCAAGATTTTCGGCATAGAGCCGGGCAGCAGCGCCAACAGCAAGATCCAGGCAATGATAGACAACAACCTGTTCGGCCTGGGCGGTTTCAAGCTGGTGCAGTCGAGCGAGGCCGGGATGCTGTCGGAGGTGCAGCGCGCCGCGCGCCAGAATAAATGGATCGTGTTCTTCGCCTGGGAACCGCATCCGATGAATATCCAGATGAAACTCACTTATCTCACCGGCGGCGACAGCGTCTTTGGCGCCAGCTCCGGCGCTGCGCAAGTGCACACGCTGGTGGCGAACGATTACCTCACGCGCTGCCCGAATGCCGGCAAGCTGATCTCGAATCTGCAGTTCACTACCGATATCGAAAATCACTTGATGGCCTCCATCATGGCGAAGACGGATCCGGCCACGACCGCCAAGGAATTCCTCCGTAAAAATCCACAGACGCTGGAGCAATGGCTGGCCGGCGTCAACACCTTCGACGGCCGCGATGGTTTGACCGAAGTCAAAAAGCACTTGGCAATGTAAAGCGTCCGCTCACCAACCCCAATCAAGGAATATCGCAATGAATCACGAAGTCATTGTCACCTGCGCCGTGACCGGCGCCGGCGATACTGTCGGCCGCCATCCGGCCATCCCCGTTACGCCGCAGCAGATCGCCGCCGCCGCGGTGGAGGCCGCCAAGGCTGGAGCCACCGTCGTCCATTGCCATGTGCGCGACCCCGCCAGCGGCAAGCCCAGCCGCGATCCTGAGCTGTACTACGAGCTGGTGGACAGGATCCGTGATTCCGGCGTCGACATGATACTCAACCTGACCGCCGGCATGGGCGGCGACCTTGAGATCGGCGCCGGCGAAGAGCCGCTGCGCTTCGGTCCCGGCACCGACCTGGTGGGCGGACTGACGCGCCTGATCCATATCGAACAATTGCTGCCGGAAATCTGCACGCTCGATTGCGGCACGCTGAATTTTGGCGATGGCGACCAGATTTATGTCTCCACCCCCAACCAGTTACGCGCCGGCGCCAAACGCATCCAGGAGCTCGGCGTGAAAGCCGAGCTGGAAGTATTCGATACCGGCCATCTGTGGTTCGCCAAGCAGATGATGAAGGAAGGTCTGCTCGGCGACATGCCCCTGTTCCAGTTATGCCTCGGCATTCCATGGGGCGCGCCGGCCGATACCGGCACCATGAAAGCGATGGTCGACAACATGCCGCCCGGCGCCGTCTGGGCCGGCTTCGGCATCGGCCGCATGCAGATGCCGATGGTGGCGCAGGCGGTTCTGCTGGGTGGCAATGTGCGGGTCGGGCTGGAAGACAACCTGTGGCTGGACAAGGGCGTGTACGCCAGCAATGGCAGCCTGGTGGAGCGCGCCGTCGACCTGATCGGCAAGCTGGGAGCCGGCACCCTGACGCCGGAGCAGGGGCGGAAAAAGCTGGGATTGACGAAGCGCGGATAACTTGCCGGCTACCGACTATTGAAGCAACGAGATAAAAACATGATCACTGATATCAAAACTTTTGCAGCGCTGGGCGTTGGCGTCATTGGTAGCGGCTGGATCGCCAGGGCGCTGGCGCACGGCCTGGATGTGGTGGCCTGGGATCCGGCGCCGGGCGCGGAAGTGCAACTCCGCGGGCGGCTGGCGAATGCCTGGCCGGCGCTGGAGCGGCAGGGCTTGCGCGCAGGCGCGTCGCTGTCGCGCCTGCGCTTCGTGGCGACCATAGAGGAGTGCGTGCGGGAAGCCGATTTTATCCAGGAAAGCGCGCCGGAACGGCTGGAGCTGAAAATCGGCCTGCACGCAAGAATCAGCGCCGCGGCCAAGCCGGACGCCATCATTGCTTCCTCGACCTCGGGTTTGCTGCCATCGGATTTTTATGCAGATGCGAAAAATCCGCAGCGCTGTATCGTCGGCCATCCTTTCAATCCAGTGTATCTGCTGCCGTTGGTAGAAGTGCTGGGCGGCCAGAAAACCGCGCCGCAAGCGATTCAGGCCGCGATCGGCATCTACAGCGAACTCGGCATGCGGCCGCTGCACGTACGCAAGGAAGTGCCCGGCTTTATTGCAGACCGCTTGCTGGAAGCGGTCTGGCGCGAAGCCTTGCATCTGGTGAACGACGGCGTCGCGACTACCGGCGAGATCGATGATGCGATCCGCTTCGGCGCCGGCATCCGCTGGTCTTTCATGGGCACTTTCCTGACCTATACACTGGCTGGCGGTGACGCCGGCATGCGCCACTTCATGCAACAATTCGGGCCAGCGCTGGAACTGCCGTGGACCAAGCTGGTGGCGCCGCAACTGACGGACGAGCTGATCGAAAAAGTAGTCGACGGCACCAGCGCCCAGCAAGGGCAGCGCTCGATCAAGCAACTGGAGCGCTATCGCGACGATTGCATCATCAGCGTGATGAACGCAGTCAAGGACGCCAAGCAACGCCATGGTTTGCAATTCGAGGAATGATATGACCGGCACAAAACCGATCCCTGCCGCTCCCTTGCAACTGTATTGTGGTGTGGTGCGCCCGGAATGGGTGGACTATAACGGCCACCTGCGCGATGCGTTTTACCTGTTGATTTTCAGTTTTGCGACCGACGCCCTGATGGATTACATCGGTCTCGACGAGGCTGAGCGGCAGCGTTCCGGATCATCCATGTACACGCTGGAAAGTCACATCAATTATTTGAAAGAGGTAAAGGCCGGCGCCATGGTCAGAGTGCAGACCAGGTTGCTGGCACACGACGCCAGGCGGCTGCAGATCTATCATTCGATGCATTTGGAGGAGGGGGAAGAGACGCTGGCGGCCAGCGAGCAGATGTTGCTGCATGTCGATATGCGGGGCCCTGCAGCCACGCCTTTTGCCGATGCGGTGGCGCAGCGCTTGCACCGGATATTTGCAGCGCACAGCCAGCTATCAACGCCCAAATATGCCGGCAGGCAGATTCGCATGAAATGAAGCTGTCAGATGATGTTTTTAATTTAATGCATTTTTGACACCTTAAATGTTTTCCACTGGGCTATACTGCGGCATTTTCGATGACGGAGTTGACGTGATGATCAGATCGCCCTTGCGCTTCATGCTTTCAGTGTTGTTGGTATTGCTCTTCAATCTGGCGCACGCAGGCAACGAAGCAAACCAGCCCGGTAGCGTATTTCAAGACTGTGCTGACGGCTGCCCTAAAATGGTGTGGCTGCCGACCGGTTCGTTCAGCATGGGATCCGAGGCCAGCGAAGCCGGCCGTTTTGGCAACGAAGGTCCGGTCCACACGGTGACCATCGCCTATCAGCTGGCGGTCGGACAAACCGACGTTACCCGTGGTGAGTTCGCCCAGTTTGTGAAAGAAACCGGCTACAACGCTGACAGCGACTGCTACGCCTGGGAGAGCGCCCACTCGGTGTTTGTCAATGAAACCTGGGCTGTGGCGGCCGGCCGCAACTGGCGCAAACCGGGTTATGCGCAAGAGGACAACCATCCCGTGGTGTGCGTCAACATGACCGACATCACCGCCTATGCCGCCTGGTTAAGCGGCAAGACGCAAAAAGCCTACCGGCTTCTGAGCGAAGCGGAATGGGAATACGCCGCGCGCGCCGGCGCCAAGGCGGCTCACTACTGGGGCGACGATGCGGTCCTGACCTGCCAGTTTGCGAATGTGGCTGACCATTCCTGGAAGCCGGTTTCCTCCGCCAGCAAGGAAGTGCCGTTCAACTGCCAGGATAATTTTGCGCAGACTTCACCGGTCGCCAGCTTCAAGCCGAATCAGTTCGGTCTCTACGACATGCTGGGGAACGTCTGGCAATGGACATCCGACTGCTATGCCGATAACTACGCCGCCAGCCCCGCCGACGGCAAACCGGCCGCAGGCGGCCAGTGCGCCGGCCGTGCGTTGCGCGGCGGTTCATGGGATTTCGGCCCGCGATACGTGCGCTCTGCGCGCAGGTTGCGGACGCCACCGGCATTCCGGAAAAATGAAGTCGGGTTCCGCCTGGCGGTAGTGGCCTCCGCTGCAACTGCTCCTGCTGTCTCCAGCGGACAATAAACACAAGCGTTATTGCCGCAGCCCCTGTCTGTCTGGCAGGGGCGCTTGCCGTCCCTGGCAGATTTTCCGTAGCTGTTGCTTCGATGAAATTTTCTGTATTCTGCAATTTGCTCCCAACCTATCTCCCGCCTTGTCAATGCCCGTGCAACATGTAGGGTATTGCGCAGTTTTTACGTATCGATAGAAGATTAGACGGATAATGCGGATCCTGTTTTCATCACGCCCGGATTTCCAGACGCAATATGCGGGTGCGTTATCTATTTGATATGGCGTCGACACAATAATGACAACTACGAAAAAAACCTATCCATTGGCCGGGAGGCGGGTAGCGCTGCACACCAAAAGAAAATTGCTGATTACCTTGATTGCCGCCGCGACTGCCGGCATGGCGCATGCGCAAAGCGACCCGGAACAGAAAAACAAGCCGGCTGCCGACGGCGGGCAGGGCGTCCAGCCGCAAACTGCTCAGCAACAAGCCGACACTACGCTGCCGACTGTGACAGTGACCGGCACTGGACCCGTCGCCGACAGCTACCGCAAGAAATCGGCCGCCATCGCCAGCTTCGGTGAAGCCTCTTTGCTCGATACGCCAGCCTCGATTTCCGTGATTACCCGCAGCCAGCTGGACGACCAGCAGTCGCGTTTGCTGAGCGACGTCATACACAACGACGCTGCGGTCGGCGACAATTACGCGCCGGTCGGCTACTACGAAAACTTTAGCATCCGCGGCTTCCCGCTGGACCTGGCGTCAAGCTTTCAGATCAACGGCACGAGCATCGCCGGCGAACAGAATGTGGCGCTGGAAAACAAGGAAAACGTAGAGATCCTGAAAGGCCTGGCCGGCCTGCAAAGCGGCATGGCGGCGCCTGGCGGCCTGATCAACTATGTCACCAAGCGGCCCGCAGATGTGCGCTCAGTCACCCTGGAAACCGACTCGCGCGGTTCGCGCTATCTGGCGACCGATATCGGCACCCTGTTTGGCGAACAAAAACAAATCGGCCTGCGCATCAATGCTGCACACGAGAGCTTGCATTCGTATGTGAACGACGCCGACGGCGAGCGTAACTTTGCCTCGCTGGCTGCCGACTGGGTGATCAGCCCGCAGGCGCGGCTGCAATTCGATGCCGAGTACCAGCACCGCGAGCAGCGCTCAGCGCCCGGTTATCAACTGCTTGGCGGCACTGTGGTCCCAAGCAATGTGTCGCCCGAAAAACTGCTGGGCGCACAGCCATGGGCCAAACCGGTGACGATCAACTCAGTGAATCTGAATCTGCGCCTGGATCTCGATCTGGCGCCGGACTGGCACGCCTACGTCGCGGCCAGCCGCAGCCGGGTAGTGATCGACGATAACTCCGCCTTTCCCTACGGTTGCGGCTATGGCGCCACTTGTGGCGAGGGCGGTACGCCAGCCCGCTATTTCAGCGCCAACGGCGATTTCGATATCTACGATTACCGCTTCCCGGATGACACGCGGCGCAACGATCAGTTGCAAGCCGTACTGCAAGGCCGTGTGGATACCGGCAAGGTCCGCCATGATCTGACCTTGGGTGCAAGCATCTTCCGCCGCACCGTATCGCAGAGCGACGGCGTCAACGAGTACGTCGGCAGCGATAATATCTATAATCCGAATCCGATCGTCTATGCGCCGTCGCCGCTGACGCCGGATGCTTCCACATTGCGGCTGGACAGCCGGCAGCAGGCGTTGTTCGCGGTTGATCGCATCAGCCTGACACCGAAATGGCAGCTGATTGCCGGCGCGCGGCAGGTGTGGGTGAACGAACGGGCGCTGGATGGCACCGGTGCGACCACGCGCACCACCGACAAATCCCTGTTGTTGCCGCAAATCGCAATGATTTACAAACCGCAAGCCGACCTGTCGCTCTACACCAGCTACAGCAAAGGCTTGACCATGGGCGGCCAGGCGCCGTTCTGGGCCGAGAATGCCTACGCCTTCCTGGCGCCCACCGTATCGCACCAGGTCGAAGCCGGCGTCAAATACGAGTGGCGCGACGAGCTCAGCCTGAGCGCGGCAATTTTCCAGATGACCAAGCCGTATGAGTATCCGAAGCCGGACGCCAATGGCTTCACCTATACCCAGCAAGGTACGGAAACCCATCGCGGCATCGAGCTGAGCGCCGCCGGCCAGGCCAGCAAGCAGTTACGGCTGACCGCCAGCCTGGCCTTGATCCAGGCGCGCGCAGAGGATACCGGTACGCCGGCCTACGACGGCCACCAAGCCATCAACGTGCCGCGCCTGCGCGCAGCCTTGTATGCCGCCTACACGGTGCCGCAAGTCACCGGCCTGACCTTGCTCGGCGGCTGGCAATACAGTGGCAGCAAAGTGGCGACGCGCGAAGGCAATGTCGATGTTCCCGCCTATAATTTGTTCGATGCCGGCCTGCGTTATAAAACCAGCCTGTCCGGGCATCCGACCGTGTTCCGGCTGAGCGTGGACAATCTGTTCGACAAACGCTACTGGAAAGACGTTGGCGAGTATTTCGGCGATAGCTATCTGCATCTGGGCGCTCCGCGTACCGCGCGGCTGTCTGTCCAGTACGATTTTTAACCCCGCTTAGGTTCTGCATGAAGGAAGTTAAACCAGACGCCGTTGCCAGCCTGCCCGCATTGCTGAGCCATGGCATGGGGCTGGATGTGGTACAGCCGAGCTGGCCGTCATTGACCTTGGATGAAGTCGCGCGCCTGCTGTTTCATTATCCGCAGGCCGGCGCTGTCACGCACATCAACTGGCATAGTCCGCGGCCGTTTTCCAGCGCCTGTGTGGCTGACGCTGAATCAGGTCCCTTGTTTATCAAGCGTCTGTTGCGGGAGATAAGGACGGTCGCCGAGCTGGAAGACGAGCACCGCTTCATGGCCCATCTGCGATCTCAAGGACTGGCCGTCAGCGAAGTGCTGGGCACCAGCGATGGCAGTACGGCCTTTGCCGACGGCGATTGGACTTATGAAGTACAACGGGTCGGGCAGGGCATCGACCGCTACCGCGACGCCACGTCATGGACGCCGTTTCTCAGTTGCGCTGATGCGGCGGCGGCGGGGCGCGAACTGGCCCTGCTGCATCTGGCGGCGCGCGGCTACGATGCGCCGGTGCGCAACACCAAGTTGCTGGCATCCGGCTTTACCTTGCTGAATGAAGAGCAGCCGCAAGCAGTGCTGGGCCGGATCCAGGCTTACATCCAGGAACGTCCGGCGCTGACGGCCTATCTGGCGCAACGCGACTGGCGCCATGACGTGACGCGGGTGCTGTTGCCATTCCATGCTGCTCTCAGCCCCTTGCTGCATGGCTTGACGCCACTGTGGACGCATAACGACTGGCACGCCTCCAATTTACTATGGCAAGCCGATGGCGAGCCTGCCGTCGTCAAGACGGTGCTCGATTTCGGCCTGGCCGACCGCACTTGCGCCGTGTACGATCTGGCCAATGCGATTGAACGCAATCTGATCGAATGGCTGGCTATGCCCATGGCCAGCGGCGATCAGCGCCATCTGGTGCATATCGACCAGCTGGACGCGCTGCTGGATGCCTATGAAACGGTGGTGCCCTTGTCGGCGCTGGAGGCGGCCGCATTACCGGCTTTGCTGCCGCTGGTGCATATCGAGTTCGCGCTGTCCGAGCTGGCGTATTTCCATGGCGTGCAGCACTCCGCCGAAAACGCAGCGCTGGCCTACGATACCTATTTTCTCGGCCATGCGGAATGGTTCAACAGCGACGCCGGCCAGTATCTGCTGGATCACCTGCGCCGCCGCGCCGCCCTTAACATCCAACCGCAGGAGTCTTGATGTCAGCATTGGAAATCATTGCCGTCATAGTCAGCGCCCTGGCCGTCTGGCTCACTGCGCGCCGTCATCTGTGGTGCTGGCCGATCGGGCTGGTCTCGGTGTTGCTATATGCGCGGATATTCTTCACTGCCAAACTGTATTCAGACCTGTTGCTGCAATTGATCTTCGCGGTGATGCAGTTGTATGGCTGGTGGCAGTGGAGCCGTGCCACGCCAGACAGTCTGGATAGCCACAGCCAGATCCTGCCGCAACGCCTGCCGCTGTCCGGCTGGCTGGCGGGTTTGCTGGCTGGCGTCTGCGGCAGTGTTTTACTGGGATATGTGATGGCGCGCTTCACCGACGCCCATATTCCGTGGCTGGATTCCGCGTTGACCAGCTTCAGCCTGGTCGCGCAGTTCTGGATGGCGCGCAAATTCGTCGCCAACTGGTGGTTGTGGATAGTGGTCGACATCATCTATGTCGGCGTGTATGTCTATAA
>NZ_JBDTCG010000090.1:0-146584 GCF_039923675.1 Collimonas sp.
GCTTGGCCTGTGACTCCCAGGCTTCGACCTTGATCTTGGCCAGCTTGTCGCCCCTGTCTCGTGCCAGGTAGGTATAAGGGCCGGTATATTCGTAGACTTCGAGCTGGTTCGACACGGCCCCATGACCATCGAGCGTGTAGGTGTTGGTGGCTTTATTGTTGCTGGGAGATTTGTAATCGTAAGTGACAGTCGATAACTGCCGGCTGAGCAGTTTACGCTGACCGCCCCAACGGGTGATTTTGTCGACTTCATCGTTACCGCCGGCGCGATGAAAACGGATATCTTGTGGCGCCAGCGGCTTCAACTGATGCACCGAATCGGTGATCACCAGCGTATGGCCTGAGCCATCCTGCTTCTGTTCGTGATAGCTATACCAGCCTTCTTCTTCCATCAATCGCGCCACGAAATTCCACGAACTCTCGTATTGCGTGCAATAGGAGCGCGACGGCGCGGCCTCTCTCAGATCGAATCGGTAATTGCCGCGTGCCTCGGTGTGCTGGTCAAATACGTCGCTGAGGATATCTTCCGTGGCCTTATCTTGCCAGGTGCGGGCATCCTGCCGGTACTGAAGAAAATGCAGCCAGGAAGAAAACGCCAACTGATAAACCGTGAATTGTCCATCATGGCCGAGCATGCCGGCTTGGTGCACATAGCCATGGATCGGCAGGTAGCTGCGCTTATCGGCTTGCAGAATCCACAACGTGACCGGCTTAGCGATCAGCTCCTTGAGTTCGATATCGCTCTGCAAGGACAGCACATCAAGGGTGTAGGTATAGCCGCGACCCAAGCGGTCATGCGCAACAACGCGATGAGGAAGTAAAACGTCAGCACCGAGCGGCGTATCAAGTTTAAGCAAACGGCCTTGCTGCCTCACGCCGAGCAGTGCCTGTACATTTTCCATTCATGACCCCAGCGATGTGTATTTGATGTAACTTATTTTGCCACAGTAAATTGTTGCTCCCAAGTTAACTGCGCAAAAAAGCGTCATTTATGGGGCGATTTCACCTTATTTCACGTTTGTTGCTAAATTGAAACTAAATGACGTAAAGTAAGAATGGCTATGCAGCAGGAACGGCTGATGCGCCTTGGGTGGAAAACGTGGGCGGAATTTGGGCGAAAAAAATGCTGTCATTATGTTGTCATTCTGGAGCCCAATCACCCCCAAAAACTCCAATGAATGACAGCACTATATTTTTGAGTAATTGATTTAAACGAATTAGTGGTGGGGCAGCGGGAATGGAATCTGCGGCCGCGATGTGTGGCAACGCGCAACTAGATCAGCCGAAAACTAACTCTTGGTTTGGTACGGAGGGACGAAAAATAGGAGGAATCACAAGGTTGCGGAGACGATAATAGCAAGTTGCGGAGAATGTAGATAAATTCGCATATAAATCAACGTTTTACGAAGATTGTCAATAGGATATAATACTTGCGGCAGACGATGTGCGCCATTTGTCCTATATTCTGGCGATTCCACACAAAATTCCATCCGGTCCGCAAGCCATTGTGCAGGCGGACACACCATGCCGTTTAGATGAAAAGCAACCATTTATCCCCTGTTTCCAGCACCGGTAATTATTTACCCGATAATCTGCCCGCCGCTTTGCATGCCGAAGTGATAACTCAGCTAGCCCCCGCCGAGGAAATTCTCGCGTCCCTGATAATCGATCTTAACGCCTCGCTGCACTTCGCGCATGGGTTGGTGCTAGTCACCAACCAGCGTGTGCTGGCCAAGATGGCCGACGACAGCAACTGGCGCGCGTGGCCTTACCAAGCTGGCCTCAAGCTGGGTCACCACGATCACGCCGGCGTCGGCAGCCTCGAATTGCAGAACGAACAACAGCAGTTGGCCAGCTGGCGTTACACGCTTGGCCTCAATCTGGAAGCGCTGCGCCTGATCAAGGTATTCGAGCTGCAGCGCGACGATCATTTAGCAGGCCGCACGGCGCTGCGGGAAGAGCAGGCGCTTTGCCCACAGTGCAAAGCGCCGCTGCCGGCCGGCAGCGATGAATGCCTGATCTGCCCTGAAAAGGGCGAAGCACCATCCTCGACTTGGGCCTTGTTCCGGCTGGGGCGTTTCGCCACGCCCTACAAGGGCATGCTGGCGCTGGGCTTCGTGCTGATGCTGATTTCCACCGCTGCCACCTTGGTGCCGCCTTATCTGATGGGGCCATTGATGGACAATGTGCTGATTCCTTATCAGAACGGCAAGCCGATCAATATCGACCTGGTCAAGCTTTATCTTTCAGGATTGCTGGCGTCAGCGTTAGTCGCATGGAGCCTCGGCTGGGCCCGCACCTATATATTGGCGCTGGTCAGCGAACGCATCGGCGCCAATCTGCGCACCACCACCTATGAACATCTACTGCGCCTGTCACAAGAATATTTCGGCGGCAAGCGCACCGGCGACCTGATGGCGCGCATCGGCTCGGAAAGCGATCGCATCTGCGTGTTTCTGTCCTTGCACCTGCTGGACTTCGCCATCGATGTCCTGATGATCATCATGACCGCGGTGATCCTGTTCTCGATCAATCCGTGGCTGGCGCTGGTGACCCTGGTGCCGCTGCCGTTCATTGCCTGGATGATCCATCTGGTGCGTGATCGTCTCAAGCACGGTTTCGAAAAGATCGACCGCATCTGGGCCGAAGTCACCAACGTCCTGGCCGACACCATTCCCGGCATCCGCGTGGTCAAGGCCTTCGCCCAGGAAAAGCGCGAAGCCACGCGCTTCCGCGACGCCAACCAGCACAACCTGCTGGTCAACGACAAGGTCAACAAGATATGGTCTTTGTTTTCGCCTACGGTGACCTTGCTGACGGAAATCGGTTTGCTCGTGGTCTGGGTGTTCGGTATCTGGCAAGTGTCCAAGAACGAGATTTCGGTCGGTGTGCTGGTGTCGTTCCTGGCGTATATCAGCCGCTTTTATACCCGCCTCGATTCGATGAGCCGGATCGTTTCGGTGACGCAAAAAGCCGCGGTCGGCGCCAAGCGTATCTTTGAAATTCTCGATCATGTATCCAGCGTTCCGGAACCGGCCAATCCGGTCCATCTGGAAAAAGTGGCAGGCGCCATCGAGTTACGCGACATCGGTTTCCGCTATGGCAACCGAGCTGTGATGCGTGGCGTCAATCTGCAGATTGCACCGGGCGAGATGATCGGCCTGGTGGGCCATAGCGGCTCCGGCAAGAGCACGCTGGTCAACCTGATTTGCCGCTTCTACGACGTCTCGGAAGGATCGATACGCCTCGATGGCGTCGATATCCGTTCGATGCCGATTTCGGAATATCGCCGCAATATCGGCCTGGTATTGCAGGAGCCGTTCCTGTTCTTCGGCACGATTGCCGAGAATATCTGCTACGGCAAACCGGAAGCGACCAGAGAAGAAATCGTCGCCGCCGCACGCGCCGCCCACGCCCATGAATTCATCCTGCGCCTGCCGCAGGGCTACGATTCCCTGGTAGGCGAACGCGGCCAGGCATTGTCCGGCGGTGAGCGCCAGCGTATTTCGATCGCCCGCGCGTTGCTGATCGACCCGCGCATCCTGATCATGGATGAGGCTACTTCATCAGTGGATACCACCACTGAAAAAGAAATCCAGAAAGCACTCGACAATCTGGTGCAAGGTCGCACCACGATTGCGATTGCCCACCGCCTGTCGACCTTGCGCAAGGCTGACCGTCTGGTGGTGCTGGACCGAGGCCAGATCGTTGAAGTCGGCAGCCATGACGAATTAATGCTGGCCGAGGGCGCTTACTATCGCCTGTACCAGGCGCAGCTGCGCAATGCAGATGGTGAGGGCGAGCCGCAACTGGTCGATGAAGATAGTGAAGAGAACGACGAAAGCGTGGCCTAAGCGATGACAACACATGATTTCAAACTAAGCCGCAACGCCTTTGACCGCCTGGTCTACACCGGCGCCAATGGCGAGGTGCATGAAGGCGTAGTGCCGGTACGCGCCTTTCCGATCGGCGCACCGGACGACGGACTATCGCTGGTGAATGCCGACGGCCACGAACTGGCCTGGATCAGCCGCTTGTCGGATTTGCCGGATGACACTCGGGCCATTGTCGAAAAGGAACTGGCCAGCCGCGAATTCATGCCGGAAATCAAGCGCATACAAAGGGTTTCCAGCTATAACGCGCCGAGCACCTGGTATGTGGAAACCAATCGCGGCGATGCGTCTTTTACGCTGAAAGGCGAAGAGGATATCCGCCGTATCGTTTCGACCAGTTTGTTGATCGCCGATAGCCATGGCGTGCAGTTTTTGATTCGGGATACGTTGGCGCTGGATAAGGCCAGCCGCAAGATTCTGGACCGGTTTTTGTAGGAGTAGTGCAACTCGGGTTGGCGCCGCCTGACCCGAGATACCATCAAATCAGAACTGCTCGTCGGCACTCAGATAACGCCATTGCCCCTCAGGCAGATTTCCTAGCTTCACGCCGCCAATCCGCACCCGTTTCAAGCCCAGCACCTTCAATCCCACCATGTCGCACATGCGGCGGATCTGGCGCTTTTTGCCTTCGCGCAAAGTAAAGCTCAACTGATCTTCGTTTTGCCATTTGACGATAGCCGGTTTGAGTTTTTTGCCGTCCAGGGTCAGGCCGAAATTGAGGCGGCGCAGTTCGTTGTCGGGCAGCTTGTCGCCCTTGGTGTAGCGCACCCGCACCAGGTATTCCTTGTCGACGCTGGTCTCTTCGCCGATCAGGTGCTTGGCGATGCGGCCGTCCTGGGTCAGCACCAGCAAACCGACCGAATCGATGTCGAGGCGGCCGGCCGGGACCAGGCTGCGCAGCTGGGTCGGGTGGAACAGGGTTGGCGAGCGGTCTTCGCTCCAGCGATTGGCTTCCTTGATCAGCGCTACCGCCGGCTGATAGCCGTCTTCGGCCTGGCCGCTGACGAAGCCGACCGGTTTATTGATCAGGATGGTGACGCGCTTCGATTGCTCGGCTGCCGCCTGGCGTTCTACGCTGATGCGCTGGCTGGGCAGGACTTTGCTGCCGAGTTCGGAGACGACGATGCCGTCGACCCTTACCCAGCCGCGCGCGATCCATTCGTCGGCCTCGCGGCGCGAGCATAGCCCGAGTTCTGACATGCGTTTGGAAAGGCGTAGTGGTTCAGTCATGGCGTGCTAAAAAGAAAAATGTATCAAAATCTGCAGAATCGAATAATTCCTGCGCGTCATTCCCGCGTGCGCGGGAATTTATTTTAATCAGTAAATTGGATCCCCGCGTACGCGGGGATGACGGAGAGTATATTAAATATGCAGTGCATCCAGCAAATCTGTCTCCAGCTGGATTTGCAGGCGCGCATGGTTGAGCGCGTTGCCGTCGACCAGGAATACGTCTTCGACGCGCTCGCCAAGGGTCATGATCTTGGCGGTGTGCAGGTTGATCTTGTGTTTGGCCAGTACACTGGCGACGGAATATAGCAGGCCGGTGCGGTCATTCGCGGTAATCGACAACAGGTAATACTGGCCGCGGTCGTCCGGCCGCAGGTCGACCGTCGGCGTCAGCGGGAAGGTGCGCGAGAGGCGCGACAGGCGTCCGCGCGAGGCGCCGGGCAATGTGGTTTCGGCTTGCAGCAGGGCGGTCAGTTCGTGCTCGATCAGGTTGATGATGTCGCGATAGTGCTTGGCGAACAGCGGTGCGCTGATGAGGAAAGAGTCAAGCGCATAGCCGTGCCGCGTAGTCTGGATTTTTGCATCCAGAATGCTGAAATTCTTGCTATCGAAATAACCGCAGATGCGGATGAACAGATCGCTGCGGTCCTTGGTGTAGACCGCAACCTGCAAGCCTTCGCCGATCGGCGCCAGGCGGCATTTGACGATCGGCAGCGGGCTGTCGATCTGGTTGTAGAAGGAGCGGGTTTGCCAGGCGATATCGGAAGAGTCGTGGCGCAGGAAATAGGCGACGTCGAGCTGCTTCCACAACGCTTCATGCGCGTCTTGCGGCAAACCGTACAGGCGCAGGGTTTTCAGCGCTTCTTCCTGGCGGTTCTTGAGCTCGCGGTCGGCCGACGGCGTCTCGCCGCCCAGCACCCGCAAGGTCATGCGGTACAGGTCTTCCAGCAGCTTGCCTTTCCAGGCATTCCAGACTTTGGGGCTGGTGCCGCGGATGTCGGCCACGGTCAGCAGATACAAGGCCGTCAGGTGGCGTTCATCCTTGACCGTGCCGGCGAAGTGCAGGATCACATCGGGGTCCGACAGATCCTGCTTTTGCGCCACTTGCGACATGGTCAGGTGATGCTCGACCAGGAACACCACCAGCGCGGTGTCCTCGGCGGCAAGTCCATGATGCTGGCAGAAGTGCAGGGCGTCGGTCATGCCCAGTTTGGAATGATCGCCGCCGCGGCCCTTGGCGATATCGTGAAACAGGGCCGCAACGTACAATAGCCACGGGCGCGGAAAATTGGCGATCAGCTGGCTGCAAAACGGATATTCATGGGCGTGTTCGCTCATTGTGAAGCGGCGCACATTGCGCACCACCATCAGGATGTGCTGGTCGACGGTGTAGACGTGGAACAGGTCGTGCTGCATCTGGCCGACGATGCGCCGGAAATTCGGCAGGTAGCGGCCCAGGATGCTGGTCTCATTCATGCCGCGCAGCGCGTGGGTAATGCCTTGCGGCGCCTGGATGATCTGGATGAACAGCGAACGGTTGACCGGATCACGGCGAAAACTGTTGTCGATCTTGACCCGCGCATGCCACAGCGCACGCCGGGTGCGTGCGGTCATGTCGCGCAATTCGCTGTGCTGGGCCAGCAGCAGGAACAGCTCCAGCATGGCCGACGGCGTGGTCTTGAACAGATCATCGTAGGCGATGTCGATCAGGCGGTTCAAATGATTGAAGCGGTCGTTGATACGCTGCGGCACCATCGGTTGCGGGAACAGTTGCACTTCGATGTTCTGCAACAGAATCGTGTTCAACTGGGTCACCGCCTTGGCGGCCCAATAGTAGCGCTGCATCAGGTATTCGCTGGCGCGCCGCGTTTCGGTGGTCTGGAAGCCCAGCGCTTCCGCGATCGGGGTCTGGACGTCGAACACCAGTCGGTCTTCGCGCCGGTTGGTGTAGATGTGAAGGCGGATCCGGATATCCTTGAAGGCGCGCTCCTGGCGTGATAACTGCCGCGCTTCGGCGGCCGTAATCAGGCCGCGCTTGGCCAGCTTGGGCCAGGATTCGCCGAGGCCGGCAGCCTTGGCCACCCACAAGATCACTTGCAAGTCACGCAGGCCGCCCGGGCTTTCCTTGCAGTTCGGCTCCAGGCTGTATGGCGTGTCTTCATACTTGACATGGCGCTGGCGCATTTCCAGGATTTTTTCCTGGAAAAACGCACAGGGATCCATCGCCGCATTGCAATGTTCCTGCAGTTGATGGAAGAGGGGGTTATTGCCAGTCACCAGCCGCGCTTCCAGCAGGCTGGTTTGTACGGTGATGTCTGCGGCGGATTCGCTCAAGCACTCGTCGACGGTACGGATGCTGTGGCCGATTTCCAGGCCGATATCCCAGAACAGCTGAACCAGCTGCTCTAGCCGCGCCTTCAATTCGGCATCGGGGGGGGCGCCTAGCAGGATCAATACATCGACGTCGGAATGGGGAAATAATTCGCCGCGTCCGTAGCCGCCAACCGCCACCAGCGCCGCTGAAGACGGCAAGCCCAGCATTTTCCAGGCCTGGGTAAGGGCGATGTCGACGCTGCGGCGCAGCGTGGTGAGCAATTCGCCGGGTTTACCGTCGGCGAGAAATGCAGAGATGATGACTTGCCGCTCGGTTCTAAGCTGGTGTTTCAGGGTCGCGGCAAGTGTCGTCATGTACGGCTTTTAAGTTCTGCTGAGTGTGATCAGGCGGCCGCAGTCGCTTGCGTGACGAAGGCAGGCGGTGGCGGCGTGCCTGCGGATACGGTCAGCACTTCGTAGCCGGTTTCGGTCACCAGCACGGTGTGTTCCCATTGTGCGGACAGGCTGCGATCCTTGGTCTTGATGGTCCAGCCGTCGCCCATTTCGCGGATGTCGCGGCGACCGGCGTTGATCATCGGCTCCACCGTGAAAATCATGCCGGCTTCCAGCCGTTCCAGTGTGCCCGGACGGCCGTAATGCAAGACTTGCGGCTCTTCGTGGAACACCTTGCCGATGCCGTGGCCGCAGAATTCGCGCACCACACTGTAGCCGGCTTTTTCGGCGTGTTGCTGGATGACATAGCCGATATCGCCTAGGTGCGCGCCCGGTTTGATCTTGGCGATGCCCAGCCACATGCATTCATAAGTGATGTCGCCCAGGCGCTTGGCCATGATCGACGGTTCGCCGACATAGAACATGCGGCTGGTGTCGCCGTGGTAGCCGTTCTTGATGATGGTGATGTCGAGATTCACGACGTCGCCAGTCTTCAATACCTTGTCGCCCGGGATGCCGTGACAGATGACATCGTTGACCGAGGTGCAGATGGCTTTCGGGTACGGTGTGTAACCGGGTGGGCAGTAATTGAGCGGGGCAGGGATCGAATCTTGCACGTTTGTCATGAATTCGTGACACAAACGGTCCAGTTCACCGGTAGTTACGCCGACTTTGACGAATGGCGTGATGTAGTCGAGCACCTCGGAGGCAAGTTTGCCTGCGATGCGCATGCCGGCGATATCCTCGGCGGTTTTAATGGAAATTGAGGTCATAGTAATAAAGTTCTAAGAAATTAGGGCAAATCCGCTTGCGGAGGCGCGAAGCGACCATATTGCGACCATAAAACGACCGCAAAACGGGCGAAAAGAGCCGGATTCATTCAGGTAACGATTATAAACGAGCATCACGAGATGCGCTTAAAGTTATCCCTTCGGGTACTTGAAGAAGTCTATGGTTTTGGGTTATAATCTTGGGTTAGCTCGAATTGCTATCGGGCTAAATGGTAGTTCTTGAAGTAAATTTTATGTTTTTGAATCGCGAATCCGCTCGAAAAGGGTGCTGTTTTGTCTATGATAAAACGGTGACTGAGCTGGTTCCAGACCCAACCCTGGAGAAAATTATGTCCGTAACAATGCGTGAAATGCTGGAAGCCGGTGTCCATTTCGGTCACCAAACCCGTTTCTGGAATCCAAAGATGGCTCCGTTCATCTTCGGTCACCGCAACAAGATTCATATCGTCAACCTGGAAAAGACCCTGGGCATGTACCAAGAGGCGATGAAGTACATCCGCCAATTGTCGTCCAATCGCGGCAACATCCTGTTTGTCGGCACCAAGCGTCAAGCGCGCGAAATCGTTGCTGCTGAAGCGGCACGTTCGGGTTCGCCTTTCGTCGACCAGCGCTGGTTGGGCGGCATGCTGACCAACTTCAAGACCATCAAGACTTCTATCAAGCGCCTGAAGGAAATGGAAGCTTCGATCGAAGACGGTTCGGTTGAAAAGCTGAGCAAAAAAGAAGGCCTGATGTTCCAGCGTGAGCTGATCAAGCTGCAAAAAGCCATCGGTGGCATCAAGGACATGGGCGGTATTCCTGACGCAATTTTCGTGATCGACGTCGGCTACCACAAAGGCGCCATCACTGAAGCAGCCAAGCTGGGCATTCCGGTTATCGGCGTGGTTGATACCAACCACTCGCCAGACGGCGTGACTTACGTCATTCCAGGCAACGATGACTCGTCCAAGGCAATCGCTTTGTATGCGCGTGGCGTTGCTGATGCAATCCTCGAAGGCCGCGCCAATGCGGTGAACGACGTAGTTGAAGCCATCAAGGGCGCAGCTGGCGACGAATTCGTTGAAGTTAGCGACCAAGCTTAAGTCTTCCAAGCTTGAATTCTGATACGTCAGAATAAAAAAGGGGGCGTGGTTGCTCCCTTTTTTGTATCACCTGCATTTGTATTTACCCGATTTTTACCCGAATATATTTTGAATGATGGCGCTGGAGTTCCGGTTGCTGAGCGCACTGCAAGGCAGTGATCAGACCGGGGAATCAGGGTCAGAGAGCTAGGAGAATAGTATGGCGGCAATTACAGCAGCAATGGTAGGCGAACTGCGCGCAAAGACTGACGCGCCAATGATGGAATGCAAGAAGGCGTTGACGGAAGCCGACGGCGACATGGACCGCGCAGAAGAAATCCTGCGCGTCAAACTGGGCGGCAAGGCTTCCAAGGCTGCTTCCCGTGTGACAGCTGAAGGCGTTGTTGCCGCGTACATCGCCGGCGGCGTTGGCGCCCTGATCGAAGTCAACTGCGAAACCGACTTCGTCACCAAGAACGACGCTTTCCTGGCCCTGGCCAATGATTGCGCCAAGCTGGTTGCAGAAAAGAACCCGGCTGACGTCGCTGCCTTGTCTGCTCTGCCGCTGGGCGACAGCACCGTTGAAGCAACGCGCGCTGCCCTGATCGGCCTGATCGGCGAAAACATGTCGATCCGCCGTTTTACCCGTTTCGACACTACAGCCAAGCTGGTTTCTTACCTGCACGGCACACGTATTGGCGTGATGGTTGAATTCGACGGCGCTGACGACCAAGTCGGCAAAGACGTGGCGATGCATATCGCTGCGATGAAGCCGGTATCCCTGTCTGCGGACCAGGTGCCAGCTGAACTGATCGAAAAAGAGCGTTCGGTAGCAACCCTGAAGGCCGCCGAATCCGGCAAGCCGGCAGAAATCGCTGCCAAGATGATCGACGGTTCCGTACAGAAATTCCTGAAGGAAGTTTCCTTGCTGAACCAGACTTTCGTCAAGAACGACAAGCAAACTGTTGAACAAATGCTGAAGGCAACCAATTCCAGCATCAAAGCGTTCACCATGTTTGTGGTCGGTGAAGGCATCGAGAAGAAACAGGATGACTTCGCTGCAGAAGTTGCAGC
Organism: Collimonas sp.; assembly: GCF_039923675.1. Taxonomy (GTDB): domain Bacteria; phylum Pseudomonadota; class Gammaproteobacteria; order Burkholderiales; family Burkholderiaceae_D; genus Collimonas. The sequence continues at coordinate 10,812 of NZ_JBDTCG010000090.1, forward strand.
GATGACTGCTGCGGCCAAGCAGGCGTAAGCAAGAATACGGGCCGAAAGGCCCGTTTTTTTGGCTCTGAGGAATTTTCTTCCCAGGCCATGGACTAAGGATTGCCTTGCTGGATCGCTGCTCCCCAAATGGAGCGGGAAACACAGGAAACGGCTCCGATTATCCTAAAAAGAGCCTGATAGTGGATTTTGCTGCAGTTTGGCCTGACAATGGCGCTGCAGTGCTTCAGCCAGGCATGACCACATACAACTCAATCGGAAAGCCACAAGGGGCCCAGACCATGACAAAACCAGCTTACAAGCGTGTTCTCCTGAAACTCTCCGGTGAAGCCCTGATGGGCGATGACGCCTACGGCATCAACCGTGCAACTATCGAACGCATGGTGGCGGACGTCGCCGAAATCGCTAAATTGGGCGTTGAACTTGCCATCGTCATCGGCGGCGGCAATATTTTCCGCGGTGTGGCGCCAGGCGCGCAAGGCATGGACCGCGCTACCGCAGACTACATGGGAATGCTGGCGACGGTGATGAATTCACTGGCGCTGGCGGACGCAATGCGTCAGATCGGCCTTACCGCACGGGTGATGTCGGCCATCAGCATCGAACAGGTAGTAGAACCCTATGTACGGCCTAAGGCGCTGCAATACCTGGAAGAAGACAAGGTTGTCATTTTCGCAGCAGGTACCGGCAATCCGTTTTTCACCACCGACACTGCAGCGGCATTGCGCGGTTCGGAAATCGGTGCGGAAATCGTCTTGAAGGCGACCAAGGTTGACGGCGTCTACAGCGCGGATCCAAACAAGGATCCAACGGCAACCCGCTATTCGCACATCACGTTTGACGAGGCCATCACCAAGCATCTGCAAGTCATGGATGCGACTGCGTTTGCCCTGTGCCGCGACCAGAAACTGCCGATCAAGGTATTTTCCATCATCAAACCGGGTGCGCTCAAGCGCGTCATCATGGGCGAAGATGAAGGTACGCTGGTGCACGTATAAAATACTTGCCTGATTTGCGGCAATCGTGCAAATGTGCGCCCAAACAAGTTAAGTAGCGTAATAAGTTTAGTCAATTCAAAGATAATTCGTTTTCGTAGAGGAGAGCAGCATGAGCATTGCTGACGTGAAGAAAAATACTGATGAAAGAATGAAAAAGTCGATCGAGACTTTGCGCGCCGATCTGGCCAAGGTACGCACTGGCCGTGCCCATACCGGCATTCTCGACCATATCATGGTGGATTACTACGGTAGTCCTGCCAATTTGACCCAGGTCGCCAACGTGACCCTGATCGATGCGCGCACTATCGGTGTGCAGCCGTTTGAAAAGAAAATGATCGCGGTGGTTGAAAAGGCCATTCGTGAAGCCGATCTGGGTCTGAACCCATCGACTCAGGGCGAGCTGGTCCGGGTGCCGACGCCGGCGCTGACGGAAGAACGCCGCAAGGAAATGGTCAAGCTGGTCAAGAATGAAGCGGAGGATGCTAAAATTGCAATCCGCAATATCCGCCGCGACGCCAATGAAGGCTTGAAAAAACTGGTCAAGGACAAGGAATGTTCGGAAGACGACGAGCGCCGCGCGCAAGACGACATCCAGAAGCTGACTGACAAGTTCGTTGCCGAAATTGACAAGCAAGTGGTCGACAAAGAAAAAGAGATCCTGACAGTTTAACTTTATGCGGGACAGTGCTGGATCGCCGCCAGGCCAACTCTGGCGGCGATTTACTCTATACGAGCGGCCTTTCCCCGGTTGACTAGAGATACTGTCTTTTATCTCTATTTTCTCATTTCATTATTTATGGCCCATACAAGTTCCACGCAATCGCTGCCAGCCAGCCCGACGGTGCCAAAACACGTCGCCATCATCATGGACGGCAATGGCCGCTGGGCGACCAGCCGCTTTTTGCCGCGTGTTGCCGGCCACGGCAAGGGCGTTGAAGCAGTGCGCGCCGCGGTGGAAGCCTGCGCCGCGCGTGGCGTCGAATACCTGACGTTGTTTGCCTTCAGTTCCGAGAACTGGCGCCGGCCGGCCGATGAAGTATCGCTGCTGATGCGTTTGTTCATGGTGGCGCTGGAGCGTGAAGTCGGCAAGATGCACGCCAACGGCATTCGCCTGAAAGTGGTTGGCGACCTGAACCGTTTCGACGACAAGCTGCAGCAGATGATCGATAACGCCGAGCGTAAAACCGCTGGCAATACAGCCATGACGGTCACCATCTGCGCCAACTACGGCGGCCGCTGGGATGTGATGCAGGCCGTGCAAAAGATGCTGGCCGCGCGTGCAGCGTCCGGCGTTGCCGCCATTGCGGGACAAGATGCCAACGTGTTTTCCGAAGATGAACTGGCGCAGCATTTGGCGATGGCCTACGCACCGGAACCCGACCTGTTCATTCGCACCGGCGGCGAGCAGCGCATTTCCAATTTCCTGCTTTGGCAACTGGCCTATAGCGAACTCTACTTTACCGATACCTACTGGCCCGATTTCGGCGCTGACGAGCTGGATAAGGCGATTGCCTCCTATCAGCAACGGGAGCGGCGTTTCGGACGCACCAGCGCGCAACTGCTCGAACAGGCTTCCTGATGCTAAGAACACGTGTTATTACGGCGTTACTGTTGTTGGCAGTCTTGCTGCCAATTTTATATTTCAATTATTTCCCGGCGTTTGCAGTGGTTTCGGGGCTGTTCTTCGCTGCCGCGATCTGGGAGAGCGCCAGGCTATTCGGCGGCTCCGCCAAAGTTGCCTTGGGCTGGGGGCTGGCAGCACTGGCGTTGTTTGCGACTGTGATGTATTTCGACGGCGGTCCTAATATACGTCTGCTGTTCACGTTGTGCGTGGCGATCTGGTGTTTCCGTTTTGTGCCGTCCCTGGCGCTCGGGCTGCCGTCCTTGTCCAGCCTTGGCAACCGCTTGATTGCAGCAACCTACGCCATCGCCATTTTTGGCTGTTTCCTGGCGATTGTTGTATTGTTCCATTATTCGCCGCTGTATTTGCTGTCGGTGCTGGTGATCGTCTGGGCCGCCGATATCGGCGCTTATTTTTCCGGCAAGGCCTTTGGCCGTCACAAACTGGCGCCGTCTATCTCTCCCGGCAAGTCCTGGGAAGGCGCGGTAGGCGGCTGGATCCTGGTGTTGCTGATGACAGCGGGCTTCAGCCTGACCCCGGCGTTGGCGAATACCTTCCCGATGCGTCTGCTGGCAACCTGGGGCTGGGCTGGATTACTGGCAGTCATGACGGTCATCGTGGCCGCCAGCGTCGCCGGCGATTTGTTCGAGTCGATGCTCAAGCGCCGCGCCGGCATCAAGGACAGCAGCAATCTGCTGCCTGGCCATGGCGGCGTGCTGGATCGCGTCGATGCGCTGATCCCGGTGCTGCCGTTGGCCGCTTTGTTGAGTTTCTGGTTCTAGGTCGGGTATGCAAAATATTACTATTCTTGGCTCCACCGGTTCGATCGGCATGTCGACGCTGGATGTGCTGGCGCGCCATCCCGAACGCTATTCCGTGTATGCCCTGACCGCCCACAGCCGGGTGGAGCAGTTGGCGGAACAATGCCTCAAATTCATGCCCAAGGTCGCCGTAGTCGGCAACGCCGCAGCGGCGCAACAGCTGAGCGGCCTGTTGCATGCCAAAGCCCCGCATATCGAAGTGCTGCATGGCGCGGCCGCCCTATGCCAGGTCGCCAGCGCAGACGCTTGCGATGCGGTGATGGCGGCGATCGTAGGCGCCGCGGGCCTGGAGTCCACATTGGCGGCGGCCAAAGCCGGCAAAAAGATACTGCTGGCGAACAAGGAAGCCTTGGTCATGTCGGGCCAGTTGTTCATCGACGCCATCAAGCAAAGCGGTGCGGTGCTGTTGCCTATCGACAGCGAGCACAATGCAATTTTCCAGTGCCTGCCGCATAACTATCAGCGCCGGCCGGCCGCGCTCGGGGTCGAGAAGATCCTGCTGACTGCATCCGGCGGTCCGTTTTTGAACCGGGCGGTGGAAACGCTGACCACCGTGACGCCGGCGGAAGCGGTTGCTCATCCGAAGTGGGTCATGGGCCGCAAGATCTCTGTCGATTCTGCCACCATGATGAACAAGGGCCTGGAAGTGATCGAGGCGCACTGGCTGTTCGGCGCTTCAGCCAGCCAGATCGAAGTGGTGATTCACCCGCAAAGCGTGATGCATTCCATGGTTTCCTATGTCGACGGTTCGGTGCTGGCGCAACTGGGCAATCCCGACATGCGTACCCCGATCGCCCATGCGCTGGCCTATCCCGAACGCATGGCGTCAGGTGTCAGCCCGCTCGATCTGACCGTGATCGGGCAATTGCAGTTCAGCCGGCCCGACCTGCAGCGCTTTCCCTGCCTTAAACTCGCGTATGATGCATTGAGAGCCGGTGGTTCGGCTGCAACCATATTGAACGCCGCGAACGAAGTCGCGGTCCAAGCTTTCCTGGATGAGAAAATCGGATTTCGCATGATCGACCAACTGATAGCTCGTACCTTGGATAGTCTGCCGCTGTGCGCCGTGACCGATATTGACATGCTGCTGGAGCAAGACCAGCTGGCGCGCCGGACCGTCAACTCCCTGATTTCCTGACCATACTGATCGTCCTCCCCACCCTCATCGGATAAACACATACGGCAATGGGCTTCCTGCACACTATCCTCGCATTTGTCGTCGCACTTGGCTCCCTGGTGATCATCCACGAGCTTGGCCACTATTGGGTCGCGCGTTTGTGCGGCGTCAAAGTGCTGCGTTTTTCGGTCGGCATGGGCAAGATCATCTATTCGCGCCGCTTTGGCCCCGATCAGACCGAATGGGCTGTTTCCATCCTGCCATTGGGCGGCTATGTCAAGATGCTCGATGCCCGTGAGCAAGACGTATCGGCCATATCGCCGCAAGACATGAAGCGGGAATTCACCAGCCAGTCAGTATGGCGGCGGATAGCGATTGTCGCCGCCGGTCCGTTGGCGAATTTTCTTCTTGCCATTTTGTTATTCGCCGGCCTGTACAGCTATGGCGAGATGGAGCCGACGCCAAGGGTGCGCGAGGTGGCTGAGCAAACTGCGGCCTATCAGGCCGGTTTGCGCGGCGATGAATTGATCACGGCGGTGAATGGCGAGCCGGTCCAGACATGGAATGAATTGCGCTGGAAAGTGATGCAGGCAGTGGTCGACAAGGCGCCGGCCAAGCTTGACGTACGGCGCTCGAATCCAGGCCCGTCGGGAGGCAATTTGCTGGATACCGTTACCATGTCGACCGATGGCGTGGCGACCAAGGATCTGGAAGGGGATTATCTCGGCAAGCTCGGCATCAAGCTGGCGCCGGGCAAGGCCGTTCTGGGCCGGGTCTTGCCGGACGGTCCGGGAATGAAGGCTGGCTTGCGCGATGGCGACATAATTACCAGCATCGACGGCGAGCCGGTGGCCGATGGCCTTGCCTTCATTGCCAAGGTAAGCGCCGCGCCGGGCAAGTCGTTAAGTCTTGCCGGATTACGAAATGGCAATAATTTCACAGTCAATGTCACACCGGAAGCGCAGTCATCCAAAGGCAGTACTATCGGCGTGATCAGAGTTGAATTGCCGATGATGCCGGAAATGGTGCTGTCCAGCAGCCCGCCGCTGCAAGCGCTTGTCAAAGGTGCAAAACGCACCTGGGACAGCAGCATTCTGACCCTGAAAATGCTGGGTAAAATGATCGTCGGCGAGGTTTCCTGGAAGAATATCACCGGTCCGATCACCATCGCGGACTACGCTGGCAAGACTGCAAGTATCGGCGCATTCAGCTATTTGAGCTTTATTGCCTTTATCAGTATCAGCCTGGGCGTCATGAATTTGCTCCCCATTCCGGTTCTAGATGGTGGTCTTTTGCTGTATTATTCGCTGGAAGTTTTGACCGGACGTCCCATTCCTGAACGGGTTGGTGCAATTGCACAACGGGCAGGTATCGGTATTTTGATGACGTTGATGATGGTCGCCATGTTTAACGACATCGTTCGACTCATATTTTAAACTCCTGTAAGTTAGTCTCTCTTGTCTGACAATCGTGGCGGACAAGGACATTGATAAAAAACGATCGCTAATGAAATTACATTCCGAGCACTTCCCTTTGTCGATTCTTCCCCGTCGTTTGATTGCTGCCGCTGCCTTTGCCCTGTGCTCAGGCCAGGTCATGGCGGTGCAACCGTTTGTGGTCAAGGACATTCGCATTGAAGGTATTCAACGCACCGAGGCTGGTACTGTCTTCAGTTATCTGCCGGTGCGCGTCGGTGAAACATTCACCGACGAAAAAGGTACCGACGCGATCAAGGCCTTGTACGCCACCGGCTTTTTCAAGGATGTCCGGATCGAGGCTGAAGGCAATGTGCTGGTGGTGATGGTGGAAGAGCGGCCGTCGATTGCCGGCGTCGACTTTTCCGGCATCAAGGAATTCGATAAAGACCAGCTGACCAAGGCGCTGAAAGAAATCGGCGTGGGCGAATCGCGCATTTTCGACAAGGCCCAGGTCGACCGCGCCGAGCAGGAGCTGAAGAAGCAATACCTGTCGCGCGGCCTGTATGGCATGAAAGTGACGACCACCGTTACACCTATCGAACGTAACCGCGTCAATGTGACGTTTGCGGTGGATGAGGGCGAAGTCTCGCGCATCAAGGAAATCCGCTTTGTCGGCAATAAGGCATTCTCCGACGGCGACCTGCGCGACCAGATCAAGCTGCGTTCGCCGGGCTGGTTCACTTGGTACACCAAGGCTGACCAGTACGCGAAAGAAAAATTGTCGGGCGATATCGAAACCCTGCGTTCGTACTACCTGAATCGCGGCTATATCGAGATGCAGGTCGAATCGACCCAGGTCTCGATCACACCGGACAAGAAGGATATCTACATCACCGTCAATATCAACGAAGGTGAGAAGTACAAGGTTTCCGACGTCAAGTTTGAAGGAGAGATGTTCGGCCGTGAAGATGAGCTCAAGGCATTGCTGGAATTGAAAAAAGGCGATGTGTTCAACGGCGAGAAGCTCAATAACAGCACCAAGAAGATGTCCGAGCGCCTGGGCAATTTCGGCTATGCGTTTGCCAGCGTCAACGCCAATCCGGACCTGAACCGTGAAGCCAAGGAAGTCGCATTTACCATCATGGTCGATCCGGGCAAGCGCGTCTATGTGCGTCATATCAACGTGGTCGGCAATACCAAGACCCGCGATGAAGTGGTGCGCCGTGAATTCCGCCAGTTTGAAGACTCCTGGTACGACGGTTCGAAGATCAAGCTGTCGCGCGACCGCGTCGACCGCCTGGGCTACTTCAAGGATGTCGCCATCGAAACGCCGGAAGTGGCGAACACTGCCGACCAGGTCGACATCAACATGTCGGTCACTGAAAAACCGACCGGTAACATCCAGGTCGGGGCCGGTTTCTCGCAGACAGATAAACTGAGTTTGTCCGGTTCGATCCAGCAGCAGAATGCTTTCGGTAGCGGCAACACCATCGGTCTCGATATCAATACCAGCAGCTACTCGCGGGTGATCGCGCTGTCCCAGACCAATCCTTACTTTACCGACGACGGTATCAGCCGTACCTATGACCTGTACTATCGCACTGTACGTCCGTCACCGTACACCACTGGTGACTACAAGGTGCGAACCATCGGTAGCGACATCAAGTTCGGCGTGCCGTTCTCGGAGCTGGATACGGTATTTTTCGGCGTAGGCGTGGAAAACACCAACGTCCAGGCCGACGCGTCCAGTCCGTTGCTGTACCAGCAATATGTCAGAGATTTCGGTAACGGTGTCCTGGTGCCAAGCGGCCAGACCCTGCCTAACGGCGCCAGCTATAACATATTGGAAAACCCCGCGACGGCAACCACCAACAGCTTCCCGCTGACGGCTGCCTGGCAGCGCGATAGCCGCGACAGCGCACTGGTGCCTACCAAGGGACGCTACCAGCGCGCCAGCCTCGAAGTGTCGGCAGTCGGCACCTTGCGCTATTACCGCGCAAGCTACCAGCATCAGTACTTCCAGCCATTCTGGGGCAATGCTGCAACGCTGGCCTTGAACGGTGAAATCGATTATGGCCGCGGTATCGGCGGCAAGCCGTTCCCGGTGTTCAAGAACTACTATGCGGGTGGTATCGGCACCGTGCGCGGCTTTGAGGGTTCGACCCTGGGCGTCGGCACCAACGTCGACCAGTACGGCGATTCGATGGGTGGCGCGTCACGCGTGTTCGGCAACATGGAATTGCAATTCCCGTTCCCTGGTTCCGGCAGCGATCGTACCTTGCGCTGGTTTACCTTCCTGGATAGCGGCCAGGTATATGCCGACAAGGCGCCGATGCAGTTGAGCGAGTTGCGCTACTCTACCGGTCTCGGTTTGAGCTGGGTTTCGCCTATCGGCCCTTTGAAGATCAGCTACGGCCATCCTTTGAATGCCAAGCCGACCGACAAAGTCCAGGCATTCCAGTTCCAGTTGGGCACAGGCTTCTAAGCTCGCGGGAGTCTGCTCCGTGCAGATTCCCGCAAGAGTGGCATAATGCACAAGTTGCATCATTTGAACTCCGGAGAATAGTGTTGAAATCTCTAATTAAATCATTTACGTCATTGCCGTCGGCCGGAGTGCTGGCGGCGTGCTTTTTATCGGCATTGTCGGTAGCGCCGGCGCATGCGGATGAAGGTTCGAAAATCGCCTTCGTCAGCAGCGAGCGCATTTTGCGCGAAGCCAATCCGGCCAAGGTGGCGCAAGCCAAGATCGAAGCCGAATTTTCCAAGCGCGACAAGGATCTGCAGGATCAGGCTGCCGCCTTGAAAGTGAAGGCGGACAAACTGGACAAGGATTCCGCAGTCATTTCCGAATCCGAGCGTACCAAGCGTCAACGCGAATTGAGCGACCTGGACAAGGATTTCCAGCGCAAGCAGCGCGAATTCCGCGAGGATTTGAACCAGCGCCGCAACGAAGAGCTGGCGATTGTCCTGGAGCGCTCCACCAAGGCGATCAAGCAGATTGCTGAAGCGGAAAAGTACGATATGGTGTTTCAGGAAGGCGGCGTGTATGTCAGCCCGCGTATTGATATCACCGATAAAGTACTGAAAATTCTCAATAAATAAATACATTCTGTTAAGGCCACTATGAGCATTCGGCTAAAGGAATTGGTCGAGAGCTTAGGTGGCCAATTGATCGGTGATGCGGATACGGAGGTATCTGGTATTGCTCCACTGAGCGATGCAAGCGCATCACAAATCACTTTCCTCTCGAATCCAAAATTTCGCCCTCAGGTGTCGCAAACGCAAGCGGCAGCGGTCATTCTGTCTGCTGCAGACGATGCGGCGATCGGTGCCGATTATCACGGCGCTCGTATTGTCGCCGCCAATCCCTATGCGTACTTTGCCCGCGCGGCGCAGTTTTTCGCTGCCAAAAATGCAACTCCTGTGATTCCCGGTATTCACCCATCGGCTAGCGTCGATTCAACTGCAGTCGTCCCCGCCGGTGCATGCATCGGCCCAAATGTAGTTATCGGCAGCGGCGCGGTGATCGGCGAGAATGTTCGCATAGACGCGGGTTGCGTGATTGGCGCGGGCGCCCGGATTGGCGCGGCAAGTCACCTCTACCCCAATGTCACCGTCTATCACGCCTGTGAAATCGGCCGGCGCGCGATCATTCATTCCGGAGTAGTCATCGGCGCCGATGGTTTCGGTTTTGCCAACGATGGCGGGACATGGGTCAAGATCCCGCAAACCGGCCGGGTGCTGATTGGCGATGATGTTGAAATCGGCGCCAATACCACGATAGACCGTGGCGCTCTGGCCGATACCGTGATTGAAGAGGGAGTCAAGCTGGACAATCAGATCCAGATCGCCCATAACTGTCATATTGGCGCGCATACTGCGATTGCAGCGTGCGCAGGGATCGCCGGCAGTGCCAGAATCGGCAAATATTGCTCGATTGGCGGGGCTGCCATGATCCATGGCCACATTACAATAGTCGATCATGTGCATGTGTCCGCAGGGACGCTGGCCTTGCGCTCGATTTCCGAACCGGGGCAATATACCGGCTTTTATCCGATTGCCAAGCATGGCGACTGGGAAAAATCTGCCGCCCTGGTACGCAATCTGAATACAATGCGTGAGAAAATCCGGTCTCTGGAAAAATCCGTCAAACAGCTTAACGAACAAGATAGTCAAAAAGATAATGAATAGTCCAAACCAAACGCTAGATATCAATCAGATCAAAACCTACCTGCCGCACCGTTATCCGCTGTTGCTGGTTGATCGCGTATTGAATTGGGAAAGTGGCAAGTCGATCACGGCGATCAAGAATGTCACGATCAATGAAGAGTTTTTCAACGGACATTTCCCCAACAAGCCGGTCATGCCGGGCGTGTTGACGATCGAGGCGCTGGCGCAAACCGCTGCATTGCTGTCGTTTTTGACCGAGGGCCGCAAGCCGGACGAAAATACCGTGGTGTATTTCCTCGGCATCGACAAGGCGCGTTTCCGCCGTCCGGTCGAACCGGGCGACCAGATCAAGCTGCAAGTCGAGATCGTGCGCGTGGTACGCGGCATCTGGAAGTACAAGGCCGTCGCCAGCGTTGATGGCGAACTGGCAGTGGAAGCTGAATTCATGTGTACCATGCGCAGCGCCGTCACTCCTGGTGCTCCTGCGACGCCAGCCGCGGCTGTTGCGGATGCCAGCCCATCTGCGTGATCCGATGACGCGCATTCATCCTACGGCCATCATTGATCCCAAGGCGGCCCTCGATAGTTCGGTGGAAGTCGGCGCTTACACCGTGATCGGCCCGAACGTGGCAATCGACGCCGGCAGCAAGATCGGTCCGCATGTCGTGCTCGAAGGCCACACCACGATCGGCCGCGACAATACGATTTTCCAGTTCGGCTCTATCGGCGCTGCACCCCAGGACAAAAAGTACGGCGGTGAACCGACGCGCCTGGAGATTGGCGACCGCAACACCATCCGTGAATTCGTGACGTTCAATCTGGGCACCGTACAAGATGGCGGCGTCACGCGCATCGGTGGTGATAACCTGGTCATGGCCTACGTCCATGTGGCCCACGACTGCCAGATCGGTAGCAACACCGTCATCGCCAACAATGCCACGCTGGCCGGCCACGTCCACATCGGCGATTGGGTGCTGCTTGGCGGCTTTACCACCGTGCACCAGTTTTGCCGTATCGGCGCTCATGCGATGACCGCGTTCACCGCTGCCGTCAGCCAGGATATTCCGCCATTCGTGACCGCAGCCGGCAATCGCGCCGTACCCGCCGGCATCAACAGCGAAGGCCTGCGCCGCCGTGGCTTCAGCGGCGAACAGATCATGGCGATCAAGCGCGCTTACCGGATCATTTATCGCTCTAGCTTGCCGCTGGAAGATGCCTTGGCCGCTTTGGCGCTGGAAGAAGGCAAGGAGCCGGATTCCGCCGGGTATCTGAAACTGATGCGTGATTTCATCGCCTCTTCGGCGCGTGGCATCATCCGCTGACATGGCGGGCATCAATGCCGATATATCAATTGCCATGGTCGCCGGAGAGTCCTCCGGCGATTTGCTGGCGAGCCGTCTTTTGTCGGGATTGCGTCCGCATCTACCCGATGCGCACATGTACGGCATCGGCGGTCCCAAGATGGCGGAGTACGGTTTTGTCAGCGACTGGCCGATGGAAAAATTATCGGTCAACGGCTTGTTCGAAGTACTTGCTCACTATCGCGAACTCAAGGGCATACAGAACTCCCTGCGTGATCGTTTGCTGGCGCAAAAACCGAGTGTTTTTATCGGCGTCGATGCGCCCGATTTCAATTTCGGCCTGGAAGAGCAGTTGCGCCGGGGCGGCATTCCCACCGTCCATTTTATCGGCCCCTCGATCTGGGCCTGGCGCGGTGGCCGTATCAAGAAAATCGCACGTGCAGCCTCGCACATGCTGGTCATTTTTCCATTTGAAGCAGAGATTTATCGCAAGGCCGGGATTCCTGTCACCTATGTCGGCCATCCGCTGGCGCAAGTGATTCCGATGGTGCCCGATATCGCCGCGGCGCGCAGCGCGCTTGGCTTGCCAGCCGACGGCAGGGTAGTGGCGATCATGCCCGGCAGCCGCATGGGCGAGCTCAAGCACAACACTATCGCCTTTGTGCAAGCAGCCCGAATACTGGCGCAGCGGGATCCAGGCATGCGCTTCATTGCGCCGATGGCGGGAGAAAAGCAGCGCAAGTTCTTTAGCGAGTTGATCGCGCAGGCAGATTTGCAGGATCTGCCTATCCAGATCCTGGACGGCCAGTCGCATACGGCGATGGCCGCCGCCGATGTGGTGCTGGTTGCCTCCGGCACGGCTTCGCTGGAAGTCGCCTTATACAAGAAACCCATGGTGATCGCTTATAAAATGATGCGCGCCAGTTGGGAAGTCATGCGGCATATGAGTTACCAGCCATGGATCGGCTTGCCGAACATCCTGGCGCGGGAATTCCTGGTGCCCGAGCTGTTGCAGCACAATGCAACGCCGCAGGCGCTGGCCGATGCACTCTGGAAACAGTTGGAGGATCCGGCGCACCAGGCGATGCTGCGCCAGCGCTTTACCGACATGCATCACACTTTGCTGCGCGACACCGCCAACGAAAGCGCGCAAGCCGTGTTGCAAGTGATCGAGCAGCATAAACGTGTGCCCGGATTTTCGCCGGCCTGAGCCTGGTTTGCCAACCTTATTTTGAATTGCCTTGCCGTGACCTTATCCGATCCTGATCTCTCTCTCTTTTCCTACGATGGCGAAACCATTTGCGGCGTCGATGAAGCCGGCCGCGGCCCGTTGGCAGGGCCAGTGTTTGCAGCTGCCGTCATACTCGATCCGGCGCGGCCGATTACCGGCCTGCGGGATTCCAAGAAGCTGACGGCAGAGCGCCGCGAGCTGCTCGCGGAGCAAATCAAGGCCAACGCGCTGGCGTGGGCGATTGCAGAATGTTCCGAAGCAGAGATCGACAGTCTCAATATTTTGCAGGCAACCATGCTGGCCATGAAGCGCGCAGTGGAAGGCCTGGCGATGTTGCCGACGCTGGCGCTGATCGACGGCAATCGCTGCCCCGTACTGAGCATTCGCTCCGAAGCCATCATCAAGGGTGACGATAAGGTACAAGCCATATCGGCCGCCTCGATTCTGGCAAAGACCGCGCGCGACGCTGCGCTGCAGGTATTGCATGAACAATATCCGCATTATGCTTTCGATCAACATAAAGGCTATCCGACGGCGTTGCATATGGAGCGCTTGCGCCTGCACGGCGTCTCGCCGGTACACCGCAAATCGTATGCGCCGGTGCGGGCTTTGCTGGTTGCCGGCTCTGGCGCAATGAAAGCATGATCCAGATGAAAAGCATCACCTCCGCCGCCAATCCTTTGTACAAGGAATTAAAGCTGCTTGCAACCAGCGCGCAGGCGCGCCGTAAGGCCGGCCGTACCTTGCTGGACGGGATCCATCTGGCGGAAGCGTATTTGCAGCATGCCGGCAAGCCGGTGTTGTGCGTCGCCAGTGAAGCTGCGCTGGCGCACGACGAGGCGGCGGCGCTGATCAGGCAATGCCAGGCCGACGGCGTGCAATGCATCGTATTGCCGGACGCGCAGTATCGGGCCCTGAGCCAGGTCGAACACGGAGTCGGCCTGCTGTTTGTGATTGAAACGCCGAAGACCGCCGTGCCGGCGACGCTGGCGCAGTCTGCGGTGTTGCTCGACAATCTACAGGATCCGGGAAATCTGGGTTCGGTCTTGCGCAGCGCCGCAGCCGCCGGCATCAAGCAAATCTATTGTTCGGAAGGCAGCGCATCCGCCTGGTCGCCCAAGGTCTTGCGCGCCGGTATGGGCGCCCATTTCATCCTGGATATTTTTGAGGGCGTCGATCTGGCGGCCTTGATTTCGACAGCGCGGATACCGGTGCTGGCCACCAGTTCGTATGCGACGCAAAGCATCTACCAGGCCGACCTCAGCGGATCGCTGGCTTGGCTGTTCGGCCATGAAGGGCAGGGGGTTGCCGAGGACTTGCTGCAGCTGGCAAGCCGGCAACTGGTGATTCCGCATCGCGGCCAAATGGAGTCGTTAAACGTTGCAGCGGCAGCGGCGGTGTGTTTCTTTGAACAGTTGCGCCAGGCAAGCCGGTAAGCTTGCCTGGCTGCGCCGCAGCTCCGATGCTTAGAACGTCCTTATATCCGGCTTGATATCCTGCAAGATCGTCGCCGCGATTTCTTCAATCGACTTGGTGGTCGACGACATCCAGCGGATGCCCTCGCGCCGCATGATCTTTTCCGCTTCATTCACTTCATAACGGCAGTTTGTCAGCGCAGCGTATTTGCTGCCCGGACGGCGTTCATTGCGAATTTCCGACAAACGATCCGCCGCAATGGTCAGGCCGAAAATCTTTTGCTTGAACGGCAACAGGCCGCTTGGCAATTTGTCACGTTCGAAATCTTCCGGAATCAGTGGGTAGTTTGCCGCTTTGACGCCAAACTGCATCGCCAGGTAGAGACTGGTCGGCGTTTTTCCCGAGCGCGAGACGCCTACCAGGATCACATCCGCATCCGCCAGGTTCTTGTGCGACTGGCCATCATCGTGCGCCAGCGAGAAGTTGATGGCTTCGATCCGGTTCTTGTATTCGTCGGTGTTGGCAGTGTTGTGGCTACGGCCGATGGTGTGGGTCGACTTGACGCCCAGCTCTCTTTCCAATGGCTCGACAAAGGTCTGGATCAGGTCCATATGCATGGCTTTGGCGTGCTGGATCACTTTTGAGAGATCGGCTTTCACCAGCGTCGAAAAAACGATAGGCAGCTTGCCGTCCGCCGCAAACGCTTCGTTGATCTTGCGCGTTGCTTCGTAAGCCTTGTCCAGTGTGTCGATGAATGGCAGGCGCACCTGCTTGAAGCGCAGCTCGAACTGGGTCAGCACCGAATGGCCGAACGTCTCGGCGGTAATGCCGGTGCCATCGGAGACAAAGAATACGGTGCGATTGGCGGGGACCAATGGGGCAGGAGCAGCATCATGCATAATATTATTAACAATAAAATAAGAGAAACGAAACCCGCAAAGGGTGCCGCGAAGCCCGAAAGCACGCTAACGCTCAGAATGGTCCAGAAACTTTTAACAGAGCGAGGACTCTAGCTTACAGTGTGTTGCTTGCAGCCTTGTGCGCCTTTCGGCGTTAAATTGGCATAAAATGGCAGCCAACTGCATATTTAACTAACTGACTAAATCCACCTGACGAAGAATAACAAAAAGCCAAGGGTGGCGAAGGCAATTGTGAAGATTTCTTATCATCAAACTAGAGGTTGTTATGTCCAATGCAATACAGATGGGTGCTACCCAGGGGGCGGCTTACGTCATCTCCTTTGAAAATCTGCGGATGACGGATGTCGAATCCGTCGGCGGCAAAAACGCATCGCTGGGTGAAATGATCAGCCAGCTGGCCGGCGCCGGAGTCCGGGTGCCGGGCGGCTTTGCTACTACAGCACAGGCATTCCGCGACTTCTTGTCGCATAGTGTAGATGGCGGTCCGGCTTTGGCCGACCGTATTGCCGAGCGCCTGGTCACGCTGAATATTGAAGACGTACGGGCTCTGGCGCAAGCCGGCGCCGAGATCCGCCAATGGATCGTCGAAACCCCGTTCCAGCCGCGCCTGGAACAGGAAATCAACGAGTTCTACAAGCGCCTGGTGGCAGATTCCGCCAGCGAGATGTCGTTCGCCGTGCGTTCTTCGGCGACCGCTGAAGATTTGCCGGATGCGTCATTTGCCGGTCAACAGGAAACCTTCCTCAACGTGGTCGGCATCGACAACGTGCTGGAAGCGATGAAACACGTGTTCGCGTCCTTGTATAACGACCGCGCTATTTCCTATCGCGTGCATAAAGGCTTCACCCACGCCGAAGTGGCGTTGTCGGCCGGCGTGCAGCGCATGGTGCGTTCCGATGTCGGCGCCGCCGGCGTCATGTTCACCCTGGATACCGAATCCGGCTTCAAGGATGTGGTCTTCATCACCTCCAGCTACGGCCTGGGTGAAACAGTGGTGCAGGGCGCAGTCAATCCGGATGAATTCTATGTCCACAAGCCGATGCTGGAACAAGGCAAGCTGCCGATCATCCGCCGCAATATCGGCTCCAAGCTGATCAAGATGGAGTTCACCGGTGAAGCAAAGGCTGGCCGCTCCGTCAAGACAGTCGATGTGCCGATCGAACTGCGCAATCGCTATTCGTTGAACGATACCGAAATCGTCGAACTGGCCAAATACGCCACCATCATCGAGAAGCACTATGAGCGGCCGATGGATATCGAATGGGGCAAGGATGGCCGCGACGGCAAGCTATACATTTTGCAAGCGCGTCCGGAAACCGTGAAGTCGCAGGAAAAAGCCAGCGATGCACAGCAGCGTTTCAAACTCAAGGGTACCGGCAACTTGCTGACGCATGGTCGTGCCATCGGCCAGAAAATCGGCGCCGGCCGGGTACGCGTGATTCACGATGCCTCCGAAATGGAAAGAGTGCAGCCGGGCGACGTGCTGGTAGCCGACATGACCGATCCTAACTGGGAGCCGGTGATGAAGCGCGCTTCGGCCATCGTCACCAACCGTGGCGGCCGTACCTGCCATGCGGCGATTATCGCGCGTGAGCTGGGCGTACCTGCGGTGGTCGGTTGCGGCGACGCTACCGACGTGCTGAAAGACGGCACGCTGGTGACAGTGTCTTGCGCCGAAGGCGACGAGGGCAAGATCTACGACGGCCTGCTGGAAACCGAAGTCTCCGAAGTGGCGCGCGGCGAACTGCCTGCGTTGCCGTTGAAAATCATGATGAACGTCGGTAACCCGCAACTGGCTTTCGACTTCCAGTCGATTCCGAACGGCGGCGTTGGCCTGGCGCGCCTGGAATTCATCATCAACAACAACATCGGCGTTCATCCGCGCGCGATCCTGGAATATCCGAACATCGATGCCGACCTGAAAAAGGCGGTCGAATCGGTCGCCCGCGGCCATGCATCGCCGAAGGCATTCTATGTCGACAAGCTGGCTGAAGGGATCGCCACCATCGCTGCCGCGTTCTGGCCGAAGAAAGTCATCGTGCGCCTGTCCGACTTCAAGTCGAACGAGTACAAGAAACTGATCGGCGGTTCGCGTTACGAGCCGGACGAAGAAAATCCGATGCTCGGTTTCCGTGGCGCAGCCCGTTACCTGGCTAGCGATTTCGCCGAAGCGTTCGAAATGGAATGCCAGGCCATGAAGCGGGTGCGTAACGACATGGGCCTGACCAACGTCGAGATCATGGTGCCTTTCGTGCGGACCCTGGGACAAGCGGAGAAGGTCATCGATTTGCTGGGCAAGAACGGCCTGGTGCGCGGCGAGAACGATTTACGCGTGATCATGATGTGCGAAGTGCCGTCGAATGCAATCCTGGCCGAGCAGTTTCTGGAGTTTTTCGACGGCTTCTCGATCGGCTCCAACGACCTGACCCAGTTGACTTTGGGCCTGGACCGCGATTCCGGCATGGAATTGCTGGCAGCTGATTTCGACGAGCGCGATCCGGCCATCCTGGCCTTGCTCGAAAAAGTCATTGCGACGTGTATCGCCAAGGGCAAGTACGTCGGCATTTGTGGCCAGGGCCCTTCAGACCATCCGGATTTTGCCGAATGGCTGATGAAGCAGGGGATTGAATCGATTTCCCTGAATCCTGATTCGGTGATCGATACCTGGCAGAAGCTGGCGGCAGCGCAGTAAGTCTTGCGCCGGTTGCAGCATCCCGGTGTTGCAACCAGAATAAAAAACCTCCCTACTTGAATCCAAGCAGGGAGGTTTTTTTATGTGAGAAGCCGGATGCGTTTTATGGCTTATGACAGCGTGCTTGCCTCTGCATTGACATTGGGCACGATAGCGATCTTGACGCCGAGCGAGTTGATCAGTTTGGCGATGGTTTCAAAACGCGGCTTGGCGCCGGGGGGCGAGCGCCTTGTACAAGCTTTCGCGGCCAAGCTTGGCATCCTTGGCGATCTGCGACATGCCGCGCGCCTTCGCGACATCGCCAAGCGCGGCGATAAACACGTCGGGATTATCGTCGGCCAGCGCCTCGGTAAGATAGGCCGCGATGACTTCGTCGTTATCAAGAAAGTCTGCCGCGTCGAATGGGGAAAATGCTGTTTTCATGCTTCATTCCTTCAGTGATCTCGCCATTTTCTTGGCTAATTCGATGTCTTTTTTCTGCGTGGATTTGTCGCCACCCACCAGAAGAAGTATCAAGGTTTTGCCGCGCCGGATGAAATAGACGCGGTAGCCGGGACCGGTATGTATGCGTAGTTCGCTGATGCCTTCGTCCACCGCTTCAACGTCGCCAAGATTGCCGAAGCCGGCAGATCTGATACGGCTCAGAATCCTGGCCTTTGCTTGTTGGTCGCGTAAATCATGAAGCCAGTCTTTGAATATATCGAAGAGCGAAATCTCGAACACGGAGTGCTGTATCCAATTGGATACTTAAGTCAAGTATTCTTCACTCTCATGTAATATTGATGAATTGTCAAATGAACACTTTATCTTTAGCTGGTTTTGGGTAATACATTTATAAAATCATTCAACGCCTCAGTGACCCGTTTAATAACGTCTTGCCAGTTTCCGGCCTCGTCTTGCCTGAACAATCTGGCGCTGGGATACCAGGGACTGTCTTCCCGATCCAGCAGCCAGCGCCACTCCGGCACCCACGGCAAGAGAATCCATACAGGAACGCCGAGCGCGCCGCTCAGGTGCGCGATGGAAGTATCCACGCTGATCACCAAGTCGAGATTGGCAATGATGGCGGCGGTATCGTCAAAGCCGTCGATGTCGGTCGCAGGCAACCGCAGGTTCGGAGTTCGTTGCAGGAATTCGAGATCGCTTTCCCTGACCTCTTTTTGTATGAGGAAAAAATCGGCGGCCTTGGATTGCAGTATCGGTGCGAGATCCTGTAACGGCATGGAGCGTCTTTGATCGTTGGTGTTGCTCGGATTACCGGAACAAACCAGGCCGATTTTCAATTTGCCGTTGCTGGAATCCTGCCTATCCCTCCAGCTTGATTTCTTCCTGCTGTCCGCACGGAAGTAGGCGGAAGGGGCCGGAATATTGGTAAGATCGGTTTTGAAGACTAACGGCAGACTCATCAACGGCGTCTGATAGTCCGCTAGCGGCGCGTTCTCGCCGATGGCGATGACCTGGAATTCGCCCATGGTTTGAGCGATGGTTTTCAGGCTGGGGTCGACTTCAAGAATGACCTCGGCCCCGAGCGCCGCGACCAGCGGCGCATAGCGGCAAAATTGTATGGTGTCGCCCAAGCCCTGTTCCGACCACAGTAAAATCCGCTTGCCGCGGATCGACTGCAACCCCAGCCACAGTGGGATTTCAGCATGACGCGGCACATCGGCATTGCCCTTTTTCCAGCGGTACTCATAACTTTGCCAGCCGGCGTCGAATTGCCCCAGCACCAGTTGCGACAGCGACTGGTTGGAGAGTACGTCGGCGTAGCCGCTCTGCAGATCAAGTGCACGGTTGTAGCTGGCGAGCGCCTGCTCATGACGCTTCATCCGGCTCAGGGTCAGGCCGTGGTCGCCCCAGGCTTCAGCATTATCCGGCGCCAGCGACAGGCCCTTTTCATGGTCGCTCAGGGCTTCGGCATAGCGCCCCAGTTTATGCAGGATGACAGCACGATCCATCCGATACACCGGGTTGTCCGGCGTCAGGGATATGGCGCGATCGGCGCAAGCCAGTGCATCGGAATAGCGCTCCAGCTTGTCCAGCGCCAAGCTTTTCTTGTACCAGCCGTCCGCCATCGACGGCTGCAGCGCTAGCGCTTTGGACCAGCAAGCCAGCGCTTCTTCATAGTGCTGCAACTGATACCAGAGCGCCCCCTTGTGAGCCCAGCCTTCGGCATAATCCGGCCATTGCACCAACGCCTGGTCAAGGCAATCCGAAGCGTCCTGATAACGCTGCAGATTGATCAGGACCACCGTCTTGGCCAGCAGGATCTCAGGTTTGATATAGCCCAGGGAAAGGATGCGTTCATAAGCGCGCAGAGCGGCGTCGAATTCACCCGACTCGAACTGTACCCGGGCCAGTTTGTAGTGCAGCGAGACATTGTCCGGGGCCAGCGTCAGGGCTTTCTGGAACAGGTCAATCGCCTGCGGACGCTGGCCGGTGGCGGCGTAAATCACGCCCAGGATATGCAAGGCGTCAAAGTTCGCCGGCTGGTTTTGCAGGATGTTTTTCAGGGAACGTTCGGCACGTGCGGGATCTCCATTTTGGAAATCCTTGTAGGCTTGCTGAATGAGATTAATCGTGTTCATGTTTTTTGAATGAAAGCGGCCCGGATGAAGCGCTGTGCCAGTGGGCGAGATCGGAGCATAGCATTTCGCTAAACGAAAGACAGTGTTGCCGCTGCAAATCCGCGTAAGATTAATCCCAAGTAATTACGTGTTTATTTATCAATTGGATTACACTATGTGTTCTACATAACGGAAAGCGACCTATGTCTGGATGGGTGATGTGGATGTTGGCGGCAGGCGTGTTGATCGTGGCGGAGCTGGCCACTACCACTTTATATCTTTTGATGGTGGCGATTGGCCTGGCCGTTGGCGGCGTCGCCGCGCTGATCGGCCTGGACGTTGAGTGGCAGCTGTTGGTCGCTGCCGTGGTGGCACTGGTGGCTACCTACCTGTTGCGGCGCAGCCGCTTCGGCAAGCAGTCGAAGGTCAAGGCTGAACGCGATCCCAACGTCAACCTGGATATCGGCCAGTCGATCACGGTCGATCAGTGGCAGCATAACAGTGCTACCGATGGCGCAGGCGGCGAGTTCACCGCGCGCGTCAAATATCGCGGGGCGCTGTGGGACGTTGAACTGGCGCCGGCAGCAACGGCCCAGGCTGGCTTGTTTTTTATCCAGGAAATACGCGGCAGCCGCCTGATTCTCGGCAATAGCCCCGATCTGCACTAGAACGCCTTTCGCCTCCGGCGACTGACTCTGTTCTTAATTCAAAAGGAAAAATCATGTTTGGAAGCGTCTCGTTAGTCTTGCTGGTGATCGTCATCATATTTATCGCCAAGACGATCAAAGTGGTACCGCAGCAGCATGCGTGGGTGGTCGAGCGCCTGGGCAAATATCATGCGACTCTTGGGCCGGGCCTGAGCATTGTGGTGCCGTTCATCGACCGCGTCGCCTACAAGCACGTCCTGAAAGAAATCCCGCTGGATGTGCCGCCGCAGGTTTGCATTACCCGCGATAACACGCAATTGCAGGTCGATGGTATTTTGTATTTCCAAATTACTGATGCGAAACTGGCTTCCTACGGCTCTTCCAACTATATCTCTGCAATCTCGCAATTGGCGCAAACTACTTTACGCTCGGTCATCGGCAAGATGGAACTGGATAAGACTTTTGAAGAGCGCGATCATATCAATACCGCGATCGTCAACGCTATTGACGAGTCGGCCTCGAACTGGGGCGTCAAGGTTCTGCGTTATGAAATCAAGGATTTGACGCCGCCGAAGGAAATCTTGCATGCGATGCAGGCGCAGATTACCGCGGAGCGTGAGAAGCGGGCGCTGATCGCTGCTTCGGAAGGGCGCAAACAGGAACAGATCAATATCGCTACCGGTGAACGCGAAGCCTCGATCGCCAAGTCGGAAGGTGAAAAACAGGCTTCCATCAACCGTGCCCAGGGTCAGGCTGCTGCGATCCTGTCGATTGCCGAAGCCAGCGCTGAAGCGATCCGCAAGACGGCCGCGGCGATCCAGTCGCCAGGTGGTTCGGACGCGGTGAATCTGAAAGTGGCCGAGCAGTATGTCGCGGCGTTCGGTCAATTGGCAAAAACAAATAACTCGATCATCGTGCCGGCCAATATGGGTGATATCAGCGGTTTGATTGCTACTGCCATGCAAGTTGTGAAGTCTCAACCCAAGTCTTAAGCGCATAGCCAGAAAGCTGCACAAAAGAACTGCGCCCCGGCGGAATACATTTCCGCCGGGGCGCAGTTCTTTTTGCCGACGATTTTCGCGCGTGTTTAGCGCCGATGCTGTTTCATTGCCGCCTGCACCTCGCGCTCTCCATCGCGCTGGCGCTCGGTATCGCGCTTGTCGTGTTGCTTCTTACCCTTGGCCAAGCCGATCTCGCATTTGATGCGGCCGCGCAGATAGTGCAGGTTGATCGGCACCAGCGTGTAGCCGGAACGCTCTACCTTGACGATTAGTTTCTTGATTTCCTCGGCGTGCAGCAGCAGCTTGCGGGTGCGCACCGCTTCCGGATGGACGTGGCTGGAGGCGCTGAGGAGGGCGCTGATGTGGGCGCCGAACAGGTAGATTTCGCCGTTGCGGACAATGACGTAGGCCTCTTTCAAGTTGGCGCGGCCGGCGCGGATGGCTTTTACTTCCCAGCCGTGCAGTTCCATGCCTGCTTCGAAACGCTCTTCAATGAAGTAGTCGTGGAAGACTTTTTTGTTGTCAATAATGCTCATGTATTAGGAAAATCGCGCAGGTCGGTTAAAATTTCAAGTTGTGATTCTATCAAACGGTTGATATTCAATGGCAGTAGTGCATAAAACGGTACTTTTGGGGTACAGCGCAGAGCAGATGTTTGCGCTGGTCGATCGGGTCGAAGACTACCCGCAATTCCTGCCGTGGTGCGGCGGGGTGGACGTGCATGAACGCGATGCCGACAAGCTGGTGGCGACACTCAACATACATTACCACGGTATCAAGCAATCGTTCACTACTGAAAACACCAACACGCCGCCCGGCGCGATGCAGATGCGCCTGGTCGAAGGGCCGTTCAAGCAACTCGACGGCAATTGGAGTTTCAAGGCGTTGCGCGCCGACGCCTGCAAGATCGAATTCGACTTGCACTACGAGTTTTCCAATCGGATCCTGGAAAAGCTGATTGGCCCGGTATTCGGCATGATCGCCAACAGCTTCGTCGATTCCTTCTGCAAGCGCGCCGACGCGGTGTATGGCCACCATGAGTGAGAACGTGGCCAAGGCGGACGTAGCGGACGGGCAGATGATACAGATACAGGTCTGTTACGCAACCCCCGCAATCCAGGCTCTGAAAAAGTTGTCAGTGCCGGCGGGAACCTTGCTGCACGATGGCATCAAGCGCAGCGGCCTGCTGGAGCAAATGCGTGAAATCGACCTCAGTTGCTGGCGCGTCGGTATCTACGGCAAGCTGAAGACATTGGATACGGTGCTGCGCGACCAAGACCGGATCGAAATTTATCGCCCGCTGATCGCCGATCCGATGGAATCAAGGCGCAAGCGCGCCGACAAAAAAGCCCGCTAGGGCAGCGGGCTTTCTATTCTCATTTGCTGGCTTATTGACAGTCGTTCAGCACTTGCCGGTTGTCCGCATTTTGTTTCGCGCGCTGATCATCATTCATGTAGGAACGTTGGCCACTGGCGTCGGTCTGGGCGATACGGGTGCCTGAATCCAGGGTGCGCTGATTGGCGCGGGCACGGGCGCAATTTTCCGCCTTGTCCGATGCTTGCTTGGCCTCCTGGGCAGCTTTCTTGCTCTTTTCCGCCTGCTCGGCCTTGCGCTTTTGATATGCGGCATCCTGCTCCGCGATCGTCGGCGGCGCCGCCGGCGCCGCTTTCGCATCTGGCGCACCGTCAGTGGTGCTATCGCTGGCTTCAGCGACGCCGCGCGGCAGACTCTGGCCCGGCGTCTTGAGAATCCGCTTGCTCGGCACCGAGGCCGGCGGCGGCATGTCTGAGTATTGTTTCACCCCCTTTTCGTCCAGCCACACAAATTGCGCCAGGGCAGAGGTGGCCAGGCTCAGCAAGACCAAAGCTGCAGCGGTGGAAAAAACGTGTTTCGGACGAATTGCATTCATTGCTATTCCTTGAGGCGGTAAACCGGATTGGTGTTTGTCGGATCGAAGCGCAGATTTCGCCATGATTCGCACAGCGTGTCAATAAAACGATGGTGCCTTGTGGAAATATTTTATCTGTTGCTGCGTAAAATCATGCAGCGTTAGGCGACTTGCGCGGATTTCTGTATAATTCGGTTTTGCGCCTATAGGAAAAACTATGCGTCTACTTCAAAAAGCACTCACGTTCGATGATGTGCTGTTGGTTCCGGCTTACTCGGACGTCCTCCCCAAAGACACCACCCTCAAAACACGTCTGTCCCGCAATATCGATATCAACATTCCGTTGTTGTCGGCTGCGATGGATACCGTGACCGAAGCGCGTTTGGCTATCGCCATGGCGCAAGAGGGTGGCATCGGTATTATTCACAAGAACCTGACCGCGCAAGAACAGGCGCGCGAAGTCTCTCGCGTCAAGCGTTTCGAGTCTGGTGTGGTACGTGATCCGATCACGATTCCGCCCAACATGCGGATCCGCGAAGTGATGGCCTTGTCAGAATTGCACGGCATCAGCGGCTTCCCGGTGGTCGAGGGTAACCGCCTGGTCGGCATCATCACCAATCGCGACCTGCGCTTCGAAGAAGAGCTGGATGCGGAAGTCAGCGCCAAGATGACGCCGCGCGACAAGCTGGTCTATGTCAAGGACGGCGCCGACCTGTCGGAAGCCAAGCGCCTGATGAACAAGCACCGTTTGGAACGTGTGATGGTGGTCAATGACGCGTTTGAATTGCGCGGCCTGATCACGGTCAAGGATATCCAGAAATCGACATCGCACCCGCTGGCCTCCAAGGACAGCCAGGGCAAGCTGCGCGTAGGCGCTGCGGTCGGCGTCGGCGCCGATAACGAAGAACGCATCGAGCTGTTGGTCAAAGCCGGCGTCGACGTCATCGTGGTCGATACCGCACACGGTCATTCCAAGGGCGTGCTGGATCGCGTCAAGTGGGTCAAGCAGAATTTCCCGCAAGTGGAAGTCATCGGCGGCAATATCGCTACAGCCGCCGCCGCCAAGGCGCTGGCTGATCATGGCGCCGACGGCGTCAAGGTCGGCATCGGTCCTGGTTCTATCTGCACCACGCGCATCGTGGCCGGCGTCGGCGTGCCGCAGATTTCCGCCATCGCTAATGTGGCGCAAGCGCTCAAGGGCACGGGCATTCCATGTATCGCCGACGGCGGTATCCGCTTCTCTGGCGACATCGCCAAGGCCTTGGCCGCCGGCGCTTCGACCGTGATGATGGGCAGCATGTTCGCCGGCACCGAAGAAGCGCCGGGCGAAGTGATCCTGTTCCAGGGCCGCAGCTACAAGTCGTATCGCGGCATGGGTAGCCTTGGCGCGATGTCGGACGGTTCCGCTGACCGCTATTTCCAGGATTCCGCCAACAAGGCTGACAAGTTCGTTCCTGAAGGTATCGAAGGCCGCGTCCCCTACAAGGGCAGCGTCCTGACGATCCTGTATCAACTGGTCGGCGGCGTGCGTTCTTCCATGGGTTATTGCGGTTGCGCGACGATCGACGAGTTGCGCGAAAAAGCGGAATTCGTGGAAATCACTTCAGCCGGCATGCGCGAATCGCATGTCCATGACGTCCAGATTACCAAGGAAGCGCCGAACTATCGCACCGACTGATAGGGTTTGATTCTGTCACGGGAACGCGCCACCGATGGTCATGCTATCGGTGGCGCGCGCACTTTAAAGATTCTTATTTTTTGCTAAATCCGCTACCAGGCATCCATCATGCACTCAAAAATCCTCATCCTCGATTTCGGCTCCCAGGTTACCCAATTGATCGCACGGCGCGTGCGCGACGCTGGCGTGTTTTCCGAAGTGTATCCTTACGATGTGTCCGATGAATTCATCCGCGGCTACGGCGCTTCCGGTGTGATCCTGTCGGGCGGCCCGAACAGCGTCACCGACGGCGACACCCCGCGTGCCCCGCAAGCGGTGTTCGAGCTGGGCGTGCCGGTATTCGGCATCTGCTACGGCATGCAAACCATGGCCGAACAACTGGGCGGCAAGGTTGAGATGGGCAAGGTCCGCGAGTTCGGTTACGCTGAAGTGCGCGCCCGTGGCCACACTGCGCTGCTGGAAGGCATCAGCGATTTCGTCACGCCGGAATCGCATGCCATGCTGAAGGTCTGGATGAGCCACGGCGACAAGGTCGAGCACATGCCGCCAGGCTTCAAACTGATGGCATCCACCCCGAACTGTCCGATCGCCGGCATGGCCGACGACGAACGCAAATTCTATGCGGTGCAATTCCATCCGGAAGTCACTCATACCGTCAAAGGCGAAGCGATCCTGAGCCGTTTCGTGCTCGATATCTGCGGTTGCAAACCGGACTGGAACATGCCGGACTACATCGCCGAAGCAGTGGAGTCTATCCGCAAGCAGGTCGGTAGCGACGAAGTGATCCTGGGCCTCTCCGGCGGCGTTGACAGCAGTGTTGCCGCCGCCCTGATCCACCGCGCCATCGGCGACCAGCTGACTTGCGTATTCGTCGACCACGGGCTGCTGCGCCTCGACGAAGGCAAGATGGTCATGGAAATGTTTGCAGAAAACCTCGGCGTCAAGGTGATCCGCGTCGACGCCGAGGCGCAGTTCATGGGCCACCTGGCAGGCGTCACCGATCCCGAAGCCAAGCGCAAGATCATCGGCCGCGAATTCGTCGAAGTATTCCAGGCCGAATCCGCCAAGCTGCAGAATGCAAAATGGCTGGCGCAAGGGACGATTTACCCGGACGTCATCGAAAGCGCCGGTAAAGGCAAGAACGCCGCGCACACCATCAAGAGCCACCACAACGTCGGCGGCTTGCCGGAAACCCTGAACCTGAAGCTGCTGGAACCGCTGCGCGAACTGTTCAAGGATGAAGTCCGCAAGCTGGGCGTAGCGCTCGGCCTGCCGCATTCGATGGTATATCGCCATCCGTTCCCGGGCCCGGGCCTCGGCGTGCGCATCCTCGGCGAAGTAAAAAAAGAATTCGCCGATCTGCTGCGCCGCGCCGACGCCATCTTCATCGAAGAGCTGCGCAACACCAAGGACGACGCCGACGAATCCTGGTACGACAAGACCAGCCAGGCGTTTGCGGTTTTCCTGCCGGTGAAATCGGTCGGCGTGATGGGCGATGGCCGCACTTACGAATATGTAGTGGCCTTGCGTGCCGTGCAGACGCAGGATTTCATGACAGCGCATTGGGCGCATCTGCCGCATGAATTGCTGGGGCGCGTATCAAACAGGATCATTAATGAAGTGCGCGGGATTAATCGGGTGGTTTACGATATCTCGGGCAAGCCGCCTGCGACTATTGAGTGGGAGTGACCTGAGGTCCGGCACTCGCTAGCACTTAAAATAGAGAATGCTTGAAAGCCCGCGCAAATGCGGGCTTTTTTGCTTTTTCGATTCGGCGTTGACTGGCACGCTAACGTATGCGAAATACCAATTTCAGATGGTATATCTGATGGTGTTGTCCAGTCAGATGCCATGAGTTATCCTTGATACCATGCCATGTGATCTTCTGTGTTCATGGTACTGATTGTAATTGCATCTTTGATTTATAAGAGATTATTCAAGTCGGAATTGGCTAGGGTGGCGCGACAATTTACGGCAAAAAAATATAAAAGAGATCAGGGGTGAATAATGAAGTGGCGACGGTTTTTCTTTTCCTCTGAGGCGCCCAATAATATTGGCGATGATGAGCGTCTGCGTATTTGGTATTTTTGGGTCATTGGTATTTTCGCTGCCTGGAGTTTGCTTTTATTGTTTGGACCGAAGTTAGGTGCGGATAAAGCAGTTCGGGAAGAAATTCTGTCCGAATTTCATAGGATTCAACCTTTTCCGGAAGGCTATTCCTATGACCTAAAGATAACTGACAAAATCGGTGTACTGTCAATGGCTACGAAATATCTTGCGCGCGTGCCGCAAGAAAAGGTTTTATATCATTACAGAGAACAACTTTTAAAAAATGGCTGGATTTACCACAGTGATATTAGATCTATCTACGATAACGACTTTCATGGCGAAGATTATTGCAAAAGAGGAGTCCTCGGGAGTATCGAATTCATGTCCGATGAAAATCGGAACGAAAGTTACTATGTGTTTTCTTTAGCGCTAAGAGACGGAATGTCTGGATGTAAGTGACATATTTGTGCATGGCTGTTTTTGGCATCAACATTCAGTATGTAGATACGCGACTATGCCTGGAGCAAATCGGGAGAAATGGGTTAGGAAATTTGAGGGGAACGCCATTCGAGACGACAAACACATGCAAGCTCTTACCGAGAGTGGATGGAACATCATCGTGATCTAGGAGTGTGGAATTTGAACAAAACAATACGAATCAAATTTGGAATGGCTGGCCAACGCTATATACCAGCTCTTGGAATCCCCGTTCTATTAGCCACTTAATTGATCGTGCCCATTGAAGATTTGAGGTTTTCCGAACTAGCAGGATAATACTTGCTGCACGGATGTAGCTGTCTTTTTGGGGAATGGTATTTTTCATGGTATTCACCAAAATACTCACCTGAAATGCAGCGGGAATGCTGGCTGTTACAGCCTAATTGATGATTGAGTGGGAATGATTAGACGTCTAGCACTGGTAAGCATACAGAAGTAGAAAATGCCTCAAAGCCCGCGTAAATGCGGGCTTTTTTGCTTTTTCATTCTACGTTGCCCAGCAGGTTTATGTATAGCGTCGGTATCACCTTCCAGGTACATAGTCCTCATTCGATTTTTTTTATATTCTTCTCAGCCTTTGCGCTGAACGCGCGTCATTCGGTGCTGACTTCGCTATGCACGCGCTACAAACCGCATCGAGGCTGAATTCATGCAATAGCGCAGCCCGGTTGGTTTTGGGCCGTCGTCGAACACATGGCCCAGATGCGCATCGCACAGGCGGCACGCAATCGCCGTGCGCGTCATGCCGAAGCTGCTGTCGGCATCGGTAATGATATTGGTCGCCGAAATCGGCTGCCAGAAACTGGGCCAGCCTGTGCCAGACTCAAACTTGGTCTTCGAATCGAACACTGCGGTACCGCAGCAGATGCAGCGATACAGGCCATCCTTGTGATTGTTCCAATCCTTGCCGGTGTAGGGCCGTTCGGTTCCGGCCTTGCGCGCGACCTGATAGGCTATCTCGGACAATTGCTGGCGCCAGACGGCATCCGTTTTGACCAGCTTGGGCAGCCTCACGGTCTTGTCGATTTTGCCGGACGGCAGGAACAGGTCGATCGTGACTTCCGCGCTTTGATTGGGGCCGGACAGGCTGCCAGCCGCGACCCGGCCGAGTACGCCGCTCAGCGCCAGCATGCCCAGGCCATACTTGATTACGGTGCGACGCGGCAGTGCGGCGCCGGTTTTCGATTTGATGGATGAGATTGACATGATGGCTCCTAGCCGAAAGTAAAGGCGAACGCCTGCGCGCCGCTGTCGAGAAATTCGATGGAGAAGGTGTGCACTCGCACATCCTTCGATTGCCGGATCAATTGATACAGGCGTTGTTCATGCACGGTGCCGTTGCCATTCGCATCGGTATCGACGCCGTGCGCCTCCGCCGGAGCCTGGCCATCCAGCAAAACGCGGAATCGCACCGGCTTGCCATCCGCGCCCGGTCCGATCACCAGATGCAGATCGCGTGCATAAAAGCGGAAGTCGATCTTGCCCGTCGCACCGGCCAGCATCGCCTTTTCCTTGTCCGCCTGCCAGTTTCCTTGCAGGCCCCACTGGTTAAGCGCCAGAGTTGCCGGTAGCGTATAGCCGGTCGCCTTGTCGGCTTGCAGGTTCGGCGTTGCTGCAAAATTCTCGGCACGCGCATAACCTACGTAGGTCTCCGGCGACTGCATGTCAGCGTTGTCGGCCGCAACCTGGATGCCGCTGGCCTTGACCGGGGTATCGGCAGCAGGCAAATTCTTGGCGCCGGCTTCCACCAGCAGCTTGCGGATCAGTTGCTCCGATTCGTCATAATTTCCTTCGCCGAAATGATGGCCGCGAATCTTGCCCTGGGCGTCGACGAAATAGTGTGCCGGCCAGTATTGGTTATTGAAGGCTTGCCAGATGCTGAAGTTGTTGTCCAGAGCGACCGGATAAGATACCCCCAATTCATGCACGGCGTTCAGTACGTTTTTCAATTGTTTCTCAAAAGCGAACTCGGGTGCATGCACGCCGATCACTACCAGGCCCGCATCTTTGTACTTGTCGTTCCAGGTTTTGACATACGGCAGCGTGCGCAGACAATTAATGCAAGAGTAGGTCCAGAAATCGATTAGCACGACCTTGCCGCGCAAGGCCTGCGGGGTCAACGGTTCCGAATTCAACCAGGCCGTCGCGCCCGCGAGGTTCGGCAAATTACCTTCCGGTGCAGCATCGTCTTTGGCTCCTGCGGCGTGCATTGCCAGCGGCGCATTTTCTGTCTGTTCCGGTTTGATGCGCGCGATCAAGGATTGCTCCAGGCGATTGGTGCTATTGAGTGATAGCCGCGTGAGTACGTCGGTATCCCATCCGGCGGCGATAACCACCACTGCCAACAAGATCGCCATGCCGAAACCACGGCGAATCCATTCGCCGGCGCCAAGGGATTTCTTCATCAACGTGAACAGCCGTCCGCCGATCAGCAGCGCCGCGGCGAGCGACGTGGCGGCGCCTGCCGCGTAGGCAAACAGCAAGAGTGAAGTATGTGTATTCGGACCGGAGATGGCGGCGCTTGTCAGTACCAGGCCAAGAATAGGGCCGGCGCAAGGAGCCCATAGCAGGCCGGTAGCGATGCCCAGCAAAAACGAACGTGACGGGCTGGCTTCGCTTCCGCCGCCGGAAGCGCCATCGACCAGCCGGTTTCCAACGGAAACAAAAGGCCTGGCGATGAAATCAGCCAGCCGCTTGGACAGCAACGTCAGTGCAAATGCCGAAAGAAGAATCAACGCCAGGACGCGCCCGTATTGGTTGACGTGTACGGCCCATGCTCCCCCTACTGCCGCCAATGAGGCGACTGCGGCGAAGGTCACCGCCATACCCGCCAGCATCGGTAAGCCGGCGCGCAGGAACGGCTGTTCCGCGCGAGCGAAAACAAAAGGGAGCACCGGCAAGATGCATGGACTGAGTATGGTCAGTACGCCGCCGAGAAAAACCAATAGAAGCAGGATCATGTTTTACCCATCAAGGTTGCGTTCAGATATTTAGTCGTTCCTGAGTGCCAAATCTTACAAAGAGACACTCAGTTTTTTTGCGCTGCAGAATCCGTTCTTTAGAAATGCAGGTTGCTACAGCACAGAGTGACATGACGAGGACGAATGTACGCCATGGCGGACAGCATTCACATGACAAAAAAATGACAATGGTGTCACCAAATGTATGTCGGCTCGAGAACCTGGGCAGCCGTCGACGAGATGGCAAGAGCGCCACGCGTATGTCTTCACAAGGTGACGAACTGGTTATCGCGTTTGGACTGCTCCCTGATTGATCTTTCTTCACGCAGTCCGTTAAAATCTTCACTTCTCGCAGTTGACTTGATCGGAAAATTGGCGTTCGATAGCGACATTTTGGTATCGAATCGATAACGCTATTTCTTTGTTCGTTTAAGTACATAGATTAGAGCGGTAACGTACACAGAAAAGGTGATCGCAGCATATACTGGTGAGCATGGTGCAACAGTCGCACAGTGCAATTTCAGTGGTCCCACCGTTCTGAACTCTCCATGACCATTTCTCCTGCCCCCCAGAAAAACCTCCTGCTAGCCGCGTTGCCAGACGCCGCATGGCAGCGCTGGTTGCCGCAGCTCGAGGCAATTGAGTTGCCGCTCGGGCAGGTGCTTTACGAATCAGGCAGTACATTGAAATACGTGTACTTTCCGACTACCGCGATCGTGTCGCTGCTATACCTGCTGGAGAATGGCGCCTCGGCGGAAATTGCGATTGTCGGTAACGAGGGGATTGTCGGTATTTCCCTGTTCATGGGGGGCGAATCCACGTCAAGCCGCGCAGTGGTGCAGAGCGCAGGCCAGGGTTATCGCTTGAATGCGCGCGCGATGAAAGAAGAATTTTGCCGTGCAGGACCGGTGCTGCACCTGCTGCTGCGTTATACCCAGGCACTGATAACGCAAATGACCCAAACCGCGGTGTGCAACCGCCATCACACTCTTGATCAGCAACTCTGTCGCTGGTTGCTGTTGAGCCTGGACCGGCTGCAGGGCAACGACCTCGTCATGACGCAGGAACTGATCGCCAACATGCTCGGCGTGCGCCGCGAGGGCGTCACCGAAGCCGCAGTCAAGTTACAGACCGCCGGCATCATTCGCTATTCGCGCGGCCACATAACGGTATTGGATCGGCCTGGGCTGGAAAAACGGACATGCGAATGCTATGCAGTGGTCAAAAGGGAGTGTGACCGCCTGTTGCCAAATAAAATGGCAACCTGATCCATCCTGCCTGGCGAAAATCTCCCTTCGGAAGCATGTGGCAGACTGCCGCTGGAATCCGCTGCGGTTCCACGGCGGGAATCTCCTTCCCCTTTGGCCCGTCGCATTTGGGCGGGTCGCCCGTCTGAACAGGATTTCTGCAGATGTTCCCAGATGACTTCTGCGCGCATCAGCGCAGTGTGTTCCCGCGAGTTAAATGTATGGTTCTCCCGGTTTTTTCCCCACTTTTTCATATGTACGGTAACGAACAGACCACGTTTCGTATCGTGCCCATGATCGTCAAATGAGTCATCCTGGCACCGAATACGAGCCGCATCGGCAATAGGCTGTCTTGTTACAACCTGCCATTGCGCGGGATTTCCCTTCGAGAAAGAAGCAACGCATGGAACCCGCCTTGGAAACACCCTTCAACCAAATCAGCCACATGGCGATAAAGGTAGGCGAAAAGGTAGAAGTAAATTTGGTGACCGACAGCACGACATTTATGCCGTTCATCCTGATTGACGGCCATTGCAGAGCGCTGGTCATGTTCGACCACTATATGGCTGAAAAAATGCATGTTTTCGCGGAACGAGCAGGGGAAGGATGGTCCGGGAACGGCGATGACTGGACCTCGTTTGCTCAAATACTTGTTGTTGAAAAATTATTTTTGTCGACGGAGCAGGTTACTTATGATTCCGACGCTGATATGTTCTCGGCGCGAGGTACCCGATCCATTTTGGAAAAACTGGGCTTCGAGTTGCAGGCGATTTTCAAGAATGACGATGCGATTCGCAATTTGATGTCACGCGTCAAAGTCAATTTATAGCACCTGGTTAAGGGGCATGACGGAATGAAAGCGGGGCCGATCTTCGAATTGCGTTGGCGACCAGAAGTGACGCAGGCAGGTATTTTTATTCAGCGCTTTGGAGTTTTTGCATATGCGCTTTTCTCTTTCTAACTGTATTGTTTTTCTTTTCTTTGCTGCGGTATGCTGTAGTGCCATACCTCAGCAGAAGGCTATGCCTGTCCCAGAATACAGGGCCGCCATTGTCCAGCCCGGTACGCATCCCAAGACACGTAATTGTTTGAGTGCGGAATCTCGCGCGAGTGAAGTATTTTCAAACAACCCGGCTAGTCCGAACGGGTCTACGACTACCTACACGATGAAATATGCGCCTCACTTCACAAACAGTGTGCGTTCCAGGACTTTCCAGTGCATTCAAGAGGATCCGGTCACGTAGTGTGTAGCCTGGGGGATTTTTTGATGGCGGGATAGTCTTGACGATTGAATCGATTTGAACCTGAACCTGCCACACCATACCCTGCGGTATCTCCCGGCGCCAAGCAAAATTCTGCAGTAGATATACTTGGAAAAAAACTTCCATTGAGCGATTAAATCACGTCGACCCGGCACGACGCCAGATGGCGGCAGCGCGAGATAAAAGCACCGCGCAGGGGAAAGTGTGCGATAAGGAGGGAGGCGGCGACACTATTGACGGCCAGATTGGCGTTTTGATATGAGAAAAAATGAATCGCCGCAATGCTCTAAGGAACACTCGCTTAGAGATGTTTTGTGCAAACTCGATGTCTGGTCGACATTGCCTGCGCCAAAAATGCGATCTTCATCCGACCCATGCGCTTGGGCCGGCAAGCAACATATCGGAGAACCAAATTGGCCCCTGTCGAAAATTACCTCATGGCGCGGCTTCCGCGCAAAGATCGCTTGTGCCTGCTCGCCATCTCCGAGCCGATCAACTTGCATTCGGCAGAAGTGCTGTGCGAGCCCGGGCAGTCGATTCACTATGTCTATTTTCCTCTGAACAGCACCATTTCGTTGCAGGTACTGGTGCAAGGCAGTTCCGGTGTGGAAGTCGGCATGGTTGGACGTGAAGGCATGCTGGGTTCACAGGTCGCATTGGGAGTCACTACGGCGCCGATACATGCACATGTACAGGCGGCTGGTCCTGCATATCGCATAAAAACCAGTACCTTTTGCAAAGAGCTGACGCGCAGCGTGGCGCTTCAGCGCAGCATGAATCACTATCTTTATGTACGGATGGTGCAGATGACGACGTCAGCCGGTTGCCTCCGGTTTCATCCGGTCGGCCAGCGCCTGGCGCGTTGGCTGCTGATGAGTCAAGACCGTGCCGGTTCAGATAGTTTTCACATGACGCATGAATTGCTGGCCTACATGCTGGGAATACGACGCGAAGGCGTCACTGCCGCAGCCGGCATTTTGCAGCGTCTCGGGCTGATCGAATACAACCGCGGCTATCTCACCGTGCTCGACAGGAAGGGATTGGAAGTTGCCGCATGTGGCTGCTATGCGATCGACCAGAGAAATTATGCGGATTTGATGTAACGCCACTGCGTTTGTTTGATGGCTGGCGGCTCACCGGCCGCCTCGTTTGACGAGCATTTTTTACCATCATGTCCAGGCAATTTAAGCCTAGACGCTTTGGGCATCCAGATCAACCAGCGACGCTGGGACGTAGACCCTGTTTTCCGCATCCAGGCCTTTGATTTTGTCTAAAACCCGTGCTGGCGCATTGCTGGAAAATTGGACCACATAACCACACAGCATGCCGTTATCGTCGGAATCGCCAATAATTTCATGCGAAACACCCTCTAGTTCTTCGACGGTTACCGACAAAGCATTCGCAAGCCTTTCAGTCCTGGATTGCGCATTTTTCAATTTCTGATTATTCACAATTCACCTTTTTAAATCGCTTCTTCGTGGTCGCATCGGCCAACTCTGCGCAGCACAAGTGCCGTACGTGTAGTGCTTAAAATGAAATCGAAGCTCGCACCTATGCTTAAAGTCGCCCGCTTTGATAGATATTGGGTGAGCTGGAAATGGCGATTTGAAGGAGGAAGTACTGTGATTGGCTCACCCAATGCCTAGTGTTATAGCACTTGTTTTCATATGGGTCCGTACGTTATCCCACATTGCGTATTCAACTTTTAGAATTCCCTGAAAATCGCGAGGAAATTATTTTTTTGTACCCCCGTATTGACGGATTAATAGTTGCATATGTTCGATAGCGTACGGAAAAATGCCGTGCAAAAGAGCAAAGTCCAATCCATGAATTGAAATTTCCGTTGCGCTGGGAAAATCCTGGCTATGTTCAGGGATCCTGATCCAGGCGTGCATGCGAATATGAGTCGACATGGGGTGCGAGCCACGACAGGAAAAATCGCTGTATTGGCGCAGCAAAGCGATAAGAGTCGAATATAACGGCAAGCGCCTGAGAATTTCCTGAGTGCTATCGCCTCGCGAAATATCGCTTTAAGCGCAGGCCAGACGATATCGGGATAGTGCGTTTTCCCGAATGCCAGAATTTTCCAAAGGAGCGCATATGCTACGCAAAATCAACGATATCGAGGGTTACGCGATTCTTGCAACCGATGGTCCCATCGGCCACGTAAAGGACTTTTTCTTTGATGACGAAAGCTGGGTCGTTCGCTATCTGGTTGTCGATACCGGAAACTGGCTTCTGAGCAGAAAAGTATTGATCTCGCCGATCGCCATTGTCCAGCCTGACCTGGAGGGAAAGACTTTGCCGGTTTCGATCACGAAAGAACAGGTAAAAAACAGCCCTGACGTCGACACTGAAATGCCGGTTTCACGGCAACATGAAATCCGCAATCTTAGTTATTACGGCTATCCCTACTATTGGGGACAAGCCGGCATGTGGGGCGACGTAAGTACACCCGGCATGATGATGACTGGTTACGGCGGGCTGACGGCGACGGCGCACGCCGAAAACAATGAGATGCTACGCGAAGAGGCGATCCGCCAGGACCAAGGTTCCCACTTGCGCAGTTTC
The DNA here is from genome assembly GCF_039923675.1 of Collimonas sp. GTDB lineage: Bacteria > Pseudomonadota > Gammaproteobacteria > Burkholderiales > Burkholderiaceae_D > Collimonas. The sequence continues at coordinate 46,880 of NZ_JBDTCG010000090.1, forward strand.
AAAGAAGTGATGGGATATCACATTCATGCGATAGACGGCAGCATCGGCCATATACAAGGGCTGCTGGTTGACGAAGATACTTGGGCGATTCACTACTTCATCGTGGAAACCAGCAACTGGTGGACCGGTCATCAGGTACTGATTCCGGCACAATGGATTCAGGATATTAACTGGTCTGAAGCCGAAATCTCGGTCGATTTGACGCGGCAGGCTGTGAAAGATGCACCACGGTATGACGCCGAGACAAAATTGGACCGGGAACAAGAAACCGGAATTCACGATCACTACGGCCGCGCAGGCTATTGGGTGGGTGATCGGGGTTAAGCGATAAATCTGACAATCCGATGTTAGGCTGAAACGAAAAAAGCACTCCGATTTATCGCAAGTGTTTTTTTCTGAGACTAAACGACGCGCTTACTGGCTAACCACGAACGTAGCCGGGCCAGCCAGCTTGGTATAGCCGCCATTGTATAAATACCACGCCGTATAAGTCCCCGGCGCCAGCGACGCGGTGCTAAACGATGTCACGCCGCCCTGGGCCGCCGCGTATTGCCACTGGGTGGAGCTGCCTGAGCCCGGGCTGCTGCCTGGTGCGTAGATGCCGATCCAGTTGGACGAGTTGGTGTTGGCCAGCGTGGTGCTGAAATTGAAAGCGATGTTTTCGCCTTGCTGCACATTCGGCATGGCGACGCTTAGCGAAGAGGCGGCGGCTTTTGCGTTTGGCGTGAAGGCGTCATTGATAGGCTGGGCGTAGGTGTCGTTGGCAGTCAACGGGCTCAGTCCGAGCGCGCTTTCGATGGTGCGGCCGGCGCTGTAATGGTTATAGCTTGCGGTGCTGAGAGCGCCGCTTCCCACCAGCCCTTGTGAACCGTAGACGATGCCGGCGATGTGGTTGGTGGCGCTGCCCGACGACTCATCCCAGGTCAGTATCAGCAGCGAACGCTGGCTGGTCCATGCCGGTGAGGCGAAGATCGGCTGCAAGGTTTGCTTCAGCCAGCCATCTTGCACTTGCAAGCTGTTGGCGGAACCATTGCCGGACGCTTCGCCATCGGCGTTGTCGTCGGCGGCTATCCAGGAAAAGTTCGGCGTGGTGGCTGCCGCTTGCAAGTCGGTGGTGAGTTGCGTGGTATCGAACAGATGCGCGGCGCAACGCGTCGGATTGCCGGAAATGTTGGTGTAGTTGATGAACGGTGCGTCATCCGGTTCGTAATAGCTGTCGACATTATTCTTGGTATTGCATGGCGTTCCCATGCCTTGTTCGTAGGCCTTCCAGGTTTTACCGATTGCTTCCAGCCGGTCGCCGATGTGGCTGGCGCTTACCTTGATGTTCGGATAGTAGATGGCGCCGCTGACAAATGTGTCGCCGCCTGAGACCGCCATGTAGTTCTCGTCGCTAGGATGATAGACGCCGCTATAGTTGCTCAGCAAGGTGCCGCCTTGCGCCAGCGAGTTGATGAACGGCGCGTCCGCGGTGTCGCCGATCACTTGCGCGTAATCGGTATTTTCCATCATCACAAAAAATACGTGGTCGAAGGCCGGAACTGTGGACGCAGGCGCTACCAGGGCCGGTGCAGTCACTGGTGTCGACAAGGTGAGGGACAGATTGTCGGCGTAGCCGACATTGGTGGAGCTTGAGGTATTGATGAACTGCAGCTGTACCGCAATCGAGCGGGTGCCCACCGGTACCGTGCCGCTGTTCGACTTGGCGATAAAGGCGTTGGCATTGCCGCGGGCGCTGGCGGTTACTCCGGACAGTTCGCCCGGATTTCCCAGCATCTTTCCCGAACCATCGAGGAAGGTTGCGGTAACCACGGCTTGGCCCGCATATACGGTATAGCCGCCAAGCCAGCCAGACAACGAATAAGTCACGCTGCCGGTATCGATAGCGCTGCTGGCGGAAGAGACGTTGACGGTTTGCATCAAGGCCGAGTCGCCATAAGGGCCGTCAGCGATAAACGCATTGCCGGCTGCTGGTGACGACGGCGTGGTGAAGCTGGCGACCGAATAGCAAACCAGGGTGGGGTTGCCCAATAATACCTGCCAGCCCGGTACGGTTTTAACGGCTTTCCAGTCGGTGGCGCAGAGACCTGTTTCGCCGCCACCGTTGACGATGAGATTGCCGCTGCCAGCAGCATGGGCTGCGCCCGCGGAAGCCAGCAGCGCCATGCCGGCAAGACAGCCCAGCGCGGTTTTCAAGATGCGTATGCGTCCGGTAAAACTGGCCGGGAAATTATTATTCTTTGAACTCATCACGTCTTCCTGATCTGAGTGTGAAAAAAAACCCGTTCTCCGCCGGCGTGGCGGGCAAAGAACGGGCGATCTGAGATGCCGGCTTCAGATACTACGCCGAGCCTTCATCCATGAGGTTGTTGATGCGCTTGGCTTACAGTTTTTTTGCAGTCGATGCAGCGGTTGGCTGGCCCGTCGATGGATCGAGAATCAGTTGCGAGGTACTCGGTGTGCCGCTCAGGTTCAGCATGTTGTTCAAGGTGCCGGCAATGGCGTCGTACGAACCGGCGATGCGTTGACCTGACAGCCAGTTGTCTTCGATGAAGCGCAGGATCGAAGTCTGGTCGGTCAGCGTGTGATCGACGTAGTTGGCCTTCGCATACGGCGAGATCACCAGCAACGGCAGGCGCGGACCGTAGCCGCAACGGCCTTGCGCGCCGGATTTGCCGGATGCGCCGGACAACGCGGTTGGCGTGCCTTGCAGGGAACCAGGTCCATTGGTTTTGCATTCGCCCGGGCCGTTCAGCATATCTGCCACGCCTGGCGCAGTCAGGCCGTTGCTGGCGAACGCGGCGGCGGCGGTGGTATTGGCCGACGGGTTCAGGATAGGGCTGGCCTGGTGATCGTAAAAGCCGTCCGAATCGTCATAGGCGATCACGACCAACGTATTACTCCAGCCCGGTTGCTGCTGCAGGAAGTTGACAACCTTGGTAACGAAGGCTTGTTCGTCGAGCGGATCGGAATAGCCGGCGTGGCCGTCCTGATAGCCTTGCGCTTTCAGGAAACTGACCGCAGGAAAATTGCCGGCCGATACCGCGTCGAAGAAATCATGGATGTCGTACTGATGATTGGCAGGATCCACCGTTTTGCCATCTGCCTGTAAGGTATTGCCGATCGCGGCTATGGCGCTCGGACGGGCATGCTTCAGATTTTGCGTGCTGGCGTAGTACTGGAATGGCTGATGATGAGGAATGTAATCGCTCTTGGTGACCCCGGTCACTGCCGATGTGGTGGAGCGCTTGCAGCCTGTGGTCCCGTTTGGATTGGTCACAGTCAGGTCAAACCCGCCCTGGAAAAAGCCCCAGCTGACATTCGCCGTGTTGAGCAGGTCGCCAACGTTCTTGCCGCTCAGCTGCGCCGCGTCGCGCGTCATGCAGGCATCGTTCAAAGGCTGGGCGTCGCCGGCCAGGTTGATGCCGCCCGCGCCGTCGTTGGACAGTTCGCCGAAATAGCCATCGCCGGCCGCATAGTTACCGGCCTGGCTGGCCGACAGGTTGGTGGCGATGACGCCGTTGGTCTGGCCGGAGATCAGGTTGATCGCACCCGGCGCCGACGGACCGAAGGTGGTGCCGAACGAGTTATCGTTCAGCGCATAGTGTTGCGCATAGTTCCACAGCGCCGTCACGGTATTGCCGTCGAAGTAGCCCATGGTCAAACCATTGGTGTTCAGCGGCGGCGTGAGTACTTGCCCTGCAGCCGAGTTGCCGGCGCCCAGCGAAGCAGGGAACAGGTCCATTGCGCCGCCGTTAAAGCCCATTTGTTCCGCCTGGTAATCGTGATCCTGGTCGGCGATGGCGGTTTGCGAACGGTCAAGACGGAAAGGATTGATCGCATTGACGCCGTTGCCGGTATTCAGCGTCGTCGGATTGGTGGTCAGCAAACTAGGAATTCTGAGTGCTGCGAAACTCTTGGTGACATCCAGCGGCGTTTGCAGGTTATTGACCGCCGGCGTGCTGGCTGCCGCGGTGAATGCCGGTTCGCCGGTTGGATTGGCGGCGTTCGGATAGGTGCCGAAGTAGTGATCGAATGAGACGTTTTCCTGGAAAATCACAACCACGTGCTGGATCGGCGTGGCGGCCTTCGCCGCGACTGGCGCAGATACGAGTCCCGATGACGAGCCGCCCGAATTGCATCCGCCCAGCAAGCCGGCGGTGATGGCCAGCGCCAGCGCCGGCTTTGCAAAGCGATGCTTTGCCAAATTTGAATATGCTTTCATTGATTCTCCTGAGCCTGATGGTGTTTTAGTAGTTTTTAGTGATGAATGCAGCGCGGATTTGACCGGAAATGACATCGTGTCTGTGCCAATTGGAAACATTCGGGGGTGGATTGTAGGATCGACTTATGACCGCTTGATGACGACTTGATGACATGTGGGGTAGGTCATCTGATTCGTCGATTCAGATTGCAGAAACGATAATTTCATCAAGCTGAAATAATTCGGCGTTATCGTGGCGGGTTATTGTTTCGATCCAGATGCGGATCAATGCTTGCCGGCGTTGTCACATTGCACTCGAATTTTCACAGTCGCCCATCCTTAAGCCTTTATGCATACTTGGTTTCAGCCGCACCCAGCCGTTGCAGCGCCCGCATCGCCACGCGCAGCAATTGCGGCTTTTGCAACGTTGTTGTTTTTCTTGAGCGGTTGCGATCGCCAGCAACAGGCCAGTGCTCCTGTGATGCCGACTGCTGCTGCGCCCGCGCCGGGCGTGCAAGCGGCGCTGGAACGCTTGAATGCGCCCGTTGTCCCGTTGAGCGCCGTGGCCGAGATCGGGCGCAAAATCTTTTACGACAAATCATTATCTGCGTCCGGCAAGCTGGCCTGCGCATCCTGCCACAACCCGGATAATGCCCACGCGCCAGCCAACGGCCTCGCGGTGCAGCTTGGCGGCAGCGGTCTGCAAAGCCAGGGAGGACGTGCCGTACCGTCCTTGCGCTATCACGAACACGCACCGGCATTCTCCATCGGCCCCGACGCCAAACCGGACGAAGACGACAAAGGCGCCGTGCAGCTGGTCGCAGCGGCCAAGAGCAGCGCTGCCGCCCCGGCTCCGGTGGTAGCGAAGGCAAGCTTGCAACCGGCAGCGGCTGTACAGGAAGTGGTTCCGCAAGGCGGCTTCGATTGGGACGGGCGGGCGATGAACCTTACCGATCAGGCTGGCGGCCCTTTGCTTGCAGCCAATGAGATGGCAAACAAGAACGCCGCTGAGCTGCTCGCAAAGCTGAAGACGGCGCCCTATGCCCGCGACATGCTGCAGCTGTTCGGCCCCGGCATATTCACATCGCCCAATCTGGCGCTGGGCGAAGCTTATTTTGCGCTGGCCCTGTACCAGAAAGAGGATCGCAGCTTCCACCCTTACGACAGCAAGTACGACTATTACCTGGCACAGAAAGTGCAATTGAGCGAGCAGGAAAGTCGCGGGCTGAAGCTGTTCAAAGATCCGAAAAAGGGAAACTGCGCAACCTGCCATATTGAAAAGGCATCCGGCGACGGAAGCTTCCCACCGGTGTTTACCGACTATCAGTTCGAGGCGCTGGGCGCTCCGCGCAACAAGGCAATTGCAGCCAACCGCGACCTAAAATATTTCGATCTCGGCATGTGCGGTCCTTGGCGCAAAGACGCTGCCAAACAAGTTAACTATTGCGGTTACTTTAAAACTCCGACCCTGCGCAACGTCGCCACCCGCCAGGTCTATTTCCACAACGGCGTGTTCCATTCACTGGACGAGGTCGTGCATTTTTATATGGAACGTGAAACCAAACCGGAGAAATGGTACCCGCGCGGCAAAGACGGCAAGTTGAAAAAATACAACGATTTGCCGGTTGCGTATCACGCCAATGTCGACGTGATCGATGCGCCGTTCGACAGCAAGCCAGGCGCGCCGCCAGCGCTGACGGATGACGAGATCAAGGATATGGTCGCGTTCCTGAAGACGTTGAATGACGGGTATCGGCCCGAGGCAAAGCAAATCGCCGGCAATTGATTGAATGGAAATAATCAGGCCGCTATTGTCCGCCGCTACTGAAGAGGCAATTAAATATCAAGTCGACAAAGGGCTTGCATATCTTCTGATTTACAACTAAGATAATTAACAAATAAGTTAATAGATTGGGTTGTAAAAAATGGCGGCATCTCTCGACAAGATATTCGAAGCACTGGCGTCCACGCCGAGACGTCAGATTCTGGCTTACCTGACCGAAGCTGAACTGAGCACGTCTGAACTTGCCGAGCGCTTTGCGATGAGCGCGCCGGCGATTTCGCGTCACCTGTCGGTGCTTGAACTGGCTGAGCTGGTAACCAGCGAACGCAAGGGGCAGTTTGTCTTGTACAAGCTGAACGCTGACAGCCTCGTTAATAGCCTTACAGGTTATGCGCTTGAACTTTGTCCGGTAGGTCGCCCGCTTAAACGGGAATCCCGTGCTGTTGCCAAACTTCGCAAAACTGAATAATCGAGAGACTCTGATGCCGAAGCTGACCCAGGCTGTTGAGACATTTCCGTCTGTTCGGATACCCTCTGAATCTGGCGGGTTGGCCATAGAGGTTTGTCTGATCGCTCAAATGGGGCATGGCGCGGGCAATCACTTGTACGCAAGCGTGGCGTCCAGGCAGCGGCAGCACGGGGCTTTCGTGGATGAGCTGGACGAACCGTCTGTCAAATTGGGTGGAACCAATTTCCCCAAAGACGATGCTACCTCGCTGTATTCGTTTATTGTCGGTCCCAGAGGGCATCCTTTCCATCGTCACGCGGGCCATCGCATCTTTACTGCGGTATCCGGCAGCGGTGGGGCGCAGCTGCGGTTTTCAAGCGCGTCGGCGCAGCAAGTCATGGAAGACCCGCGCAATTTTGTCAGGGCGCTACGCTTTGTCAATATTCCGCCGGACTGCATGTTTACTGTACGTATCGGCGGCGAGACCTGGCATCAGTTTTCGCCTCTTTCCCGCAACTCTTTGCATCCGGTATTCTTTGCCTTGTCTTGCCATACCAATGAACTGGGTGGCGATTTGTCGCGGAGCATGAAGGAAAAAGTTTTGGCCGATGAGGCCAGTATTCCGGCTCTGACCGAGCTGTTGCCGTCTGAAGTGACGCAACTGCTTGAGGCGAAAGAATTTGATGCAGAGACTATTCCGGTAACGACTCTGGCGCTGGACGCACCGACGGGAACCTTGCATCGCCTGGTTTGCAATGCGATGAGGAGCAGCGCAGGTTTATTGCGTGGAGCATGGAGTTCCTGGAAAGGTACATCTGGTTTTTTGTCCTATGGCGGCTCTAGCCGCACTGTCAAGGAACTCAAGGCTGCGCCGGCGGGCTGCTTGCTGAACCGGCAGCTCTCCGATGTGCCGGTGCATCATGAAGACACGTTTTCCCTGCGCGTCACCGGCGCCAATTTCAAAGACGCTAGCGCCCGGCAATTGCTGGCTTCGGTATTGGAGGGCTTTTTGCGCAACCCGCCAGGCGGCGTATCGACCCTGATGGCGTTGCGCAATGTGCTGGTGAAGCCGTTCGGGTTACGTACTTCCTCGTTGGGTTGCCCGGTTTCGTCACTTCTGTCGCCCGCTACCGATACGCTATTCGCGAATTGCTACGCGGTTCTCGACCAGGCAGTGAATGCTGCCGACACGCGGGCGCAAGTTATTCTCGGCGCAAGCGACAAGCACCTGCTGTTCAGGTCATGCGCAGGAGTGGAAATCATCGACGACCATCACATCGACATAACGCTCGGTACCCGCGTTCATTGCAAGAATCTGTTTGGCAGGTTTTACATGAAGGCGATCGACTATGTCCATCGTCGTTATGTCGCGCCCGCCATGCTGAGGCTGGCGGTGGAATTCGCGTTGGGGCAGGTGGAAGATTTCCAGATGAAAAAATCTCTGGTTCCGGCCTGATTGACTGCTCTGGTTAAACAATCGGCTTTCTTTCCTTGCAAATTCTAGGCTCTGCTTCAGAAGCGCATATCAGTTCAGTTGGAAAACGCATAAACACCGTTGATTTTCTTCGGAGTGACAAAGAGGAAATCAGGAAATATTTTCTGCCGGACGTACCATGTATAGCTCGCCAGACCGACGCCGATTGCGATGCCGACTGTAGCCGCAATCGGGGTTTCGCTAAATCCGTTGAGCTGTTGGGGAAGTTGTATTATCGTCAAAATGATGGTCGCATTGTAGAACACCACTTTATTTTTGTGATATCCCCAGGCAAACCAGAGCATCAGCGACGCTATCAGTACGCCGGTAATCCAGCTTGCGACCGGTCCGATTTGCATGCCGATGAAATAACCTACGAAAAAGCCGAGGAATGCCTGAAGGTAGGTGAGTCCCAACAGAATTCTCACGTGAACCTTGTTAGCCGCGCATAGCTCGGGATCTGCATACGACGCAATGAAATAGGCGAGGCGGCTGTCTTTGATGCCTTGGCCCGATAGTTGGCTGAACACTTCGGATTTTGTAATTCCTGTCGAAATTAACTGTGCAATTTTGTCTTTTATTTCTTTTCTGTTCATTCTGCTTGGTCTCTGAAAATACGTTACTGCTCGAAGGCTGCCCCACCGGTCCCTTAGGCCGGTAACCGGCTCTTTAAGGGATTGATTCAATCCGATTGCAAAGCAGATGGAAATATATCTTTATCTTTAGTTGCATTATTGCAAGCATTTGCCGTGCCTGGCAATAAATCCTCAACATTGCTTGTATTCTGCCGGGCGTACAGTCGTTTCTTTGCTATCCCAATGCCGACAACAGCCGCTATCTGTATAATCTTGCTCTCCGTTCAAAATGAACATTGCCGCGACGTCAGTGCCGCACGTTTGCACTTATACTGGCCTGAGGGGGAAATTTGCACCGGCATCTCCGGCTAACGTTATCCAGGCAGGCGCTGAGCATGTTATCCAAAGGACCGGAAGCGGGCAGGCCGGGGCAGACCGGCTGGCATTCGCCTCGCATGCCATGCCATCGATCAAACTGAATGGCACGAGAGCTGCGTTTATGCACCGCCACCGGGATTCATTTTCTGCCGACAAGGAGTCGTTACTTCAGCGTTTGGCCGATATCGGAGGGCGCTGGAAAATGGCTTCGCCCCCCTTGTCTTTACAAGGATTCGTAGCCAGAGGATGGCGGCCCGATTCCCATCTTCGAGTCAGCAAAACGGGCGCGTCGCGATATGCGCTGTTATTTCGCGTTGTTATTGCGCGTTGTTATTTCGATATGTACAGCAAAATGCAGCAAATATCTTGAGGCGGCCGCACGACGCGGTCCAATCGAAAAGAGAAAGTACGAGTTTACACAGTGACTTACAGCATCAAGGAAATTTTCTACACACTGCAAGGCGAAGGCACGCATGCCGGCCGCCCTGCGGTGTTTTGCCGTTTCAGCGGCTGCAATTTGTGGAGCGGGCGCGAGGAAGATCGCAGCACGGCGGTTTGCCAGTTTTGCGATACCGATTTTGTCGGCACCGACGGTGAGGGCGGCGGCAAGTTCAAGACTAGCGAGGCGCTGGCCGATACCATCAATGCGCTGTGGCCGACCACCTACACCGGCAGCAAATTCGTGGTGTTCACCGGCGGCGAGCCTCTGCTGCAACTGGACGCGACGCTGGTCGAGAGCATGCATGCGGCGGGTTTTGAAATCGCCATCGAAACCAATGGTACGCTGGAACCGCCTGTGGGCATCGACTGGATTTGCGTCAGTCCGAAGATGGGTTCGGTGCTGAAGCTGCGCAAGGGAAATGAGCTGAAAGTGGTGATCCCGCAGCTCGGCCAATCGCTGGCGGCATATGAATCGCTTGATTTCGACCATTTCTATGTACAGGCCATGGATGGCCCGCAACAGGCGCAGAATATCCAGTTGGCGATTGAGACCTGCAAGCGCAACCCGAAATGGAAGCTGAGCTTGCAAACGCACAAGCTGCTGCAGATTCCGTAACCGTCCGAATGCTGACAGCCGATAACTGATCACTGATCACTGATTTTACCGAGAACCACCACCTATGCTTACCATTACCCGCAAACTCGAATTCGATGCCGGACACCGGATCCCTGACCACAAGAGCCAGTGCCGCAATCTGCACGGCCATCGCTATACCCTGGAAATCACCCTGGTGGGCGCCGTCATCGAAGTCGAAGGCAGCTCCGATAACGGCATGATCATGGATTTCTCCGACATCAAGACGCTGGCCAAACAGCATCTGGTGGATGTATGGGACCATGCTTTCCTGGTCTACGAAAAAGACACGGCAGTACGCGACTTCCTGGCCACGCTGCCGGATCACAAGACCGTCATCATCGACCGCATCCCGACTGTCGAAAACCTGGCGCGGACCGCTTTCGATATCCTCAAGGCCGCCTACAAGGATCATTTCGGCACCGGCCTGCATCTGCAAAAACTGGTGTTGCATGAAACGCCGAATTGCTGGGCCGAGATTTCCGAAGACCGCTGATCGCTGTTTTTCCGATTCAAGTTTATCTGCTGACTACCTATGCGTGACGCAATTTACATGCAACAAGCCATTTCCCAGGCGCGCAATGCCTGGGCGCTGGGCGAAGTACCGGTTGGCGCGCTGGTGGTGAAAGACGGGCAGATCATCGCCTCCGGCTTCAACCAGCCGATCGGCAACCACGATCCGACCGCCCATGCGGAAATCATGGCCTTGCGCGCCGCCGCAACCATCCTCGGCAATTACCGTCTGCCCGGCTGCGAAATGTATGTGACGCTGGAGCCGTGCGCGATGTGCGCGGGCGCCATGTTGCACGCCCGTCTGGCGCGCGTGGTGTATGGCGCCAGCGATCCCAAGACCGGCGCTTGCGGCTCGGTGTTGAACCTGTTCGAACAGGAAAAACTGAACCACCACACCGAGCTGACCGCTGGCGTGCTGGCCGAGGAATGTGGCACACTGCTCAAAGAATTCTTCGCCGAACGGCGCCAAGCCCAGCAAAAACAATCATGACCGAAAATACCCAAGTGCAGAAGCCTCAATCCATCGGCGTGGCGCTGGTCGCCCCCGGTGGTTACGCCAACGATGAGCCGGCCTTGACGCGTGGCATCCTGGCTTTGCAGCAGCAGGGTTGTGTGGTGTATGACTATTACGATCCGGAAGCAAAATTCCAGCGCTTCGGCGGCACCGATGCAGCGCGGGTAGAGCAGATCTACGCGGCGATAGACAACCCGCACGTACAAATCGTGCTGGTCCTGCGCGGCAGCTACGGCATGTCGCGCTTGTTGCCCTTGCTGGACTTCCGCCGTCTGGCCGCCAGCAAGAAAATCTTCGTCGGCCATAGCGACGTTACCGCGCTTCATCTGGCGTTGTTTGCACAGACCGGCGCCACCAGCCTGGCCGGACCGATGCTCTGCAGCGATTTCGGCGCCGCCGAGCTGAGCGAATTCACTATGTCGCACTTCTGGCAATGCGTACGGCAGCCGGAGCAGACGATAGAAGTCGCCGCCGCCGGCAATCCGACGCTGCGCGTCAGTGGCACCCTGTGGGGCGGTAACCTGGCGATGCTCACACATCTGGTCGGGACATCCTATCTGCCGCAGATCGAAGACGGTATTTTGTTCCTGGAAGATATCGGCGAGCATCCTTACCGCATCGAACGCATGATGCTGCAATTGCACTACGCCGGCATCCTGGGACGGCAGCAGGCAATCGTGCTGGGCGATTTCTCCAATTACCGCTTGGCCGAGCATGACAATGGCTATGACTTCGACGCCATGCTGGCTTATCTGCGCGCCAACATCCCGGTGCCGATCCTGACCGGTCTGCCGTTCGGCCACATCCGCGACAAGGTGACCTTGCCGGTCGGTGCGCAAGCGCTGCTGCATTCGGATACGAATGGATTTCAACTCGCTACACAAAACCAGCTGGTCCTGGCGTCCTGAGAACGGGCTACGGCTATGACTAGCCGCTTGAATCTGCGGTGGCCGCCATCAAGGCGCCACCGCATGTTGCAGCCAATCCCTGAATGCCTGCATGGCCGGCGTCGCTTGCTTCGACTTGAGTTTCGTCAGCCAGTAGTTACCGCTGTCGATTTCAATATCGAATGGCCGTATCAGGCGTCCATGCTGCAGCTCGCGGGCAAACATGCGTACCGGCAGCAGCGCGATGCCGGCGCCTTGCGCAGCGGCTTCCGCCATGGTCAGCGAAGAATCGAATACGCTCCCTCTCAAGACCGGGCATGCCAGCCCGGCGGCGGCAAACCAGATGGCCCATTCATCGCTACGATAGGATTGCAATAGCATATGGCGGCCGAGGTCGGCCGGATCGCGCAGGTAGGCACCTAGCGTAGGCGCGCACATTGGTGACAGCGGCGCGGAAAGCAGCGCCTCGGCATCGGTGCCGTGCCAGGCGCCGTCGCCAAAGCGGATCGCATAATCCAAGCCTTCGCCGGCGATATCGACCCGGTTGTTGTTGGTGAACAAGCGGAAATCGACAAATGGATGGGCTTGCTGGAACTCTCGCAAGCGCGGCAGCAGCCAGCCGACCGCGAACGTCCCCACCGCGCCCACCGTCAGTACTTCGCGCGAGCGGTTGCGGCTGTCGTGGAATTGCTCCATCACCGCGCCGATGCGGCCGAAGGATTCGGCCAGCACCGGCAGCAATGCGATGCCCTCGGCGGTGAGCGCCAGCCCGCGCGGCAAGCGGCGGAACAGCTGGACGCCCATCCGGTCCTCGAGGTTTTTCACCTGCTGGCTGATGGCGGCCTGAGTCACATTCATTTCAGAAGCGGCGCGGGTAAAGCTGAGAAAACGCGCCGACACTTCAAAAGCGCGCAATGCATTCAAGGGGAGATGCATATTGTTTTCCTTTATGGCATAGATTTTCTTATGACTTTTACAGGATATTGTAGCTTGAGCACATTGCGAGGGATAGTTATTGTGCAGCCTTGTCTATCGAATTTGGAGTAAAAACATGAATCGACGTCAATTTGCCGGCAACCTAGGTATGGCATTCGGCGCGCTGGCCTTCGGCACCTACACACAAAAATCCTGGGGCATCGCCAGCAATCCTGCCGCCGCCGCAATGATTGCGCAACTGCGCCAGATAGAGTCCAAAACCGGCGGCCGGCTCGGCGTCGCCATCATCGACAGCCGCACCGGGCAAACCTATGCCTATCGCGGCGACGAACGTTTCCCGATGTGCAGCACCTTCAAACTGTTGGCTTCGGCGCTGGTGCTGAAGCGTGTCGATCAGGGCAAGGAGCAACTGGCGCGGCGCATCCGCTACAAGGCCGGCGATCTGGTGCCGTACTCGCCAACGACGGAGCATCACACCGGCGGCGACGGCATGTCCGTGGGCGAGTTGTGCGAAGCCGCCATCACCCTGAGCGACAACACCGCCGCCAACCTGCTGCTGCACAGCTTCGGCGGCCCGGCGCAACTGACCGCCTACCTGGGGGCATCAGGCGACAAGATGACCCGGCTGGACCGCATCGAGCCGCATCTGAATGAAGCGGCTCCTGGCGATCCGCGTGATACCACCACACCGAATGCGATGGTGCAAAGCTTGCGCGGGATCCTGCTGGGGAACAACCTATCCGCAAGTTCGCGTCAGCAGCTGACAGACTGGTTGCTGGCCAACAAGACCGGCGACAAACGGCTGCGCGCACTGTTACCGGCCGGCTGGCGCGTCGCGGATAAAACCGGCACCGGCGACCAGGGCACGGCGAACGACATTGGCATGCTGTTACCGCCCGGCGGCGCGCCCCTGCTGGTCGCCAGCTACCTGACCGGCGCGGTCAACGCGACGCCCGCTGAGCGCGATGCCGTACATGCAGAAGTCGGGCGTTTAGCGGCATCTTTGGTTGCAGCGGGGCCGGCAACCTAGGACAGGGCCGTCGATCTCGGGCTGAATCAAGGAAAATGTGGCGGTAAGTCGTTGTTTTATATGGACTCATGCGGTGCACAAAAGCGAATACTGTATAATGCCGCCACACTACCTAACCCCATGATTCAATTAAGAAAAGAACCATATTAGATGCTGTCTACCGCAAATATCACGATGCAGTTCGGCCCCAAGCCGCTGTTTGAAAACATTTCCGTCAAGTTCGGCGATGGCAACCGCTATGGCCTGATCGGCGCCAACGGCTGCGGCAAGTCCACGTTCATGAAGATCCTGGGCGGCGATCTGGAATCGTCGGCCGGCAACGTGATGCTGGACCAGAACGAGCGCCTGGGTAAATTGCGTCAGGATCAGTTTGCGTTTGAAGACATGCGCGTGCTGGACGTGGTCATGATGGGGCACACCGAGATGTGGGCGGCGATGGCTGAGCGCGATGCGATCTATGCCGATCCGGATGCTACCGACGACGACTACATGAAGGCGGCCGACCTGGAAGCCAAATTCGCCGAATACGACGGTTACACCGCGGAAGCGCGCGCCGGTGAATTGCTGCTGGGCGTAGGGGTGGCGATCGAACAGCACCAGGGTCAGATGAGCAGTGTTGCTCCCGGCTGGAAGCTGCGCGTGCTGCTGGCGCAGGCGCTGTTCTCCAATCCGGACATCCTGTTGCTCGACGAACCGACCAATAACCTCGACATCAACACCATCCGCTGGCTGGAAGATGTGCTGAACCAGCGCAACTCGACCATGATCATCATTTCCCATGATCGCCATTTCCTGAACCAGGTATGCACCCACATGGCCGATATGGATTACGGCACCTTGAAGGTCTATCCGGGCAACTACGACGACTACATGCTGGCGTCGTCGCAAGCGCGTGCGCAGCAGTTGTCGGTGAATGCCAAGGCCAAGGACAAGGTCGCGGAACTGCAAGATTTCGTGCGCCGTTTCTCGGCCAACAAATCGAAAGCGCGCCAGGCGACTTCGCGCGCCAAGCAGATTGAAAAGATCAAGGTCGAGGATCTCAAGCCATCCAGCCGCGCCAATCCGTTCGTGCGTTTCGACGGCGAGAAAAAACTGCACCGCCTGGCGGTGGAAGTGCAGGGCATCGGCAAGACTTATGACCGTCCGCTGTTCAAGAATTTCAGCATCATGGTGGAAGCCGGCGAGAAAATCGCCATCATCGGCGCCAACGGCGCGGGTAAGACCACGCTGTTGCGCAGCATCGGCGGTCACGAGATCACCGGCCTGGATGCCGATAGCGGCCTGGTCAAATGGGCGGAAAACGCCAATGTCGGCTACATGCCGCAGGATCCGACCGAAGACTTCGCGACCGACAAGACGCTGACCGACTGGATGGGCCAGTGGACCCAGGAAGGCGACGACGACCAGGCCGTGCGTTCCAGCCTGGGCCGCTTGCTGTTCAGCGGCGACGACGTCAAGAAATCGGTCAAGGTACTGTCAGGTGGCGAAAAGGGGCGCATGATGTACGGCAAGCTGATGCTGGGCCGTCACAATGTGCTGCTTCTGGACGAACCGACCAATCACATGGATATGGAGTCGATCGAATCGCTCAATATCGCGCTGGAAAAATACGCCGGTACGCTGATTTTCGTGTCGCATGACCGTGAGTTCGTTTCCTCGCTGGCGACGCGGGTGCTGGAAGTCAAGGAAAACGAAGTGGTCGACTTCCAGGGTTCTTACGAGGATTACCTGAGCAGCCAAGGTATCGAATAAATTCCTGGCATCAGGCGCAGCGAGAAGCGTCTCCTGAAACAAGAAAAGCGTGGCAGATATTCTCTGCCACGCTTTTTTATTGTTCCGGCTTCATGTCTGCGGCGGTTCGCCCAGATACAGTAATTGATCGAGCCGGCCGCGCAGGCTGCGCGCGATTTCTTCGCCCTTGGCCTTGAGCACCGCCTCCAGGTAAGCCTGCCGCAGTTCACGGAAGTCCTGGACGCTGCTGGCCCGCTCGACTTTCAATTGCAAGCCGTAGCCGCGCAGGCCGATCATGCTTTTTATGGTGTCGTTGTAGAAATGGTAGATCGCTTCAAACTGGGTTTGCCCGGCAGGGAGTATTTGTTCAACCGGGATTGCTGCGGCACGGGCGATACTCTTGGCTGCCGCAGATGCGACCGCGGGAGTTGCAGACGGGCCCGCCACAACCGGGGTCGCAGTGTCGCCGGCGTCGCCATCACCGCTGCTGGCCTGGATCAGGCCGGCTTGCAGCAATTCATCCAGATGTTCCTGGCTCAGACCGAGGCCCGCTACCTTGCGCAGCAATTCGTCGCTGCCGGTTTTGCCGTCCACTAGTAATAGCAGGGTGCGCAGGCGCGGTGCGACGGTCTGGCCGCGGGTTGCTATTTCTGTGCGGCCGTGCTCGGTCTTGTCGAAAATAATCATGTTGTCCCTGGGTTCTTCTAATGCGTCCGAAAAATGTTGAAAGCTTTACAAGCCATTTTTCTGTGACAATCTTCTATGACAATTGTGAAATAATAGTACGGTAGTTCCCCCAAGGTTGCAATAAGGTAATGTTGAGGCACACATTCACAGATAGTTGTAGAATTCCTTCCCAAAATCCGGCTGAATATATTGCCGCAAAATATCTTGCTGCGGCTTCTGTCGTATCATGGCGTTTTACTGCAGTTCATGTCGATCTCATCTATCTCATCCGCAGCCATCATCACTATGCAACCCCAAGCCATCAAAACCGTTGAATTCGAGCGGCCGCAAATGGAGCTAGGCAGCAGCTGTACCGCGCATGCCTGGGCTCGCGTCCCTGAAACCCCTACGCCGCAACAAAAAACCGAACTCAAGGAGCGTATCAAACGCCTGCTGAAAGAACAGCAGGCAGTGCTGGTCGCCCATTATTACGTCGATGCCGATTTGCAGGACCTGGCGGAAGAAACCGGCGGCTGCGTGTCGGATTCCCTCGAAATGGCCCGTTTCGGCCGCGATCATCCGGCCAAGACGCTGGTGGTCGCCGGCGTCAAGTTCATGGGTGAAACCTCGAAAATCCTGAGCCCGCACAAACGCGTGCTGATGCCCGACCTGGATGCCACCTGTTCGCTCGACCTCGGTTGTCCGGCCGACGAGTTTGCCGCGTTTTGCGATGCGCACCCGGATCGCACCGTGGTGGTCTACGCCAATACCAGCGCCGCCGTCAAGGCGCGCGCCGACTGGATGGTGACTTCCTCCATCGGACTCGACATCGTCGCGCATCTGCACGCGCAAGGTAAAAAAATCTTGTGGGCGCCGGACAAGCATCTGGGCGGCTACATCCAGAAACAGACCGGCGCCGACATGCTGTTGTGGCAAGGCTCTTGCCTGGTGCATGACGAATTCAAGGGCGTCGAACTGGAACTGCTGCGCCAGCAGCATCCGGGCGCCAAGATCCTGGTGCATCCGGAATCGCCGGAAGCAGTGGTGGCGCAAGCCGATGTGGTTGGCTCCACCAGCCAGCTGATTGCCGCTGCCCAGAGCCTGGATGCCGACGTATTCATCGTCGCTACCGATAACGGCATTTTGCACAAGATGCGCATGGCGGCGCCGGGCAAACGCTTTATCGACGCTCCGACCGCCGGCAACAGCGCCACTTGCAAGAGTTGCGCGCATTGCCCGTGGATGGCGATGAACGGTTTGCGCAACCTGGCCGAGGTGCTGGAATCCGGCAGCAACGAAATCCACGTCGATGCCGAGATCAGCAGCAAGGCAGTGGTCTGCATCGACCGCATGCTTGATTTCGCGGCGCAACGCAAAGCCAGTGTGCGCCCCACCAGCGATCTGGCGCAAGAACAAAAACTGTTTTCAGGAATCGGACCCGCATGAGTACTTCCCTCAAAAATCGTTTCACCCCGTTTGACGCCGCGCTGCAGGCGGCATTCGATGACAATATCCGTATCGCGCTGGCTGAAGACGTCGGCAGCGGCGACCTGACCGGCAAGCTGGTCCCCGGGCAGCAGATGGTGCGTGCCCGCGTGATCGTGCGCGAAGCGGCAGTGCTGTGCGGCGCACCGTGGTTTGAAGCGGTCATGAAGCAGCTCGACGCACGGATCAGTATCGACTGGCGTTATGCCGAAGGCGACATGATGAGCGCAGACAGCGAAGTCTGCCTGATCGATGCGCCTGCGCGCGCGCTGCTCACGGCGGAACGCGGCGCCCTGAATTTCCTGCAGCTATTGTCCGGCGTGGCCAGCGCAACCCGTTTGTATGTCAACGCCGTGGCCAACACCAAGGCGCACATCCTGGATACCCGCAAAACCTTGCCCGGCCTGCGCTTGGCGCAAAAATATGCGGTGCGCGTCGGCGGCGGCCATAATCAGCGGCTGGCCTTGTATGACGGCATCCTGATCAAGGAAAACCATATTGCGGCAGCCGGCGGCATTCCCGCTGCGATGAAGGCGGCGCTGAGCCTGGATGCGGATGTGACGATCCAGATCGAGGTGGAAAACCTGGTGCAGCTGGACCAGGCGCTCAGTGCCGGCGCGGTGTCGATTTTGCTCGACAATTTCAGTCTCGACGCCATGCGCGATGCGGTCAACCTGACCGATGGCAGAGCCTTGCTGGAAGCATCCGGCGGCATCAACATGGACAGCGTGCGGGCGATAGCTGAAACCGGCGTCGACCGCATTTCGATCGGCAGCCTGACCAAGGATATCCAGGCGACCGACTTTTCGTTGCGAATCATCGAGTAAGCCGACCAGCCGGATGGGCGACATGCCACCCGTCCGGCTGGTAACGGCTGATTTACTGCACTTTACCCAGGGCAAAATCCATAATCAGCCGCGTCGATAAATACAGGCGCGGAACAATGGTGTTCAACAAGACATACTCGGCGTCGTTCGAGTGTGCGCCATAGCCGGTCAACCCCATTCCTTCGATGACTGCGGCTTTCGATTTCAAGGCAGCAAACGCCGCATCGGTGCCGCCGCCGCTGGCGACGTCAACCACCTTCATCGGCAGGTCGAGTTCCTGGTATATTTTCTGGCCGTAAGCCGATACTGTGCGCGAGACGGCGTTGGTTTCCAGCGGCGGCCGCCGCATTTCAAATTTCAGCTGGACCTTGGCGTCCGGGATCAACTGCTTCTTGATGCCTTCCTGCAGCTGGGTTTGCAACTGCTCGAAGTCGCTCATTTTCAAGGCGCGGGCATCGGCCTGGGCACTGGCGTTGGCAGGGATGACGTTACGATTGGTGCCGGCTTGGGCGACGGTCCAGTTCAGCTTCAAGCCGCGCTCGGGTTGCGATAGGTTATTCAGCTGTAACAACTGGTGCGACAATTCATAGAGCGCATTGATGCCTCTTTCCGGCGCGGCTCCGGCATGCGAAGATTTTCCCTGCACCGTCAGATAGGCGGCGGCGATACCACTGGTCGCCAGGCGCAGCTGGCCTTGCGGGCCGCCGCCTTCATAGGAAAACACCGCATCCTGTTCGGCGCCGAATTTGGTATGCAGGCTGCGGCCGCCAGGCGAGCTGATTTCTTCGTCGCCATTGATCTGCACCGTCAGAGTGTCGTAATCCTTGAAACCGATTTTTTGCAAGATGGCGACGGTATGCAAGATGATGGCGATGCCTTGCTTGTCGTCGGCGATGCCAAGACCATAGGCTTTGTCGCCGTCGACCCGGTACTGCTGGTCCTTCAGCATGCCGCGCAGGTACACCGTATCCATGTGCGCGATCAGCATGATCTTGCGTTTACCGGTGCCCTTGAATTCGGCGTGGACGATCTGCCCGATTTTTTCCGGGGTATCGCCCATGCGGTAGATTTCAGGCGCGTCCAGCAATTCCGCCTTGCCGCCCAGTTGCGCCAGGCGGTCGCGAATCAGGGTGGCGATCTTGGCCAGGCCTTCCAGGTCGCCGCTGCCGGACTCGATGTTTACCAGGTCGCGCATGGTGTCCATCATCGCCGGCTTTTCTTTTTGCGCCAGCTCGTAGACCGGTGCCACCGGTGCTGCCAGAGAGAAGCCGGCGCCGGTTGCCAATGCCGAAAAAATCAGCGTCTTAAGCAGTTTTGTTTTGAATGTTTGGCATGTTTGCGTCATGTTTTGTCTCCGTTTTTGATTATGTAATCGATTCAGTTTCAGCCAGATTCTCCGCGTTTCACAACTAAACGTTTTGCAGATTTGCATCGCGTGTTTCACGCATGCAAAGCACCGCGATCAGGCTCAAGCCGGCCGCCACCGAGACATATGCGCCGACATACGCCAGGCCGCCGCGCTCCGCCAGCAACTGCGCGATATAGGGGGCTACCGATGCGCCCAAGATGCCGCCGATGTTATAGGCGACGCCGGCGCCGGTGTAGCGCACGCTGGTCGGAAACAATTCCGGCAGCAGGGCGCCCATGGGAGCAAAGGTGACGCCCATCAGGAACAGGAAGATGATCAGGAACAGCGCAATCCCCGCTGTGCTGCCGCTGCCAAACAGTGGTTGCATGGTGAAGCCCGCAGCGATGGCGGCCAGCGTGCCGACGATCAGCACCGGACGGCGGCCGAAGCGGTCGCTGGCCAATGCCGACAGCGGCGTCGCCAGCGCCATGAACACCACGGCAAGGCAGAGCAGGGCGAGGAATTCCTGGCGCGGAATATGTAAAGTCCCGACGCCGTAGGAAAGCGAAAATACGGTGGCGATATAAAACAAGGTGTAGCAGACAATCATCGCCACCGCGCCCAGCATTACCGGCCGCCAGTGATCCTTGAACAGTGTCACGGCCGGCATCTTGACGCGCTCGCGCTTTTCCAGCGCCGCCGCAAACACCGGCGTTTCTGCAATTTTCAAGCGCACATACAAGCCCAGCACCACCAGCGCGGCGCTGAAGATAAATGGAACACGCCAACCCCAGCTCTTGAACTGCTCATCCGATAGCGTCAAGGCCAGCGTCAGGAACAGGCCGTTCGCCATCAGGAAGCCGACCGATGGGCCGAGTTGCGGAAACATGCCGTAGCGGCCGCGCTTGCCGGCCGGCGCATACTCGGTCGCCAGCAACGCTGCGCCGCCCCATTCGCCGCCCAGTCCGATGCCTTGCGCAAAGCGCAGCACGCACAGCAGCACCGGCGCCAGTGCGCCGATACTGGCGTAGCCCGGCAAAAAGCCGATCAGCATGGTGGAGATACCCATCACCAGCAGCGAAATCACCAGCGTCGATTTACGTCCGACGCGATCGCCGAAATGGCCAAACAAAAAAGCGCCGACCGGACGCGCGATAAAGGCGATGCCAAAGGTGACGAAAGCCGACAAGGCTTGCGCGGTAGGAGAATCGTGCGGGAAAAATACCGGACCGATCACCAGTGCGGCGGCGGTCGCGTAGACATAGAAGTCGTAGAACTCAATGGCCGTGCCGATGAAACTGGCAAAGATGACCCGCCTGGCGCTGTTCGCTGCGGGTGCGGCAGATGTGATTTGCTGCGACGCCGTATTCATCGTGTCTCCTTCATCGTTTTTCCTTATTCTTGTCAGGTTTTTGTTATGTGCGTCAAGCCTGTTCACTGGCAAGTGAACAGGCCTTAGCATAGCTGAGATGAGGAGGAAACGACACCGCCAAAATCACTGACGCAGGGATTGTCTATCGGATCTAAGCTGCGGGCGCAGGGAGGCGCTGCAGCACGCGTATCTTGGAGCCGAATATGATCCACGCCTGTACCACGAAGCCCGCAAGTGCTAGCACCAGGCAGGCAGGCTCGCCCCACCGGGCGCCGACCAGGCCGCCCAGCGCGGCGCCAATCGGACGCGCGCCGGTATTGACTGTGAGAAAAATTGCGGAGACCCTTCCCAGCATGGCGCCGGGGGTAACAGTCTGGCGCAGTGTGGTCGAGGTGATCACCCAGATGATCGGACCGACGCCAAACAGAAAGAAGGAGCCCGCCGCCAGGAAGCCGCTCGGAACAGCGAGCGTTGCCACCATGACGAGCGCAGCGAGTACCGAGACCGCCGGCCCCAGTTGGATCGCGCGGCCGAATGGCAGCCACGCCACCACCCGCGGCGCCAGCAGGGCGCCGACCATCATGCCGACGCCATAGGCGCCCAGCGTCATGCCGACCGCGCCGGCGCTCAGCCCTAGTTGACGCACCGCGTAGGGTACATAAGCCGCCTGCAACACGAACCAGGAAATATTCCAGGCGGTTGCGGTCAACAGGATCGGACGCAGCAAATCATCGCGCCAGACCAGGTGTGCGCCATCACGCAGTTCCAGCAGCGGGTGGCGGGGCGCTGCCGGCGTGCGCTGCGGCTCACGCAATTGCAGCAGCAGAACCACTGCGGAGCCGGACAATATGGTTGCCAATACGAAGGCAGCCGGAGCACCGGCCCAGGAGGTTAGTGCGCCACCCAATGCCGGACCGGCGGCAAAGGCGACGCTGCGCGCCAGTTCCAGCCGGCCATTGGCTTTGGCCAGCAAATCGCGCCCTACCAGCGCCGGGACGATCGCTGGTGCGGCGACGCTGAAACCGACGGTGCCGACCGCGCCGATGAAGCCAAACACTGCCAGCAGTTCGATCGATAGCCTGCTCAGGAAAACCGAAGCCAATACGCCCAGCAAGGCAAACATGCGCAACGCCTCGGCTGCCACCATCAGACGCCGGCGAGAGGTGCGGTCGGCCAGCAGGCCGAACGGAATCGAGAGCAGAAGAAAGGGCAGCGACTGGATGGCAGCCAGCATGCCGATCTCGCCGGGCCCGGCGCCCAGCACCAGCACCGCCATGATGGGCGCGGCCGCCAGGCTCAGTTGTTCGGCCGATTGCGCCGCCAGGTTTGACCAGGTTAGCGCAACCAGGGAACGGGGAAGTTTTGAAGTCATGACATTCTTATGGGCAGCATCGGGAACGGAAGTGTAGTGCCGGGTCCGGCCGCTGACACTCCGTTTACTGGCGCGCAATTCGTCTGCGCGCCAGGTCAGGCCAAAGCGGTCTAGCGCCGCTGCGGCGTCAGCACGCTGGGCAGTGCCTTGGCCAGGGTTTCAGGATAATCCTGGCTGTAGTGCAAGCCACGGCTTTCATGGCGCGACAAGGCGCTTTCGACGATCAGCGACGCGACTTGCACCAGGTTGCGCAGTTCCAGCAAATCGCGGCTGATGCGGAAGTGGGCGTAGTACTCGTCGATCTCTTCCTTTAGCAGGCGGATGCGGTGCTGGGCCCGTTCCAGGCGTTTGTTGGTGCGTACGATGCCGACGTAATTCCACATGAAGCGGCGCAGCTCGTCCCAGTTGTGGGAAATCACGACTTCTTCGTCGGCGTCGGTGACGCGGCTTTCATCCCAGGCTGGCAAGGTGATCGCTTTCGGCTTTTCCTGCTGCTCGATGAACTTGGCGGTGGCGCGGCCGATCACCACGCATTCCAGCAGCGAATTGCTGGCCAGGCGGTTGGCGCCGTGCAGGCCGGTGTAGGCGGTTTCGCCGACCGCATACAAGCCGGGCAGGTCGGTGCGGCCATTCAGATCGGTGACGATGCCGCCGCAAGTAAAGTGGACCGCCGGCACCACCGGAATCGCTTGCTTGGTGATATCGATCCCCAGCTCCAGGCAGCGTGCATAGATGGTGGGGAAATGCTCTTTCAGGAATTCCGGCGACTTGTGGGTGATGTCGAGGTCGACGTGATCGAGGCCGCGTTTTTTCATTTCAAAGTCGATCGCCCGTGCCACCACGTCGCGCGGCGCCAGTTCGGCCCGTTCGTCGTGCGCGGGCATGAAGCGCTTGCCGGCGTCGTCGCCTTCGGTATCCGGCAATTTAAGCACGCCGCCTTCGCCGCGTATTGCTTCGGTGATCAGGAAGGACTTGGCGTAAGGGTGGTACAGGCAGGTCGGATGGAATTGGATGAATTCCATGTTGGCGACCCGGCAACCGGCGCGCCAGGCCATGGCGATACCGTCGCCGGTGGCGCTGTCGGGATTGGTGGTGTACAGGTAAACCTTGCCGGCGCCGCCGGTGGCGAGCACCGTATGGCTGGCCGATAGCGTCAGCACCTTGCCGGTCTTGACGTTCTTGGCGTACAGGCCGAGGCAGCGTGGCGCGCTTTTATCGGCTTCGCCGGTGGCCACCTTCTTCGAGGTGATCAGGTCGATCGCGTAGTGATCTTCCAGCAGCGTGATGTTGGGATGCGCGCGCACTTTCTGTTCCAGCGTCACCTGCACCGCATGGCCGGTAGCGTCGGCGGCGTGGATGATGCGGCGCTGGCTGTGGCCACCTTCGCGGGTCAGGTGGAATCCCATTTCAGCGCTGGCGTCGGGCGTAAACGGCACCCCTTGTTCAATCAGCCATTCGATCGCAGCCTTGCCGTTTTCAACGATGAAGCGGGTCGCGCTTTCGTCGCACAGGCCCGCGCCGGCGATCAGCGTGTCGTTGATATGCTGCTCATGGCTGTCGCCGGAATCAAGCACTGCGGCGATGCCGCCCTGAGCCCAGTTGCTGGCGCCGTCCAGCAGCGCGCGTTTGGAGATGACTGCGACCTTGTTGTTTTCAGCAAGATGCAGGGCGACTGACAGGCCGGCTAGACCGCTGCCGATAATGGCGACATCGAATTTCATGGCGAATTGTTGGTTATTGTTTTCATCGGGTATCGCCCCGCGCTGCTGCTTGGGACGATGTCTCTATCTACTATCCTTTGTTGCGGCCGGCGATCCGGCGGTTCTGCTATGCTGCCACCGGGTTGTACGACTGTATGACGTCGTGCGGCAACCCGGCGTGATGCTCAATGCTGCTTTATCCAGCAATCACCGGCTTGACCTTGGCCGCAGCCTGTTTGGCACGGATACGCGCGGTCTCGACGTCGTCGGCTGTCGCCAGCGCCACGCCCATGCGGCGGCGGGCGAAAGATTCCGGTTTGCCGAACAGGCGGATATCCACGCCCGGCACGCGCAGCGCATCAGCCACGCCTTCAAACGCAATCCCCTTGGCGTCATGTTGGCCATAGATGACTGCCGATGCCGCCGGGCTGCGCAGCGCGACGTTGACTGGCAAACCGAGGATGGCTTTGGCGTGCAACTCGAATTCGCTTTGCTGCTGACTGGCCATGGTGACCATGCCGGTGTCATGCGGACGCGGGCTGACTTCCGAGAACCAGACCATCTCGTTCTTGACGAACAGTTCAACCCCGAACAGGCCCAGGCCGCCCAGGTTGTCGGTGACTTTCTTGGCGATATCGCGCGCCTTGCGCAAGGCTTCCGGATGCATCGGGTGCGGCTGCCAGGATTCGACGTAGTCGCCTTGCACCTGGATGTGGCCGATCGGCTCGCAGAAATGGGTGGCGACGCTGCCATCCTGTTGCCGCGCCCTGACCGTCAACAGCGTGATTTCATAATCGAAATCGATAAAGCCTTCAACGATGACGCGGCCGGCATCGACCCGGCCGCCTGCCGCGGCATAGGCCCAGGCGGCTTCCACTTCCTCGGCGCTGTCGATCTTCGACTGGCCTTTGCCGGAAGACGACATCACCGGCTTGATCACGCAAGGAAAACCGATCGCCAAGCAGGCAGTTTTCAATTCGTCCAGGTTGTTGGCGAAGCGGTAAGGCGAGGTCGCCAGCGCCAGCGTTTCACCGGCCAGGCGGCGGATGCCCTCGCGGTTCATGGTCAGCCAGGCGGCGCGGGCAGTAGGAATCACTGTGACTTTACCGGCGGCTTCCAGCGCCACTAGGGTTTCCGTGGCGATGGCTTCGATTTCAGGCACTACCAGGTCCGGCTGCTCCTGCGCAATCAGCGCTTCCAAGGCGGCGCCGTCGGTCATGTTGATGACGTGCGAGCGGTGCGCGACCTGATGGCCCGGCGCATTGGGATAGCGGTCGACGGCGATGACTTCGACGCCCAGGCGTTGCAGCGAAATGATGACTTCCTTGCCGAGCTCGCCGGAGCCCAGCAGCATGACCTTGGTGGCGGAAGGGGAAAGCGGCGTACCTAATCTGGTTGGTGTCTTCATATTGGAAAGTTGCGGCGCCGCGGGAAGCAGCGCAATAGTCATTGATGAGTGAGATGGATGGTGGCGGCGACGATACGTAATGAGGCAGGTTTCTTGTTTAAATCATGCTTATTCGTTACTTAACGGTTGCCAACGCCCGACGATACCAAATATCGGGCCGCATTGACAGTTGGCAAAATGAAAAAGCCGCCAGAATCATCTGGCGGCTTTTTTACGCTGCTCAGGCATAGCCGTAAGGATATGCCATATTTTTCAAGAGCGCTCGGTCTGGTAGATATCGTTGTCCTTGGTTTCCTTGACAAACAACATGCCGATGACGAAAGTGGCGGCGGCAATCACGATCGGGTACCACAGGCCGTAGTAGATATCGCCCTTGAAGGCGACCAGCGCAAAGGCTGTGGTTGGCAGCAAGCCGCCGAACCAGCCGTTACCGATGTGATAAGGCATGGACATCGAGGTATAGCGGATGCGGGTAGGGAACATTTCAACCAGCATTGCTGCAATCGGGCCGTAGACCATAGTCACGTAGAGCACCAGGATAAACAGCAGCAGCAACACCATGGGCTTGTTCATCTGATCCGGATCAGCCTTGCTTGGGTAACCCGCACCCTTGATGTCGCCGGCCAGTTCTGCCGAGAAGGCTTTGTCCTTGGCGGCAGCGTCTTCCTTGGACAAGCCGTTGGCATCATACGAGGTCAGGATTTTTTCACCAATCTTGATGGTGGCGACCGAGCCAGGTGCGCCTGCAACGTTCTCATAGTTGACCGAGGCCGCCGACAGCTTGGCTTTGGCGATATCGCAAGAGGATGTGAATTTCTTGGTGCCGGTCGGATTGAACTGGAACTGGCAGGCGGCTGGGTCGGCGGTGACGATCACCGGCGCATTTTTTAACGCCGCTTCCAGAGCCGGATTGGCGTAATGGGTCAGGCCGGAAAAAATCGGGAAGTAGGTCAGTGCAGCAATCAGGCAGCCCACCATGATGATCGGCTTGCGGCCGATTCTGTCGGACAAGGAGCCGAAAATCACGAAGAACGGCGTACCCAGCAACAACGCGAGCGCAATCAGTATGTTTGCGGTCGACATGTCGACCTTGAGCGATTGCGTCAGGAAGAACAGCGCGTAGAACTGCCCTGTGTACCAGACCACAGCCTGGCCGGCGGTCAGGCCGATCAATGCAAGAATCACGATTTTCAGGTTTTTCCACTGGCCGAATGCTTCAGTCAGCGGTGCTTTGGAAGTCTTGCCTTCCGCCTTCATCTTGGCGAAAGCCGGCGATTCATTCATCGACAGGCGAATCCAGACCGACACCGCCAGCAGGACCACGGAAAGCAGGAAAGGAATGCGCCAGCCCCATGTCGAGAAAGCTTCTTCGCCGACCGCGCTGCGCACGCCCAGGATCACCAGCAGCGACAGGAACAGGCCCAGTGTCGCCGTTGTTTGGATCCACGATGTGAACGCGCCGCGTTTGTCGTCAGGTGCATGCTCTGCGACATAGGTCGCGGCGCCGCCGTATTCACCGCCCAACGCCAGGCCTTGCAGGATGCGCAGAGTAATCAGGATGACAGGGGCGGCAATCCCGATAGTTGCGTAGTTAGGCAAGATACCGACGATGAAGGTCGACGCCCCCATAATCAGGATCGTCACCAGGAAGGTGAATTTACGGCCGATCATGTCCCCCAGGCGTCCAAATACCAGCGCGCCGAAAGGGCGCACGATGAAGCCTGCGGCAAATGCCAGCAGTGCAAAAATGAAGCCGGTGTTGGGATCTGTGCCGGAGAAGAACTGCTTGGCGATGATTGCCGCAAGTGAACCGTACAGATAGAAGTCGTACCATTCGAAAACAGTACCTAGAGACGAGGCAAAAATGACTTTGCGCTCTTCTGCGGTAATGCTGCGATTGGCAGGTTTAACCCCGCCTGCGGCAGGTTGTAGTGTGGCCATGCTGGTCTCCTGGTTTATTTATTTATATTTGGTACAGCTAATTCGGAGTGTGCAGCCTGAACCTTACGCGGGACTTGCTTGAAACTTACAGAAACTTACACAGGGGGAAATGTCGAAAAATTATAAGTTGCCTCCTGTCAACTTTGACAGCTGTGCCGATTTCCCCGGAGCGTTACAATAACTCCGTCTTCTACACTCTCCCCGAGTTTGGATTCGGCCCGTGACCGCAAGGTATCGCGGGCTTTTTTTTGGGCGCTGCAGGTGGACGGAAAATGTTAACGGTCATGTGGCCGTCATGCCGCTGTCATGTTGGGTGAGTAAAATGCATGTTGTTGACTTAGTGCTCACTCATAAAGTTGAATCCGGTTGGATAAGTGCTTTTCGAAGAGTGTCTTGCATATCGACAGGTTGGCCGGTAGCCTCGATCACCGGCACCAGATATGTCTTTGCCAAATGAACCCGCTGCCGCAAGGTGTGCGGGTTTTTGCGTTTCAGAGGACAAGCCTGCGAACGCTATAATGAAAAGCCGTCATCCCGACGGCAATACCGCTTTTGACCATTCCCGATAAAAACATGCCATTTGCTGCAAATGTTGTAATCGAGGCAATTTTGCCGCCGTTGCCTGATTCCCTCAGTCATGCCGGCATGCGCTATGCCGTCGATGCCGGTCAGCTGGCGCAGTTGAAAGCCGGCGGGATTATTCTGCCGGACTCCCTGGCGAATGCAGTGTTGAAACGCCAGGTGGAATTCGCCGCAGGCCGCTTTTGCGCACGGCAGGCACTGCAAAAACTGGGTTATGGCGGCGTGGCCACGCTGCCGGTCGGCCAGCATCGCGCACCGGTCTGGCCGGACGGATATCTAGGCTCGATCAGCCACGGCGATGGCCAGGCGATGGCCGTCGCGGCCCGCAACCAGGAATGGCGCGCGCTGGGCATCGATATCGAAACCCTGCTCAGCAATGAGGCGGCGCAACCGCTGGTTGAACACTTGATGACGGCGGCCGAGCTGGCCATCGGGGTCGCTGCCGGTATCACGCTGGAACGCTGGCTGAGCCTGGTTTTCTCGGCCAAGGAAAGCCTGTTCAAGGCGCTGTATCCGTTTGTCGGCCGTTATTTCGATTTTCTGGATGCCGAGGTATGCGAGTTGGA
This sequence comes from Collimonas sp., assembly GCF_039923675.1. Lineage (GTDB taxonomy): Bacteria > Pseudomonadota > Gammaproteobacteria > Burkholderiales > Burkholderiaceae_D > Collimonas. Next base: position 75,695 of record NZ_JBDTCG010000090.1, read on the forward strand.
CGAACCACAAGCCGGCCTCATGCTGCGATTGGTCTCCACCTTGTCGTCGCAATGTGTCAAAGGCAGCGAATACTGCATCCGCTATTGTTATTCAACGAACAATGTCGCCACGCTTTGTCTATTTTGACTGCCTGATTGATAGATGCGAGCGACTGGATATTTGCGGCGCGGCATCTATACTAAAAATCTTCTGGAGGTTTTTATGAAGGCTGCGAAGATCATCGAGATGTGGGGTAGGGCGAGTCGCCAGGTGCCGCTCACCAGTGACGACGACCTCGTGCAGATGTTTGCCAACGAGATCGCCAAACTGTCTTACAAGCTCACGGAAGAAGAGCTGTATCGGCTGATCGCGGTCGGTGCGCTGGTCTACCAACGCGGTTTCCGCGAATTCGACGGCAACATCACGGCAGACCTGCTGATCAGGACCCTGCGCGAGGGCGGACGAGCCTGAGACTTGCCATTTACTGCAATTCAATTCTGTTTTATGCGATGGCAAAAAAAGGCCTGCGTCCTCATGGCCGCAGGCGGATATTGCCTTGTAAAAACACGCCTTAAACCCGCAATATTTTCTCGCCAGTCTGTTCGATCACATACTTCCCTTCCGAGTATTCCTTCAGCGCGCGTCCGTCCGCCAGCTGATAGGTCCTGCGCCCTGGCAGGGAGTTGATGGCACCACTTGCGCTCGCTACTTCGATCTCGATTTCATAGCATTCAACGTGAAACGCGTTACCTGATTCCTTGCCTTTGGCGTCGAATTTTTCTATCAAGTCCATAAATGTCTCCTTGTGCTCGAGGTTGGAATGCCTGCAGATTCGTTAGGGAATCAGTTGGGCAGGCTGGCGGTGAACGCGTCATTCCGCCGCCGGCTGCATGGCCAGCATATTCCCTAACGAACCCTGAGGTAACGATACCAGATTTTATTTGGCGGTTGTAGCTAATCCATGGTTATTCCATGGTTATTCCATGGCCCGGGTCGGGGTTTTCAGCCGCGCGCCTTGCCGCTATCCATTGCGGCGCGTACCATGAGGATCGCAGCATGAAAAAATCTTACAGAGGAAGCAGTAATGAACGACGGTTTGACAAAAGATGAATTCGACGCCCTGGGGCAAATCAGCAAGACGCCGCAGCGCGGCCGGGTCAGCGCGTGTATCGCCAGAAATACCAAGCGCTTGACCGGACTCAAATACATCGCATACGAAAAAGACGGCACCCTGGCGTTGACCGAAAAGGGTCAGCAGACCTTGTTCATCAAGAATTGCATCGAAGGCTTGCGCGCCGTGGCCAGCGATTCCGGCAGCAAGCTGGCTGCGGATGTCGCCTTGTTCCTCGGTAAAAAGGGCCATATCAGCGCCAGGCCTGCGGGCGATGGTTTCGATATCACCGACAAAGGTCGTGAATCGCTGGCGGATATTGATTCTTCGGCCGGTTAAGTGGTGATTGCGGGGCTTTTGCCGGCGGATTTCGTATGAAAAATCCGCCGCATAAGTTATGCACGGAGTATCAAGCTTGTGCGTTCAGTGAAAATCCTTGTAAATCAAAGACTTGATTAAAATCCTTGTGAGTTGTCCACAGGACTGTCCACAGTTTCTGTGGGTAACTTTTAGCCGAAGCTTGATAGCGATCGAGTGATCCTGCCTCGGCTGCGCTTTTTTGACCTGACTAAGCCTTCCACCAAGAAAACCATGACCATGTTGAAAATCGGCCTTCTAGGCTACGGCTTTGCCGGCGCTACCTTTCATGCACCGCTGATCGGCCACTCTGGCCGTACCGAAGTCAGTGCGATCGCTAGCAGCCAGGGAGAAATCGTCGCCAAAGCATGGCCGCACGCACGCATCGTCGCCGATCTGGATGCCTTGCTGGCGGATCCGGAGATCGAATGCGTCGTGATTGCGACACCGAACGACACCCATTTCGAATTCGCCCGTCGCACACTGGCGGCCGGCAAACATGTGGTGATCGACAAGCCGGTCACGCTGACTGCGGCGGAGGCTCGCATCCTGGCGCGCCTGGCAGGCGACAGCAAACTGTTGCTGGCGCCGTTCCATAACCGGCGCTGGGACGGCGATTTCCGCACCGTACAGGCGCTGATCGCTAGCGGCCGGCTTGGCCATATAACCCATTTTGAATCCCATTTCGACCGTTTCCGTCCCTTGGTGCGACAGCGCTGGCGCGAGAACGTGCAAAGCGGTGGCGGCTTGCTGTATGACCTTGGCCCGCATTTGATCGACCAGGCGCTGCTGCTGTTTGGCGCGCCGCAAACCGTCAATGCCACCGTCGCCACCTATCGCGACAATGCGCAAGCCGATGATTATGTTCATCTGCAACTGGGATATCCGGACAAGCAGGTGGTATTGCATGCGAGCGCCTTGAGTGCGCTGGAAGCCCCGCGTTTTGTATTGCACGGCCGCCGCGGCAGCTATCTCAAAACCGGTCTGGACAGCCAGGAAGATCAGCTCAAGGCCGGCCTGCGGCCGGGGCAGCCGGGATGGGCCGGCAATCCGCCGGGCCTGATCCGAGAGGTAGAAGGCGATCTCGATCTGCGTGGCGAGTTGGCGACTCTGGATGGCGCTTACGTCGAGTTTTACCGCGCGGTGGCGGCGACGATACAGGAAGGCGCGCCATTCCCAGTTACGCCGGATGCAGCCGTCAGTGTCGCGGAAATTCTGGAACTAGCCCGTCAGAGCGCCGAAGAGGGACGTCGTCTAGCCTATGTGGCAAAGGGATGGTAACGCTATCATCGATGTGAATAACTGTTATGCGTTAAATAAATTGGCGGATGGCGAAATGGCTGTATATAGTTGCACCTGTCTCCTCCAACACCTCCTAAGGTTTGGATTCAAGCCCGCGCCGCAAGGCCTGCGGGCTTTTTTTTGCCTGAGCTGTGGAAGATTGGCAGTATTTTGACCAATTTTCTTGTATTCTTGATAAAGGTCGTGTACTATCTACAAATCGTCTGACGCATTCAGCAGTAAAAAGAAGCGGTACGGACCAATACAAGAGTAGATTCGTTACACGTCGGAGCCACTTTCCAGATAGGACTGGGTTTCGGGAATCTTCTCCTGTATTGAAGAACACAACAACCTGCCTACCTTACGGTCGCAGGTTTTTTTGTGCTTGCGACTACCGTATTTTTACTATATTGCAGCGCATCATATTTCATCATATAGTGAATTCGTCTCCTCCAACCCTATGGTTTGGATTCAGCCCGCGCCGCAAGGCCTGCGGGCTTTTTTTTGCCTGTCGCAAATGGAGAATGCGCCCCCACACCGTATGGATCATGCGTGCGGCCGTCGTCCGGGCGGCGCTTTGGAACCCTGCGCGAACTACAGATTGGCCAGTCGACCTGGCAGACGCATCACTGATGCGGTTTGGCGGTCCTGCTGCGCTGCAATCTGGCGTTGGAGCGCGCATTGCGGTTGTAGGTCGAGAGGAAACCGCGGCTCTTGAGTTCCTTGCGTAGCAGGAAAGCGGCAAGAAGGGCGGCGAAGGTGGCTGAGGCAAGGATGATTAACATTTTTTGTCTGCTTTCCGAGTGATATGAAAATAGAGCAAAATTCGCGCCAGATAGATATTTTTTGGGCGCCGGTCAACCAGGCGGTGTTTTATCGCACCATCAGCGTGTCCAGCAGCCAGCTGCCGGCCGGCCCGAGCCCGCGATGGCGCGACCAGACTGCATCCACCTGGATGCTTTTCGGCCAGCCGCGCACCTGTAGCTCCAACAGGCTGTTGGCGGCGAAACGCTTCGCCAGCCAGTAAGGAAGTTCGGCCCAGCCGAAGCCCAGTTCCGTCATTTCCAGCAGCAGCAGGTAGCTGGAGGCCGTCCAGCACTTGCCGCGGCGGCGTTGTATGGCCTGCGCGCCATCGTCGCCGTAGGTACTCAGGCGCAATTCACGGGCGGCATGCAGCATTTCGGTAGTGATGTGGCGGGCCTTTGCCAACGGATGCTGCTTGCCGACATACAGTCCGATGGCAGAGCGGTCGGGCACCGATTCGAAGCCGATATCCGGCGGGTAATCGGGCTGCGCCGCCACCAGCCCGAGATTGGCGCGGCCTTCCTGCACCAGCGACACCACGTCGTTGCGCTCCGCAATCATGCATTCCAGTTCCAGCTCGGGATAGCGCTGTTCGAAACTGGTGAGTATTTCTTCAAAACGGTCCGACTGATAGGTGTCGGACAGCACCAGGGTCAGTTGCGGCTCCAAGCCATCCGCCAGCCGGTGGGCAGAGCGTTCGAGCCGGTCGCTGGCCTCGATCACCTGTTGAGCGTGCACCAGCATTGCCCGCCCTTGTTCGGTCAGGGTCGGCCGGCGGGTGCTGCGGTCGAACAACATCAGGCCGAGGTCGATTTCCAGGTTGGCGATGGCCTCGCTGACGCTGGATTGCTGCTTGCCAAGCTTGCGCGCAGCCGCGGAAAACGAGCCCAGCGTAGCGGCTTCGACGAACATGAACAGGGTTTCAAGTGAATGGCGCATAGCGCAGGAACTCCGTTTAATGTATCGGTTTATCCGATGATAACTAGTTTTATAGTATCAGTTTAATCGAAGAAAATAGCACCATCAGATTTTTGAAGCAACGGAGGCACTATGAATACCAATAAAACCTGGGGTGAGCGGATTACGCATGCATTGATTTTCGAAGCGCTGGCAGTGGCGCTGACTGCGCCGGTATTATCGTGGGTCATGAATATGCCGATGGCGCACGCGGGTGCGCTGACGCTGATGATTTCGCTGGTGGCGATGACCTGGAACATGATTTTCAACGCTTTGTTCGATCGCCTTGAACGGCATTGGCGCCTAGTCCGGACCATGGCGGTGCGGGCGGTGCACGCCATCGCATTTGAAGCCGGACTGGTGGCGATCGTGGTGCCGCTGGTGGCATGGTGGCTGGACATGAGTCTGCTCGACGCGCTGATTCTCGACATCGGCTTGCTGATGTTCTTCCTGCCTTACACGTTTCTGTTTAACCTGGGCTACGACAAGCTACGTGACGCATTGCTGAAGCGCCGCGCGACACTCAATGCATAAGCGTTCATCGCAGACATCGATTGCCTGCGATTGTTACGTTCAGTATTCCAGTCCGGCGTTGGGATTATTGGAAGTAGCCGCTACCGATCACCAGCGGCTTGCCCTCGAGGCCGGCGCCGATCAAGCGCCGGGCGACGCCTTCGATTTTGGTCTGGAAGGCCCGATAAGTGTCGAGCAGGTCGAGCTTGGGATCTTTCGAATGCGACAGGTCGGAAAGAGTGGTTGCCGGCACCAAGCATTGATATTGTTTGAATTCGACTGTTACCGAAAACAGGATACCGGCTTTAGTCAGAAGAGGTGCAGCAATTACGTTGTCCATCATGGTCTCCACGATAATACGGTTGCGCAGAGTCAGACGGGATCGATAGGGCAGGCTATCTGGCTGCTCTCCAATCATGTACGTAAACTGTCCCGCTGGCAAGGACATTACAAGAGCAAACTCCGTGCATTGTTATGCGCCCATCGAATATCAGGTATGTGAACACTAAAGCATACAAATTTGGGTCGTATTGTTATAATCACTCCTGTCTCCTCCAACACCTCCTAGGGTTGGATTCAGCCCGCAAGCGTTAACGCCGCGGGCTTTTTTTTGTCCGCTGCAGCTGCATAAAAAACCCGCCGCACCAGTACGGTGAGGCGGGTCGTGACCAATCCGGGTGCGCGCTAATCGCTTAGCGCCGTTCAATATCCGTTCGCAAAATCAATGCGCCATGCAATAGCCGTCAAGTTCGAGCAAGAACTGCTGCTTGGCCGCCGCCGGCAAGAACGTCGCATCAAAGGCATTCCGCGCCAGCATCACCAACTCGGTGCGGCTCAGGCGCAGCGCCGCCGCCACCGCCAGGAAATTGGCATTCATGTAGCCGCCGAAATAAGCCGGGTCATCGGAGTTGACAGTGACCGCCAGACCGGCATGCAACAGGCGCGCCAGGTTATGCTTGCGCATGTCATCCACCACGCACAGCTTGAGATTGGAGAGCGGGCAGACCGTCAACGGAATCCGCAGTTCCGCCAGGCGCTTCATCAGCACCGGATCTTCTTCGCTGCGGACGCCATGATCGATACGCTCGACATGCAGCACATCCAGAGCATCCTTGACGTATTGCGGCGGACCTTCTTCACCGGCGTGGGCTACCAGACGAAAGCCGAGTTCGCGGCAGCGTGCGAACACCCGCGCAAATTTTTCCGGCGGGTTGCCGCGTTCGGCGGAATCGAGACCGATGCCTATCCACAGGTCGCGATATTCTGCGCGAAGCGGCAGTGCGGCTTCCAAGGTGGCGAAGGCGTCCTCTTCCGATAAATGGCGCAGGAAAGACATGATCATGGCGCTGCTGAAACCGTGCTTTTCACGCGCTTCGCGCAAGGCGCGGGCGATGCCGGCAAACACCACATCGATGCCGATGCCGCGTTCGGTATGGGTTTGCGGATCGAAGAAAATTTCAGAGTGACGGACATTGTCGGCGCGCGAGCGGACGATGTAAGCCATCGTCATTTCGTAGAAGTCCTGTTCGGTCTGCAATACCGCAGCGCCGGCGTAATACAGGTCGAGAAACGATTGCAGGTCGGTGAACGCGTAAGCGGCGCGCAATTCCTCCACCGAGGTGTAGGGTAGCGTGACGTTGTTGCGTTGTGCCAGTGAAAACAGGAGTTCAGGTTCCAGCGTGCCTTCGATATGCAGATGCAATTCCGCTTTCGGCAAACCTTCGATGAAGGAAATCATGTCAGCTGCGAGGGGCGGGGTAGTGCTTATTGAATTCATGTGTGCTTCCATTGATAACGGTGCCTAATCCGCAATTTTACAGAATTGTTCAAGCACTCCCTCATTTGACAATTTATTGCATATTTTTTCTCTAGTTTGAAGCACCCAGGAATTGTTGCAGTTCGACCGTTTTCGGATGCGCGAAAATTTCTTCCGGCGGGCCGATTTCGTGGACTTTCCCCTGATGCATGAACACGACCCGGTCGCAGACTTCGCGGGCAAAACGCATTTCATGTGTCACCATCAGCAAGGTCATGCCTTCCTCTGCCAGGCCGCGCACCACGGTCAGCACTTCGTTCACCAGTTCCGGGTCCAGCGCCGAGGTGATCTCGTCGCATAGCAGTGCTTGCGGCTGCATTGTCAACGCCCGGGCGATGGCGACCCGCTGCTGCTGGCCGCCGGAGAGTTGATCCGGATAGGCGTCGAATTTTTCCGCCAGGCCGACCCGCGCCAGGTTGTCCTGCGCCGACTTGCGCGCCGCCGCCTCGGTGGTGCCTTTGACGATCATCGGCGACAACATCACGTTGCGGCCCACAGTCAGATGCGGGAACAGGTTGAACTGCTGGAAGATCATGCCGACCTTGAGGCGCAGCGCACGTAACTCCACCTCGGTCTTGCCCAGATGGGCGCCGGCGACGCTGATATTGCCTTCGTCGATGCTCTCCAGGCCGTTGATACAGCGCAGCAGGGTGCTTTTGCCGGAACCGCTTTTGCCGATGATGGCAATCACTTCGCCGGCTTCCACATCAAGCCGGATACCCTTCAGCACCTGATTGTCGCCGAAGCTTTTCTTTACATTATCAATCGCGATGAGTGCCATTGAGTTTCCTTTCCAGAGACTGACTGAATTTGGACAGCGGCCAGCACAACGCGAAATACATCAGCGCCACCACGGCATACACCGTAAAAGGCTGGAACGTGGCGTTGGTGATCATGGTGCCGGCTTTCGACAGTTCCACGAAGCCGATGATAGAGGTGACGGCGGTGCCCTTGACGATTTGCACGCTGAAGCCGACGGTAGGCGGAATCGCGATGCGCAAGGCTTGCGGCAGGATCACATGGCGCATCTGCTGCAGGTAAGTCATCGCCAGCGATGACGATGCTTCCCATTGGCCGCGCGGAATGGCTTCTACGCAGCCGCGCCAGATTTCCGCCAGGTAGGCGCTGCTCCAGCAGGTGAGCGCCAGGGCGGCAGCCAGCCAGGCCGGAACGTCGAGGCCGAACAGCGCCAGGCCGAAAAACGCCAGGAACAATTGCATCAGCAGCGGCGTGCCCTGGAACAGTTCGATATACATCTTGGTAAGACGCTGCAACCAGATTTTCTTGGAAGTGCGGAGGAACAGGACGATCAATCCCAGCAAGCCGCCCAGCGCAAACGACGCTAGCGACAGCAGCACGGTCCAGCGCAACGCCAGCAGCAGGTTGCGCACGATATCCCACAGCGAGAACGAAATCATGCAACCCCCTTTTTCATCCGTTGCCCGAACAGCCGGTTACCGAGCAGGCGTAGTAACTGCCGCAAGCCGATCGCCAACACCAGATAGATAGCGGTGGACAGCAGATAAGACTCGAACGAACGGAAATTGCGGCCCTGGATGAAGTTGGCCGCGTAAGCGAGTTCTTCCACCGCGATCTGCGAACAGACCGCCGAGCCCAGCATCACGATCACCACCTGGCTCGACAAGGCCGGCCAGATTTTCTGCAAAGCCGGCGGCAAGATCACGTGGCGGAAAATCTGCATCCTTGTCATCGCCAGGCTCAAGCCGGCTTCGATCTGGCCGCGGGCAACCGCAGCGATGCCGGCGCGGATGATTTCGCAGCTGTAGGCACCCAGGTTGATCACCATCGCCAGCAACGCCGCTTCCATCTCGCTGATTTGCAAACCGACCCCGGGCAAGCCGAAGAAGATGAAAAACAGCTGGATCAGGAACGGCGTGTTGCGGATCAGTTCGACATAGGCGCTGATGAAGGGCCGCAACCAGCGCGGTCCCTGTGTCTTGGCCCAGGCTGCGAAGATGCCGACCGCAATGCCTAGCACGCCGCCGATCGCGATCAGTTCGATCGTGACCAGCACACCCTTGACCAGCACTGCGGGATAGTCGAACGCTGCCAGGAAATCAAAGTGGTAGCTCATGTAAAGCCCTATGTCAGCTTATGCCGTCTGTTTACAGATTGGCCGGCAGCGGCAATCCCAGCCACTTGACGCTGATCGCATTCAGTTCGCCGTCCTTCTTGGTTTCAGCCAGGATCGCGTTGACTTTATCCAGCAGCTTCTTCTCGTCCTTGTTGAGGCCGATCGAGCATGGCGAATTCTTGATCAGGAATTTTGTTTCCGGTTTCTTCGGCGGATTCTTGGCGATGATTGCCGCAGCCACGACGTTGCCGGTCGCTACCAGCTGCACCTGACCGGAGAGGAAGGCGCTGATGGTGCCGTTGTTGTCTTCGTAGCGCTTGATGGTGGCGCTGGCTGGGGCGATCTTGCTCAGTTCCAGGTCTTCCACTGCACCGCGGGTCACGCCCACGGTCTTGCCGGCCAGGTCGGCTGCGCTGCTGACCTTCTGGTCGGCGCCGCCGAATACGCCGTTATAGAAAGGTGCGTAGGCTTCGCTGAAATCGATGACTTTTTCACGCTCAGGGTTTTTACCCAGGCTGGAAATGATCAGGTCGACTTTTTTGGTCTGCAGATAGGGCACGCGGTTGGCGCTGGTGACCGGCACCAGTTCGATCTTGACCCCCATTTTCTTGGCGATCAGAGTGGCGACATCGATGTCCAGCCCCTGCGGCTTAAGGTCGCTGGTGACCGAACCGAACGGTGGGAAGTCTTGCGGCACGGCGACCTTGAGTACGCCGCTCTTGACGATCTGGTCTAGCGCATCGGCTCTGGCAGTGCTGCTGAACAGGGCTGTGGCGGCCACCATGGCCAATAGGATCTTGGGAAATTTCATGTTAAAACTCCTTCAGCTGGGGTGATATGAATGGTAATGCGAATGACTGCTTGTCGAAACTGTCGGTCAATGGCGCCAGCGCCTGTTGCAGCGGCGACAGCGGATCGCTGCGCAACGACGCCTCCAGTCCCGCTTCAACATTGCATAAATGGGCGTGCATCAGTTGTTCCGCCTGCGCCAGATCGCCGTTTTCCAGCGCCGCGACGATGCCGACATGCTCGGCGCAAGATTGCTTGGCGTGATGCGAAGATTGGTATTGCATGGCGGTCAGCGTGGTGCGCGTGGTCAGGTCGCGCAGGGTATCCGCCAGCAGAGAATTGCCGAACGATTCGCACAGGCAGACGTGGAAATCGCCGAGCAAAAAGCTGCGGGCGGCGACGTCATCGCCCTCCAGCGCCGCTTGTTCGCGCTCTACATGCAGGCGCAGCGCCTTGATTGCCTCGGCGCTGAGCGGTCGTGCGTGGCGCAGCAGACCCAGTTCAAGCACACGGCGCGCTTCAAAGGCGTCGCGCGCGTCTTCCGGCGTCGGCGCGATAACATACCAGCCGCGACGGGCGCTGACGGTGACGATCCCGCGCGTCACCAGTCGCGTCAGGGCTTCCCGGATCTGGGTGCGGCTGACGCCGAACAATTCCGCCAGCTGCTGTTCGCCCAGACGCGTGCCGGGCGCCAGTTTACGCGCCAGCATCGCTTCGGTAATCCGTTCAGCGATCTGGGTGGACGATTTGGCGGCGGTGGTCATGCTGAGCTCCCAGCAATTCGTGTGCCAGCCAGCTAAACCCAGCTGGTGCACCAAACTGATATACAAGATTGATGTACCAGTTCACCAAATTGGTATGTTGTGCCGATAATTGTCACTAAAAAGGGGAGTGGCTGCGCTTTTTTGGCACGTGAGAGGTGTTGTCGGATACTGATAGAATCGGTGTCAAAAGAATGTTGAAATTACATCGTACATATAACCAATATAAACAGGATTCAAAAAAATGACCCAGACAGTGCAGATAGTGAATGCCGATTTGTCCGATGCGCGCCATGCCGGCGCAATTGTCGAGCTCTTGAACGGCTACGCCATGGATGCGATGGGCGGCGGCCAGCAACTGGCCGATTTCGTCAAAGACAATCTGATTGCGGCGCTCGGTAAAAGAAGCGATGTCCATGTGGTGCTGGCGTTTGTCGGCGACCAGCCCGCCGGCGTGGCGATCTGCATTGAAGGGTTCTCTACGTTTGCCTGCAAGCCTTTGCTGAATATCCATGACCTGGCGGTTGCCAAGGTTTTCCGCGGCCAGGGCATTTCGAAATTATTGATACGGCAGGTCGAGCAAGTAGCAAACGGTCTGGGCTGCTGCAAGATCACATTGGAGGTGTTGGAAGGCAATCATCCGGCGCTGGCCTTGTACAAGGCCAGCGGGTTTGTCGGCTATGAACTGGTTCCGGCAATGGGCAACGCCATGGTGATGCAAAAGAAACTGTAGTGCGGCGGGTAATCCTGCTTATGGGGCGAGCTCGACATGCAGTTCCGTCTTGCCGCTCCATTGCCCCTGCAAGCGATCTCCCGAGATAGCCAGATGCATCGTCGCTTTTCCGGTGCTGCCTTCCGCCGCATCTTCAGTCAATGCAATCGTATCGCCGGTCTCGCCTCCGCTGACATTGATCGGCTTGCGATATTTGTCATAGAAATACACACCGCCCACAGAGTTGTCGGATTCCTTATGCAGCAGCATGGTGATGGCGATCTTGCCACCCATCTGGCCATGTAAAAGCTGGCCGTAGACGCCACTCTTCGGGACGCCGGATCCTTCGCCAAGAAGCAACGCTTTGCCGTAGCCGGTCAAATAAGGCTTCAGCTCGGCATAGGGAAGCGTCAACGTGACTTCGCCCACGTCATCGAGTGCGCGCATTGCATGGTTGCTGCATCGCCCCGCCGTCAGGTTAAATGCCTGTCCGGCAAGCTCAGACATGTAATTCCTGAAGGTTGAAAGCGAAAGGTCTGCGGCCGGTGTGCCGGCGCTATCGCTGCCTTCGCCGAGACAGTCGGCATTGAGCGCAATGCGATTATTCAAATCGTCTATGGCGTCCTGGTTCTTCGGTTTGCGCTCTTTCTGGGCGGCTTTCAGTTCCTTTCTCAGCGATATCAACTGCTGACGGTACTGAGACTGCCGCTCCTTGCTCAATTTCTGCGCAAGGCTACGCATGCCCGGCACGGTAAACAAATCATCGGCGCCAAGCATGCGGCCGGTCTTGATATCGAAGCTATAGAAGGTGTTGTAATCCTCGCAGTAGGCGCCGCAGCCTTCGCCCGCAAAGGCGATCGTCAGAACCCGGCCGTCATTGCGTGAAACCGTATATTCCAGGCTTGCCATGCCGGCGATGCGGTCGCCGCCAGCCGCGCTAAAGAATTTTCCCGGCTGTTTCGGCGCCAGGACGCCAATTTGTCGGATAAACAGATAGTCGTTGATTTTTGCGGCGACTTTCTGATCGTTCATCGTCACAAACGGCATCGAGATCGCAGGCGTATCTCCCCGTTCATTCTTGCCTTGGAATAGCAATGACCTAACTGATACATCGGGAGCAGCTTGGGCCAGGCCGGCAAGAAAGAGGGAAAGCAACAGGAAAATTCGCATTTTTATATGATCGCGTGAAATTGGAAGCAGCGGGCTACGGAATCCGGCAACGGAAGCACTATGCCATGGTGGTCCAGAGTATTTGTCAGCGGAAATTATGACTGCTTTTGTTTGTCCGTGCCACTGCATCTCTAGATGACAGCCTGAACGGCATATTGCACCAATGCTTTTTCGCACTCGCCAACAATCCACTGGCGGAACAAGTTGGCCGCGGCTGTCGTCCGCTGTGCGTTGGGCCGGACCAGGAAGTAGCCATTGCCGGTGGTGACCGGAGCGGCGGCAGCGGTCACCAGTTGGCCGCTTTGCAGCAAATCCGCCACCAGCGGAAACCACCCCAGCGCCAGCCCTTGTCCGGTGATGGCTGCCTGGATCACCAGCGGGTAGTTGTTGAAGCTGAGATCACGGCCTTCAGCAACGCCGCCTGGAGCAATATTATGCTGTGCAAACCAGCTGTCCCAGCCAAGCCAGCGCATCGGCTCCTCGCTTTCCAGGTGGAGCAAGGGCAGTTGCGCCAGCGTTGTCATATTTTCGTTCAAGCCGTGGGTGGCTTTGAAGACGGGGCTACATACGGGAATGACGATTTCCGGGAATAGCAATTCCGCTTCGCAACCGGGCCAATGGCCGCTGCCGAAAGCGATTGCTACGTCCACCGCTTCTTCACGGATATCGAATGCTTTTTGAGAAGTCATGATCCGCACATCCAGATCCGCCATCAGCTTACGCAGCGTGCCTAATTGCGGCATCAGCCAGTAAGAGGCGAAACCGAAATCGGTGGCCACCGTCAGCACCTGGCGATTACGGCGTGCGCGGATGTGGGCGACGGCGCTGCCGATCATGCCCAGGCTTTCGTGCACGGCTTCAAACAGGCGCACGCCGTCCGCGCTGAGGGAAACGCCGCGATGCTCGCGCTTGAATAGCGGTACGCCCAGATCATCTTCCAGCAAGCCGATACGGTGGCTGACCGCAGGTTGGCTGGCGCCCAGCTCTTGGGCGGCGGCGGTGAAATTCAGATGGCGCGCTGCGGCTTCGAAGAATACCAGGCCTTGCAGCGGCGGCAGGCGGCGTAGGTCAGTCATAAGCTCTCTTTATGCATGCATAACGATTTACAGGCTTCACGGCCATGAAATGCCGATGCTAGACTAAATCGATACATAAAGCCAACCAATGCCTGGAGATATTGATGAAGAGCAGCAAGCCGAATATCCTGATCCTGATGGCGGACCAGCTGACGCCCGCCGCCTTGGCGGCTTACGGCAACCGGGTCTGCAAGACGCCGAATATCGATGCGCTGGCCGCCGGTGGCGTGGTTTTCGATTCCGCCTATAGCAACAGCCCGCTGTGCGCACCGTCGCGCTATGTGTTCATGTCCGGCAAACTGCCCTCGGCCATTGGCGCCTACGACAACGCCGCCGAACTTGGGGCTGAGGTACTGACCTTCGGCCATTACCTGCGCCACGCCGGTTATCGCACCATCTTGGCAGGCAAGATGCATTTTTGCGGCGCCGACCAGCTGCACGGGTTTGAAGAACGGCTGACGACCGATATCTATCCCGCCGATTTTGGCTGGACGCCGGACTGGGAAAAGCCGGAGCAGCGGCCCAGCTGGTATCACAACATGAGTTCGGTGATCGACGCCGGCCCCTGCATCCGCACCAACCAGCTGGATTTCGACGAAGAGGTGGTCGCCGCCGCCCGCCAAAAATTGTTCGACATGGCGCGCGACGACGATGAACGGCCATTCTGCATGCTGGTATCGCTGACCCACCCGCACGATCCCTACGCGATTGCCGGGCAATACTGGAATTTGTACCGCGACGAAGACATCGATATGCCGCGCGTGACGCTGGAACCCGCGCAGCTCGATCCGCATTCCCGGCGTTTGCGGCATGTGAGCGACATGGACAGCACGCCGGTCACGCAACAGCAAATCCGCAACGCGCGCCATGCCTACTACGGCGCGGTTTCCTACGTCGACGAGCAGATCGGCCATATCCGACGCACGCTGGAGCAGTGTGGCGTGGCCGATGACACTGTCATCCTGCTGCTGGCCGACCATGGCGACATGCTGGGTGAACGCGGACTCTGGTACAAGATGAATTTCTTCGAAGGTGCCGCCCGAGTGCCATTGATCGTGCATGCACCGCTACGCTTCCAGCCACGGCGCGTGGCTGAATCGGTATCGCTGGCGGATATCCTGCCGACGCTGGTGGACCTGGCTTTCAACGGCGACGCGCCGGCCTATCCGGAAGCGATAGCCGGCCGTAGCCTTTTCTCGCATGTGCAAGGCCGGGCAGGGCATGATGAAGTGATCGGCGAGTATCTGGGCGAAGGCGCGCTGGCGCCGATCGTGATGATCCGGCGCGGGCCCTACAAGTTCGTGCACTCGCCGGTCGATCCTGACCAGCTTTACCATTTGCCGGATGATTGCTACGAGCTGAACAATCTGGTAAATGATTCGGAATCCGCTGACGTCCTTAAACAGTTCCGCCAGGAGGTCGGGCAAAGATGGAATTTGCCGAAGCTGCATGAGCAGGTGGTCGCCAGCCAGCGGCGGCGGCGCTTTCATTTCGCCGCGCAAAGCCAGGGAGTGCAAGAGCACTGGGATTATCAGCCGGTGCAAGACGCCAGCCGGCGTTTCATGCGCAACCACATCGATCTCGACAAGCTGGAAGCGATGGCGCGCTTTCCCGCAGTCAAATCCAACTAGGCGACGGGGGACGATCATGTTGAGAAAAACTTTTTTATTGACGCTGGCGGTGCTGATTATCTGCGGCAGCCAAAGTGCGTTGAGCGCCGAAGCCGACGCCTGCAAGCTGGTGCGCATGGCCGACCCCGGCTGGAGCGACATCACCGCGACCAACGCGGCTGCAGGAATTGTACTGGGCGCGCTCGGTTATGAGCAGAAGGTGGACCATTTATCCGTGCCGATCACTTTCATCGGATTGAAAAAAGGCCAGATCGATGTTTTCCTCGGTAACTGGATGCCGGCGCAAAAACCATTGATGGAAGCGCAGCTGAAGCAGGGCGCCTTCGATATCCTGCATGCCAATCTCGCGCACGCCAAGTTCACGCTGGCGGTGCCGGCCTATGTCGCAGCAGCCGGCGTCAAGTCCTTCAGCGATCTTGTCAGGTTCCAGGATAAATTCGAGCGCAAGATCTACGGGATCGAGACCGGCGCGCCGGCCAACCAGAATATCAAGACCATGCTGGAGGCGAAGTCGTTCGGCCTGAACGACTGGAAACTGGTGGAGTCGAGCGAGCAGAGCATGCTGAGCCAGGTGGCGCGCAAGGTAGCGGCCAAGGAATGGATCGTGTTCCTGGCCTGGGAGCCGCATCTGATGAACACGAAATTCCAGCTCGTCTACCTGAATGGCGGCGACGCCTATTTCGGTCCCGATTATGGCAATGCGACCGTCAATACGCTGGCGCGCAAATCGTATGCGACGCAATGCCCGAACGTCGGCAGGTTTTTTAGCCAGCTGGAATTTACTGTCGATCTTGAAAACAAGATCATCAACGAGGTGCTGGAACAAAAAATCGACGCCAAGACGGCCGCGGCACGGCAACTGAAGCTGCATCCCGAGTTGTTGCAAGCGTGGCTAAGTGGTGTAAAGACACGTACCGGCGATGACGGCTTGCCGGTAGTGAAGAAACTGCTTGGCATGAATTGAAGGGGGAGCCGGCGTTGCCGGCCCCTTCTGTCTTGCTAGCCGGTATTACGCAAGCCTGCAGCAATGCCGTTGATGCTCAAATGGATACCGCGCTTCACTCTTTCCTCGGTCGTACGGCCAGCCGCGGTAACGCTGCGGTGGCGCTTGATCAGTTCGACCTGCAAGTGATTCAGTGGATCCAGATAAGCGAAGCGGTTCTTGATCGAACGTGCCAATAGCGGGTTGCCCGATAAGCGGTCCTTGGCGCCGGTAATCGCCGACAGGATGCTACTGGTGCGCTCATGCTCATCGACGATGCGCTTGAAGATGCTGTTGCGCAGCTTGCGGTCGGTGACCAGCCCGGCGTAGCGCGAAGCCACCGCCAGGTCGGTCTTGGATAGCACCATGTCCATGTTCGACAACAGGGTGGCGAAGAACGGCCATTCCTTGTACATGGCGCGCAAAGTCGCCAGCTTCTGGGTTTTTAGCTTGGCGTCGTTGCCTTCTTCCAGCCAGCTTTCGATGGCGCTGCCGAAGCCGTACCAGCCCGGTAGCAACAGACGGCACTGGCCCCAGGAAAAGCCCCATGGAATCGCCCGCAAGTCTTCGATGCGGCGGGTCGATTTGCGCGAAGCAGGGCGCGAACCGATGTTCAGTTCGGCGATCTCGGCAATCGGCGTCGCGGCGAAAAAGTAATCCGTGAAGCCCGGGGTTTCATAGACCAGGTTGCGATACGACTGATAGGCGCGTTCCGACAAGCCATCCATCAATTCCTCGAACTCGCCCAGCTTCTTCATCTGCTTGCTGTCTGCGGTGTTCGGCATCAGGCTGGCTTCCAGCGTTGCCGCGACTAATAATTCCAGGTTGCGGCGACCGATTTCCGGGTTGGAAAATTTGGACGCGATGATTTCGCCTTGTTCGGTCAAACGGATCTGGCCGTTGACTGTACCCGGCGGTTGCGCCAGGATTGCCTGGTAGCTCGGACCGCCGCCGCGACCCACCGTGCCGCCACGGCCATGGAACAGGCGCAGTTTGACGCCGGCGCGGTCGAACACGCGCACCAGTTGGATCTCGGCCTTGTACAACTCCCAGTTGGAAGTCAGGAAGCCGCCGTCCTTGTTGGAATCGGAATAACCCAGCATCACTTCCTGCAGCTTGCCTTGCTTGGCGATCAGGCGCTCCACTGGCGGCAGGGCCATGAATTGCTCCATGATGGCCGCAGCGCGGCGCAGGTCGGGAATGGTTTCGAACAGCGGAATTACCATGACCTCCAGCGCACCGGCATCTTTGCCGGCCTTGCTGCCTTTGGTGTCAGGGCGCAGCAGGCCGGTTTCCTGTTGCAGCAACAAGACTTCCAACAGGTCAGATACGGTTTCAGTATGCGAGATGATGTAATTGCGGATCGAGCGGGCGCCGTAGCGTTGCCGCATTTCGCCGGCAGCGCGCAGGATCGACAGTTCTGAAACCGTTTCGTCGGAATACGCGATATAGGGCGAATACAACAGACGCGGCTTGGCCAGTTCTGCCAGCAGCAGTTCGATCTTCTGCTCTTCGGTGAGCTTGTCGTAGGCGCCTTCTACTTGCGCTTGCGCGAACAGTTCGGACAGTACCCGCTCATGCACATCGGAGCTCTGGCGCATATCGAGCGACGCCAGATGGAAACCGAAAATCTCGGAAGCGCGCTTGAGCGTCGCCAGCCGCGGCTTGACCAAGGCGCTGCCATGGTGCGCGCGCAGCGAATCTTCGACGATCTGCAATTCCCGCGTAAATTCTTGCGGCGTCGCATAGTGGGCGGCGGCGCCAACTTCCTGGCGCAGGATATTGGTGGCGCCGAGTTCACGCGCGGTCGAGGCCAGGCGGGCGTAGATGCCGATCAGCGCACGGCGGTAAGGTTCGTCGGAACGGTGGTCCGACGTATCCGGCGAATTTTCCGCCAGCGTCAGCAATTCCTGGTTGACGCTCACCATCAGGGTCGATACCGACAATTCGGCGCCGAGGGCGTGCACTTCTTCCAGGTAGAAATCGAAAATGGTGGTCGATTGCCTCGTCAGCGCGCGCTGCATGGTGCCGGCGTTGACATTCGGATTGCCGTCGCGGTCGCCGCCGATCCAGCTGCCCATCTGCACGAACGGCGCCAGTTCACCGGTGGCGCTGCCTTGGCGGCCACGGGTCGGAAACTGGGTGGCGATTTCGCCTTCGATGTCATCGTACAGTGCCGGCAACTCGCGCAGGAAAGTGATGCGGTAGTAGGACAGCGCGTTTTCGATTTCATCGGCGACGGTCAGTTTGGTATAGCGCAGCATGCGGGTTTGCCACAAGGTGGCGATACGGCCGCGCAGCAGTTCGGTGTTGTCGCGCAGTTCCTTGGCGGTCAGCGGACGGTCGCGCTCGGCCAGCAGACGGGCGATTTCACGCTCTGCGTCCAGGATGCTCTTGCGTTGCACTTCGGTCGGATGCGCGGTCAGCACCGGCGAAATCAGCGCGTCTTTCAGAAAGTTGCGCACCGTGGCGCCGGAGACGCCGGCATCATCCAGTTTGCTTAGGGCATGGGCAACGCTGCCGGGTTGCGGCGCCGAGCCTGCCAGCAAATGCGCGCGGCGGCGACGGTTGTGATGCTGGTCTTCGGCGATATTGGCCAGATGCGAAAAATAGGAAAATGCCCGCACCACCGAATTGGTCTGGTCGCGGGTGAGTTTTTTCAACAGCTTGTCGAGATCGGTGCCGGCTTGCGGGTCGGACTCGCGCCGGAAGCGCACCGCCGTCTGGCGAATGGTTTCCACCACTTCGAATACCGCATCGCCCTCTTGTTCACGCAGCACATCGCCCAGCAAGCGGCCCAGCAGGCGAATATCTTCTTTTAGCGGCGCATCTTTGTTGGGAGCGGATTTTTTTACCTGGACAGCAGAATTCAATTGTTTTGCCATAATAACGAGTGCAATCAGCTTTTCTGGGGTGGGAAAGGAAGGGCTTGTAACTACTTATAACTTGCCAAACGCTTGCTATATATCTAATACGATATACGGAGTACAACTGTGACAGCAGAGAGCGCATGCTAAAATCCGGCGCAAAAATATGTGGTACATATTGAGTGCGCTTGCGCTTCGTTACGTGTTTGGATGAAACCCGTTGGCGATTAGATAACTCTGTCCTGGCTGCATTTGCTGCATAGCTAAAATCCGAAAGAACCTGTGTCGAAAATACCTTCTCCTTCCAAGTTAGTGATCGCATCGCGTGAAAGCCGGCTGGCCATGTGGCAAGCGGAACACGTGCGCGCCCGGTTATCTGCATTATATCCAGACTGTAATATAGAAATCCTCGGCATAACTACCCGTGGCGATCAAATTCTTGACCGGACCTTGTCCAAAGTCGGCGGCAAGGGCTTGTTCGTGAAGGAACTGGAAGTGGCGATGGCGGAAGGCCGCGCCGATCTGGCGGTGCATTCGCTGAAGGACATGCCGATGGATTTGCCGCCCGGCTTTACCCTGGCGGCGGTGCTTGAGCGCGAAGACCCGCGCGATGCCTTCGTTTCAAATGACTATGCGTCGCTTGAAGAATTGCCGGCGGGCGCGGTCGTCGGCACCAGCAGCCTGCGCCGCCAGGCCTTGATCGCAGCGCGCTTCCCGCTGTTGCAGATCAAGCCTTTGCGCGGCAACCTGGATACCCGGCTGTCCAAGCTGGACCGCGGCGAATATGCCGCCATCATCCTGGCCGCCGCCGGGCTCAAACGGCTGGGCCTGGCGGCGCGGATCAAGGCGCTGATCGAGCCTGAGCAAAGCTTGCCCGCGCCGGGGCAAGGGGCAATGGCGATTGAAATAGGCGAAGACCGTGCCGATCTGATGCAAATCCTGGCCCCGTTGAATCATCTGCCAACCGAGCGGGCCGTCACCGCCGAACGGACCTTGTCGCGCGCTTTCGGCGGCAGCTGCCAGATTCCGTTGGCGGCGTTTGCCGCCATCGACGGCGATCAGATGCGCTTGCGCGCCATGATCGGAACTCCGGACGGCCGCCGGGCGATCTGCGCGGACGCCAGCGGCAGCGCCGATGCGCCGCAGGCCCTGGGCGTCAAAATCGCAGAGGATCTGGCGGCGCAGGGTGCGGCGGAGATCCTGGCGCTTTGCCGGGACGCCTGATGTCCGGCCTGCAAAGCGGTTACCAACCCTGGCGACTGCGCAGCCGTCATGCAGACTAATTCCACCTTGCATCCGGTCGTCATCACCCGGCCGGCGGCGCAAGCCACCGCGCTGGCGCAGCAGATTACTGCGCGCGGCCGCCAGCCGGTCATCTTCCCCTTGCTTGAAATCCTGCCGTTGAGCGATAGCGCGCCTTTGCAGAGAGTGCTGGCAAAGCTCGATAGCTACGCCCTGGTAGTGTTTGTCAGCCCGAACGCAATCGATGCCGCCATGCGCTACATTTCCAGCTGGCCGCGGCAGGTGGCGATCGGGATTGTCGGCGAAGGCAGCCGGGCAGCCTTGGCCAGGCATGGTCTGACAGCCGACAACGTCACCATCTTCAGCCCGCCCGATCCTGCCAGGACCGATTCGGAAGGCTTGTTGCAGGCGCTTGACCTTGACGCGCTACATGACACTCAAGTGTTGCTGGTGCGCGGCGAGAGCGGCCGCGATTTTTTTGCCGACACGCTGCTGGCGGCAGGCATCAAGGTGCAAGCCGTCGCCGCTTACCGGCGGCAGGCGCCGCAACTTGATGTGGTCCTTAAAGCCCGGCTGTTGCAATTGCTGAATAGCCAAAGCGACTGGATAGTCACCAGTTCGGAAGCGCTGCGGCATCTGGTGGAACTGGTGCGGCAGGTCGAAAGCGGGACCGGTGTTGCAAAAATCCAACAGCAGCATCTCCTTGTCCCACATGCCCGCATTGCCGAAACAGCACATGCGCTTGGATTTACTGACGTTACTCTGACCGGCTCAGGCGACGAACGGCTGCTCGACGCGTTACAATTCCCGCTATGAACGAATCGATACCCACTCCAGAATTGAACCAGTCCGCTGGTCCTGCCGTCAGTGCGGCGCCATCGCCGTCCTCAGGGGCGCAGCCTGTGCTGCAGCCTTATCCGGTCAATAGCGGTAAAAGCGCAGGCAGGCTTGGCCTGGTGTACCTGGCATTGCTGGTGCTAGCCTTGCTGGTCGCCGGCCAATGGTGGGTGATGCATAACGAAAACAACCGGCTGCGCCAGGAAATCGCCCGCCGCCTGCAAGTCGGCGATAGCAGCAATACCGAAACCAAGGTGCTGATGAAGTCTGTGCAAGACGGCAGCAAGGCGCTGGAAGGCAAGGTCAGCGTGCTGGAAAGCAAGCAGCTCGAATCGCAAAGCCAGCAACTGGCTTTGGAGCAGCTGTATAAGGATTTGTCGAAGAACGGCGACGAGCAAGCCTTGTCCGAAGTGGAAGAAGTGCTATCGACTGCCAGCCAGCAGCTGCAATTGGCCGGTAACGTAAAGGGCGCCTTGATCGCCTTGCAAAACGCCGACAAGAACCTGTCGCGCTCCGACAAGCCGCAATTCATCATCGTCCGCCGCGCCATCGCCAGCGACATCGAAAAGCTCAAGGCCTTGCCGACGCTGGACGTGACCGGCATCGCCGTGCGTCTCGACAGCGTCATCGGTCAGATCGACAGCATGCCGCTGTTGTCCGATGAAAAGCCGATTTTCGGCGTCAGCCAGCCAAGCAATCAGCCGCTTCCCAACAGCAACGCCAAACCGGCCAAGGCTGCCGCCAATGCCAATCTCGCCAAATCGCAAGCATCAACCGATGCCGTGGTGACCGACTGGAAAAACCGTGTACATGATCTGTGGCAAAGCTGGAGCTCGGAGATGTGGACCGAGATCAGCCAGCTGATACGGGTGCGCACCGTGGCGACCCCGGAGGCTTTGCTGTTGTCGCCGACCCAGGCTTACTACGCCCGCGAAAACCTCAAGCTGCGTTTGCTGAATGCACGCCTGGGTCTGTTGTCGCGCAACGAATCGGCCTTCCGCAGCGATCTGATCGCCGCGCAAGAAACCATCACCAAATATTTCGACACCCGCGCCAAGCAGACGCAGGCGGTGCAAACCCTGCTCAAGCAAGTCCAGAGCAGCGATCTTTCGATCACCATGCCGGCGCTGGATAGCCCCACGGCGATCCGTACTTACAAAGGCAAGCCATAGTCCTATGCGATTCTTTCTCCGGCTTGTTGCTCTGTTTGCGGTTGCCATCGGCCTGGCCGTGGTGGCGCGTTACAACCCCGGTAATGTGGTGCTGTTTTTCCCACCGTACCGGATTGACCTTTCACTGAATTTCTTCGTTGTTTTGCTGTTGATCCTGTTCATCCTTCTGTATGTGGTGATCAGGGCTATCCGGGTGACCCAGAAATTGCCTGCGCGCGTCATCGGCTATCGCCGTGGCAAACGTGAAACCACAGCCAACAACGCCTTGCGCGATTCGCTAAAATCCTTGTTCGAAGGCCGTTTCGGTCAGGCCGAAAAGGCTGCCACCCGTGCGGCCGAACTGCCGGACAACCTGGGTGTGGCGGCGCTGATCGGCGCTCGCGCTGCGCACCGCATGGGGCAACCCGAGCGGCGCGATATCTGGCTGGCCAGCATCGAAGACGACGAGCCGCTGAAAACCGCGCGACTGATCACCACCCTGGATTTGCTGGTGGACGAGCACAAATCGCAGGCTGCGCTGCAAGCGGTGAGTGAGCTGAACGCCCGCGGCACGCGCCACATCCACGCTTTGCGGCTGGCGCTGAAAGCCAACCAGCAAGCCAAGAACTGGCCAGAAGTGCTGCGCCTGGTGCGCACGCTGAACAAGCACGATGCCTTGCATCCGGCCTTGTCGACACGCCTGCGCGAATTGGCTTACGACGGTTTATTGTCCGATGAAGCGCATGACGCCGAGTCGATCGCACGATTCTGGGCCACGGTGCCGAGCGATGACCGCATCAAGCCATTCATCGCCATGCGCGGCGCCAATGCTTTCAACAAGTGCGGTTTGCACGCCGAGGCGCGCGCCATCGTCGAAAAAGCGATGGCGGCCGAGTGGGACCAGCGCTTGCTGGCGACCTACCGCGATGCGGTTGCGGCAGAGGCCACGCCTGAATTGCTGGCGCAGATCGAACACTGCGAGCGCTGGGCAATCAAGGCGCCGAATGACGCCGAGCTGGCGTTGACCCTGGGCAGCTTCTGCTTCAAGCAAAAACTGTGGGGCAAGGCCCAGCGTCACCTGGAACAGGCTTTGTCGGATGCGGTGGCGCCCGCCACGGTGCGTGAAGCCCATTTGCGGCTGGGACAGTTGCATGAAGCGATCGACCAGCAGGAGCTGGCCGCCGAACATTACCGGCAGTGTGCGCTGGCGACCACGCTATAGCAAAAAGACAGATAAGGGCGCCAGCCATGTGCGGCGCCGGGGTGGGGCAGGGTTTTATGCGGTTTTGCTGCGTAAACGACTCTGCCCCATTTTTCTTGAAGGGCGTTGAAGAACGCCGGTTTTGTCGAAAACGCCATCGTCGCCTATACTTGTAATCCGTCATTACCCATGAAAGAGATTCATTGAACAACCTGTTATTGGTTATCGCAGCATTATTTCTGGTAGCACTCAACGGTTTTTTTGTTGCTGCCGAATTCGGTTTAGTCAAATTACGCCAGACCCGCATCCGCGCCATCGCCAAGACCCAAGGCTTGCGCGGCCGCATCCTGGCCATCGTGCACCGCCAGCTGGACGCCTACCTGTCCGCCTGCCAACTCGGCATCACACTCGCTTCGCTAGGCCTCGGCTGGATCGGCGAGCCGGCTTTCGCCAGCTTGCTGCAACCGGTGTTCGGCATGCTGGGCGTCAGCTCGCCGGACCTGATACACGGCATATCGTTTTTCTTCGCTTTCTTCCTGATTTCTTTCCTGCACATCGTCATCGGCGAACTCGCGCCGAAGACTGTCGCCATCCGCAATCCGGAAGTGATCGGCCTGTGGTGCGCGCTGCCGCTGTACGGTTTTTACTGGGCCATGTATCCGGCCATCTGGGCGCTCAACGCGAGCGCCAACTGGATCTTGCGCGTGGCCGGTCTGGCAGGCGCCCATGGTCACGATTCGCAGTATTCTGCGGATGAGTTGAAGTTGATCCTGCGCGGCAGCCACACTGCCGGTGAGAAATTCAACCGCGATGAATGGAATGTGCTGGCGCAATCGCTGGACTTCAGCGAGCTGGAAGTGTCCGACCTGATGCGCCCGATCAATGAGATCACGGCCCTGCATCAATCTGCCAGCCTGCAGGAAAACCTGCAGACCATTTATCGTCACCGCTTCAGCCGCTACCCGTTCTTCGACCAGAACGGCGTCAACGTGCTGGGCGTGATCCACCTCAAGGACCTGTTCATCGCACAGCAGGAAGGCAAGCCGATCGACAGCTTGAATAGCTTCTTGCGGCCGGTGGAATATGTCTCCGATCGCATGCCTGCGCTGGAACTGTTCCGCCGCTTCCGTACCGGCGCGCCGCATTTTGCCATCATCGGCAAAAAGGGCAGCAAGCCGGAAGGGTTTATCACGCTCGACAATATACTGGGTGCGATGGTGGGCGAGATTCGCGATGAATTCCGCCGTAACGACAACGAATGGAGCCGCCTGGACGACGGCACATTGCTCGGTAAGGGTAGCTTGCCGATCTTCAGCCTGGAGCGGATCCTGGGCATCGACGTCGTCATCGACGGCGATGAAGATGTCGATTCGGTTGGCGGCCTGATCATGGCCAAGCTGGGCGATCTGCCGCACGAAGGACAGAAAATCGTCTTCGACGGCTTCGAAATCGTGGTCAAGAAAATGAACGGCCCGCGGATCGTGCTGGTCAAGGTGTACCCGGCGCCGCGCACGCTCGACGCCGGTTTGTCCTTGCACTAACTATCCGTCTCGCTCAATAGTCCAGCTCAATAGTCCGGCTCAATACCAATTGCAGAGTTCCTGGTCTACGGCAGAACCGAGCCCAGGCGCACTGACCAGCTTGCCATCGGCGTGGCGGACCAGGCGGTGCGGTTAAACAGATACAGGCGCTGGCTGCGCAGTTTGTTCGGCCACGGCTGCTCGTCCAGCGACAAGCCCAGGCTAGGCTGGCATTCCGGGCGCGGCAGGCGGCCATCCTGGTCGAGGATCTCGCGCATGCGCTCGCCATCGGTCGCCATGCGGAACGCCATCGGCACGATTTCATCGACCGGCAGATCGGCCAGCCAGGCGTCGCCTACGCACCAGGATGCCAGAGCGGTAATCGACAGCGCGACATTGTCCGGCAGCGCCGCGCGGCTGCGCTGGACGACGTCGGCCAGGAACGGCTTCTGGCTATGCATGACTTCGAAATCCAGCTGTACCACCTGGCTCGGACTACGCGTTGCGGCGGCTACCACGGCGTTGACGATCAGCTGTTTCTGTTTGTTGTTGAGGGCCGGCTTGTGCGGCCCGCGCGCCATGTCGATATGGACGATGGTGACTACCGGCGCTTTCGGCAGCAAGCCGCTGGCCGCATACCATTCGGGCGGCAGGCGCAACGGTTGCTGGCGGCGCCGCACAGTGGCGCTGCCGTCGCGCAGCAGCACGGTGGTGTCCAGCACGGCTACGCCGATGCGCTGCGCTTGCAGCGATGTGCCGGGCGTGTCGCTTGCCTCTGCCGGTTTTGATTGCCTGGCGCCGTTGCCGAGCCAGGAGCTGGTATCGTCCGGCCGTTCCCATACCCACAGCATCAGCGGCGGCAGCGCCGCCAGCGCAGCCTGCCTGGTGGCGAATGCGGGTGCCCCCAAGGGCGCTTTTGCCGGGATGTTTTTTGCCAGCAGAGCAGGGCTGCCGGTCAGCAGCAACAGGCATGACAGGCAGTATTTCAGCCATAGTTGCCTGGCGGTCCGGGACAAATAATAAGATGCGTTCAAAATAAATTCTCGGATCAGTGTTTTGCAGTGTCAATTGCGAGGGCAATGCCATAAAAAGGCAATGCCGTAAAAGGACAAGAAATGAAAAAGGCAAGAAACGTTTCTTGCCTTTTTGTTTATCTACATGACTGCGAAGGTGATTATTGCATGAACCAGCCGTGGCTGACCACGATCGATTGGCCGGTCAGTGCATTGGATTCGAAGCCCCCCAGGAAAATTGCAGTTTGCGCGACATCGTGGGTGGTGGTGAATTCACCGTCCACGGTATCTTTCAGCATCACGGTCTTGATCACCTGGTCTTCGGTGATGCCGAGTTCCTTGGCTTGCTCCGGAATCTGCTTTTCCACCAGCGGCGTACGGACAAAACCCGGGCAGATGACATTGGCGCGGATCTTGTTCTTGGCGCCTTCCTTGGCGACCACTTTGGCCAGGCCGATCAAGCCGTGCTTGGCGGTGACGTAAGGCGCTTTCAGCGGCGAACCTTCGTGCGAATGGACCGATCCCATGTAAATGATGGCGCCGCCATTGCCCTGCTTGATCATTTCGCGCATTGCGGCGCGGGTGGTCAGGTAGGCGCCGTCGAGATGGATCGCCAGCATTTTCTTCCAGTTATCCAAGGTCGAATCGACGATAGGGGCGATGATCTGGATCCCGGCGTTGCTGATCAGCACATCGATGCTGCCAAAGTTGGCGACGGCGTCGGCAATGCCTTTGTCGACCTGTGCTTCGTCGGTGACGTTCATGGCGACCGCCATGGCGACGCCGCCCGATTGGTTGATTTCATTAGCGGTAGCAGTGGCGGCATCCAAGGCCAGGTCGGCGATCACGACCTTGGCGCCGGCGCGTGCGTATTCGATGGCGATTTCCTTGCCGATGCCGCTGGCGGAACCGGTAATCAGTGCAACTTTATCTTTGAGTGACATGGCATTTCCTTCATTGAGAATTAACTTGGTTGTTCAGTGACTTGTTCGATAACTTATTTGGCAAGATAGTCGTAAGCGACCGTGCCCAGCGGCAAAGTCAGGTCGGTCAAGATGTGTACAGCAGAGATGATTTCCAGCACCGGCAAATCGGCGACCGGCGCCAGCGCATGCGGATGCAGGTCGAGCGCGCCAGGACCGCTCCAGGCGCCTTTCACGGTGATGTCGGTCAGGCTGTACTGTACCAGTTCGCAGATGCGTGGAGTGCCATCGACATGCGGAATGATCTTCAGCAGGAAGGCAGGGGTTTCCAGCGATTTCTTGATCGCATCCGGATCGAGCGCCTTGTGCTTGAAGCCCATGGTGCCGGTGGCGACCCGGAAATCGCTATAGTCCAGCGTACCCATCAGCGTGTCGGTATGCACCTTCAACTCCGGATTGCCCAGTTTCTTGGGGAAGCCCCACAGTTCACGGCCGCCCGCGATCGGCGGATGATCGTTCAGAAACATGCTGTGCACATAGCCGCCGGCGACGCCGTCCAGCGTCACCGGGATGACTTGCCCCGATTCGCAATAATGGCCGAAACCGGTCGAGTCAGGCATCTTGATGAATTCGAACTTGACGATCGGATCCGTGAATTGCAACGGCGCCGGGATGATTTTCTTGAGCGCTTCCGGATCGGTGCGGTAAGTGATGATCAGGAATTCACGGTTAACGAAGCGATAAGGGCCGGGAGGAAAGGCCGGATTGTGGATAGGCATCGCAAAAGCATTTTTACGGACATCGTTTTCAGTCATTTATCTTCCTCGTTATGAAAAGACCTGCTGGTGTACGGCTTGTCTGTGACAGCGCAAACAAGCGAAAGGTTGCCGTTACTTTCCTTCTCTTGCGTCGAGCTTCGTTTTTAGCTGCGGCGCAAAATACAGAATTGTTTAAATTGCAATTAAAAAGTCATCTCCACCACGCAAGATACACAAACATTGTGACAAGGCTATCTCAAGTCTTGCCGGATAAATATCTCACGCAGGAATTTACTTGAAGAGCAATACAGAACAGAATGCAATTATATTCAAGGTCGCCAATTCAAGAGATGTGCTGCAAGATGATTGCATAAAACACAATTTCTTGCCGATGCACGTAAATAACTTGAGTGGCGGTAGCGTTATCAGCTAAAGTTGCGCTCTTTTTTCCATCTTTCCGCTCAAGGTGTCGGGGAGCATGCGCAAGCGGAATGATGCAAGGAAAGATTCAGCAGCAAGATTCAACAGCAGGGCAGTATGATCGGCGCCGGTCGCGTCATTTGGCGGCGGCGATATTCTAAAAAAAACGTAATCTAATCGGAGGGGACAAATGGCAAAACCAGCGCTCTACAAATCACTCTATGTACAGGTATTGACCGCCATCGTGATCGGCGTCGTGCTGGGATATTTTTATCCGGAAACCGGGGCCGCCATGAAGCCGCTCGGCGACGGCTTCATCAAGCTGATCAAGATGATCATCGCACCGGTGATTTTCTGCACCGTGGTGATCGGCATCGCCGGCATGGAAGACATGAAGAAGGTCGGCAAGACCGGCGGCCTGGCCTTGCTGTACTTTGAAATCATGAGCACCGTGGCGCTGATTCTCGGCCTGATCGTGGTCAATGTCTGGCATCCGGGTACCGGCATGCATATCGATCTCTCGACATTGGATGCCAAGAGCATCGCGGCTTACACCGGTCCGGGCAAGATGGAATCGACTGCCGATTTCTTCTTCCACATCATCCCCAGCAGCATGGTCGACGCTTTCGCCAAGAATGAAATCCTGCAAGTGTTGCTGATCGCGATACTGTTCGGTTTCTCGCTGCATAAATTCGGCGGCCGCGGCACGCTGGTGTTTGATTTTGTCGAAAAATTTTCGCACGTGCTGTTCGGCATGGTTGGCCTGATCATGAAGGTTGCTCCGATCGGCGCTTTCGGCGCGATGGCGTTCACCATCGGCAAATACGGCCTCGGCTCATTGCTGTCGCTGGGCCAGTTGATGGGCGCGTTCTATCTGACATGTCTGCTGTTCATCTTCGGCGTATTGGGCGCGGTTGCCAGGTTTCACGGCTTCAGTGTCTGGAAGTTCGTCAAGTACATCAAGGAAGAACTGCTGATCGTACTCGGCACTTCGTCGTCGGAATCGGTGCTGCCACGCCTGATGGGCAAGCTGGAAAACCTGGGCGCCAAGAAATCGGTGGTCGGCTTGGTGATTCCAACCGGTTATTCCTTCAACCTGGATGGCACCTCGATCTACCTGACCATGGCCGCGGTATTCATCGCCCAGGCCACCGACACGCCGATGACGCTGATGCAGCAACTGACCTTGCTGGCGGTCTTGCTGTTGACCTCCAAGGGCGCCGCAGGCGTTACCGGCAGCGGCTTCATCGTGCTGGCGGCAACCTTGTCGGCGGTCGGCCACGTACCTGTGGCAGGCCTGGCGCTGATCCTCGGTATCGACCGCTTCATGTCTGAAGCGCGCGCACTGACGAATACCATCGGCAACGGCGTGGCGACCCTGATCGTGGCGAAATGGACCGGCGAGCTGGATGAAGTGCAATTGCATCGTCAGCTGGATGGCAAGGCGATTGATGCGGATCAGGAGTTGGCCGTGCACGATGCGGCGATTGCGCAGGCGGATCAGCGCGATCATTCGTAAATAGATTTTCAGGGCGTGTAGCCCTGAAAATGAAAAAGGAGATGCCGCGGCATCTCCTTTTTTGCTATGCAGGACTCGGCGTCCCCGACTCGGCGTCCCCGACTAGGCGTCCCCATCTTATGACGTTACGCTTTTCCGACCTGCGAATCCTCTTGCGTACTAGTTCAGTTTTACCGCGTGCTCCCGCGTTTCATGGAACACCACTTGCGGCCAGCGTTCCTGCGTCAGGCGCAGGTTGACGCCGGAGGTCGCCAGGTAAGCCATGTTGCCGGCGGCGTCGTAGGCGACGTTGTTGCCGGCGGAGGATTTTTCGAAATCGGCCAGGATCTTCTTGTCTTCGCAAGTGATCCAGCGCGCACTGCTGATGCTGGTGCCTTCGAATACGGCGTCGACGCCATACTCGTTGAGCAGGCGGCTGGCCACCACTTCAAACTGCAGCACGCCGACGCCGCCCAGCACCAGGTCGCTACTGGTGATCGGTTTGAAAACCTGGATCGCGCCTTCTTCGCCGAGCTGCTGCAAGCCTTTGTGCAACTGCTTGATCTTGAGCGGATTGCGGATCCGCACCGAGCGGAAAAAATCCGGGGCGAAGTAGGGGATGCCGGTGAACTGCAGCAGTTCGCCTTCGGAGAAACTGTCGCCGATCTGCATGTTGCCGTGGTTCGGCAAGCCGATGATGTCGCCGGCATAGGCTTCTTCCACCTGTTCGCGGCTGGAGGCCATGAAAGTCACTACGCTGGATACCTTGATTTCGCGGTTCAGGCGCAGATGCTTGATCTTCATGCCGCGCTGGAAGTGGCCGGAGCACACGCGCAGGAAGGCAATCCGGTCGCGGTGCGCCGGATCCATATTGGCCTGGATCTTGAACACGAAGCCTGAGAAAGCGGCCTCGGTCGGTTGCACCGTACGCACAGTCGCATCGCGTGCGCCGGGCGGCTGGGCCCAGTCGATCAGCGCATTGAGGATCTCGCGGATACCGAAGTTGTTGATGGCGGAGCCGAAAAACACCGGCGTCTGGACGCCGGCCAGGAAGGCTTCATGGTCGAATGGATGCGAAGCGCCATGCACCAGCTCGACTTCCATCCGCAACTGTTCGATTTCGCGCGGGAACATCTCATCCAGGCGCGGATTGTCGATGCCCTTGATGACTTCAAACGTCTGGTCGGCTTTGTCGTTGCCGGCCGCGAACAACAGGATTTCATCGCGCAACAGGTGATACACGCCGCGGAAAGTCTTGCCCATGCCGATCGGCCAGGTCACCGGCGCGCATTGGATCTTCAGCACCGATTCCAGCTCGTCCAGCAGTTCCAGCGGATCGCGGGTTTCGCGGTCCATCTTGTTCATCAGGGTGATGATCGGCGTGTTGCGCATGCGGCAAACGTTGAGCAGTTTGATGGTCTGGGTTTCCACGCCCTTGGCGGCGTCGATCACCATCAGCGCCGAGTCGACCGCCGTCAGCACGCGATAGGTATCTTCCGAGAAATCCTGGTGGCCCGGGGTGTCGAGCAGGTTGACCACGTGGTCGCGATATTCAAACTGCATCACCGAGCTGGCGACCGAAATGCCGCGCTGCTTTTCGATGTCCATCCAGTCCGAGGTTGCATGGCGGCCGCTCTTGCGGCCCTTGACCGTGCCTGCCAGCTGGATTGCGCCGGAGAACAGCAGCAATTTTTCAGTCAGCGTGGTTTTGCCGGCATCCGGGTGGGAAATGATCCCGAAGGTACGGCGGCGCGCCACTTCACTGGCGATTTGCTCGATAGAGACGTTGGCAACGGTATTGTCGGTGAGGTCGGCGCTATCGGCCGCGCCATCGACGTTTGGCTGCTCGGATACGGGTTCTTGCATGATGCGTGGTTCAGGCGATCTCGGCCGCCTGCCTTGAGAGTAATAGAGTCGTGAATGCGCGTGCATGCGCGAAAAAACGGAAATCCGCCGGCCGCGCTGTGTTGCGCTGGCATTTTGGCAGTTTCGATAACCCGCGATTATAACGTATCCGGGCTGGTGCGCCAGTGGCAGAATATTTTCAATTATGCAAGTGTTACCTGTATTTGCCAGGCGTTTCACCCATGATCCGGCGAAATTTCCGGCCAAAGCTGCTGCTGCCGGCAATCGCTTCTTTTTGCCTTTCTTGCTCTTCATGCCTACACTTCTCGGAAGGAGGTGCCCATGGGACAGATCTTGCCGCAGGTCGAACATATTGTGGTCGTCATGTTTGAAAACCGCTCGCTGGATAACATGCTGGGCTGGCTCTACGCGGATGGCGGTGCTCCGGCTGCGGTTTTGCCGGCTGCGGGTGCGGCGCAATTCGACGGCTTGCGCGCCGACCTGTGGAATCCGGCGAATGCGGGTTATTTTGGCGGCGAAGCACCGCAAAAAATCATGGTTGGACGCGGCACGGCCAGCAGCACCGTGCCGGATCCCGATCCTGCGGAAACCTTTGATAATGTGACATATCAGCTGTACGGCCCCCACGGCGTGGCCGCCGCGCCGCTTTATCCGATGCAGGGTTTCGTCGTCAACTACGCTACCACCGAGACCGATGACGCCACCCAAATCATGCATTGCCATGACTGCGACCAGTTGCCCGTGCTGGCGGCGCTGGCGCAGCAGTATGCGGTGTCGGATGCATGGTTTGCCTCGGTGCCCAGCCAGACCTGGCCGAATCGCGCCTTTGCCCATGCCGGTACCTCGAACGGACGCATCAACAACGGCAGTCCACCTGATCCGCTAGCTTGGGACGTGCCGACTGTCTACAACGTGCTGCAGTCGCTGGACGTCAGCTGGAGCATCTATAGCGACACCCTGGTGACGCCATCGCTCACGCGCACCATGTTCCCGAAGCTGTGGGACCCGCTGCTGAACGAGCATTTCAGCCGCTTTACCGAGTTCGTCGATGCCTGCGCCACCGATGCGCTGCCGGCTTACAGTTTCATCGAACCGAGTTTTCTGCTGGAACCGAATGATCAGCATCCGCCGCACGACTTGCAGGCGGGCGAGGCTTTCCTCCATGCCATCTGGACCGCCGTCAGTACTTCGCCGGGCTGGAACAAGACCTTGCTGGTGATCACCTATGATGAGCATGGCGCGTGCTACGACCATGTGCTTCCGCCCGTCAATGCGACGCCGCCGGACGCGGCCAGCGATCCGGGCGACGGCGGTTTCGGGTTTGACCGCTTCGGCGTGCGGGTGCCGGCGGTGCTGATTTCTCCCTATATTGCCGCAGGCACGGTGTTTCGTTCCGATACCGATGTCCCTTACGACCATACGTCGATATTGGCGACATTGCGCGACTGGATCGACATTCCATCTTCGGCCATGCTGCCCAGCAAGCGGATTGCGGCGGCGCCGACGCTGGCGCAGGTATTGACGCTGGCGACGCCGCGCAGCGACCTGCCGGCGATTCCTGCGCCTGCCACGGATTGGGTGCAGCCGGCCATGTCGGAACCCCTCAACGACTTGCAGAAAAGCCTGGTGAGCGGGTCGGCGCGCCGCTTCGGCCTTGATCCGAAGGCAACGCTGGAGGGTGTCCAGACACGCCAGCATGCGGTGGATTTTTTCAAGCAGCGGCCAACCAGAGTCAATTCCTGAATCACTACCCTAGCGCCTTGCTGCGGCAAATCCAGCTAAAACCACGGCGGTTTGATGGTGACGGGCGACGGCAGGCGACAAATACTGGCTGAGTGAGGGATAAACAGCGGTTTTGTCGCGCTTTGTCGATGCTGCTCTGTATAATTCGATCCTCATGTCAGTCTCAGAATCCAACAAACCGCCGCGATCAGCAGATCGCCCAAGTCCCCAGCGCACTGCTGGCCGTCCACCCCAGCCGCGCAATGGCGGAGCCACGCGCCCGGAGCCGGCGCGGCCTGCGCCTGAGCGCAATCCGTTGCCGCCTATCGTGTTTCCCGAAGAGTTGCCGGTTTCCGGCAAGCGCGGTGAAATTTCGGCGGCGATCAGCGCCAACCAGGTCATCATCGTCTGCGGCGAAACCGGCTCGGGTAAAACCACCCAGCTGCCGAAGATCTGCCTGGAGCTGGGGCGCGGCCTGAACGGCATGATCGGCCATACCCAGCCGCGCCGGATTGCCGCTTCGTCGACCGCCAAGCGCATCGCGCAGGAACTCAATTCGCCGCTGGGCGAGCACGTCGGCTACAAGGTACGTTTCAACGATACCCTGACCAAGGGCGCCTGGATCAAGCTGATGACCGACGGCATTCTGCTGGCCGAGACCCAGACCGATCCCTTGCTGCGCCAGTACGACACCATCATCATTGATGAAGCGCACGAGCGCAGCCTGAATATCGATTTCCTGCTGGGCTACCTGAAGCAGTTGCTGCCGAAACGGCCTGACCTGAAAGTCATCATCACCTCGGCAACAATCGATGCCGACCGCTTCGCCCGCCATTTCGGTACGGAAAACAAGCCGGCGCCGGTGATCGAGGTTTCCGGCCGTCTGTATGAAGTTGAAGTACGCTACCGTCCGGTTGATAACGCCGACCGCAGCGGCCTCAATCCGGGCACGGCTGCCGCCGCAGCAAAACCGAATGCGCCGCAAAACGCCGCCCAGCGCGACCGTGACCAGCGTGACCTGATGGATGCCGTGGTCGATGCGGTGGATGAACTGGCGCGCGTCGGTTCAGGCGATGTGCTGGTGTTCCTGCCGGGCGAACGCGAAATCCGCGACGCCGCCGAGGCACTGCGCAAACACCATCCGGCCCACGTCGAAATCCTGCCTTTGTTTGCGCGCTTGTCGGCGCAGGAGCAAGAACGGGTATTCAAAGCCTCCAATGCGCGCCGCATCGTGCTGGCCACCAACGTCGCCGAAACCTCGCTGACCGTGCCGGGTATCCGCTATGTGGTGGATGCCGGCCTGGCGCGCGTGAAGCGCTACAGTTACCGCAACAAGGTCGAACAACTGCAGATCGAGCCGATCGCGCAATCGGCCGCCAACCAGCGCGCCGGCCGTTGCGGCCGGGTCGCCGCCGGCGTCTGTATCCGTCTTTATGAAGAGAAGGATTACCTGCAGCGGCCGAAATTTACCGAACCGGAAATCATGCGTTCGTCGCTGGCCTCGGTCATTTTGCGGATGAAATCGCTGCACCTGACCGACGTCGAAACCTTCCCGTTCATCGAGCCGCCGCCGGGCCGCGCCATCGCCGACGGCTATCAGTTGCTGCAAGAGCTGGGCGCGGTGGATGACAATAACCTGCTGACCAAGACCGGCCGCCAGCTGGCCAAGCTGCCGCTGGATCCGCGCGTTGGCCGCATGATCCTGGCGGCGCTGGACAATGTCTGCCTGAGCGAAATGCTGATTATCGCTTCGGCGCTCTCCGTGCAAGATCCGCGCGACCGCCCGATGGAAGCGCAAGGCTCGGCCGACCAGGCGCACAAGAAATTCGCCGATGAAAAATCGGAGTTCCTGAGCTACCTGAAAATCTGGAAATGGTTTGAAGAGGCCATCGAACACAAGAAAACCAATCGTCAGCTGATGGATAACTGCCGCGCCAATTTTCTCTCGCAGCTGCGTCTGCGCGAATGGCGCGATGTGCATTCGCAGCTACTCACGATTGTGAAGGAGCAGGGCTGGCGTCTGAATGAAGCGCCGGCCACCTACGAGCAATTGCATTGCGCTTTGCTGACCGGCTTGCTCGGCAACGTCGGCTTCAAGGCCGACGACGATGCGCATTACTTGGGCGCGCGCGCCATCAAATTCTACTTGTGGCCCGGCTCGACTTTGTCGAAGAAGGCCGGCAAGTGGGTGATGGCGGCCGAGCTGGTCGACACTAGCCGCCTGTATGCGCGCTGCATCGCCCAGATCCAGCCGGAATGGCTGGAAAAGGTCGGCGCCCATTTACTGAAGAAATCGTATGGTGAGCCGCGCTGGGAAAAGCGCACCGCGCAAGTGTCGGCTTCCGAGCGCGCCACCTTGTACGGGCTGGTGGTGTACAGCCAGCGCCGCATCAATTTCGGCCTGATCAATTCGACCGAAGCGCGCGAGATTTTCATCCGCGATGCGCTGGTTGGCGGCGAGTTCGACACCCGTGCGCCATTTTTTGCGCACAACCAGAAGCTGATCCGCGAGATCGAGAACCTGGAGCACAAGTCGCGCCGTCTGGACGTGCTGGTGGACGATGAACTGATTGCGGCGTTCTATGACAAGCTGATTCCTGCAGATATCTGCAACGGCATCACGTTTGAAAAGTGGCTCAAAGACATCAGCGTCGAGACGCCTAAATTGCTGTTTCTCAACCGCGACGAATTGATGCGGCACGAAGCGGCTGGCATCACCACCGAACTGTTCCCCAAGGTGATGCGGGTGGCCGGTATCGAGATGGCCTTGTCGTATCACTTCGAGCCTGGCACCCCGCGTGACGGGGTTACCCTGACGGTGCCTCTGTATGCACTGAACCAGGTCTACGCCGACCGTTGCGACTGGCTGGTGGCCGGCATGCTGAAGGAAAAAGTTCATCTGCTGCTGAAGTCGCTGCCGCAGAAAATCCGCCGCAACTGCGTGCCGTTGCCCGACTACGCCGCCGGTTTTTGCGAGCGGATCCAGGCCCGTCTTGTATTCGGCCACGGCAATCTGCTGGATGCGCTGATGGCGGACATCCGCACCGAAACCACGGTCGCCACGCGCAGCACCGACTTCAAGCTGGAAACCTTGCCGGCGCATCACTCGATGAACTTCAAGATCGTCGATGAGCATGGGCGCCAACTCGATATGGGGCGGAACCTGTCCGCCTTGCAGGATGAGTTCGGCGGGCAGGCGCGCGAGAGTTTCCAGAAGCTGGCGGAAAACACGGTAGTGACCGATGTGCCGCAGGTATCTGCGCCGCAAACCACGCAGCAAGGCAACTCTGCCAGGCCGGCGGCTAAAGCGGCTGATACTGCCGCAGCCAAGCCTGCCGGCCAAGCTGGCCAATACGGCATGTTGACCAGCTGGACCTTCGGTGAATTGCCGGAGCTGCTGGAAATCCAGCAAGGCAAGCAGACCTTGATCGGCTTCCCGGCGCTGGTCGACAAAGCCACGCATTGCGATCTCGAGGTGTTCGATGATCCGAACGAGGCGGTGCGCATCCATCGTCTCGGCTTGCGCCGCCTGTTTGCCTTGCAGCTCAAAGAGCAGTTGAAATTCCTGGAAAAGAATATTCCCGGCTTGCAGCAGATGGGCATGCAGTTCATGGCTCTGGGGTCGCAGGAAGAACTGCGCGACCAGATCATTTCCGCCGGCCTGGAACGCGCCTGCCTGCAAGCGCCGCTGCCAAAGAATGCCGAGCAATTCGCCCAGCGCAAGGATGAGGGCAAATCGCGGCTGGGTTTGCTGAGCAATGAAATCGCCCGCCTGGCCGGCCTGATCCTGGCGGAATATCACGGCTTGCCGAAAAAACTGCAAGGCGCCAAGGGCCATGCGCAAGCGGTGGCCGATATCCAGTCGCAATTGCAGGCGCTGGTCGGCAAGCGTTTCATCGCAGATAACGACTACGCCAACCTGACGCATTTCCCGCGCTACTTGAAGGCGGTCAATGTACGGCTCGAAAAATTGCGCGCCGATCCGACCCGCGATGGCCGTTTGTTGACGGAATGGCTACAGGTGGCGACGCCGTGGCAACGCGCGCAAAAAGACCGCGGCAGCAAGAACTCCGATCCGAAGATGACGGAATTTCGCTGGTTGCTGGAAGAGCTGCGCGTATCGCTGTTTGCACAAGAGCTGAAAACGCCGATGCCGGTCTCGGCCAAGCGTTTGCAGAAGGTGTGGGAAACCATGCAGCGGTAAGCATGACTGAAGCCTGCAAGATGACCGCTTTACAGCCCATTTGGCGTAAAATTGCGCAAAATACCTACCCTCACTATAGATTGACAGAAAACAATGACGATTAAATCCGACAAATGGATACGCCGCATGGCGCAGGAAACCGGCATGATCGAGCCTTTCGAGCCCGGTCAGGTGCGCGAGGCTAACGGCCAGAAGATAGTGTCCTACGGCACCTCGTCGTACGGCTACGATATCCGTTGCGCCAACGAATTCAAGATCTTCACCAATATCAATTCGACCATCGTCGACCCCAAGAATTTCGACGAGAAATCGTTTGTCGATTTCAGCGGCGACGTTTGCATCATCCCGCCGAATTCGTTCGCGCTGGCGCGCACCATGGAATACTTCCGCATCCCGCGCAGCGTGCTGACGATCTGCCTAGGCAAGTCGACTTACGCGCGTTGCGGCATCATCGTCAACGTCACCCCGTTCGAGCCGGAATGGGAAGGCTATGTCACGCTGGAGTTTTCCAACACCACGCCATTGCCGGCCAAGATTTATGCCGGCGAGGGCTGCGCCCAGGTGTTGTTCTTCGAGAGCGATGAAATTTGCGAGGTTTCCTACAAAGATCGTGGCGGCAAATATCAAGGGCAGCAAGGCGTGACCTTGCCGAAAGCCTGATATGCCGAAGAACAAGCGCCCTGTGCCTCGCAAATCCAGCGTGTCGCCGGAAGATAAAGACGAAGCGATAACCCAGCAGTTATGCGACCTGGCGATCGACCTGGCCGAGCAGGATAGCGAAGAGGCTGAAGGTGTTGCCGTCGGCGAAGCCTTGAAGCAGGCCGGCATCGAATTCCACAAGATAGTCAAGAAAAGCCTGCAGCAGAAAAAGGACGACATCCTTTACGATGCGATCGAACGCGCCAAATACGCCGATCTCGACGCCTGGCAATTCTTGAAAGGCAATGTCGAAGAAGCCTCGGAAATCCTGCTGGTGCGCCGCGATGAAGGCAAGGTGCTGGAGCTGAACGCCTTCGTCGTGCCGTTCTTCGCGCATGTCGGCGGCGGCCTCAAGCGCGAGCAGTGCTTCCAGGACCAGGACGCTTTCGATGCGCTCTCCGCCAGTTTCAAGAAGGCGCAGCTGGAAGGTCCTGACGCCACAGTGGTGCTGGTCAGCCACGCCTACCATCTGGACGAGATAGACAGCATCCGCTACAGCCATTTGTTTGAAATGAACCGCGACGCTTTCGGCGCCATGGCGGACAAGAAGCTGGCAACGACCACCGCGATCGAAAGTAGTATCAGCGGCTGGCCGGAAAATCTGTTCGGACCTGATGACGATGCGGTTGAAGTGCGCTTCCTGCTGGGCTTTTCCCTCAAGGCCACCGACGACGCGTTCTATCAGGTACCGGAAGACGAAGCTGGCGCCGAGGCTTATTTCACCGCGCGCGAAGAACGTTTTCAAAGCTGGACCGAACAAGTCGCGCCGCTGCTCAAGCGTTGCCTGGTGACGGATGGCCGCGAGATCGATCTGCATTTCCTGTACCAGGATCTGTTCCACGGCGGTAAGGAACGCGGCATCGCCGAATACTTCACGCTGCAGATGATGTCGGAGCTGAACCGCGGTCTCGATCAGCACGGCGTCGAGCCCTTCGACGCCAACGCCATTGTCGGCCCGGCCGACGTGCGCGGCGAGATGGTATTGCGCGTGAATTTGTACTGCAAGGATGGCGTGTTGCTGGCTTCTTCCGAGAAACCGCTGGGAGCTGGCAGCGACCTGCAGGTGGAAGTCGATGATACCTACGACGCATTGCGCACCATTGGCGTTACTTCACTGGCGGTCGCCATGAAATTCGAAGCCGACGGCCAGCCGCTGGAAGTGCAACCGTACGAGGCATAAGGCGCGGGGTGAGGAAATCGCGCCGGCAGAAAATTATTCTGGAGAGTTGCATGACTGAAGAAGACGCAAAGAAGATCGCCACGCATCGGCACTACAAGGGCGGCCTGTACCGCTATATCGGTGTCGCCAGGCATTCGGAAACCGAAGAAGCCATGGTGGTCTATGAACACCTGTGGCCGCATGCGCCGGGGCTATGGGTCCGGCCTGCGGATCTGTTCAATGGTTTGCTGGAAAATGGCGCGCGGCGTTTCGCTCCGCTATAAAATCCAAGACGTAAAAAAACCGGGACGCGTTGGCTAGCGTCCCGGTTTTTTAATTGCAGCGTCGGTTTATTGTCTGACGCAATCCACGAAGTAATCCCGCTTGCCGTTCACTTCCCGTTTCACCAATCCATGCACGTCAGTTTCAAAGCCCGGGAATTTCTCGTTGAAATCGCGCGCGAACTTGAGATAGTCGACGATGGTCTTGTTGAAACGCTCGCCAGGAATCAGCAATGGAATGCCCGGCGGGTATGGCGTCAGCAAGATCGAGGTGACGCGGCCTTCCAGCTGGTCGATCGGTACACGGTCGATTTCGCGGTGGGCCATTTTTGCAAACGCGTCGGATGGCTTCATCGCCGGCTGCATGTCGGACAAATACATTTCCGTGGTCAGGCGCGCGACGTCATATGATTTGTAGGTTTCATGGATCTGCTGGCACAAATCGCGCAGGCCGAGGCGTTCGTAGCGGGCGTTCTTGCCGTGGTTGGCGGCGGCGAACTCGGGCAGGATGCGCCAGATCGGCTGGTTCTTGTCGTAGTCGTCCTTGAACTGCTGCAGCGCAGTCAGCAGCGTGTTCCAGCGGCCCTTGGTGATGCCGATGGTGAACATGATGAAGAACGAATACAAGCCGCATTTCTCGACGATAACGCCGTGCTCGGCCAGGTACTTGGTGACGATCGAAGCCGGGATGCCGCTTTCGCCGAACTTGCCTTCCAGCGACAGGCCGGGCGTGACGATGGTGGCCTTGATCGGGTCCAGCATGTTGAAATTCGGCGCCAGGTTGCCGAAGCCGTGCCAGGTATCCTCGGCGCGGATCACCCAGTCTTCGCGGCTGCCGATGCCATCTTCCGAGATGTTGTCCGGTCCCCACACCTGGAACCACCAGTCCTTGCCCCATTCTTCGTCGATCTTCCGCATCGCGCGGCGGAAGTCCAATGCTTCCAGGATGCTTTCCTCCACCAGCGCGGTGCCGCCCGGCGCTTCCATCATAGCGGCGGCGACGTCGCAAGAAGCGATGATCGAATACTGCGGTGAAGTCGAGGTATGCATCAGGTAGGCCTCGTTGAAGGCATCCTGATCCAGTTGCACGCTTTCCGATTCGCGCACCAGGATTTGCGAGGCTTGCGACAGGCCGGCCAGCAATTTGTGAGTCGATTGGGTCGAGAAGATCATCGATTTCTTGGCGCGCGGACGGTCCTTGCCGATCGCGTGCATGTCTTTATAGAAGTCGTGGAAAGTTGCATGTGGCAACCACGCTTCGTCGAAATGCAGGGTGTCGATTTCGCCGTCCAGCATGTTCTTCAGCGTCTCGACGTTGTAGATCACGCCGTCGTAGGTCGATTGCGTGATGGTCAGGATACGCGGCTTCTTGTTGACGGCTTCGCGCGCAAACGGATTGGCTTCGATCTTCTTGCGGATGCTTTCCAGCGTGAATTCTTCCAGCGGGATCGGGCCGATGATGCCGAGGTGATTGCGGGTCGGCATCAGGAAGACCGGAATGGCGCCGGTCATGATGATTGAGTGCAGGATCGATTTGTGGCAGTTGCGGTCGACTACCACGATGTCGCCCGGCGCCACGGTCGAGTGCCACACCATCTTGTTGCTGGTGCTGGTGCCGTTGGTGACGAAGTAGCAATGGTCGGCGTTGAAGATGCGCGCGGCATTGCGTTCCGAAGCGGCCACCGGGCCGGTATGGTCGAGCAGCTGGCCGAGTTCTTCGACGGCGTTGCAGACATCGGCGCGCAGCATGTTCTCGCCGAAGAATTGATGGAACATCTGGCCGATAGGCGATTTCAGGAAAGCCACGCCGCCCGAGTGTCCCGGGCAATGCCACGAATAGGAACCGTCCTGGGCGTAATGCACCAGCGCGCGGAAGAAGGGCGGCGACAGGCCGTCCAGGTAAGACTTGGCTTCGCGGATGATATGGCGCGCGACGAATTCCGGGGTGTCTTCAAACATGTGAATGAAGCCGTGCAGTTCGCGCAGGATGTCGTTGGGGATGTGGCGCGAGGTGCGGGTTTCGCCGTACAGATAGATCGGAATGTCGGCATTCTTATGGCGGATTTCTTCGACGAAGGCGCGCAGTGATTTCAGCGCGTGGTCGGTTTCTTCAAACGATCCGGCGCCGAACTCTTCGTCGTCGATCGACAGGATAAAGGCGGAGGCCCGCGATTGCTGCTGGGCGAACTGCGACAGGTCGCCGTAACTGGTCACGCCCAATACCTCCATGCCTTCTTCTTCCATGGCGTCCGCGAGTGCGCGGATGCCGAGGCCGGAAGTGTTTTCGGAACGGAAGTCTTCGTCAATGATGACGATGGGGAAGCGGAATTTCATCGAGGTCTCCAAGAGACAGTGGTTGATAACAAGGCTGCACAACGAAGCGGTGAATCAAAAATCGAAGTGGCGATTAA
The DNA here is from genome assembly GCF_039923675.1 of Collimonas sp. Lineage (GTDB taxonomy): Bacteria > Pseudomonadota > Gammaproteobacteria > Burkholderiales > Burkholderiaceae_D > Collimonas. The sequence continues at coordinate 117,502 of NZ_JBDTCG010000090.1, forward strand.
AAACGTTGTCCCGCGTAGCGCTGGAGACGCTCGCGGAGGTTGCCTTGGTAGGGCAATCCAGCCTGCTGCTTCAAGCGTCGCCGCCAGTAGCGGGGAGCTTAAAAAAGAAAGTCGAATTTTCGCAGATATGTACGAAATTGGGGATAAAGATGATGGAAAAACGGCAGAAAACAACAGATGGGTTTCCATCATCGGGCCGGGTCAGCTGCCGGCCTCGCCGTCAGCGTGCGACCGGCGCTGGTACACCACGAAAGCGTAGTCGAAGCCGTTGGCCTCCGAATGGTGGTTTTCGCGGGAAATTTCCTGCCATTGCAGGGGATCGCGCGCCGGATAGAAAGCGTCGCAGTCGAAGCTATGCCGGATCTCGGTGACGATCAGGCGTTGTGCAAGGTCCTGGGCGGCGGCATAGATTTCGGCGCCGCCGATGATGAATGCTTCGGCGTCGCCGACCAGCGCCGCCGCGGCCGCCAGCGAAGGCACGCTTTCAACGTCGTCGTGACGCCATGCGGAATTACGGGTGATGACGATGTTGCGCCTCTGCGGCAAAGGGCGGCCGATCGATTCAAAGGTTTTGCGGCCCATGATGATCGGGTGGCCCGAGGTCGTGCGTTTAAAGTGCGCCAGATCCTCCGGCAAGCGCCAGGGCAAGGTGTTACGGATGCCAATGCCGTTGCGGGCGTCGGTGGCGACAATAATCGTGAGGCGTGAGGTCATGGGCGCTGTTGCATGAGCCCGCTTTAGGCGGGTTGGTATTAAAAGCGTGATCTTACTATAAAGTCTGTAACGGAACTTTGTCGTCTATGCTTGCTCTTAAAAGCCATGGCCTGTTAACGTAAGCTAAGCTGGGCTAAGAGGTTTTTGCCGCTACGGCGCATGATGGCAGCATTCTGCTGCCAACTTGGCAAGTTTCTGCCATTCAATGTGCATGTTTTATGGCTGCTGGCGCAGATACGAGTGCGTCATAGCTAGCTCATTGCTCGATGGATATAAAAAATGATGGAACACTGCTAGACTACCGCTTGCTCTCGATGGCGCCTGGATGGCGTTCTCGGACAAGTCAATCTAAGCAGTGTCAGATGGGAATCCAATGCATTTAAATTTGTCTCAGCGGACGCACTCGCGTATTTCCGTTCTAGCGCGGACGCGTATCGCCGTTCTGCCGTTTGCCGCAGCATTGTTGCTGCCATGTCTCAGCGGCAACGCATTCGCCTTCGATTTTAATAACGTTGCCAAGCAGGCAAAAGATCTGGCCGCCAGTTCATTCAGCAAGCCAGAAGGCAGTTTGCCGAAGGAAATCAGCAATCTCGATTACGAGCAATACAAGGACATACGTTTCCGTCCGGAAAAATCTACCTGGCGTAGCCAGAAATTGCCGTTCGAACTGGCCTTCTTTCATGAAGGCTATGCCTTCGACCAGCCGGTGAAGATCAGCGAAATCAATGGCCAGAGCGTGCGTGAAATCCGCTTTGATCCTAATGATTTCGACTATGGCGCAAACAAGGTCGATCCTAAAAAAATGCGTGCGCTCGGCTTCGCCGGCTTCCGCGTGCATTTCCCGCTGAATACGACTAAATACAAGGACGAGGTTATGTCGTTTCTCGGCGCCAGCTATTTCCGCGGGCTGGGCAAGGATCAGACCTACGGCCAGTCGGCCAGAGGCCTGGCGATCGATACCGGACTCAGTTCAGGCGAAGAGTTTCCGCGCTTCACCGAATTCTGGATCGAGCGGCCCAAGGCCAGCGACAAAGAGCTGACCATTTATGCGCTGCTCAATTCGCGCCGCGTCACCGGCGCTTATCGCTTCGTGCTGAAGCCGGGCGTCGATACGACGGTCGATGTCAAGGCCCAGTTGTACCTGCGTGAAAATGTCAGCAAACTAGGCCTGGCGCCGCTGACCAGCATGTTTCTGCATGGCGATAATCAACGTTCGCAGGTCGATGACTACCGTCCCGAAGTGCATGATTCCGACGGTTTGTCGGTCGCCTCCGGCACTGGTGAATGGATCTGGCGGCCGCTGGTCAATCCGAAGCGCCTGCTGGTGACTTCTTATTCGTTGAGCAATCCTGCCGGTTTCGGCCTGATGCAGCGCGACCGCGATTTTGCCAGCTACCAGGATCTGGATGCGCACTATGAAAAGAGGCCAAGCGCCTGGGTCCAGCCCAAGGGCAACTGGGGTAACGGCCGGGTAGAACTGGTGCAGATTCCGACGCCGGACGAGACCAACGACAATATCGTCGCCTTCTGGGTCCCGGAAACGCCGCCGAAGGTAGGCCAGCCCTTCAATCTGGAATACACTTTGTCATGGCAGAAGGATGCTGAAAAGCGGCCGCCTTTATCGTGGGTTACACAGACCCGGCGCGGTCTCGGCGTGCTGAAAAAGACCGATGACAACAGTATCGGCCTGGTGGTGGACTTTGAAGGCCCGGTATTCAAGAAACTGTCTGACAAGGTGCAGCCGGAAGGCGTGGTCAGCGCCGACGATAACGGCAAGGTGCTGGATACCAAGGTGGAGCGCAATGACGTCACCGGCGGTTGGCGCATGTCGGTGCGGGTGCGCCGTAACGAAGACAACAAACCTGTCGAGCTGCGCGGCTTCTTGCGCGGCGGCAGCACCACCTTATCAGAAACCTGGAGCTACATATTACCGCCCAACTAGACCGTCAGCCGATGTCCGTGACTAGCGCAACCGATGTGCTGGATTTACCCGATATGATGCCTGAAACCAGTGAGCGCTACCTCGACCGCCTGCCGCTTTCGGCGGAGCGCCGCGCAGCGTTGTCTGTGCAATTGAGCGCTGCCGGCGATACGTCGCTGACGGCCTTGCACCATGCCCTGACTGCCGATAGCCATGCCGGCGGCAACGCTGCGCTGGCGCAAGACAATCCGGCCTATGCTTCGGTAGCCGCACGTTTGCAACTGGCGTTCGCCGATGTCTCGTCGACGGAGCAGCCGCTGCCCGGGATCAGTACCGACGCTGCGGGCCGCTCGCGTATCGAGATTGCACCGCCTTTGCACCGTACGCCTATCGTCGCCCATCCCTGGGGAACCTTGAATCCGCTGGTGCGCTGGATCGAAACCGCCAACAGCAAATTCGACCTGCGGCCACGGGCCAAGCAGCGCCGCTATAAAAAGGCCGCACGCTCGACCGCGCTGCCGCAGCCGGAACCATTGCCGGTGGCTGAAGCGGACAGCCAGGATCAGCACATCAGCAAGTCGCGCGGCAATCTGCGCCGCATCGTGCTGCTGATGCTGATGCTGGCGCAGACCGCGATGGCGACGTATTTCATGAGCGCAGTCCTGCCATACCACGGCGACAAGCCGCTGGAACTGGTGACGCTGGGCTTGTTTGCGCTGTTGTTTTGCTGGGTGTCCGCGGGTTTCTGGACGGCCATGGCCGGCTTCCTGGTATTGATGCGCGGTAGCGACCGCTATGTGATTTCACGCGAAGAGGCGGCGCCGGGTCCGATCCCGGCCAGCGCCAGGACGGCGATCGTGATGCCGATCTGTAATGAAGACGTGACCCGGGTGTTCGCCGGTCTGCGCGCGACTTACGAATCGGTAGCCGCCAGCGGCGAACTGGATCGCTTCGATTTTTTCGTGCTGAGCGATAGTGGCGACAGCGATATCTGCAGCGCCGAGCTGGATGCGTGGGCCAGCCTGTGCCAGACGGTGGGCGGTTTCGGCCGCATCTTTTACCGCCATCGCCGGCGTCGCGTCAAGCGCAAGAGCGGCAACATCGACGATTTCTGCCGTCGCTGGGGCGCCAACTACAGCTACATGATCGTGCTTGACGCCGACAGCGTGATGAGCGGTACCTGCCTGACCACGCTGGTGCGTTTGATGGAAGCCAATCCGACGGCCGGCATCGTCCAGACCGCGCCGCGCGCCGCCGGCCGCGATACGTTGTATGCGCGCATCCAGCAATTCTCTACACGCGTTTACGGCCCGTTATTTACCGCCGGCCTGCACTATTGGCAGCTGGGCGAATCGCATTACTGGGGGCACAACGCCATCATCCGTTTGCAGCCGTTCATGGAACATTGTGCTTTGGCGCCGTTGCCGGGCGAGGGCGCTTTGGCAGGCGAGATCCTGTCGCATGACTTTGTCGAAGCGGCGCTGATGCGGCGCGCCGGCTGGGGCGTGTGGATTGCCTATGATCTGGCCGGGAGCTACGAAGAAATGCCGCCGAATCTGCTGGATGAGCTGAAGCGCGACCGCCGCTGGTGTCAGGGTAACTTGATGAACTTCCGCCTGTTCCTGGCGCGCGGCATGCATGCGGTACACCGCGCGGTGTTCGTGACTGGCGTCATGGCTTATCTATCGGCGCCATTGTGGTTCTTGTCGCTGCTGCTGTCGACCGTATTGCTGGCGGTGCACACGCTGGTGGCGCCGGAATATTTCGTGACGCCGGGGCAGTTGTTCCCGGTGTGGCCGGAATGGCATCCGGAGCGGGCATTGGCCTTGTTCAGCGCCACCGCTACCTTGCTGTTCCTGCCGAAAGTGCTGAGCGTAGTGCTGATCTGGACCAAGGGCGCCCGCGAATTCGGCGGCGCCTTGCGCCTGACCTTGAGCATGATCATGGAACTGCTGTTCTCGATGCTGCTGGCGCCGGTGCGCATGCTGTTCCATACGCGCTTCGTGGTTGGTGCATTCCTGGGCTGGACCATCAGCTGGAAATCGCCGCCGCGCGACGATGCCGAAACCAGCTGGGGCGAAGCCTGCCGCCGGCATGGCAGCCATACGTTGCTCGGTTTGATCTGGGGTGGCGGCGTGTACTGGCTGGAGCCGGGCTTTCTGTGGTGGCTGTTGCCGATCGTCGGTTCGCTGATGTTGTCGATTCCCTTGTCGGTATTTTCCAGCCGCGTCACGCTCGGCCGCGGTTTTCGCCGCGGGCGATTTTTCGTGATCCCGGAGGAAGTCGATTTGCCGCCTGAACTGGCGGCAACCACGGTATATAACGACAACGGCAAAGTGCTGGCGAGTTTCAACGATGCAGTGGTCGATCCGGTCATGAATGCCTTGCTGTGCGCGGCGGTGACTGCGCGTCCGGCGGTGCCGGCAGCAACCCTGGCGCGGCGTGCGGCGCTGCTCGACAGCGCGTTGAAAGGCGGCCCCGACAGCCTGACGCCGCGGCAGAAAAATGCCTTGCTGGATGACCCTCTGACCTTGTCCCGGCTGCATTTCGAAATCTGGAATTCGGCGTCGGCCAATCGGCGCTGGCAAGCCGCTTAGCACTACTAAAAATCGTTACCAAAAAATGCAGTCATCCCCGCGAACGCGGGGATCCATTTTACGCAGTAACTTGGATTCCCGCGTTCGCGGGAATGACGTCAGCAAGCACCTAGTATCTTCAAACAAGGAGCACCATGTTACGACGTGATTTTCTGAAAGCGTCGGCGGCACTTGCTGCCGCCGGTTTCCCGGCCACTTCATTGCTGGCGGCGGCAAGCGCGCCCGGCCAGCTGAAATTTCTCGGCGCGCCGCAAGCGTTTGATTACGCCTGGCTCAAAGGCCATGCCCGGCAGCTCGCCGGCCAGCCTTACACGCCGCCGGAGAACCATATCCCGGACGCGGTCAAGGCGCTCGACTGGGATCAATACCAAGCCATCGGCTATCGTGAAGATCACGCCTTGTGGGGCAAGGACCAGTTGCGCTTCCAGGTCAAATTTTTCCATCTCGGCCTGTTCTTCAAGAGCCCGGTGCAGATCTACGAATTGAAGAATGGCATGGCGCAAGAGCTGGCCTACGATCCAGCGATGTTCAACTATGGCAAGAGCGGCCTGAAGGCTGAGCACATGCCGAAGGATCTTGGCTTTGCCGGTTTCCGTGTCAATTTTCATACCGATCTGGAGCGCGATATCACGGCGTTTCTGGGCGCCAGTTATTTCCGCGCGGTTGGCGCCGAATGGCAGTATGGTTTGTCGGCGCGTGGCCTGGCGATTGACTGCGGCATGGACAAGCCGGAAGAGTTCCCGATGTTTACCCATTACTGGCTGGAACGTCCGGCCAAGGATTCGGGCAAGCTGGTGGTCTATGCCTTGCTTGACTCGCCTAGCGTCTCTGGCGCCTACCGCTTTGAAATCCAGCCCTCGGCCACCATGGTGATGGATGTCGATGTCGCGCTGTATCCGCGCAAGACCATCGAGCGGATGGGGATTGCGCCGCTGACCAGCATGTTCCAGTACGGTGAGAACGACCGCCGCATCGGCGCCAGCGATGACTGGCGTCCGGAGATTCATGACTCCGACGGCTTGTCGCTGCAGCGTGGTAACGGCGAATGGATCTGGCGGCCGCTGACCAATCCCGAGCATCTGCGCTTCAACGCTTATCAAGACGAAAATCCGCGCGGCTTCGGTTTGCTGCAGCGGGATCGCAATTTCGATCACTATCAGGATGACGGCGTGTTTTACGACCGCCGCCCGAGTCTGTGGGTGGAGCCTAAATCGGGCTGGGGCAAGGGCGCCGTGCAACTGGTGGAAATCCCTACCGCGGATGAGACCTTCGATAATATCGTGGCGTTCTGGAATCCGGCCGAAAAGCCGCAGGCCGGGCAAGAGCGCTTGTTTGCCTATCGCCTGCATTGGGGCAGCAAGATGCCGTTCTCTTCGCCGCTGGCGCAAGTGGTGGCGACCCGCACCGGCATGGGTGGCATCATCGGCCAGAAACGCGCCTATTACTCGCGCCGCTTTGCGATCGATTTTGCCGGCGGCGATCTGGCTTTGCTGGGCAAGGACGCCAAGGTGCAGCCGATGATCAGCGCCTCCCGTGGTAAAATCGAGATCGGTTCGGCGCGTCCGCTGGATGCAATTCATGGTTATCGCATCATGTTTGACCTCAAGCCGACCGACGACAGCGTCGAGCCGATCGACGTGCGGGTATACCTGGCGGCCGATGGCCAGCCCTTAAGCGAGACCTGGCTATACCAATGGACTCCGCCAGCGCCGGCCAAGCGTATTTTTTAAGGCCGTGCCGGATTTTCTTGGGCGAGTCCTGTAAAAAAACACGTACAAATACCAGTGTTGTCGTCCCCGCTAACGCGGGGATCCATTCTGATCCAAGGCTCTGCGCCTCCACCACGGATTCCCGCGTTCACGGGAATGACCCGGTCAGGAACGACGTTGAGACGATAATGGGGCAGGCGGCGTCGCCTGGCCTGGCCTGGCCGGTTACGCTGCGCCAGTCCAATACCCGTTCTTTCTTCTATAGGCCGCCGTAAGCGCCTGTTAAATTTACAATATACTGTGAGGCTTGGGTATTTTTTACCCTGCCTATTCTGGGAGCATTTCCATGTTTGGTTGGTTTGAAAGACTGTTGCATCCTTATCCGGATACGGTCATGACGCCGCCGCCGCGCGGATTTTTTGCGTTTGTCTGGGCCTGCACCAAGGGCTTGCGCCCGTACATCATCGCCATGACCTTGCTGACTGCCGTCACCGGCGCGTTCGAAGCTTTACTGTTTGCCATGATGGGGCGCATCGTCGATTGGCTCGGCAAGGCCGAACCGTCGACCCTGTGGACGCACGAAAGCACCAATCTGCTGTTGCTGGCGGCTGTATTGCTGGCCAGCCCGATCGTCGTCGCCCTGCAGAGCATGTTCAAGCAGCAGGCGCTGGCGGGTAATTTTCCGATGCTGCTCCGCTGGAAATTCCATCGCCTGATGCTGAACCAAAGCATGCATTTCTATCAGGACGAATTTGCCGGCCGGGTCGCCACCAAAGTCATGCAGACTTCGCTGGCCGTGCGCGACGTCTGCATGATCCTGTGCGACATCCTGGTGTTCGTGGTGATTTACTTCTTTACCATGGTGGCGGTGGTGGGCAGCTTCAGCGGCTGGATGCTGGTGCCGTTCCTGGGCTGGTTGGCGCTGTATACCCTGGCATTGCGCTATTTCGTGCCACGCTTGAGCAAGGTCGCCAAGACCCAGGCCGATGCGCGCTCGCTGATGACTGGCCGCATCACCGATGCCTATACCAATATCGCCACGGTCAAGCTGTTCTCGCATGCCGGCCGTGAAGCCGGCTACGCCCGTTCGGCGATGCAGGAATTCTTGCAAACGGTGCACGGACAGATGCGTCTGGTGACCAGTTTTGAAATCGTCAATCACACCCTGAGCATGCTGCTGATCCTGAGTACGGCCGGCGCTGCGCTGTGGCTGTGGACCCAGGGTCAGATCGGCATCGGTGCGGTTGCTGCGGCGACCGCCATGGCCTTGCGCCTGAACGGTATTTCGCATTGGGTGATGTGGGAGTTTGCTTCTTTGTTCGAGCAGGTCGGCACGGTGCAGGACGGCATCAACACCTTGTCCCGCCCGCACGCGGTGCTGGACCAGGCTGACGCCAAGCCGTTGAAAGTCAGCCAGGGCAAGCTTGATTTCGAGCAGGTCGGCTTTGCCTATGGCGGTCAGCGGCCGGTGATCGACCACATGTCCTTGCATATCCGTCCGGGCGAAAAGATCGGCCTGGTAGGCCGTTCCGGCGCCGGTAAATCGACCATCGTCAATTTGCTGCTGCGTTTCTACGATGTCGAACAGGGTCGTATTCTGATCGACGGCCAGGATATTTCGCACGTCACGCAGGATAGCTTGCGGGCGCAGGTCGGCATGGTGACGCAAGACACATCGCTGCTGCATCGTTCGGTGCGCGACAACCTGCTGTACGGTCGTCCCGACGCTACCGATGCCGACATGCTGGCGGCGGCGCAACGGGCCGAAGCGCATGAATTCATCCTGACGCTGACCGACCCCAAGGGCCGTACCGGCTACGATGCTCACGTCGGCGAACGCGGCGTCAAGCTTTCCGGCGGCCAGCGCCAGCGGATTGCGATTGCCCGCGTGATGTTGAAAGACGCACCTATCCTGTTGCTGGACGAAGCTACCAGCGCGCTCGATTCAGAAGTCGAAGCGGCGATCCAGGCCAGCTTGTACCGGTTGATGGAAGGCAAGACCGTGGTGGCGATTGCCCATCGCTTGTCAACCATTGCCGCGATGGACCGTTTGATCGTACTCGATAAGGGCCGTATCGTTGAGCAGGGCGATCATCGCAGCTTGCTGGAGCAAGGTGGTTTGTATGCACGTTTGTGGGCGCACCAGAGTGGTGGTTTCCTGGGCGAAGAAGCGGGTGAAGAGGAAGCGCCTGCCGCAACCCTGGGGGGAGCACAGACCGAGCCGGCTTAGGCCGGATGCATGCACCATTGCTCCAACATATTTGACCTGAACCCGACTAACTCTGAATTTGCACCAATGACCGTTGAATCGACCGACAAGTCCGTCGCGCCTAGTGCTTTCGGGCACACCAGCCGGCGTTGGCTGATCGTTATCCTGGCTGCACTGATTGCGATCGGCGCAGGCTTCGTGCTGTGGAAAGGACTCTTGCAGCGGCCGCCGCCGGCGCCCGAGCCGGCGCCGGTGCGGCTGCAGACGGAAGCGGTGCGGAGCGGCGATATCGAGCAGGCGGTGTTCGCCAACGGCAAGCTGCAGCTGCATAAGTACAGCGATGTGATGGCGCAGGTTTCGGGCCAGATCAAGGATGTGCTGGTGATGGTGGGCGACGACGTCAAGTCGGGCAAGATGGTGGTCGAGATCACGCCGACCTTGCCGTCGGCGCAGATCGAGAGCAATCGCGCCCAGCTGGCAAGGTTGCAGGCGGAGCTGTCGGACCAGCGCGCGCAGCAGGATTTCGCCGAATTGCAATACAAGCGGCAGACCCAGCTGAAAGCGGAAAATGCGACGCGCGAGGAATCCTTCGAGTCCAGCCGCATGAGCATGTATTCGGCGGCGGCCAAGGTGGAGGCGATCAACGCCCAGATCCGTCAGATCGAGGCGACCGTAAAAAACGATGATGTGACGCGCAGCCATACCGAGGTGCTGGCGCCGATCAGCGGCACGGTGGTGGCGGTGGGCGCGCGTACCGGGCAGATGGTGAACGCCGGCCAGCCGACTGCGCCGCTGGTGCGGATCGCCGACCTGAGCCGTTTGACGGTGCAGGCGCGGGTGGCGGAAATCGACGTGCCGCTGCTGCGCAAAGGCATGACCGCCTATTTCACGACGCCCGGTTATCCCGGAAAACGCTGGAGCGGCAAGTTGCGGCAAGTGGTGCCGGTGCCTGCCGACGGTTCGGGTGAACAGGGCAAACAGACTTTTTATAATGTCTTGTTCGAAGTCGATAATCCGCAACAGGAACTGATGAGCGGCATGAGCACCCAGGTACGTTTTGTGCTGGCGCAGGCGCAAGACGCCGTGTTGCTGCCGGTGGCATTGCTGGGGCAGCCGCAGTCCGATGGCAGCTATGTGGTCAACGTCGCCGGCGCCAATCAGAAAGTGACGCCGCGGCAGATAAAAATCGGTATCCGCAACCAGCAAATGGCGCAAGTCTTGTCGGGACTGCAGCCGGGCGAGCAGGTGGTGGTGGCAGCCAGTGCCGTTCCTGCAAAAAACGGCACAACTGCAGCTGCAGCCAGCGCTTCCGCAGCCTCGTCTTCTGCCGCTGCTGCAGCCAAGGGGCATTGATGGCAACCGCCATGCATCACAACATTATCCGGCGCTTGCGCGCAGTCGCTACGGCTTGCTCGAGCGCCGTGCTATTGCTGTTGTTGTCCGCCTGCGCCAATCGGATCGAGATGCGGGAAGCCACTCCCAGCGTCGAAATTCCACAGAGCTGGGATTTGTCGGCCAACACCGGCGAGCAGGACTGGCCGGATAGCGGCTGGTGGCAGCGTTTCGGCAGCGAAGAACTGAGCCAGCTGGTGGCGCAAGGGCAAGCCAGCAACCTGGAAATCGCTGCGGCGGTATCGCGCGTGCGCCAGGCCGAGGCGCAGGCGCGGATTGCCGGCGCGCCTTTGTTGCCGAATGTGGACTTCTCCACCAGCGTCAATCGCGCCTTGCCATTGGCCTCCAGCGGCAGCGCCGTCACTTCCACCAGCGGTTTGCTGGAAATTGGTTATGAAGTCGATTTCTGGGGCAAGAACAGAGCCGGCCTGGTTGCCGCGGAAGCGTCATTGCAAGCCAATCGCTATGACCGTGAAACGGTGGCCCTGACAGTTACCAGCGGTATTGTCTCGACTTATCTGCAAGTATTGTCGTTGCGCGACCGGATCGAGATTGCGCAGCAAAACGTCGATAACGCTGATCGGGTGCTGAAGCTGGTGGCAGCGCAAAGCCGCGCCGGCGCGGCGTCGCCGCTGGATCTGGCGCGGCAGCGCTCGGCGGTGGCCGGACAGCAGGCGGTGATTCCCGATCTGAAGCAGCAAGAGCGCGAGGCGCAGACCGCGTTGGCGATCCTGCTGGGACGGCCGCCGCAGACATTTACCGTCAACGAACCCGGCCTGGCCAAGATCCTGCTGCCGCAAGTCACTCCCGGCTTGCCGTCGGAACTGCTATCGCGCCGCCCGGATATCCGTCATGCGGAAGCCCAACTGGCGGCAGCCAACGCCAATGTCGCCGCGGCACGCGCCGCGCTGTTTCCCAGTATCCGCCTGACCGGCTCGGCTGGCGGTCAGAGCAATGCGTTGCTGTCGTTGTTTAACGGACCTAACATGCTGGCTAATTTTGGCGCCGGACTGGTGGCGCCGATTTTTGATGCCGGCTTGCTCAACAGTCAGCGCGATCTTGCGATTGCCCAGAAACAGGAACTGGTGCAGATCTATCGTTCGACCGTGATTTCTGCGTTGTCGGAAGTCGATACCGCACTAGGGCAGATCAGTAGTCTGGATGAACAGCGCAAATTGAAAGTGACGGAAATGAAACAGGCGCGCTTTGCTTTCGAACTGTCCGAAATCCGCTATCGGGTCGGCGCCGAGGATTTGATGACGGTGCTGGATACCCAGCGCTCCCTGTCGGAAGTGCAAAACGAATTGGGGCAGATCAAGCTGAAGCGGCTGAAGGCGACGGTGTCGCTTTATAAAGCGCTGGGCGGCGGCTGGCAGGACGTACAGGCCAGCCAGCCCAAAGAAGAGCTCGGCGCCGCACATAACTAGCGGCCGGGCCGGGACACGGCTATTACACCGCCACCGGCGCCTTGATGTGTGCCTGCGGATGGTAATCGCTGATTTCAAAATCCTCGAAACGATAATCGAAAATCGACGCCGGATGGCGCGTGATGGTCAGCTTGGGCAGCGGGCCGGGGGTACGCGACAATTGCAGTTCGACTTGTTCCGCATGGTTGGAATACAGGTGGCAATCGCCGCCGGTCCAGATGAAGTCGCCCGCTTCGAGGCCGCATTGCTGCGCCATCATTTGCGTCAGCAAGGCGTAGGAAGCGATGTTGAAGGGCACGCCGAGGAAAATGTCGGCGCTGCGCTGATACAGCTGGCAAGAGAGCTTGCCGTCGGCCACATAAAACTGGAAGAAAGCGTGGCAGGGCGGCAGTTTCATCTGCGGGATATCGGCCACGTTCCAGGCCGAGACGATCAGCCGGCGTGAATCCGGATTATTCTTGATCTGCTCGATCAGCTGCGTGATCTGGTCGATGTGTCCGCCGCTTGGCGTCGGCCATGAGCGCCACTGGTAGCCATAGATCGGTCCCAGGTTGCCGTCGCTGTCTGCCCATTCATCCCAGATCTTGACATCGTTGTCTTTTAAGTACTGGATATTGGTCGAGCCGTTCAGGAACCAGATCAGTTCATGGATGATCGAGCGCAGATGCAGCTTCTTGGTGGTCAGCAAGGGGAAACCGTCTTGCAGGTCGAAGCGCATCTGGTAGCCGAACACAGAGCGTGTGCCGGTGCCGGTGCGGTCGGTTTTGACGGCGCCATGTTGTTGCACATGACGCATGAGATCGAGGTATTGGCGCATTTTGTCTTGATTACTGAAACTAATTCCAAGATTGTAACGCATCTGTCATCCGTGCCGTCCCGGCCTTATTCCGTTTGGGCCTTGAGGATGCGGGCAATCCGTTCTTTGCCGGGCGGGTGGCTTGACAGATAAGGCGAGAAGGCCGCCGGCTGGCTATCGAGCTTTTCAAAGGTGCGCGCCAGTTTGGCGAGACTGATGCCGTTCGCCTTGAACATCGCGATGGCGTAGTCATCCGCCTCCCTTTCGATATCGCGCGAATACTTGAGATCGAGTATCACGGGCGGAATGCTGGCCACCAATCCCGAGACATCGCCGAACAACAGCGTGGTGGTGACGCCCACCGCAGACACCTGGATCAGCCGCCGCATCATGTGGCGCTGGTGCAGATGGCCGAGTTCATGCGCCAGCACGCCCATCATGGCGTCGTCATCGTCCAGCAGCCTGACCAGTTCGTCGGTGACCACGATTTCGCCAGAGGGCAGGGCGAACGCATTCGGACCGATCTTGCTTTTCCGGAAAACGATCTTGAATTCGGGCGCGCCCTGGCGCGGCGGGGTCAGCACACGGAAACTGCTGTCAAGGGCATCTTGCTGCGCTTGCGGCAGGGTGGTCGGGCTGAAGACGCGGTTGTCGAGAAAATCCAGCGTGCTGCCGCCGATCTGGCGCTCCACCGCTTCCGGCAGCGCGTTGGCAATCCAGCCCGAGGCCGCCGGCAACAGATAAACATAGCCCAGCGCCAGAATCGCGATTAGCGCGGCGGTCGCTTGCAGCACGGCGCGCCAGCTTTGTTGCAGGCGGACTACCAGCGAATCGGCATAACCGGTGTGCGCCAGCAGTTCGGCAAAGGCCTCGAGGTCGATGATTTCAAGGTAGGCGCCGTCGGCAAAGGTGACCTTGCGCGAAGCGCTTGAACTCCGGTCCGACACGCGCAATTCGTCAAGAGGCGCTTGCCGCTCGATGTCGCCGGAAATACTGGCGATGCCGGCTTCTACCCTCAGTTCGACGCCATGCCTGCGGGACGTCTTGCCATCAAAGTAAAACGCCCGCACCACCTTGGGTTGCTGATTTTGCATTGGAGCCCGGCAGCTTTATAGCGATAAATCAAAATCCAGCAAATCCGACATGCCTTCGCCGGCGGCGGAACCATGCGGTTCTGCATCGGCAATGAAGTGATCCAGTGAGCCGGCTGCCAGCAAGGTGACCGATTCGAGCCGGTATTTGAGTGCGCGAATCTGCGCAAACGGCGTGAACAAGCCCAATGTGCAAACGATGGCAATCAAGTTGGTGATCATGATGAAAAATACCGTGGTCCACTTCAGGTTGCTCTGGAAGTGGTGCTCGCCTAGCTTGGTGTTGCTCCAGATGAGGTTCTGAACCATGGTCAGGCCCAGCGGAATGATCAGGAACATCCAGGCGTACATGGCCAGTATGATCATGAAGAAGGTGCCGCCGAAGGCCGCCGGACCAGCGTGTTTGCCAGCTGCGCCGAGCGCCAGCAGGCTGCTGCCGAACAGAACGCCGATGCCGATGAAGCCCAGCACGCCGATCACGAAGCAGATCAGGTAAATCTTGTAGAAAGCACCGACGCTGGCGTCAAAGGAAAAATGTGTTGCGCCGAATTTGCTTTCGCTATGCAGGTATTTTTTTGTGCGCTGATGTGCGAAAGGCAAGAGCAGGCCAAGGGAAAAGGCTGACAATAGCGGCAGCAGCAGGTAGTTGAAATAGGATTGGCCGGCGCTGCCTTTGAAGCCGAAACGGATGCCGCGATAGCTGGAATTGTATAACTTGAACTGATAGCTTCGCCAGATCAGCCATGGCATTGCAGCCATCAGGGGTATCAGGACCAGCAAGCCGATTTTCGGATTGGTCCTGATGGCGACTTGGTAGCCGCCGATCAGGACCGCCGCGATGATGCGTCCTTTCAGGATCGCGATCGGGTTGCCGTGGTATTCGAAACTGCTGCCGGCGACGCTGGTGTTGTCATAGAAATACCGGGTGCGGCGCACTTTGGCCCATGCCGAGTAGATGCCGAGGGTAACGATGGATAAAAGAATATTCACTATCCATATGCGGAAATATTCGCTGCCGCGGCCGGTGAAGGTAAATGCTTCTATCGTGGGCTGCGTTGGAGGAGGCGTTGCGGCAAAATCGGACGACGGTGCAGTAGCATTGCTCATTCTTGGTTTCTCCCTAACTTTATTAGCGTTATATTTGTAATTGATTATTCATCAAGCAAGAATTGTTGCTAATCGAAGTCTAACCGAGGTTTATTGCTGTTAGAGTGAGAGTTTGGCTGCGGTTACAATTTAATGATTTTAGGCATGAACTTTTCCGGAGGGCGTCTCTCGAAAGCTGGAGACCTTTGTCTCTTCCGGTCATTTTCATATCGCATCAGCGCGCTGGCCGCACTATTGCACGCAACACCATTCAGGAGATCACATGCTTAAATCAGACACGTTTTTCGGCGGCAAGCGAGAAACACCAACACCGAATTCACCGTTCAGCGCCAGCAGCAACCTCACTTCCGGCAGTACTTCCAACATCCCAAAGGCTAGCAATCCTGTGAGCACTCCAGTCAACCACTCGTCGTCCAGCACAAATGAAATCGGCAGCAAACTGATTGTCGGCCCGAATATCAAACTCAAAGGCGTCGAGATTACCGATTGCGACACTCTGGTGGTTGAAGGCCGGGTTGAAGCGACCATGAATTCGCGCGTGATCCATATCGCTGAAAAAGGCGCTTTCAAAGGCTCCGCTGAAATCGACCTGGCAGAAATCTACGGCGAATTCGACGGCGACCTGACTGTCCGCGAAAAGCTGGTGATTTATTCGACCGGCAAGGTTTCCGGCAAAATCCGCTATGGCAAGGTTGTCATCGAAGAAGGCGGCCAACTGACTGGCGAAGTCCAGGTCGGCACAACTTCCAGCAGCAAGCCGGCAGCCACTCCTGCAAGCAGCGTGACAAGCAGCGCCGCAGCGACTGCCGTAGTCTGAAGCTGTAACCTGCTTCAAACCGCTGTCGGCTAGTAGTCGGACGGATAACATTTGCAGCCGTTCCGGTCGATCATCTCGGCTGGATGGCTGCTTTTGCATATGTCAGTCAGGGCGGGGTTAGTCGCCCCCGGTTTTTTGTCTTGCGTATGCAGGCATGCGACAATAGCGGTTTTGGCAATCCGCCAAAGCCCCACCATTGTCTGCACTCGCCAATACCATGAGCCATCCAGAATACATTCTTACCTTGTCTTGCCTCGACCAGCGCGGCATCGTCCATCGCGTCTCGGGTTTTCTGGCCGATCACGGTTGCAATATCATCGATTCAGCCCAGTTCGGCGATGCCGAGTCCAAACTGTTTTTCATGCGCGTGCATTTTTCGTCGGAAGATGCGGCGATTGCCGACGACGCCTTGCGGGCAGAATTCTCGGCCCTGGCCGGCACCATGCAGATGAACTGGCAATTGCACGATGCCTGCAAGAAGCCTCGCATGATGCTGATGGTGTCGAAGATCGGCCATTGCCTGAACGACCTGCTGTTCCGCTACAAGAGCGGCTTGCTACCGGTCGAAATTACCGCCATCGTTTCGAATCACACGGATTTTTATCAGCTTGCAGCCAGCTACAACATCCCTTTCCACCATCTGCCTTTGGCGGCCGGCGCTTCGGCAGAAGCCAAGCGGGCGCAGGAAGCGCGCGTGATGGAAATCGTCGAAGCCAACAATATCGATCTGGTGGTGCTGGCGCGTTACATGCAAATCCTGTCGCCAGCCATGTGCACCGCCTTGACCGGACGCGCGATCAATATCCATCATTCTTTCCTGCCGAGTTTCAAAGGCGCCAAGCCTTACTATCAGGCGCACGACCGCGGCGTCAAGCTGATCGGCGCCACCGCCCATTTCGTCACCGGTGATCTGGATGAAGGTCCGATCATCGAGCAGGATGTGGCACGGGTGGACCATGCGATGGAGCCGGAGACGTTGACTGCCATCGGGCGCGATGTCGAATGCGTGGTGCTGGCGCGGGCGGTGAAATGGTTTATCGAGCACAGGATTCTGCTTAATGGGCACAAGACGGTAGTGTTCAAGTAGCGAATTGAAAATGGCCTCGATGTGAGGCCATTTTTTTGCCCGCGGCATTTCTTCGCGGGATATCGGGTTATCTGCGAGCGTCAGCGCAATGCGTCTACCATCTTCTCAAGCTTGACCGCATCGGCGCTGAACTGGCGTATGCCTTCCGCCAGTTTTTCGGTCGCCATCGCATCGTCATTCAGCATGGTGCGGAAGATGGTTTCATCCAGGTCGATCTTTTTCACGTCGCTCTGCTGTGAGGCTTCCGGGCTGAGCTTGCGGCTGACCGGGGCGTCGCTTTCCGCCAGCGCCTGCAGCAGATCAGGGCTGATGGTCAGCAGGTCGCAGCCGGCCAGTTCGGTGATTTGCGAGGTGTTGCGGAAGCTGGCGCCCATCACTTCGGTGGCGTAGCCGAACTTGCGGAAATAGCTGTAGATCTGCTTGACCGAAATGACGCCAGGATCGTCGGCGCCGCTGTAATCGTGGCCGCTGGATTTTTTGTACCAGTCGTAGATGCGGCCGACAAACGGTGAAATCAGCTGCACCTTGGCTTCGGCGCAAGCGATCGCCTGCGGCATCGAAAACAATAGGGTCAGGTTGCAATGGACGCCGGCTTTTTGCAGCACTTCGGCGGCGCGGATGCCCTCCCAAGTCGACGCGATCTTGATTAGGACTCGGTCGCGGTCGATGCCGGCCGCTTCGTACAGTTTGATCAGCGCATGGCCCTTGTCGATCGTGCCCTGGGTATTGAACGACAGGCGTGCATCGGTTTCGGTGGAAACCCGGCCCGGAATGATTTTGAGGATTTCCTGGCCGAAGGTGACCAGCAGGTGATCGATGATTTCCTTGGTCGACAACTGGCCATGGTCTTTCACCGCCTGCGCCAGCAGAGGCTGGTATTCCGGCTTCTGCACCGCTTTCAGGATCAGCGAGGGATTGGTGGTGGCGTCGCGCGGCGCAAACGCCTTGATCGACTGGAAATCACCGGTATCGGCAACGATGGTGGTGAATTGCTTGAGTTGTTCGAGTTGGTTCATGGCAGCGTAGAAAAGCAGAGACTGTTAATCGGAAATGCCTTTCTGCCATTCTACGCAATTTATCGGCTTATGCCACCGATGACCACGCCATGAACGTCTTACTTTTTTAATAATCAGATTTGACTTAAGCAGACTTACCCTGAATCTTAGCTGATCCGTTCTTCTGTCTGGGCGTCAAACAACACCGCTTTCGACAGATCGAACGCCAGTTGCATTTCGTCCTTCGGCTTGGCTGCCGCGCGTGGGTGGGTACGGCAGGTTACGCGGGCGTCATTGAAGGTGGTGAACACCAGGGTATCCGGGCCGGTTGGTTCGGTCAGCTCGACCGTGCAGCCGACTTCGGTCGGATGATAGTTGCCATCCGCGTCGCTGGCTTCCGAGGTGCGGGCGCTTTGCGCATCCGTAATGTGTTCCGGACGAACGCCGAGGATGACTTCCTTGCCGATCCAGCCAGCGAGTTCCGGCCGTTGGGTTTGTGCAGGAGCCAGCGGCAGCAGGGTCTTCTGGCCGGCATGCGTCAGCTCGAAAGCGGGGCCGTGGCCATTCGCGACCAGGTTGCCGCGCATGAAATTCATCGACGGCGAGCCGATGAAACCTGCCACGAACAGGTTGCTTGGATTGTCGTAGATTTCCTGCGGGCTGCCGAACTGTTGCACCACGCCGTCCTTCATCACAGCGATACGGTCGCCGAGGGTCATCGCTTCAATCTGGTCATGCGTCACATAGACGATGGTCGCGCCCAGGCGTTGATGCAGCAGCTTGATTTCAGCGCGCATCTCGACTCGCAGCTTCGCGTCGAGGTTGGACAGCGGTTCATCGAACAGGAACAGCGACGGATCGCGCGCAATCGCGCGGCCCATGGCGACGCGCTGGCGCTGGCCGCCGGACAACAGGGCCGGCTTGCGGTCCAGCAGATGGGTGATCTGCAGCGTATTGGCGACCCGTTCGACGATCTGCTTCTGTTCGGCTTTAGGCACCTTGCGGATGCCCAGGCCGAACGAGATATTCTCGCGCACGGTCATGGTTGGATATAGTGCGTAGGATTGGAACACCATGGCGATGTCGCGCTCTTTAGGCGGCACATCGTTGACGCAGCGGTCGCCGATCATGATCTGGCCTTCGGAGACTGTCTCCAGTCCGGCGATCATGTTCAGCAGGGTGGACTTGCCGCAGCCGGAGCCGCCGACCAGGATCAGGAACTGGCCGTCTTCGATTTCGAGATCGATGCCCTTCAGGACTTCGTTGCCGTTCGGGTAAACCTTGCGCACATTGCGAATTGATAAGCTTGCCATCTTTAACTCATTCCTTAATTTTATTCATTGCGGGGCCGCGATTGCAATGCTGTTGCGTGCATTAACCATTAGCGGCCTGTCGCTTCGATTTAACCCTTGACCGCACCGGCAGTCAGGCCGCGCACAAAGTATTTCCCTGCCAGTAGGTACACCACCAAGGTCGGCAGCGCGGCGATGATGGCCGCCGCCATGTTGACGTTGTACTCGGTGACGCCGGTAGACGTATTCACCAGGTTGTTCAAGGCTACCGTCACAGGCTTGGCGTCGGAACCGCCGAACACCACGCCGAACAGGAAGTCGTTCCAGATCTGCGTGAACTGCCAGATGAAGCAGACCATGAAAATCGGCAGCGACAGCGGGAAAATAATTTTGCGATAGGTCATGAAGAAACCTGCACCATCGATACGGGCTGCCTTGACCAGTTCTTCCGGCACAGTGACGTAGTAGTTGCGGAAGAACAGAGTCGTAAAGGCGATGCCGTAGACCACGTGGACGAATACCAGCCCCGGCGTGGTGTTGGCCATGCCTGCCAGGCCCAGCAAACGCGCCATCGGCAAGATCACGACCTGAAATGGAATGAAACAGCCGACCATCAGCGCCGTGAACAGGATTTCGGAGCCACGGAAACGCCAGTGCGCCAGCACGTAGCCGTTGAGCGAACCGATCAGGGTCGAAATCAGCACCGCCGGCACCGCCATCTTGATCGAGTTCCAGAAAAACGGCTGCAGGCCGTTGCAATCGACGCCGGTACAGGCACTGCTCCAGGCTTTGCTCCAGGCGGCGCCGGTAGGCGACATCGGCAGCGACAGCAGGTTGCCGGTACGGATTTCGTCCAGCGTTTTCACCGAGGTGCTCAGCATCACGTACAGCGGCGCCAGGTAGTACAGCGCGCATAGCACCAGCAGTGTGTAGATCAGCACGCGGCCGGCGGTCAGCTTGCTGCCTTCGTGATAGATGGAATTACTTGTGTTGTCAGTGGCCTTTGTCACGCTGCGCTCCTTTGGTTTCCAGATACATCATCGGCACCAGCACTGCCAGTACGGTAGCCAGCATCATCATTGCCGATGCCGCACCCAAGCCAAGTTGACCGCGTGAGAAAGAAAATTGATACATGAAAATTGCCGGCAGGTCGGAAGATGTGCCCGGACCGCCTGCGGTCAGCGCCATCACCAAGTCGAAACTCTTGATCGCGATGTGCGCCAGCACCAGCAATACGCTGAAGAATACCGGACGCAGCGCCGGGATGACGATGCGGCGATAGATGGTCGGCAAGCTGGCGCCATCTACCATGGCAGCCTTGATGATACTGTCGTCGATGCCGCGCAGGCCGGCCAGGAACAGCGCCATCACAAAGCCCGATGATTGCCAGACGCCGGCGATCACCACGGTATAGATGGAGAAATCGGAGTTCACCAGCCAGTCGAAATGAAAATTGGCGAAACCCCAGTCGTGCATCATTTTTTCCAGGCCCAGGCCTGGATTCAGGATCCACTTCCAGGCCGCACCGGTGACGATGAACGAGAGCGCCATCGGATACAGGTAGACTGCGCGCAACGCGCCTTCAGCCCGGATTTTCTGGTCCAGCAAGATCGCCATGGTGAGGCCGATGGCCAGGCAAAAAAGAATGAACAGGCCGCCGAAAATGCCCAGGTTGGCCGCAGCTACCCACCAGCGGTCCAGGCCGAACAGCGCGACATATTGATTGAAACCGGAAATTTCATAATTCGGCAGCAGCCGCGAATTGGTCAGCGACAGCCACGCGGTAACCGCGATGAAGCCGTACACGAAGACCAGTGACAGGATGATAGTAGGTGACAATACCAGGCGTGGTAGCCAGGCATCGGCGATTGCCGCAATCCGCCCTTGCTGCTTGGGGGTGTGGCTTGGACTCCCGACAGCGGCTGCTGTATAAG
This sequence comes from Collimonas sp., assembly GCF_039923675.1. GTDB lineage: Bacteria > Pseudomonadota > Gammaproteobacteria > Burkholderiales > Burkholderiaceae_D > Collimonas. Next base: position 138,590 of record NZ_JBDTCG010000090.1, read on the forward strand.
GGAGGGTGTGATCGGACATGCAAGTCTCCTGAAGCAGGATCAGAGCCATGTACGGCAGTGGCGGGCACTACCGGACATGGCGGGGGCCGAAATCGATGCGACTCGCTTCGGCCCCTGTTCTCATTTACTCTAATTAAACAATAAAAAACGGCTTATTGCGTCTTTGCTGCTTTTGCCAGCGCCTGGACTGCGGCTTGCGAGGTCATGTTGGAGTTCATGAACTTGGAAACCACGTCGAGGATCGCGCCTTGTACGGCGGAATTGACTGCCATGCCATGCGCCATGCTTGGCTCCAGCGTGCCGGCCTTGTTGGAGGCAGCCATGTCATCCATCGATTTGATGGCGCAGCTGTCGAACTTGGCGCGGGAGACGTCGGACCGGACCGGGATCGAACCCTTGTTCAAGTTGAAGATCTCTTGGAATTCAGGGCTCATGATGGCGGTTGCCAAGGTCAGCTGGGCTTTTTGGGTTTCCGGGTCTTTTACCTTGAACATGGCGATCGAGTCGATGTTGTAGGTGTAGGAATTGGCAGTGCCAGGTGCTGGAACGCAGAGGAAATCCTTGCCTGGTGTCTTGCCTGCCGCAGTGAATTCGCCCTTGGCCCAGTCGCCCATGAACTGCATGCCGGCCTTGCCGTTGATGACCATCGCAGTCGCCAGGTTCCAGTCGCGGCCGGCGGCGTTCTTGTCGATGTAGCCCTTGATCTTGCCCAGTGTATCGAAGGTCTTGATCATGGTCGGGCCGGTCAGGGTGGCAGGATCGAGCTTGACCAGCGCCTTGTTATAGAAGTCGGCGCCGCCGACGCCCAGGGCGACAGTTTCAAACACGGTGGCATCTTGCCAAGGCTGGCCGCCATGGGCAATCGCAATGAAGCCGGCTTTTTGCATCTTGTCTGCAGCGTCAAAGAATTCCGGCCAGGTGGTCGGTGCTTTTGCGCCGGATTTCTTCAAGACTTCCGGGTTGATCCACAGCCAGTTGACGCGGTGGACGTTGACCGGCGCCGCAACATAGTGGCCCTGGTACTTCATGGTGTTGGAAACCACCTTAGGCAGCAGCGAGTCCCATTTGCCTGGAGTAGCCGCGGCATCGATATTTGCCAGCACGCCTTCCTGGCCCCATTCCTGGATCGATGGGCCCTTGATCTGGGCCGCTGTCGGAGGGCTGCCTGCGATCACGCGGGCTTTCAGGGCGGTCGTTGCATTTTCACCGGCGCCGCCGGCGACCGCGAAGTCCTTCCAGGTCACGCCTTTGGCTTCCATGATCTTCTTCAATTCGGCGACAGATTTGGCTTCGCCGCCGGAAGTCCAGTAATGGAGTACTTCAACTTCAGCCGCGTGAACTGCCGCGGCGCTGGACAGCAATGCAGTGGTTGCGAATACCGATTTTATTATTTGACTCAGTTTCATACTTGTCTCCTGTGTTGAGTTGCGCTTGTGATTAACTAATGTCTGCTTCGCTTGCCTGATCGGGCGCTGAATCAGTGACTGCCCGATTGAACGCCTGATCTGATTATTGCCTTGTCTCTATTGCCCTACCTGAAAACCTATCCCAATGTGCACCGGGACGGAAATCTGTTGCTGTACCGGATCTTTGCGCAAAGCCGTTGCCTGCGAATACGACGGTCCATGTGTATCATGTCAAAACTAGTAAAACTACATGCGATCTTGAGTTTCACTGCAAATAAGCCGGATTTACTCTCTTCGCCGCTTGTAATTGTAGTAATGCTACATTAATATTGCAATATAAGTTTTTTATTTATTACAAAAATTTTGATGCAACCAAATATTCCTTTTACATTTACCTTATTCGGCGCTACCGGCGATTTATCGATGCGGAAGATTCTTCCTGCGCTGTTTGTTGCTCATAGGGAATGGAAATTGCATCAGGACGGCCGCATCATCTGTGTCGCCAAACAGGATTTCAGCCAGGAAGACTATCTGGCATGGGTAAGCAAGAGCGCCGCACCTTATATAAAGGGCGATTTCGCCGGCGTCGACGACGCGCTGTGGCAAAGCTTCCTGGCGCGCCTGACGTATCTGCCGCTGGATTTGCTGGATAGCGCCGGTTATCAGGTCTTGGCCAAGGCGCTGGCCGCCGGCAAGGCGGTCTCGGTATTTTATCTGGCTACATCACCGGCGCTGTTTGAGCCGATTTGCGCCAATCTGGCGGCCAGCAAGATCGATCTGTCGCAAGCCCGGGTCGTACTGGAAAAACCGCTGGGCCATGATCTGCTGTCTTCGCGCGCGATCAACGACGCTGTGGCGCGGGTGTTCGCCGAAGAACAGATTTATCGCATCGATCACTATCTGGGCAAGGAAGCGGTGCAAAACCTGCTGGCTTTGCGTTTTGCCAATTCTCTGTTTGAGCCGCTATGGCGGCGCGAATCGGTGGCCCACGTACAGTTGACGATTGCCGAGCAACTGGGGGTCGAGGGCCGCGGCGATTTCTACGATTCAACCGGCGCCATGCGCGACATGGTGCAAAACCACCTGCTGCAATTATTGTGCATGGTGGCGATGGAGCCGCCGACCTCGATGGACGCCGATGCGGTGCGCGACGAGAAATTGCGGGTATTACGCGCCTTGAAGCCGTTTTCAGCGGAAGACATGGAACTCAAGGCGGTGCGCGGCCAATACATTTCAGGGGCGGTAGAAGGGCAGTCGGTGACCGGCTACCGGCAAGAACCGGGCGTCGCCGCACAGTCGCAGACGGAAACCTTCGTCGCCCTGCATGCCGAAATCAACAACTGGCGCTGGGCCGGTGTGCCGTTCTTCCTGCGCACCGGCAAACGCCTGGCGCAGCGCACGGCGGAAATCATCATTACCTTCCGGCCTATCCCGCATGCCATCTTGCCGATGCCGGGCGGCCAGGCCGGGGCCAGCAGCAATCGCCTGGTAATCCGCCTGCAACCGGATGAATCGATCCAGCTGCACTGCCTGGCGAAGCAGCCGGGCGACGGCATGACCGTGCAGCCGGTAGCGCTAGACCTGGCGTTCGATCAGGCTTTCAAGCAGCGCCGGGCAGAGGCCTATGAGCGCTTGCTGGTGGATGCGATCCGGGGAAATTTGTCTTTATTCGTGCGGCGCGACGAGCAAGAAGCCGCCTGGCGCTGGGTGGAGCCATTGTTGCGCCACTGGCAAACCAGCGCGTCTGCGCCTAAACCTTACATGGCAGGCAGCTGGGGCCCGACGGCATCGTTCGCGATGATGGAACGGGCCGGCGCTCAATGGCCGGAAGATCGTTGAACACGGGATTCTGACTGAACAATTATTTTAAGAAGCGAGGCAGGCCGATAATTTGCCGCCGCCATCCTACCAACAGTATTCAAGTGAAAGTTTTACACCATGTCTTCATCCACGATCATGACCGCTAGCGAGAATTCGGCTACTAGCTATCTGGATGGTCCACGTTTGCTGGCAGATGTCGGCGGCACCAATGCGCGTTTTGCGCTGGAGCGCGCGCCGGGCCAGATCGACGCGATACAGACCTTGCGTTGCGCCGATTATGCGGAGTTTGCGTTGGCGGTGGAGGCTTACCTTGCCAACAGTGCGCATCCGCAAGTGCGCCACGCCGCCATCGCGATTGCCAATCCGGTGCAAGGCGACGATATCAAGATGACCAATCACGATTGGGAATTCTCGATAGAAAACACGCGGCGTCGCTTGAACCTGGATACGCTGCTGGTGGTCAATGATTTCACCGCATTGTCGATGTCCTTGCCGCATCTTGAACAATCGCATTGTCTCCAGGTCGGCGCCGGCAGGGCGCTCAGCGGTGGCGTGATCGGGCTGGTCGGCGCCGGCACCGGGCTTGGCGTCGGCGGCCTGATTCCTACCGAAGGGCGCTGGATTGCGCTGGGCAGCGAAGGCGGCCACGTCACCTTCGCGCCGGGCGATGCGCGCGAGGCGGCGGTGCTGGCTTATTGCTGGCGTACTTATTCCCACGTGTCGGCCGAACGGCTGGTGTCCGGCCCGGGCATCGAGATGATTTACCAGGCGCTGGCCGAACTGCAAGGCATCGCCAAGCCGGAGCCGTTGCAAACGGCGCAAATCGTCGAGCGCGCCTTGCAGGGCCAGGATGGCCTGTGCATGGAAGTGGTGGAATGTTTCTGCGCGATGCTTGGTACGGTGGCGGCGGACGTCGCGGTTACTTTGGGCACCTTGGGCGGCTTGTATATCGGTGGCGGCGTGGTGCCGCGCCTGGGCGATTATTTTGCGCGCTCGCCGTTCCGCGCGCGCTTCGAGAACAAGGGGCGCTTCAGCAACTATCTGGCGAAGATCCCGACCTTTGTCATTACCGCTCCTTATCCGGCGTTTGTCGGCGTCGCCGCGATCCTGTCCGAGCATCTGGGCGGCGGCAATGCCGTGCCTATCCTGGAAAAAATCCGCAAGGCGCGCGACCAATTCTCACCGGCCGAGCAAAAGGTCGCCAGCCTGATCCTGGCCCATCCGCGCGCCGTGATGAGCGAGCCGATCTCGGAAATCGCCCGCCGCGCCGATGTCAGCCAGCCGACCGTGATCCGCTTCTGCCGCACCATGGGTTGCCAGGGCCTGGCCGATTTCAAGCTGAAGCTGGCCTCGGGCGTTACCGGTACGGTGCCGGTCGCGCACAGCCAGGTGCATGTCGGCGATTCGTCGCTGGACGTTGGCGTGAAAGTGGTCGACAACACCATTTCCGCCATGATGGAAGTGCGCGACAACCTCAACGCCGATACCTTGTCGCGCGTGACTGAAGTGTTGAGCCAGGCTAGCCGCATCGAATTCTACGGCTTCGGCAGCTGCGGCCTGGTGGCGGAAGATGCGCAGCAAAAATTCTTCCGCCTCGGCATTCCGTCATCGGCCTATACCGATCCGCAATTGCAGGAGGTGTCGGCCGCCATGCTGAAAAGCAGCGATGTGGTGGTGGTGATTTCCAATTCCGGACGCCTGCGCCATCTGGCGCCTGCGGTCGAGGTTGCAGTGCATTCCGGTGCCACCATCATTGCCTTGGCGCCAAGCAATTCGCAACTGGCCAAGCGCGCGCATTACACGCTGGCGGTCGAGCATGACGAAAGCAGCATGATGCATATCCCGATGGTCTCGCGGATTCTGCTGCTACTCCTGATTGATGTGCTGGCGGTGGGTGTCTCGCTCAACCGTTCCAGTCCGTTTGCCGAACTGCAGCGCCAGGCCAAACGCGGCATCCTGACCCATATCGCCTCGTTGGATGAATCTGCCAGCGACAAGATTACCGCTGAAGGCAGCGGCAAGACAGTACAGTCGACCCGTGCCGATCAGGAGGTGACCTTGTCGCCGAATGTCATTTCGCATATCAAATAAATCGAAGCAAGACTGCCGATCTCTTCGTACAAGAGGTTGGCGGTACCCGCAAGATACGCCCATCCCGCCCCGTTCTCCTGCTGCAAAATCAGACTGGTACGATTTACCGGGTTCTCAGCCCGATGCCGGACTAGATGATCCGCCGCAAGATATTGTCGCGTTTGATGAAGTGATGCCATAGCGCCGCCAGGGCGTGCAGGCCGATTACCCAATAAAAGACATTTCCCAACGTCTCGTGGATTTCTTTCACCAGTTTGCCAAGATCGTGATTGGGGCCAACGATCGTCAACGAGCCCAATCCGGCCAAGGCGACAGGATGACCGGCGAGATTTACGCATAGAATCCCGAGTATCGGCTGGACAATGATGAATACATACAGCAACACATGCGAAGCCTTGGAAAGCAATTGCAGAATCGGCGCAGCCGCTTCCGGGGCCGGAGGCGACTTATAGCCGCGCCAGGCGACGCGCACGATCGATAACGCTAGTACGCTGCAGCCGGCCCAGAAATGGGTTGCAGTCCAGAATACGCGCGAGTCGCTCCCCTTGGGGCCGCGAAGTTCAATCGCCAGATAAGCCAGGGCGACCAGCAGGAAAATAGCCCAGTGCAGCACGATTGCCGGCCGAGAAAAACGTTCTTGCGGGGTGAGAGCGGGCATGGTCGCCATTCTATAGGGAAGTTGAGCCGTGATTTTGTCACACCGCTTTTGCAAAAACAATGCGAGACAGTGATGGTGGTGATTATTGGCTGGATAAAGCGGCCGCCCATAAAAAATGCCCATTCGCACGCGAATGGGCAAAGTCTGGGAGTTACCCAGGGACGTCTTTCACTAATTGCCACTCTTCGCAGCAAGCACTACAAGGCAGTACTAACAAGAACAACTGGCGCACCGAGCTCAAGCGGCGCGCCAATCATGCTCGCTATCTTTAGAACGAGTGGCTGATACCAGTGTAGAACGTACTTTGGTTCTGTCCAACCAAACCGTCGCTGCTGCCGGTTTGAACTTGGAAGTCGGTGTTCGAACCATTGCGGATAGTACCGACGCTCGCGTACAGCAGAGTGCGCTTGGACAAGCTGTAGTTGGTGCCAAGCATGAACAGGTTTGCGCTGCCGACGTCATGGTTAAGCTTGACGTGGTAAGCCGCGCCGATCAGTGTCAGGGCCGGGCTCAACTGGTAGTTGGCGCCGAGCCAGAATTGATTGGCTTTGTTGGCCGAAGCCATGCTCCCAGCAGGTGCCAAAGAAATGTTCTGTGCCGGTGCTGACAGATTTTGCCAGCCGGCGAACAGTTTTACCTTGTCGAATGTTACGTTGCCGCCGACGGTAATTTCTTTGGAGCGCGAGAACAAGTCGTCATAAGCGCCGTTTTGGCTACGTGCCGTATCGTACATCGCCAGGAATTCATAGTTTTGTACCGCGTAACCGACCGCGAGACCGGTGCTGTTGCCGATAGTCGAGCCTGCTGGTCCGCGTGTGAACGATCCTGCAGCTTCGCCGGCGCCGTACATGGCGTGCACGTAGAAACCACCCATGTCCGGTGTGATGTACTGGATCTGGTTGCTGGTTTGTGGCCAGTTGCGGCCTTTGAACAAGGTGGACGTACTCATGTTCTGTTGTCCGGTAGGATCGATGCTCCATACCCGGTCGCTTGGCAATGCCAAGTCGCGCCCGATTTTTACGGTACCGAAGCCACCGTTCAGGCCAACGTACGAGCGGCGATTAAACAAGCCGCTGCCGTTGAAAGAGCCAGTGTCCGCCTGGAATCCGCTTTCCAACGTGAAAATCGCTTTCAAGCCGCCGCCCAGATCTTCGTTGCCCTTGAAGCCGATCATGCTGGTACCCCATTCATTGCCGCCTACGCCCCATTGGCCGCCGCGAATGGTATTGCCATTTGCATCTTTGCTTACTTGATTGCTTTGGTAATTGATGCCGGCGTCAACGCGACCATAGATGGTCACATTGGTTTGCGCTTGGGCTTGGCCTGCGAAGGCGCAAGCCAGAACAGCTGCAACCGCGAGTGGCTTGGCCAACGGCATGGCTTTCAGAACGGATTTTCTCATTTCATCTCCTAAGTAAAAATGTGGCGTTGACCACTGCTTTCCGAGTCTTGTGAAGCTCGAAATTCTTGAATCGGACTTTGCTTATTGCGCGTACTTTGCTGTAGTACTTTACTTCGCGTATTTGCTTCGTTTATTGCCGATTTCTTTGTTGGTAAGAATGGTAAACCGATTTATGAAATTTTTGTTTTATTTGTGTAGTTTTACTATATTTCTGTTGCTAATTTACAGCATCGCTTGATTTTTCATCCTTGCCGTGAGTACATATGGCAGCTAGAAGACCTATCAGAAATGCCCCGGTTTGGTGATTTTTTTATTTGTTTGCATATGGAAACATTTTTATCTGTATTTTTACTACAAGTAATTTTGATACATTTATACATATTTGCACCGCTGCATAGATGCGACTGCAACAATTTCAGATTTTTCCCAACAAGGCGCGTACCTGAGCCAGTTGCGGCGGTTTGGCTCCTGCGTTCAGGCAGGCGGCTGAACCGCAGGCCACGGAAAATTTCAAATGTTGCAACCAGTCGGGCGTGACGGGCCGGCCGGCAGATGCCGGCGCCGCGCTTGCTTCCTGTATCAGGGAGTAGATCAGTCCGGCGATGCCGGCATCGCCG
>NZ_JBDTCG010000091.1:0-5656 GCF_039923675.1 Collimonas sp.
CTAAGGCGGCGGACGACACATCAGATGACCGTGGCGACCAGGCCGCAAGCGATCTGCTTGGGCACGACAATGTTAAAACAACTCAACGGCATTACCTCCGTAGAGGAAAGATTGTAGAACCGACAAAATAATGTTTCGAGCCATGCTCCTGCAGAGGAGTCGGGAATCGGAGCGAATCGCTGCATGTGATTTCTCCCGAAACACCTCCTCCAGGACGATCACATGGCTCGACAACTTCGTCCGAGTGCCCGCTAGCGCACTTTGATCACGACCTTCCCTTTCGTACGTCCCGTTTCTACATAGTCCAAGGCCTGTTTGGTTTCCTCGAAGGGGAAGACGCGGTCGACCACCGGCCGGATGTGGCCGGCTTCGATCAACCTGGTGATCTCACCTAGTTGCTGGCCGCTGGCAGTCATGAAGTGGAAGGAATAGCTGGCGCCGCTGCGCCTGGCCGCCTTCCGGATGCCGTAACTGAGCATTCCCATCACTAAGCGGAGAAAGCCGTTCATGCCGCGCAGCCTGGCAAAATCGGGATCCGGCGGGCCGGCGATACCGATCAGCTTGCCGCCTGATTTGAGCACGCTCAGGGATTTTTTCAGTGTATCTCCGCCCTGCGTGTCGAGCACCAGGTCGTAGCCCTTCAGTTTGGTCGAGAAGTCGTCCTTCTTGTAATCGATGACGATATCGGCCCCTAGGGCCTTCAGCATGTCGGCGTTGGCTGCGCTGGCGGTGGTGGCAACGGTGGCGCCTATATATCTGGCCAGTTGAATCGCGATCGTGCCGACGCCGCCTGAACCGGCGTGGATCAAAACTTTCTGCCCCGTCTTCAGCTTGCCCTTTTCGACCAGCGTCTGCCATGCGGTCAGCGCCGCCAGCGGAATCGACGAGGCTTCCACCATCGTCAGGTTGCCCGGCTTGAGGGCCAGCGAATCTTCTTTAACCGCGATGAATTCGGCAAACGTGCCAATGCGGTCGTCGTCCGGCCGTGCATAGATCTCATCGCCCACCTTGAAACGGCGCACACGCGCACCGACACGCACTATCACTCCAGCCAGATCATTGCCCAGAATCAGCGGCATTTCATATGGCAACAGCAGCTTGAATTCGCCATCGCGGATTTTATTGTCCAGCGGATTGACACCTGCAGCGTGAATCTGCACCAGGACGTCATCATCGCGCAGTACCGGCTCGGGCAGCTCGCCCGACGTCAGCACGTCCGATTTGCCGTAGCGCTTGATGAAGTAGGCTTTCATGGTTTGCTCCTGTTTTTATCGTAAATTATCGTGAATGAGCCATGGCTGGTTTACGCAGCGCTGGCTGGGAATCAAGCCGCAAGTCCTTGCGCACGCCGGCTTCGACCAGCGCGGCGGGAGCGAATCGACGCAAGAAACGTAGGCGGCCGGCCAGCGCGCCCGAGGTGTAGCGCACTTTCGGCGCCGCCGCCAGCGCCACCTGCAACACAGTCTCGGCCACCACATCCGGACCATCCGCGCCTTCCAGTGCTTCCTTCACGCGCAAATCCAGGCCCGCGCGCAGGTCGCTATACTCGTCGAGCGCCTCGTCCGGTTGCAACTGGTTGGCATCGAACGCCGACTTGATGTAAGCCGGTTCCACCAGCGAAACACGAATGCCCTGGGTGCGCAGCTCCTGATCCAGCGATTCCGAATAGCCTTCCACCGCATGTTTGGTGGCCGAGTACAGCGCCATGTACGGCATCGGCACAAAACCCAATACCGAGCTGATGTTGATGATACGACCGCTGCCGCGCTGCCGCATGTGTGGCACGACGGCGCGGATCATCCTGACGATCCCGAAGAAATTGGTATCGAAGATCGCCTGCGCCTGCGGGATCGAACTCTCCTCGGCCGCGGCGGGCGCGACGCCGAACCCGGCGTTGTTGACCAGCAGATCGATACGCCCTTCAAGCCGCAGCACTTGGTTGACGGCGGCTGCTACAGATTCGTCGCTGGTCACATCTAACGCCAGCATCTCAAACGCGCGCTTGCCGCTTTGCCCTTGCGCGCCACGGCGGCTAGTGCCATACACCCTGTAGCCTGCCCTGGCGAGTCGCTCGGCGGTAACTTCGCCGATACCCGATGACGCTCCGGTCACGATTGCGATCTTGCTGTTCATTTTATTTCCTCTCAATGTTGCATTAAATATGATTATTATCATATATTTTGTTAAAAAAAAGCCCAGGACGCGGGCTGCCTGGCCGGCCTTATTTGCCAACCTCTGAAAAATGCTTGAGGGTCGCCTCGCGCAAGGCGGCGGATAACCTGGGGTCATCGACTGCGCGCGCCATCACCATCGTACCGATCATCGAGCTGACCATGAACATGGCCTGCTCGTGGGCACCAGGCGTGCCCCAGTCGGGCAACTGGCGGGCCACCACATCGATCATCTCCTTAATGTGACGCGTAGCCGCATGCCGCACCTCCGGCGCCTGACGATGCATCTCGGAGCCAAGCGCGGTCACCGGGCAACCATTCTCCACGTCCTCAAGGTGTTGCTGCGACAAATAGGCCTGCATCACTGCCTGCAAGGACTGCCCCGGCGCCGCCGCGGCGGCTATGTCAGCCGACAAGCTGACTGCTTCAGCACCGGCGCGGTCAGCCGCCTCTGCCAGCAGCGTCTCGCGCGAGGCGAAGTGTGCGTAAAAACCGCCGTGCGTGAGCCCTGCTTCCTTCATGATATCGGCCACCCCGGTACCTGCATAACCGCTACGCCGGATCGCGCGCGCAGCCACCTCGACGATGCGGTCGTGCGTCACTTTCTTGCGGCTCTGAGTGGCGCGTTTGGCGCTTGAATGGGTTGAATTTTTTAACATGACGATCATCATATACTAATTTCAAAAAGCGCGCATGGCTACGCCTCAATTTGCTTACCTGACAATCTGCGTTGCCATTGCAAAGGTCCGGCCTGGACACCATATTTGAATTGCGAAGCCCCGAGAAACGCAACTGATAAATGCCCGCCCGCAGAGTTAAGATTTTGGTACGTCGAAGTAGTTTTTGCGGAGCGCTCCGCAATTTCATAATTTTAGACTTTCAGAAACAACTAAATTTAGTTTAAAATCAAGGTCTTGCGGGTGTAGTTCAATGGTAAAACGAAAGCTTCCCAAGCTAATATAGTTTTTATATAGGATGCGGCTTTGCTGCCAGTTTTCGCTCCGCAAAACTCGAATAGCCGTAACGAAAAAGACCAGCAGCTACGCTGGTCTTTTTATTTTTGCGGAGCGGATTTTCGAGCCTGTCCGGCAGATTCTTCTACTCTGAAACTCTCCGGGACGGAAGGTGTAAATCCGTCCGCTAATGGTCGGTCACTATTTCAGGGCTGCGCCACCTCGCGCGAGATATTGGCTCGAGAGGCGTGCAAATTGTCCGCCGTCTGTACTGATCGTAGCCGAGTAGGTGCCGCCCGCACTGAAGACGATTGCGAAGGTGTGAATGTCACCGTACTCCTGCGTATTGTTCAGCATGTAGTCGACATGGTTGTCGCGAAAGTGGTTGTTGGTTCCCCCAAGCGTGGTGGACGGTACTCCCATCGGCGTTTGCCACCACAGGATCGGGAGTTCATTTCCCAGGGCCGCTCGATAGTCTGAGATCTGGCTCTGTGACTGGTGGAAGTTCGGTGTGGCGATATTGTTTTCGTCCCAATAGAATGGACCGGTTTGCCCCACGCATTCCGCTGGAGGCGATGCGACTTCCCGGCAACCTGCGTCTCGGTCGGTCGTCTGGGCCACGACGAAATCCGCGTGCTGCGCCCCGACCGCCTGCATTGCGACGCCGAGCACGGTGGGAGAAGCACTCCAGAACGAAGGCGGGAAACCGAGTAGTGCCTTGGGTGCGATTTGTCTACCCATCTGCACCAGGCATTGCCCGATGCCTGCGGCAGTATCGGGCAGGTTGCTGCATTCGGGTTGATTGCTCACGACGGCTGGCATCTGCGTCGCATCGTGGTTCGGCGCTTGTGCCCATACGAAACCCCAGAAATCTGGTTCCAGATTGATCAGAGCGGGCGCACTGAGAGCAGCAATGCGTTGGTACATCAACCGCACCTGTGCCCAATAGCTGTTCATGAACGTCGCATTATTAATGCCGTTCAAGTTGCCACCGCCGTTTTGCGCCATCTGGTAGAGCGTGAACATCGGGGTCGCTCCGTAGGCCTGGATTGCCTGCGCGGTGTATGTAATATATGCGCCATCGGGACTGTTCCAGGTCGGCCAGGCGCCCGCGCCAACACCCACGAGATAGTTGTCTACGATATCCGGACGAATGGACTGGCTTTGCATCTGCGCCAACGAATTACCCGCGCCGAGTCCGAGCAGCACCCGCGAAGGCTTGCCCAGCTTGGCTACCAACGCGGCGCTCGCGGTAACGCCGGGGACGCTGCCTCCAGGTGTACCGGGTGTGCCCGTCGTAACGGGAGTACCCGTCGTACCAGGCGTACCCGTCGTACCCGTCGTACCCGTCGTACCCGTCGTACCAGGAGTACCCGTTGTACCAGGTGTCCCTTGGCTTGTCGTGCTATCGCTCTGAGAACCATCGGTTCCACCACCGCCGCAGCCGAAGAGAGTCAGTGAAATCAGCAGTGCAGCAGCGCATCGTTGAGAAAATATTGTCATGGAAGAATTCTGTGGGATTGAAGGGAAACACATTGCCAAGCGAGTCGCTGGCTCTGGTTCGCGTGATTTGCCGGCGATCCGAATAAGCTCGGATATAAAGCCGCGTCGCGAGTCACTAACGTGACTATCGATTATTGGTTCGCTGACGGCGTCCACGACGAACAGGTTGTCGCCACGAAGTTAGACTAATTTGTTCATCGACTTCAGAGCACAAGGCACAATCCATGCCAACCTACTGGTCGGGCCTAGCCTGAAGTAACTACTCCAGCCAATGTGAAGGATTTCATGGGCGTGGCTGCCCTAAATATAATGAAATCGATGTTATTCAACATCCATACAACAAAAAGTAACGCAGCAAGTTCTTTAGCGCAAATACTGATGATAGCGTTACCAAAATTTGTCAGTTTTTTTATTTTTCGGTCAAATTTTGTCCGTATCTTGGGTACAACTGCAGATTTTTCCCGGTGTGTTCATTTGGACTCGTGCAGCTGCTGCGTGTTCGACATTCGATGTGGCACAGATCGTGCCTATGTTCTTGCCCGAAGATGACTACACGCATGCCAGGTCGGCATTGGCTCCGCACATTTATTACCGTTCGAAATCCCTTCTGAAAAATAATTTTCCCCTTTTATAAGGTGAAAAAATTTGTTTTTGTAGACGCTTTTATCTTTTGAAAAATATGACATCTCTTTCTAAAAAACAGTTCTTTATAACGATCACGACCTGTCTGATACTCAGCGCGTGCGGTGGCGGCACGAGTGATGTCGGAACAGGCTCTTCCTCAACCGGCGCGGGGTCAACGCCAGCTGGCACGGGCTCTTCCTCAACCGGCACGGGGTCCACTCCAACCGGCACGGGGTCCACTCCAACCGGCACGGGCGCCACTCCAACCGGCACGGGCACCACTCCAACCGGCACGGGCACTACTCCAACTAATGGATCTGTGGCCCCCTCCACCGGTTGGGCAAACGTAAAGATGGGCGGCGGCGGGTATGTCCCTGGCGTCATTTACCACCCTACCGTGGCCAA
>NZ_JBDTCG010000092.1:0-11078 GCF_039923675.1 Collimonas sp.
CTATTCAAATTATTGGTCAGCGCAGTGATGTTGCTGGTGTTGTTGGTGATGTTGCTGGTATTGCTATTCACCGTAGTGCTCAGATTATTGATGGCTGTTGTATTGCCGCCCACCGTAGTGCTCAGAGTATTGATGTTAGATGTATTGGTCGCCACGTTTAGATTGGTGGTGGTCAGCTGGCCAAAGGTAGCGGCATCAGTGGCGACCGTACCGTCCGCCACGTTGACCACCTGGCGCTGGGTGCCGGCGGCAGTGCCGCCGACAGCGAAGGCATTGTTACGCGCCGTCGTCGAGGAGGTACCGACAGCTACTGAGTTCGTGACGTTGTTACCAATGGAAGCACTGTTGCCAAACGCGATAGAACCGGTTGCTCCTGTACCCACACTTGTGCTTAGGCCGACCGCTATTGAACCGGCGGAGCTTGCTGAGGAATTAGTACCGAGCACGATTGCTTGCGCCCCGGTTGCCTTACTGTTTACGCCCAATACCATGGCTTGGGCTCCGTTTGCAACGGCCTGGGTACCAATGGCGATGGCGTCGTTGCCGGTAGCGTTCGTTGCACCCTGGTTCGAACCACCGATCGCAATAGCGCCGATAGTGTTCGAATGCGCACTTTGCCCGATGGCCAAATCATTAAAGCTTCCGGTATTGCTGCTGCTGGTACCGCCAGCGAGAGACGAAGTGACCGTGCTAGTGGCCATAATCGAGAAATCGTTTGTCGAAAAATTATTTACGTTCATTGCCGAGGTTGCTGAAGAGGCTGAAGCTTGCGCAAGCAGTGCTGGCTTGGCAAGCGGATCCGCGACACAAGCATTTTCTTTCAGGATGTACCCGGCTTCGCATTGTGCGCCAATGCCCGAAGCGTCCAGATCGCTGGCAAATGCAACGCCGGATACTGCGCCCGCCATCAATGCTGCGGTGACAACATTGCGTGCAAGACGGTTACTCTTGCTCTTCTTGCGGCCTTTGGCCATTTCCGACACAGCAGTCCACGTTTTTGCGGCTGCATTCCAAACCACGCGATAAATCTTGTTCATAATAATCCGCTCCTGAAATGAAAAATGCAGCACTGCTGCGACAGGAGCTAATATATTTTTTTCAAGACGAATCGAACATGAGACAGTTCTTATTACGCATGGCTATTTGATGAGACAAATCCCAAAACACATCCAATTGCAAAAATTACATTTTTTTACAGGGCATTGCTGGAATAAACACCCACGGGGAGCGGCAGGGATTCATGATATCGGTCTGTTTAACAGGAGCAAACGCATCTTCATTTCGCACTGACAATCGCGCCTCGCCATTTTCTCGTTCACAGGAATAGCGCAATGGACGAGCCCTTCATGAAACAAGCACATCCCGCTTTGACGGCAACAATTGCCCTCAACGGCTGATCTCACTAAGATGCCGTTGCGAAATGAAATTAGGGCATAGAAACTTTATGCATGTTTGCACATGCTTCAGACATGGCGACCTTCGCTGCTTCCGCGCGGATCCCGATCAGAAAATATCGTAACTATGCAGTCCCTATGAGCGGTTGCCACCGTCATCCCCGCAAACGCGCGCACCAAGGCGGAGAATCCAGGTTACGCACGACAAGCTAGGCGCCCCCATGGATTCCCACGTTCGCGGGAATGACCCGGTCTGGAATGACCCGGTCTGGGATGACCTGGTTGGGAATGACGGAGTGCGCTGTTCATCGGCACCTTTTAGCTGCTGAATAGTTACACTTACTCTTCGTATTTCAACACCGACCGGCCATCCAATGGCTGCGGATCACGGGCATTATGGGCGTACAGTTTTTTGAATGCATCGATATCGTCAGCCGATAGTTCAACCGGCTGTGCCAGCACATACCATTCAACATTTTCGGTCAACGGCGGCGTGGTCAGAGATCCCAGGTAATGATAGTACGGTTGCGTATCAGCCGGCAGCAATGGCGCCGCGTCGAATTTTTCCAACGCCACGGTCTGGTCGCGTATTGCGCCGCGGACGATGGCGTCAAACTGGAAATTTTCGGCGCCCTCCTGATACAACACGGCAACCACGGCCAAGCGTCCATCCTGCGCCTTGAAGACGAAATGCCCCTCGAGCGGATAGCGCTTGCCATCGATGGTGTGCTCAGCCGGGGCATGGAAATGCGCTTGCGCCAGCGTGAAATGACGGCCTCGAATAGTCGCACTGCTGCTTTGCGGCACGATCTGCACGGTATGGCCGTTATCGATCACATTGGCGCCTCCGGTAGCGATATGCAATGTGATCGCGTCGTTTTCATCCGGCGTACGCTCGGCGGCGATCAACTCTTTGGTGTGAATATCGATCGGTGACTGCGAAGCGCCTGACTCGAGACGCCATTCTTTCTGATGGGCATAATCAAAGCCGTGGGCATGTGCGGCAGCCGCCGGTTCTCCGGCATAGGCCGCAACGGGAACGGCGGCCGAAAGCGCCGTGCACAGCAGGGTTGCAAGAACGGTCAGATTGCGTGTGGATGGTGTGTTTTTCATGATTGACGGTGTAAGGGCACCTCTACAACGCCGTCATTCCCGCAAACGCGGGAATGACGTAAGGCGGGTTATGCGAGGCCCCCGTAGGTTAATAAACAGGATGAAACATCTGCAGACGGATTGTCAGTCGCTATTCGCAACTACGGCGCCTGGAGACAGTCCAGCCGCCGCCCAGCACCAGGGCCAGGCCCGCGGCGGTCGCGGCATAGCGCAGCCACGCGCGGTTTTCCCACAACGCGGCCCCCAGCGGATCGGCGGTGATCATGTACATCGCTGTGTAGACCAGGATCGCGGCGCCGGCGTAGATGGTGGCGGGAAAACGTTCGATCAGCTTGAGGGCAAGCGTCGAGCCCCAGACCATGATCGGCATGGAAATCAGCAGGCCGAAAATCACCAGCGCCATGCTGCCCTTGGCGGCGCCGGCTACACCCAGCACATTGTCGATACCCATCACGGCGTCGGCGATGACGATGGTCTTCAGCGCTGCCGCCATGGTGATCGCGCCTGCGCCATGAGACCCGTCGTTATCGGAGTCGGTCAGCAGCTTATAGGCGATCCATAACAAGGCGATGCCGCCAATCATCTGCAGGCCGGGTATCTTGAGCAGCCAGACGACCGCGACTGTCATCAGTATGCGGGTGACGATGGCGCCCAGGGTACCCCACAGGATCGCCTTGCGGCGCAGATGGACGGGCAAGGTGCGTGCCGCCATGGCGATCACAACGGCGTTGTCGCCGGCCAGCACCAGGTCAATGACGACGATGGCCAGCAAGGCCGCGAGGAATGCGCCTGCATTGCCGCCAGCCATGCCGAGCAGTGAAAATACATCGGGGAATTCCATATAATCTCCAACAAGGGTTAAGGTCTGTCGACCATTAAAGAATGTGCTTGCATCCGCTGCCGGGATAAATGGGAAGCGGCCTGAAAAAATGGTGCATCCGATTACAAGACCCAGAGTCATTTCCGACCGGGTCATTCCCGAGAACGCGGGCATTCAATTTGTGCGCCAAGATGGATCCCCGCGTTCGCGGGGATGACGGCGTTGTTTTCGAGGTCACTTTAAAGGGAACCTCAAATAACCCCACCGAGTCATTTCCGACCGAGTCATTCCCGCGAATGCGGGAATCCAATTTGCGCTCTAAGAAGGATCCCCGCATTCGCGAGGATGACGGCGTTTTTTTCGAGGCCACCTTAACGTGCGACGGCAACCTCGCCTGGCGGCTTCATCCAGTTGACCAGTGCGCCGGCATTGTTGTACTCGCGGAAGATCGCCGAGTAGCCGTCGAAACGACTGGTGATCTCGTTGACCCGGTTGCCGTAGTGGTCGCTTTCGGCGCTCAGCACGTCGAGCAAAGTGCGCTTGCCGAGGTGGTACCACTGCTCAAAGAAGGCCTTCCGCACGCGGTCAGTTTCTGCAGTCAGGTCCTTGTACAGGTCGGCCCGGCTGAGGAAAGTGTTCGCATCCTGGCCGGCGGCGCGCACCGCGAATTCGAGGTCGAGTTGCTGCTGCGCCTTCTTTTCGCTGCTGGACATGGCCCGCTCGTAAGCGGCTTTTTCGGCCGCCTTGGTCGAACCGCCGCGGAAAGCGCCCCAGTTGAACGACAGATAGGTTTGCCATGGCTGCTCGCGATTGAGTGCGTCGCGCGCGGTGGTCTTGTTAATGACCCAGTTCAGTTGCGGCTTGGAACCGGCGCGGATGGCGTCGACATTCAGCTTGGCGGCCTGGGTTTCGGCCTCGGCCTGCTGCAGGCTCGGATGCATCGGCACTTCTGCCAGCACCAGATCCAGGTTCGGTACCTGCAACTGCCAGTCGCGGTCGAGCGACTCTGCAATCGGCTCATCGCCTACCAGCTTGCGCAAGTTCAACGTATAGTCGCGGACTTTGGCCGCAGTGGCGTCACGTGTCGATTCCGCCTGCAGCAGCTTGGCTTTCGATTGCGTCAGCTCGCTGGCGCGGCCGCGGTCAACGTCGACAATCTGGCGTAGCATGCTAACCAGGCCGCCCATGCGGTCTACATAGCGCTGGCTGATTTCGGTGATCAGGCGGTTCTTCACCAGTTCAACCACGTTGGCGCTGACATCGTAGGCATTCTTGGTCAGCTCCGCTTCATACGCTTGTTGCGTAGCAATGGCCAGCTGCTCGCGGCTGCCGATCACCTTGCCGAGCCGGCCCCAGTCGAATACGTTGGTGGTCACGCCGACAACCACTGCCGTACTGTTGGGAGTGCCTTCAGAATTACCGCCGAAATGGGCGGCCGAGCTCTGGGTTCCGACATCCAGTTGAGGCCAGCGCTGGCCCTTCGATTCGTCAACGTCGGCGCGTGCCGCATCCCAGTCCGCGTGCTTTTGCCTGACTTGCGGGCTGCGTTCCGCTGCCGCACGTACTGCGCGATACAGGATTAGCTTGAGATCGGCTTCGGAAATCGGACTGCCGAAATTACCCATGTCCGAACCGTCGTTAAGCCAGCGGCTAAACAGCTCTGCGCCAGTCCCGACTGCCGCGGCTTGTCCGCTGCTCAAAGAGCTGGCGTCGTAGCTGGATGCGGTTGTGGTATCGGCGTTCTTTTTCAGGCGCAGATCCAGCACCGGTCCGGTTTTTGGCTGGGCGTCGGCGGCTGTGGCAGTCGCTTGCGCTGCGCTCATGGCGCTGGCAGCGGTTGGCGCCACCGACTGTGCCGGCATCGCCTTGGTTCCAGCCATGGCTGAAATTTGAGCTTGCTGCGCTTCTGCATCTGCCTTGGTTTTTGCCTCCGCTTGTATTTTCCGCATAGCCAAAGCTTGCGCCTGCTGCGCTTCCGTATCGGCCTTGGCTTTCACGTCCGCCTGTGCTTTCGCCAGAGCCAAAACCTGGGCTTGCTGTGCTTCCGCATCGGCTTTGGCTTTGGCCTTGGCCTCGGCTTGTGTTTTCGCCATGGCCAGAGCCTGGACTTGCTGCGCGTCTGCTTCCGCCTTGGCTTTTGCTTCTGCCTGCACTTTCGCCAACGCTAACGCCTGGGCTCGCTGTGCCTCTGCTTCTACCTTGGCTTTTGCTTCTGCCTGTATTTTGGCCTGAGCCAAGGCTTGCGCTTGTTGCCTTTCCACATCGGCTTTGGCTTTGGCCTCGGCTTGTGTTTTCGCCATGGCCACAGCCTGGACTTGTTGCGCGTCTGCTTCCGCCTTGGCTCTTGCTTCCGTCTGTGCTTTCGCCAACGCTAAAGCTTGGGCTTGCTGTGTCTCCGCTTCCACCTTGGCTTTTGCTTCTGCCTGTATTTTGGCCTGAGCCAAGGCTTGCGCTTGTTGCCTTTCCACGTCTGCCTTGGCTTTTGCTTCCGCTTGCATCTTGGCTTGAGCCTGAGCCTGAGCTTGAGCTTGAGCTTGAGCTTGAGCTTGGGCTTGAGCTTGAGCTTGAGCTTGGGCCTGAGCATCGGCTTGCGCCTGTGCATTCCTTGCCTGATTCAGCAGTTCGTCCGCCGGCGTCATATCGCCGCGCAGCATGGCATCCATGAGCGGACCGCGCTGGTTTGCCTGTGCATGCGCAGGCGTGACGCTTGATACCGCACACAGGAAAAGCATCGAGCAGATGGCGCTCACCAACGGCAACCTGGCCGGCTGGTAATCGTTGTGCAGCCTCGCGCATGGCGGACGTTGCCGCAACGGTGAAATGATTGGCTTATCCATTATCGTTCCCGGAACGCTTCGCGTGCCTTGAATACCGGCTTGAGCAGGTATTGCAGGATGGTTTTCTTGCCGGTGCGGATTTCCACTGTCGCCGTCATGCCCGGAATGATGGGCAGGCGCTTGCCGCCGGCTTCCAGCGCATTGCTGTCGGTCAGCACCGTGACCCGGTAATAGTTCGGATCGCGGCCTGCGGCAGCCTTCTCGTCATCCTTCAAGGTGTCGGCGCTGACCAGCTCTACCTTGCCTTTGAGGCCACCGTAGACGCCGAAGTCGTAGGCGGAAATCTTCACCGTCGCCGGCAGTCCGGGACGCAGGAAGGCGACGTCGGACGGTTTGATCTTGCCCTCCACCAGGAGCTGGTCTTCCAGCGGCACGATTTCCATGATTTTCTCGCCCGGCTGGATGACGCCGCCGACCGTATTGAAGCGCACGTTCTTCACCGTGCCGTACACAGGCGCAAGCACCGTGGTGCGCGCCAGGACGTCGGCGCGGCCCACCAGGTTCTCGCGCACCTGGGTAGTTTCCAGTTCGATCTTGGTCAACTCGGAATTGGCGTCGGCCTGGAAGCGGTTGCGCTGCTGCACGATCTGCATCTGCAAATCGTTGGCCTGGCGCCGCATGCGCAGGATTTCCACCTGCGACATCAGGCCGCGGTCGGCCAGCGGCTGGGCCAGGTTGATTTCCTTTTGCGCCAGATCGTAGCTACCCTTGATCGATGTAATGCTTTCCTGCAGCGAGCGGCGGCGCGCCTGGTAGGTGCGCGTCTCCAGGTCGACTTCGCTCGGCACCTTCTTGACGTCGTCAGAGAACACCAGCGGCAACTCATACGCCTCGGCGCGCAAACGATCAATGGTGGCCTGCAGGCCGACATACTTGGAAAACGCTTCCTTGTAGGCGGACTTGGCGCGCGTCTCATCGATCTTGAGCAGGACCTGCCCTTTCTTGACGATATCGCCTTCGCGCACATCCATTTCCTCCAGGATGCCGCCTTCCAGGCTCTGGATCACCTGTTCGCGGCTCTTGGAGACGATCTTCGCCTCGCCCTGGGTGATTTCCTCTACCGTGGCGAAATTGGCCCATACCAGGCCTGCCACCGCCACTGTGCCGATCAGGTACAGGACGGCCTTCGAACCCGGCGTGGTCTGCGTCAGCAAAGACTCTTTCAGATCCGTCATAAACGCGCTGTCGCCGGCGCGCTGTGCGCCCTGGCTGCGTTTCCATTTGAATAATTTCATGACTGTGCTCTCATAGTGCGCAAGATAGCGTTCCATCCTGCACCGAAAATTGCCATATGGCAACTTGCGTGATTCGTGGGTAGCCCGCAAGGCGGCACCCTGTGCCGGCCATGCCGAACCGTGATCGTTTTATGCAGCGACTGCCTGCGGCGTCGCGCTGTTGGAATTGCCTGCCAGCCTGGCCATGATTTCCGCCTTGGCCCCATCGGCGACGATCTTGCCGTCGTCGACCACGATGATGCGGCTGACCAGCGTCAGCAAGGACGGCCGGTGCGTCACCAGCACCATGGTCTGGCCCGCGGTGGCATGCATCAGATGCTGCATGAACTGCTGCTCGGTCTGCGTATCCATGGCGCTGGTGGGCTCGTCCATCAGCACCAGCTGCGGCTTGGCGAGCAGGCAGCGGGCCAGCGACACCAGTTGCTTCTGGCCACCCGACAAACCATCGCCGCCTTCACCGATCTCCAGGTTGATGCCCAGCGGATGTTTGGCCGCCACATGGTCCAGGCCGGTCAGACGCAGCACATGCAGAAAATCGTCCACCGAGGCTTCCGGCCGGCCAATCATGATGTTCTGGCGCAGGGTGCCGAAAAACAGGCGTGCATCCTGGCTGACATAACCGGCGCTCTTGCGCCAGTCGGCCGGGTCAATCTGCAGCACATCGATGCCATCACTCAGCATCTGGCCGCCAGTCGGCAGGTACAAACGCGCCATAACGCGCAGCAAGGTTGACTTGCCGCTGCCGATGCGCCCGAGGATGGCAATCCGTTCACCCGGTTGCACCGTCATATTGATCGTCTTCAGCACAGCTGGATTCGGCTTCATCGGCGGCGCCGGATAAGAAAAATCAACGTCTTTCAGGGTCATCTGGCCGGACAAGGTCGGTTTGGCCAGGTAATCCTGCTTCGGATCGCGGTCGATCGGCATCTCCATCAGTTTGTTGAGCGAGCCCATGGCCGCCTTGGCTTGCTGAAAGCGCACCGCCAGTCCAGCCACTTGCCCTAACGGTCCGGTCACGCGGCCAGCCAGCATCACAGAGGCGATCAAGGCGCCCTGGGTGATCGTGCCGTCGCCGATCAGATACACCCCGACCACCACCAGCACCACGGTTTGCAGTTGCTGCAGGTAAGTCACCGCGCCCATGGCCTTGCTCGACAATTGTTTGGTCTTCATTGAGGTGGAGGAAGACATGGCGCTGAAGGTTTCCCAGCGGCGCTGCATATAACCCTCGCCGCCGACTGCTTTCAGGGTCTCCAGGCCTTCCACCGATTCGATCAGCACACCTTGCTTGAGCGAAGCTTCGCGCAAGTTTTCTTTCATGGCGCGCGCCAGCGGCCATTGCAGGGCGATGCTGATCCCTACAATGGCCGGAATCAGTAACAGAGGGATCCAGCCCAGCGGGCCGCCGACGGCGAAAATGACGCCGACGAACAGCAACACAAACGGCAGGTCTGAAATGGCCGCCAGGGTAGCCGAGGTAGCAAAGTCGCGCACTGATTCGAATTCGCGCAGCTGGTTGGCGAACGAGCCTGAAGATGCCGGCTTGTGTTCCATGCGGATCGACATGGCCTGGCGAAACAGTATGGTGCCCATGATCAGGTCAGCCTTCTTGCCGGCGACATCGAGCAGATAGGCGCGCACATAACGAGAAACCGCTTCGAACGACATGGCGACGCCGACGCCGATGGCAAGCGACCACAAGGTCACATAGGCCTGGTTCGGCACCACGCGGTCATATACGTTCATGGTAAAGAAGATACTGGCCAGCGACAGCACGTTGATCAGCAACGCGCCCAGTGCGGCAGTGTAGTAATAGCGGCGATAGCGCCACAGCGTGGAAAACAGCCAGTGTCCGGCTGCCAGCGGCGTTTCTTCACCGGCGCGGGTATCGACCTTGGCGCGCGGCTTGACCAGGATGGCATAACCGGCATACCACTCGTTGACTTCGGTAAAGGGAATATCCACCGGTTCGTTGCCGACTTCGGGCATGACCACCTGGCAATGCCATTTGCCTTCGTCATCCTTGCGCGAGCCCAGTAGCAGGCTGGCTCCCTGGTCCTTGCGCACAAGGATCATCGGCATCAGGTTGGAGGGCAACGCTTCCAGCCGGCGTTCAATCAACCCCGCAGACAAACCGGCATTCGCCATCACGGTCAGCGCCAGCGAGGGCGACAGCACGCCGCCCTTGGGCAGGCCGGCGGTCAGCGCCTGGTCGCTGCGGCCGGCGCCATATTGCTCGCACATCCACATCACGCTCAGCAGCATGGTGTCAGCAATCTCGGTATGCGGCACAGGCTTAGACACAGCCTCCTGCGTTACATCGTTAACAATATCCAGTTTCATAGCACGCTCATCAAAAAAAACGGGAAATACCGCGGTTTGATGCCGCGCTGTCCCTGTCCGCGCCAAAGCGCTAAAAATAGGGCTTCAGTATGCGGAAAGCGAGAACACATGCACATGGGACCAATCCTATTCGACGCGCATGAAAAGCAAGACTAGTCTCAATTAATTGCATAAGATAAAGCCCCGTACGCACAGGCGAACGGGGCTTTCATGGCTGGCGAACCAACGGCTGCAACAACCACGCCTAATGGTTTTCCAGACTGGTGGTGACGCCTTGCTGCTCCAGCAGTTCTGCGGCCAGACCGGAATACCGATGAATACTTCTTCCTGGAATACATTAATAGTAGCTGCCGTGCAAGACGCGCATCTTGTCCGAGGCTCCTTGCCAATTGCTGCTCAAGTCGATGGCTTGCTTGACACCGCTCGGCTCCA
The DNA here is from genome assembly GCF_039923675.1 of Collimonas sp. Lineage (GTDB taxonomy): Bacteria > Pseudomonadota > Gammaproteobacteria > Burkholderiales > Burkholderiaceae_D > Collimonas. The sequence continues at coordinate 10,175 of NZ_JBDTCG010000092.1, forward strand.
CCATCAACCGCTTCACTGCATTCTTTGCCACATGGATTTTCTAACAAAATGCCCCGGCTGCTAGCACAGCCGGGGCATTGTTTGCCGCTATCGACCTCGAAAAGAGCGATCAGCGGCAGTGCATGCTATAGCACAGCAGCTGCAAGTTTCCTTAGCCAGGATGGCGTCCTTCTACACGTACCACTACGCGGCGGTTAGGCTGGTTGCAGGCGATACGCGCTTGCATGGAACCCTTGCAGTCGTCTACCACCGGTTCGCGGTTGCCGACGCTTTCGGAAGTCACCAGATTGGCTGGCACGCCGTTCTCGACCAGCATACGGCGCACCGTGGCGGCACGGGCGGCCCCCAGCTTCAGCGCGGCAGCGGCGGAACCGATCTGGTCGGCATGGCCGATGACCTTGACGCTCTCGACTGTCGCTATCTGCCGTTGCAGGGTGCGCCCCAGCTGCGCCATCTCTTCACGCCCCTCGACCTTCATGTCGCGATGATCCGACTTGCCAAACGCAAACAACACGTCGCCATTCAAGGTGTAGTCTTTATAGGCCGGTGCAGCAGCGGCTGCGGCTGCCGGCGCCGGCTTGGCATCGCAAGCGAGGACGGCGGATGCGCGCGACAAGACATGCACCTGTTGCCGCAAGGACCCCAGTTCACGCTCCGCTTCTGCACGGGCGACGGCCAGCGGCGCACCGCTGCTGCCATCTTCACGCACCTTGAGGAAATACAGCGTGCCGCCCGCCAGCTCCGCCTGGAATTGATCGGTTGTCTTGCCCTTGTAGTAAGGCTCGTCCTTCATATAAGCCCCCAGGGTATGTTTGCCAGGCGCCACACAAAAACTGCTGTAGCCGCCGCGCAGCAGCGCTGTCTGAAACTCGCCGTCGACATACACATTGGCTGGATTGGCCGG
>NZ_JBDTCG010000093.1:0-13083 GCF_039923675.1 Collimonas sp.
ACCAAAACACCCAGATTTACTACCCGGCTCCTTCGTTTGTTTCGCGTCTTTCTCAACGGGAGGCGAACTATAGCAATCCCCCTTATTCCCCGCAAGTACTTTTATGCATTTTCTTTAAAATATTTTCGTTTATTTGATTTAGCTCTATTACCAGGTACCGCCTCTCTAATAGAAGCAGCGCTAGCCTCTATACATCCACCGAATTCAATACCGCCCAACGGGCAGCGCTAACGCCCTTCTCCAGGCTGATCCGGCTGACGATCTGCTCCAGCTGCAAATGATTGCTAGGAGATGTAATCAGATCCGCCCGTACTTCCAGTTGCGTACCGGAAGCCAGGTCCTCGCTATGCAGAGACTGCACCACCAGATGCGGCATGCCGTTCAGCATGTGCAGCATCAATGTACGTACCTGCACTTCATCTTCCGGCCGGCAGACAACTGAGAGACGATAAACCTGCTCGATTTCGGTCGCGCTATGCAGATCCCGGCTGTTGATCATGTGAGAAACCCCACGCAACAGCACATTCGCCCCCAGAATGGCGGCGGCGCCGATGCCGGCTTCCAGCGCGTGCCCAAGTCCGCACAGCACGCCGACCGCAGCCGAGCACCACAATGTCGCCGCCGTATTCAAGCCTCGTACGTTAATCCCTTCGCGCATGATGACGCCGGCGCCAAGGAAGCCGATACCGGATACGACATAGGAAGCAATCCGGGTTGCTCCCTGCGGATCAGACTCGAATGCGGACACCATCACGAACAGCGAAGCGCCGATAGAAACCAGCGCATTGGTGCGCAAACCGGCCATGCGCTGCCGCATTTGGCGTTCGGCGCCAATCAGGGAGCCCAAGGTCAGGGCGAGTAATACGCGCAGGGTAAATATTTTCCAATCCATTTTCGCTACCTTTCTGCATGCGCCGTATAGGGCGACATGGCGATATTCCATGGGCGTTCAGCGCTGCGTCATGAACTGAAGAGCAGACACCAGGCAAATCAAACAAACGGATGGGAATAAATATGGCGGCGATACGGGATCGCCGTAGATATAGATACTACAGCGCTGCAATTCACAGGATGTAGCGATGGACTACCGGCTAGCAGGTGAATTGCGTCGGGCTGCGCGCCCATCCACGGGTACTGGTACAACTGTCCAAAATCGGGGCCTCTGTCAACATAGTCCACAGGATTCTATTTAGACACCATTGGCAAGTCAAGCAAGTCAAACGACAAGCGCAGCATCCGCCGCCAGCTTGCGCAAGACGTGGGCAGCGGCAACCAAGCCGAAAGTTGCCGTCACCACTACCGCGGAACCATAGCCGGCACAGTTCAAGCCAGTAACGCCTGGAGCGGGGTCGCCATCGATGGCGCACACTTGTTCGCTGATAGGTGCGCTTAAAGGTTCGGTGGAAAATACTGCGTCGATACCAAAGCGGACTTTATCGCCACGCGGAAAGCGATATTCAGAGCGTAAGCGCTTGCGCACCTTGGCCAGCAGCGGCTCTTGTTCGGTTTTCGCCAGATCACGCACTTCAATGCAAGTCGGATCAACCTGGCCGCCGGCGCTGCCGATGGTGATCAGGCGGATTCCCTTGTCACGGCAATAGGCGATCAACGCCGCCTTGGCGCGCACATTATCGATAGCATCTATTACATAGTCATAGCGCCCTTCGCCGATCATTTCCGGCAAATTGTCGACGCTGATGAAATCTTCCACTTCGGTGACATGGCAATAGGGATTGATCTGTGCGATACGCGCGGTCAGCGCGCTCACCTTGGCCTGCCCGAGCGTATCGGTCAGTGCGTGAATCTGGCGATTGATATTCGATTCGGCCAGATTATCCAGGTCAATCATGGTCAGATTGCCGACGGCGCTGCGGGCCAGCGCTTCAACCGCCCAGGAGCCCACGCCGCCAACCCCGATCACGCACACCCGCGCCTGCAGAAAACGGGCCAGTGCGGGCGCGCCATACAAACGGCCGATGCCGCCAAAACGCCGGTCGAAATCAATCTCATCAAGATCGAGTGCGGTGGGGACAGCTGCGCCAGGAGCGCCAGTTACTACGGATGAGGACATGATTGGACACAAAAAATGGCACGACAAGCAATCGACAAGATAAATCGGGATGACGCCAAGCCCAGCCCGGATATCGCTATTAACGCTATTTTACCGGCTCTGCATGACGGATCACTTTTGAAGTGCTTTAATATGAGTTGACCGCGAACAATCAAGCAATCCGAAAATTATCAAATAAGCACTTCCTGCGCGAGAGCGTCCCGATTCAATCCACGAGATACACACCATGCCGAACGCACTGATAGCCACCGCGCCAGATTTCAGCCAGCCGATTGCTGTGCTGAAGCATTGCCACGACAAGATACGCAAGCAGCTGGACACGCTGCAAAATCTTCTCGATCACCTTCCGCAACACGGCAACGATGCCCAGGCACAGCAAGCGGCCGATAGCGTCATGCGCTATTTCAACCAGGCTGCTCCGCATCACCATGCAGATGAAGAGGTCGACCTGCTACCGATGCTGAGCGTCACCGCGACAGGGGAAGACGCGGCCGTTCTGCAAAAGCTGATGCCGGAAATTATGGCCGAGCATCAGCAGATGGACAGCCTGTGGCACGCACTCAATCAACAACTGACGCCTATCGCCGACGGCGAAACAAGCGCGCCGGCGAGCCAGCTGTCAGCACAAGACGTCCAGCAATTTTCAGCCGTCTATTCGGCACATATGGAAAAAGAGGAAACCTGGATCGCACCGATGGCGAAACGGATTTTCAGCGAGCAGCAGATGGTACAACTAGGAGCAGCAATGCAACAACGTAGAGGTATTTCAGCATGAACCAAAAGACAGAAAAATCGATCGCCGACCTGCGCATCGATTACAGCCAGGCCAGCCTGTCGGAAGCCGACACCGCCGCCGATCCGATTACGCAATTCAGCAAATGGTTTGATGAAGCCATCCATGCGGAAGTACCGGAAGCAAATTCAATGAGCCTGGCCACCGTCGGCAGCAATGGCCGGCCATCCTCGCGCATCGTGCTGATCAAGCAGTTCGATGCACAAGGCTTCACATGGTTTACCAATTTCGAAAGCCGCAAAGGCCACGATCTGCTGGAACATCCTTACGGCGCTTTGCTGTTCCATTGGGTCGCGCTGGAACGCCAGGTCCGCATCGAAGGCCGGGTCGAACGGGTGAGCGACAGCGAGAGCGACGCCTACTTCCACAGCCGCCCCTTGCGCAGCCGCCTCGGCGCTATCGCCTCGGCGCAAAGCGAGACCATCGCCAGCCGCGAACTGCTTGAAGCGGAGTACACAAAAGCCGAACAGAAGTTCGGCGACAATCCGCCGCGGCCAAATCACTGGGGCGGCTACAGACTTTTGCCGGATACGGTAGAATTTTGGCAAGGACGCCGGTCACGCTTGCATGACCGGATTTTGTATACCTTGGATGCAGATGATAAATGGCTGCGACAACGCTTGCAGCCTTAGAGTCCGTTGTAAACACAGGTGGCGTCGTTACGCCTCCTAGCCGTACTAGCGTACTGTCTTCGTCGGCGCGCCTAGCCACCTGTGTTTGCAACAGCCTCTCTTAGTCACTGCTATCGGTCGACGCTGACCGCTTGGTACAAGTATTTATTTACCGGAGGAGAAATCGTGTTCTGGGAAAAGAAGCTTGAAAACTGGGTCAATGATATTCGTCACCGAGCTGCAATCCCGTTACGGCTCGAATTGTGGAATGGTCAGCGTTTCGACTTTGGCACCTATGCGGCGCCGGAGGTCACCGTGCGCGTGCCGCACGTTTCGGCGCTGAGCTACCTGCTGACGCCATCGCTCGCCAATCTCGGCGAAGCGTATGTCGAAGGAAAAATCGAAGTCGAAGGAAAAATCAAGGAGATCATCGCCGTTGGCAATGCCTTGGCCGCCAATTCGCTCAAGGCGGATGGCAAGTTTGCTCGCATCACCCGCACTTTTCGCCATAATAAAGAGAGGGATGCCGAGGCGATCCGCTATCACTACGATGTCTCCAATGATTTCTACAAGCTGTGGCTGGACCAGAACATGGTGTATTCCTGCGCCTATTTTGAACATGGCGATGAAGACCTGGACACCGCACAGCTGAAAAAAATCGATCACATACTGACCAAAATCCAGATCCAGCCGGGCCAGACCTTGCTCGATATCGGCTGCGGCTGGGGCGCCTTGGTATTACGCGCCGCACAGAAATTCGGCGCGAAATGCGTCGGCATCACACTCTCGGAGAACCAGTATGCGCTGGCCAAGGAAAGAGTCGCCCAGGCAGGCCTCGAAGACCAGATAGAAATCCGCTTGCAGGATTATCGCGAGATCACCGGCAGCTTCGACCGCATCACCAGCGTCGGCATGTTCGAGCATGTCGGCCTGATCCACCTTCCGATGTATTTCGCACGCATCCGCGACTTGCTGGCGGATGACGGCATCGCCATGAATCATGGCATCACCTCCACCGACATCGATAACGGCGAGTCGCCCTACGGCGGCGGCGAATTCATCGAAAAATATGTATTCCCGCATGGCGAGCTGCCGCATATCAGCCTGGTGCTGAAAACCATGCAGCAAGGCGGCCTGGAAGTCTTCGACGTGGAAAACCTGCGACGCCACTATGCCAAGACTTGCGGCATCTGGGCTGACAATCTGGAAGCACGCGCGGATGAAGTCCGGCAAGCGACCGATGACCGCCGCTTCCGCATCTGGCGTATTTATCTGGCGGGGAGTTCCTACGGCTTCGAGCGTGACTGGATGTCGCTGTATCAGGTAATCTGCCGCAAGGCCGGCCGCAGCGCCGGCACCTTGCCCTGGTCACGGGATTATATTTACCATGGCACCTAAAGTGACCTCGAAAAACGCCGTCATTCTCGCGAACGCGGGGATCCATCTTAGAGCGCAACTTGGATTCCCGCGTTCGCGGGAATGACGCGGTGGGGTTATTCGAGGTTCCCTTAAGTTATACAAGCTCTATCCACTGCGCCTTCAGGCGCGGTGGATCATGTTGAGCTAGTTACTTTGTCGATGAACATCTTGCGCAGCTTTGCCACTTTCGGCGCTACCACGAACGCACAGTAACCTTGCAACGGATGCTGGCGGAAGTAATTCTGGTGATAGTCCTCTGCCTTGTAATAGATTACCGCCGCACTCAACTCGGTGACGATGGGCGCATTCCACACATTCGCCATTTCCGCGATGACCTGTTCCGCCACCTTCTTCTGTTGCGGCGACTGGTAATAAATCGCAGAACGATATTGCGTACCGACGTCATTGCCCTGGCGGTTCAAGGTAGTCGGATCGTGAATCGTGAAAAAGATTTCCAGCAGTTCGCGATAACTGATCTGTTCCGTATCGAACGTCACTGCCACCACTTCGGCATGGCCGGTCGTGCCCTCGCAGACTTGCTCGTAGCTGGGATTCGGCACCTGGCCGCCGGTATACCCGGACTCGACATTCTCCACACCCTTTATCTCTTGATAAACCGCCTCCAGGCACCAGAAGCACCCGCCCCCCACTACCACTACTTCCTTAGTCATGGCCGCTGCTCCCCGGTTGCCGTCTTACTGCCTATTAACAGTTTCACTTTAACGCAATCTGCCATCGCTTGTCGACGTAGAAATAGGCCATGTCGCAAGCTATGCTACAGACGAAAAAAAGCCCCGACTGCGCGGGGCCCTTCAAGGTGAGTCTTGTCCGGCGATTTAGAACTTGTAGCCGACCGTCAGAACCGATACCAGCGGATTCAGAGTAATCTTGGTAGTGGCGTGGGTTACCGATCCGTCGCTATGGCGAGTAGTCAAGTCAGCCTTGGTGTCCAGCGGAACATAAGACAGAGAGAAGTTGACAGACCAGTTTTTGTCGAAATTATAAGCGGCACCAACGTTCGCGACTGGAACAAATGAACTGCTCAAATCGGCGCTGGTGGAAGCATTAGGATCGCCGCCGCCGAGAAGGTTGGTCAAACTGCTGGTCAGCTTGATATTCGAATACCAGACATAGGCGGCACCGGCGCCGACGTAAGGACGGAACTGGCTGTTAGCGTCGCCAAAATAATACTTGGCCAGCACAGCAGGGCTCCATTGCGTGGCAGTCCCGAGTTGACCTAAGCCATTGAGAGTGCCTTCACCGCTCAGCTTGAATTTTGGCGGAATGCCCAAATCCGTTGTCACGGCGATATTGTCGGTAAAGAAGTGGGTGAACTGCAAAATAGCAGTGTCCGCATTCGACACATGCGCTCCACTACCCGGAACCTTGAAATTCCCGCCCAGCGTCAACGGTTCGCTGGATTGATTCAGCCCGATGTGAGCCCAGCCGAAATTGACTACGTTGTCGCCGGCTTGCTGCGCCATGGCAGGAGCTGCGAAAGCCGCCAGCACGGACACGGCAGCCAGTTTTTTCAGTACGCTAAATTGTTTTTTCATATGTCTTCTCCAAGTTTCACTTCATTTTTAGTGGCCGGATTTTCCCCGCATCAGATGCAGTACAAATCCATTTTCGGCACTTTGCAGTTTGGCCCAGCCGGGGTAAGCCGGACCAGACAGCGCTCTGTTCTTCGATTTTCAACACTCAGAGTCAGATGGATTTCATAACTTCCGAATCATCCATTCCATACTCCTTTCCCGAAAAGAACGCGCGTGCTATTCTTTTTTTTACACTATGCCAGCTTTAGAATCATTTGACTATAGTTGTAGCTTTTTTACCTCAAATTATTTTCTAAAGCCTGCCAGGACGGCAGACGAATCGTGTGCGGCGCGGCGCAGGCGGTCATTGATCCCTTGCCAGGAAGGATCCGACGGCGGCGCTTCGACCACGATCAGATCGGCGGCGGCATGATCCATGTTGCGCAGCGCAACATAAAGATCGTGGGCGTAAGGCTGGGGAGAAGCAGTCATGGCGAATTGCGCCACCAGTGGGGGACAATCGGCTGGCGTCGCCGTTGAATAGGCGATCAGCGCCAGGCTTTGCCCGGCCAGATGCAGTTGTTTGAGGGTCGCTTCAAGTTGTGGCGGCGGCACCAGCAGCACCGGCGTGCGCGGCGCATAGTGCGATTCCAGCGTGCCGGAAGCGCGCGGCGCAGCGGCGTCGGCGGCTTGCACCGTAACGCCCAGCACTGCAGAAATCTGTGCGGCGCTGATATGCCCGGGCCGCAGCAATACGGGCCCGTGTGTCGCGATGCGCGACAAATCGATGATGGTCGACTCGATCCCGACTTCACTTTGGCCGCCATCCAGGATGCAAGCGATCGGACTGTCGCCATCAATATCGAATTCATCGCGCACATGCTGCGCCGTAGTGGGGCTGACATGGCCGAACTTGTTCGCCGACGGGCCGGCAATCCCGCCCTTGCCGCTTTTGAATTCACGCAGCAAAGCCTGGGCCACCGGATGCGAAGGACAACGCAGACCGACTGAATCCTGGCCACCCGAGACTTGAGCGGGTATATGCGCCGCGCGCGGTAATATCAGCGTCAGCGGTCCCGGCCAAAAAGCCGCGATCAACGCATGCGCCTGCGGCGGAACAGATTCGGCCCAATAGCCAATATCGGCTTCGGGCGCGACATGCACAATCACCGGATGATTGGATGGACGTCCCTTGGCGGCATAGATGCTGGCAACCGCCGCCGCATTCTCGGCGTCGGCTCCCAGCCCGTAGACGGTTTCAGTAGGAAACGCGACCAGCTCGCCCGCTTCCAGCTTGCGGGCAGCCAGGCGGATAGCCTGCAGATCGATAGTCGGATTACTCATCGCGCCCGCGGCTCAGGCTGGGATGCCGAGAATGGCGCATGCAACAGCCAATTGCTGCTGTGCTTCAGCCAGGGTCGGGGCGATAAAAGTGACATGGCCCATTTTGCGCGCGCGGCGGGCTTGTGCCTTGCCGTACAAATGCAGATGCGCCGCCGGCAAGGCCAGGATCTTGTCCCAGGCCGGTTCACGCGCCTGCTCGCTAGCACCGTCAAACCAGATATCGCCGAGGATGTTCAGCATCACGGCCGGTGAATGCTGCCGCACATCGCCCAATGGCATGCGCGCCATGGCGCGTACCTGCTGCGCAAACTGGCTGGTGACGCAAGCGTCCATGGTGTAATGACCACTGTTGTGCGGCCGCGGGGCCATCTCGTTGACCACCAACGAACCATCCTCCAACACAAAAAATTCAATGCACAACACGCCGACGTAAGCCAGTTGTTCGATGATGACCAGCGCCGCATGCTGCACGCGCTTGGCGGTGTCGTCGCATACGTTCGGCCCGGGAACCGTGGTGGTAAACAGAATGCCATCGCGATGGACGTTTTCAGCGATCGGATAGACCACAGCCTTGCCGTCGGCGCCGCGCGCCACCAGCACCGAGACCTCATAGGCCAGCGGCAGCATTTTTTCCAGTACGCAATCGACGCCATTCATGCCGGCAAATGCCGCGCGTACCTCGTCCAAATTGCGTACCCGCGCCTGGCCCTTGCCGTCATAGCCGAGCCGGACTGTTTTCAATATGCCGGGCAACAGGTCTGCCGGAATGCTATCGATATCCGCTGTGGAAGAGATCAACTGATGCGGCGCAGGCAGCACCGTTGATTCCTTGGCGCAGACAGTAAAGAAGCGCTTCTCCACCATGCGATCCTGAGCGACAGAAACACTGGCCGCCGCCGGCGCGACAAAACTGTTCTGCGCCAGCGTCGCCAGACTCGCGGCGGCGACGTTCTCAAATTCGGTAGTGACTGCCGCGCACAGGCGGGCCATCTCGGTCAACGCGACTTCATCGCTGTAATCCGCCAGGAAATGGCGATCGGCGACGTGTCCGGTCGGGCAATCCTGTTCCGGTTCCAGCACCGCCACCTTGTAGCCCATGGCTTGCGCTTCATGCGTGAACATGCGGCCCAGCTGGCCGCCGCCCATTACGCCGAGCCAGGTTGCCGGCGTGGTGGAAGGAACGATTGGATCGATGGCATCATGCGACTTGTGTTCCATACTGCTCATACCGGTGGCAATTTCATATCAAGGGCGATTTGTGTTTGCTTGGCGCGGAACGCCAGCAGCTTGTCGGCCAAGGCCTGGTCGGTGGTTGCCAGCATGGCAATGGCCGACAGCGCGGCATTGGCGGCGCCGGCTTCACCGATAGCGTAGGTGGCGACCGGAATCCCCTTCGGCATTTGCACGATGGACAACAAGGAATCCTCGCCGCGCAAATATTTGGACGGTACAGGCACGCCGAGCACCGGCACGATGGTCTTGGCGGCGATCATGCCCGGCAAGTGGGCCGCACCGCCGGCACCGGCGATGATGGCGCGCAGGCCACGCTCGCGCGCGGTTTCAGCGTAGGCAAACATCTGGTCCGGCATGCGGTGCGCCGAAATGACCTGCGCTTCATGGGCGACGCCAAACTCTGTCAGGATGGCCACAGCATGCTGCATTACATCCCAATCCGAGGAAGAGCCCATGACGATGCCAACGATCGGCTTAACACCAGGCTTGGCAACCATATCCTTGGTCATGATCAATCCTTCAGCGTTTCGCCGGTCAGGCTGAACAGCGCTTCGCGATATTTGGCGCCGGTTTTTTCAATCACATCATCCGGCAAGGTCGGCGCCGGCGCTGTCTTGTTCCAGCTGGTGACGGTTTCCAGGTAATCACGTACAAATTGCTTGTCAAAGGATGGTGGCGAGATGCCGACCTGATAGCTGGAAGCCGGCCAGAAGCGCGACGAATCGGCGGTCAGCACTTCATCCATCAGATGCAAGACGCCGTCCTGGTCGAGACCGAATTCAAATTTTGTATCGGCAATGATGATGCCGCGCGTCGCCGCATAGTCGGCAGCAGTCTTGTAGAGTTCGATACTGACGCTGCGGATTTTCTCAGCCAGTTCCTTGCCGATGCGTGTTTCCATGTCGGCGAAGCTGATGTTCTCATCATGCTCGCCCATCTCAGCCTTGGCGGCTGGTGTGAAAATCGGCTCGGCCAGCTTGGCGGCCTGCTGCAAACCGGCCGGCAACGTGATGCCGCAAATCGCGCCGGTCGCCTGGTAATCCTTCCAGCCTGAACCAATGATATAACCGCGCACCACCGCTTCCACCATGATCGGCTGCAAGCGTTTCGCCACTACCGCGCGGCCACGTACTTGCTCCACTTCGTCGCCCGCCACCACCGATTCCGGCGCAATCCCGGTCAGATGGTTGGGGACAATCGCCGCCAGCTTGTCGAACCAAAAGTCCGACATGCGGTTCAAGACCTTGCCTTTACCCGGGATCGGCTGGTTCATGATGACGTCGAAAGCCGACAAGCGGTCGGAAGTGACGATCAGGATCTTGTCCTCGCCGACGGCGTAGTTTTCGCGCACTTTACCGCGGCCCAGCAATGGCAGAGAAGTGATAGTGGATTGATAGAGGCTAGTCATGGGCTTATTCCAAAAGTCAGAAAACCAGGCCGAGAATGAGGTAAGCACCATTCTGCGCCTGGCAAGTTATTGCGCCAAGCATGCTTGACGCTAGTACAACATGATGTTTACTGGACGATCTGCGCCAGCTCGCCCTTCTTGTACTTGTCAGCGATTTTTTCCAGCGACATCGGCTTGATCTTGGCAGCCTGGCCTTCGCAGCCGAACGCCAGGAAACGCGCCTTCACCACAGCCTTGGCGGCTTCGCGCGCCGGCTTGAGGTAATCGCGTGGATCGAACTTGCTTGGATTTTCAATCAGATAGCGGCGAATCGCGCCGGTCATTGCCAAACGAATATCGGTATCGATATTGATCTTGCGCACGCCGTGACGGATGCCTTCCTGGATCTCTTCGACCGGCACACCATAGGTTTCCTTCATGTCGCCGCCAAATTCACGGATCTCGGCCAGCAATTCCTGCGGCACCGACGACGAACCGTGCATCACCAGATGGGTGTTCGGAATGCGGGTATGGATTTCCTTGATACGCTCGATCGCCAGGATGTCGCCGGTTGGCTTGCGCGAAAACTTGTAGGCGCCATGCGAAGTACCGATCGCAATCGCCAGCGCGTCGCACTGGGTCAGCTTGACGAAATCGGCAGCTTGCGAAACGTCGGTCAGCAATTGCTCGCGGGTCATCTTGCCGTCTGCGCCGTGGCCGTCTTCCTTGTCGCCCATCATGGTTTCCAGCGAACCGAGCACGCCCAGCTCTGCTTCGACGGTGACGCCGATGGCGTGCGAGAACTCGACTACCTTGCGCGACACTTCGACGTTATATTCATAGCTGGCGACCGACTTGCCGTCTTCCATCAGCGAGCCGTCCATCATCACCGAAGTGAAACCGGATTTGATCGCCGCCATACACACCGCCGGCGACTGGCCGTGATCCTGATGCATGACGACAGGAATGTGCGGGAACGCTTCTACCGCAGCTTCAATCAGGTGGCGCAAGAATGCTTCGCCGGCATATTTGCGGGCGCCGGCAGAAGCCTGCATGATGACCGGCGCGCCGACTTCATCGGCAGCCTGCATGATGGCAGTGACTTGTTCCAGATTGTTGACGTTGAATGCAGGCAGGCCGTAGCTGTTTTCAGCAGCATGGTCCAGCAATTGACGCATGGATACGAGAGGCATGTTGTACTCCGATAATAAAAATCTGTAGCGGAACAGCGTTCAAGCGCGGCGGCTATGCCAGCCGCGCCGAATCTGCTCCAACGAATGTCATTGCCTCGAATAAATCCCGCCGCGCCATTTCCGACCGAGTCATTTCCGACCGAGTCATTTCCGACCGAGTCATTCCCGCGCACGCGGGAATCCATTTTACTCAGTAACCTGGATCCCCGCGTTCGCGGGGATGACGGCGTCTTATTTGAAGCCCTTAGCCTAATACTCACCAATTTTCATGATCTTCAGCGCATTGGTGCCACCGATCTGGCCCATCGGCTCACCCCAGGTCACCACCACCAGATCGCCCAGCTGCACCACGCCCTTGGCCAGCAGCAGGTTCTGGGCGGCCTTCAGCACCGCTTCGCGGTCGATCGACTTGGCCAGCTCGAAAGTCTGCACATTGCGGTACAAGGCGACTTTACGCTGGGTGGCGACGCTCGGGGTGATGGCGAAAATAGGGATATCGATGTTGTGGCGGCTCATCCAGAGCGCGGTAGATCCAGACTCGGTCAACGCTGCAATCGCCTTGACCCGCAGATGGTGGGCGGTAAACAAGGCGCCGTAGGCAATCGACTGGTCGACGCGGGTGAAACGGACATTGAGGAAATCGGCGTCCAGCTTACAGTCTTCCGATTTTTCGGCTTCCAGGCAGATCGCTGCCATCGCTTCCACCGTCTCTACCGGGTATTTGCCGGAAGCGGTTTCAGCGGAAGTCATCACGGCATCGGTGCCATCCAACACGGCATTGGCGACGTCCGATACTTCAGCGCGGGTCGGCACGGCGTTGACGATCATCGATTCCATCATCTGGGTCGCGGTGATCGCCAATTTGTTTGAAACGCGCGCCATGCGGATCATGCGCTTTTGCAGCGCCGGCACAGCCGCATTGCCGACTTCTACCGCCAGGTCGCCGCGCGCCACCATGATGCCGTCGGAGGCATCGAGAATTTCCTGCAATACCGGGATCGCTTCAGCACGTTCGATCTTGGCGATCATCATTGGCTTGTGATCGTAGGCTTCGCCGGCCACATTGCACAATTGCCGCGCCATTTCCATATCAGTGGCGTTCTTCGGGAACGACACTGCAACGTAGTCGGCCCGGAAACTCATGGCGGTCTTGATGTCGTCCATGTCCTTGGAGGTCAGCGCCGGCGCGGTCAAGCCACCGCCTTGACGATTGATGCCTTTGTTGTTGGACAGTTCGCCGCCGATCTTGACGATGGTATGGATTTCATTGCCAAGAATTTTTTCGACAATCAACACGATCAAACCATCGTTGAGCAACAATACGTCAGCCGGCTTCAGGTCGCGCGGCAAGGCCTTGTAGTCAAGACCGACACGTTCCTGGCTACCCATGCCGCAATCGGCGTCGAGAATGAATTTTTCGCCATTCTTCAACTCGATCTTGCCTTGCTCGAACTTGCCGACGCGGATCTTCGGCCCTTGCAGGTCGGCCATGATGGC
>NZ_JBDTCG010000094.1:0-43027 GCF_039923675.1 Collimonas sp.
ATTTTCCCGCAAACCTCATGGGGCGGCATGAAGAAAAGCAGCATCGGCCGCGAACTCGGACCTTGGGGCTTGCACGCTTTTCAGGAAATAAAACACGTGGTCATGCCGACGCCTGAATAGAGGTCAGTGCAGGAACCTGCCCGATTTTGCCACCATAGTCAGGTCGACGAACTCCGAACCATTGTGGTTGCTTGGACTGAAGGTGATGAAATAACCGCCGGCATCGTAATGGCTGACGGTTTCCAGTGCCCGGATCAAGCTGTCGCGCGACAGATTGCTGCCGGCGCGCCGCAGGCCTTCGACAAACACCTTGGCGGCGATGAAGCCCTCCATGCTGACGTAATCCCATTGCTTCTTGTCGTCTTGCAGATAGTATTTGCGATACTCCTTGACGATGGCGTGCGTCTCATCCCATGGCGCCGGCATCACCTGGGAGATCTGGACCCCGCTGGCATCCTTGCCCAGCGCAGTCACCAGTTGCTGGCTGCCGACGAATGAAATATTCCAGAACGACGGCGGGCTGCCGGCGGCGATCATGGCTTTGATGAAGGCGGCGCTGGAGTTGTAGGCAGACACCATGATCACCGTTTGCGGCTTGCTGAGCCGGATCTTGGCGACGGCATCGCTGACGTCAACGCTATTGCGTTCCACCGTGCCAAGTCCGGTCACTTCGATCCCGCGCTTCTTCAAGGCCCGCGTCACACCCTCAAGCCCGGCCTTGCCGTAAGCGTCATTTTGATAGAAAACCGCAATCCGTTTCAGCGACAACGTCGTAATCTGCTGCACGATTTTTTCGGTCTCGGCAAAGTAGCTGGCGCGGACATTGAAGATATTGCGGTTGAACGGTTCACGTAGCGATTGCGCGCCGGTAAACGGCGCAAAGAACGGCACCTTGGCTTTGCTCACGGCCGGAATCGATGCGTTAGATGTCGGCGTGCCGACATAGCCGAACAAGGCCAGCACCTCGTCCTGTTCGATGAACTGTTTGGTGTTCGCGGCGGCGCGGTCCGGCTCGTAGCCGTCATCCAATGTCTTCAGAATGATTTTGCGGCCGAACACACCGCCGCTCGCATTGACCTGATCGAAATAAGCTTGCGCGCCGTCGTGCATGCCCTTACCCAGTTCTTGGGCCGGACCGGAAAACGCAGCCGACTGACCCAGCGTGATGGTGGTGGCGGTAACGCCGGTCTCGGCCCGGCAGATGGCGGCCGCCAGCAACAGAGATGTGAGGGCGAGTATTTTGTTAAGTCGCATGGAAAATCCGATCCTTCATAGAACTTGAGTTGATAGACATTGCAAGGCGCCACCGGTGTTAGCGCTACCGAAAAGCCGCGTAAGACGACACCCGCAAATGCACGGCGCAGCAGCTACGTAGCAAGACGAAATAAGCGTGACATCAGGCTGTAACAATTGCCGGTTTGCCTTCGCACCGAAACCTGAATCAGCAAAAGCAGGTGCAGGCGCTACAAAAACACAATGCAATTTGTTGCGGTGCAGAAAATTGCCCTAAGTAAAACGCAAAGCGGGCAATGCTGTCAAGCAAGCGGGATACAAATGTTGTTTAAATTTGTGAAATGGTCATCGCTATATTTGAATGGAAATAGCGAAAGTAGAAATGCGAAGTGAGGCGGGATTTCATTTGGTCCGGATAGATGGCGTAACAAAAACCATAAAGAAAATCGCAGAGCGACTGGTGTTGCCAGTGACTCTGCGAAGTGCGGAAATTGCCTGTAGACACGCTTACACAGCGCGAAAGAAATTGAAGCCGAAGGCAGTGTTAAAAATTGGCAAAGAGCTTGCTGCTGTTCGGCACGCCCAGGCCGGTAACATTATCATAGCCCGCCACAGCGCTGCATATGGTGCACGGCGTTGAACCGAGATTATTACTTCCCAACACGATATCGATGAATCCGGGACTGGTCCCTTGCGTCACTTTTGCCTGATACAGCAAACCGTTGAAGCCACCCGGCGTGGCCTTGATCAAGGTCGCCAGGGAACTTCCTTTATTCCCGAGGTATTGTCCGAAAAGCGCACTGATGCCGGCCCAGATCGGCGTGCTGGCGCTGGTGCCGCCGCTCATTACCCAGCGTTGCTTGTAATAGATTCCCACAGCACTGTGCTGGTAGTCAGCTACTGCGGCAACATCCGGCACTGCGCGCATGCCGCCATTGAGCGCCGCCACGCTGCTGCTCAGATACGATGACTGCCAAGCCGGCATGGGCAGATAGTAACTATTACCACCACCGGAAAACTGCCAGGCTACTTCGTTTTGCGCAGCGCCGTTCCACACGACCGAATTGATACGCGTACCGCCCACCGCAGTAACATAAGGCGATGCCGCCGGATAACCGGCGCCGCTCCAGGAGACAAAGCCGGCATCGCCGGTACTGGCGAAGAAAGCCACACCTTGCTTGCTCTGGAATCCGGACAGCAACGCATCCTCGTTTTGCGCATCGCTAGGCATAGGAAAGCCGCTGAAACTCATCGATACCGCGGTCACCCCAGGTAGCACGGCAGCATAATTGACCGCAGCAAACAGATCGGCATAGCTCGGGCTCTTTGCCGTCACCACAACAATCTTGGCCCCCGGCGCCATCGCATGCACCAGTTGCGTATCCAATTCCGCCTCCGCGCCCCAGTCGCTGGCCACCGGGACCGGTGCGCCATTCGACAAATCGACATGCTGGAAGCATGCATTCGCAGTAGTACATTGCGGCAGATTGAAATATTGGCTGTAGACAGCAAGATCGTCTTCTACGTTGCCGGTAGATGGCGCTTCAATCAGCACCACGGTTTGACCTGCGCCATTCAGGCCGGCGGGACTACCGTAGTGCGTTTGCAAATCGACAGGCGCCAACGCGCCATTGATGCCATGTCCGCCAATACCGAACAAATCGACAGTACCGACCTCGGCAACGCCACCGCTTTGCGAACCGGGGACGCTTGCACCCGTGATCAAACCCTGCTGCACGCTGTTGACTGCCGCTTGGTTCAGGCCGATATAATACGCGACTACCGAACCGTCTTTTTGCGGGTATTTGTACGATGTACCGTCTTTCTCCAGCGCGCCCATGTAGACGTTGCCGTTCAGTTCGTAATAGATGCGATACGAAACGGTACTATTTTGCGCAGCAGGCAGCGCTGCATTGGCTATCCACATGCGGACGCCATTGACCGTGCTGATCGTGCCGTCCGCAGAGAAATCCGTTTCATACGGATGGAAATTAGCATTCTCCAGCGTGACTGGAAAGAAATTATCGAGTTTCGCCTGAGTCATGCAAGGCGTAGTCGCAGCCGACGTCGTCACTTTAGCCGGCAGGCTATTTGTGCAATCCAGCGCAAAGTAGGTATCGCCTATCAGCGCGCCTTGCCTCTTTGTATAGGCGGCGCCGCTCTGCCACTGCGCATTGGCTGAAAAATTATTGGCGCTGATCCAATCATCTATCTGATAAGAGGCCTGTAACTCTTCCGGCGCATTGTCCATGGCTCCGGATAACTGGGTTTCACTGAAATTGGAAAACAGCGAGGACTGGACCATGGTGCTGCCGTCATCCGCGAACGAATCGGTTCTGACCCCGCTGCCGACATAGCTGACCTTACGCTGGGCGGTCAGAGAACGGACCAATATTTTGCCATTAAGCAAATAACGTGTAGTCGCAAAATTTGGCAATGCCAATGCCGAGTCCAGCGAGTTATATTGTGACGCTTCAACCTGACTGCCGGCACTCGATGGCGATTTGCTCAAACCACCTGTTGAAGACGAATAGAAGTAATTGACGCCGCTGATCAGGTTGCCGCCGCCATAAGGCAAGCCGACCCCTAGTGCGTAAGTGCCGCCCTGCAGTTCTTCATGCTCGAAAATCTGCTGGTCAGCACTCAAGGCCGCGGCCTGCGGGGTGTTGCCTGTGCCGGAGCCGCCTCCGCCGCCGCAAGCGCTAAGCAGGACGGCCAGCGTTACCGCCGTGATACAGGCCAGGCTATTGTGTAATTTCATCACACCAAATCTCGATAAGGTAGAACGTTAGGGACAAGCTCCTCAGCTTGCAACGCACCATCGACTGAGTAGCCAGCAAAGTTCTGGATCATACCTGATTCGATGTATTTTTTACCATTCGACAATAAATTTAGACAAGGCTTTTACGGTCTTGCAGACTCTTTACGCACGGTGTTGCCTGAGCTCTGAATTCATACATCATTTGTTATCTAAAAAACATATTTCCATCTCCAAATCCATCCTCATGCAGGACCGCGGACACATGCCTTTACCAACGAAGTGCCTACTGATGACGACGAATGGTTATAATGAGAATCATTATTAGTAATGGCTTTTGTATGAGACTTTGTGACTTGACCCCGTTTACACCAGCTGTCATCGAACATGTAGAAGATGTCCTGGCTGCCGACCCGATTGCCAAACGATTGCGCGAGCTCGGTTTTGTCAACGGCGAACCGGTCAGCGTGGTGGCGCGTGGTCCGGTCGGCGCCGATCCGCTGATGATACAAATCGGCTTCACTCGTTTTGCCCTGCGTCGCGCTGAAGCGCACCGGGTGCACGTCACTCCGAATCCGGCTTCCTGAATTCAAGCACCATGTCCAGCACCTCCTCCCTGCGCATCGCCCTCGTCGGCAATCCCAACTGCGGCAAGACCGCCCTCTTCAACCAGCTGACCGGCAGCCGGCAGAAGGTCGCCAATTACGCCGGCGTCACGGTCGAACGCAAGGAAGGCCGCTTCACCGCGCCATCCGGCCGCGTGTTCCAGCTGCTGGACCTGCCCGGCGCCTACAGCCTGGAAGCCACCAGTCCGGATGAAATGATCACCCGCAAAGTCTGCCTCGGCCAGATGCCTGGCGAAGCGCTGCCGGACCTGGTCATGTGCGTGGCGGATGCGACCAATCTGCGCCTGCACCTGCGCTTCGTGCTCGAAGTCAAACGGCTGGGGCGGCCGATGGTGCTGGCGTTGAACATGATGGACGCGGCCCGCAAGCGCGGCATCGGCATCGATCGCGCGGAGCTGGAACGCCGCCTCGGGATTCCGGTGATTGAAACCATTGCCGTACGCAGCGGCGGCGCGCGCGAGCTGATCCGGCATCTGGATCAGGCTGGCGCACCAGCCGAGGCGACCGGCGCCGTCGACGACGATCTGCACGCGCAGGTCCGCAGCATGCTCGCCGCCGCAGTCACCATGCCGCGCAACACTTCAATGATCGACGATGCAATCGACCGTTGGGTATTGCATCCGGTAATCGGCCTGGCGCTGCTGGCGGCCATCATGTTTTTTATTTTCCAGGCGGTGTTTTCCTGGGCGCAGCCGGTGATGGAGGCGATCCAGGCCGGGGTTACCGCCGTCGGTGCCTGGGTTACCGCGGCGATGCCGGAAAGCCTGCTGCGCAGCCTGATCAGCGATGGCATTTTCGGCGGCCTGGGCACGGTGCTGGTGTTCCTGCCGCAGATCCTGATCCTGTTTTTCTTTATCCTGGTGCTGGAAGAATCCGGCTACCTGCCGCGCGCCGCCTTCCTGCTCGACCGCATGATGTTCAAGGCCGGCCTCACCGGCCGTTCGTTCATCCCGCTCCTGTCTAGCTTTGCCTGCGCGATCCCCGGCATCATGGCGACCCGCAGCATCCAGGACCCGCGCGACCGCCTGACCACCATCCTGGTGGCGCCGCTGATGACTTGCTCGGCGCGCCTGCCGGTCTACACGCTGCTGATTTCGGCCTTCATTCCGAGCAGCAGCGTCTGGGGCCTGTTCAACATGCAGGGCATTGTGCTGTTCGTACTGTACGTGGCCGGCATCGTCAGCGCACTGGCAGTCTCATGGATCATCAAGCGCGTACGCAAGGACAAGAGCGAGCATGCCTTACTGATGGAACTGCCCTCGTATCGCCTGCCCGGCGCCCGCAATATCGCCATCGGCCTGTGGGAACGTGCGCTGATCTTTTTACGCCGCGTCACCACCATCATCCTGGCGCTTACTGTATTGCTATGGTTCTTGTCGACATTTCCCGGCCCGCCCGCAGGCGCAACCTTGCCGGCCATCGACTACAGCCTGGCCGGCAGGATCGGCCACTTGCTGGAATATGTGTTCGCGCCGATCGGCTTCAACTGGCAGATCTGCATCGCGCTGGTGCCCGGCATGGCCGCGCGTGAAGTCGCCGTATCGGCGCTCGGCACGGTGTACGCCATATCCGGCAGCGAAGACGCGATCGCCTCGCAACTGGGCCCGATGATCGCCCACCAATGGTCGCTAGCCACCGCGCTGGCGCTACTGGCCTGGTATGTATTCGCCCCGCAATGCATGTCGACCTTGGCGGTGATGCGACGCGAAACCAACTCCTGGAAAATAGTCGCCTTCGCCACCGCCTACCTGTTCGGCCTGGCCTACCTGGCGGCTTTCCTCACCTATCAAATCACCAGGCTGCTGACATGACGCCCTTCCTGATAGCGCAAGACATTATCATCGGCCTGGCGGTCATCTCCAGCCTGGTCTATGCATGCCGGCGCCTGATGCCGGCGACCAGTCAGCGTTGGCAGTCGATGCTGGCGGATTCTCTGGTCAAGGCATCCCGCCCGGCATTGTTGCGCAAACTCGGTGAGCGGCTGCAGCCGGCGGGCGCCGACGCGGGCTGTGGTAGCGGCTGCGGCTCATGCTCAAGCGGCTGCGGACCGGCATCGCCAAGCGACGAGCAGCCATTGCAGTTTAAAGCACGGTCACGCGAATAAGAAAGAAGACCTGAGGAAGCAGGACAATCCTCAGCAAGGCGTTGCCGTTTTCAGGACCCGTTCCAAGGGTTGAAAATCCGGACGCCGGTGGGCGCGAAGTCCGCCACGTTGCGCGTCGCCACAGTCATGCCATGGACCAGCGCCGTGGCTGCTATCAAGCCGTCACGCACGGGACGAGGGTCCGGCGCATGCAGTTTCGCGCTGCGCAATGCGACGGCTGTATCGACGGCCAGGATGCGACCGGCGAACGCCGGCAATACATGGCTATCGAGCCAGGTGCGAAACATTGCGCCCTGCAAGGGATCGCGCCGTTCGGCGAGCAACACGCCAATCTCCAATTCCTGGATCGTGATCACGGAAAGGTACAAGTCGCCGCTGGCTATGCTGTCGGCCCACTTTGCGACGTTCTGGTCAGCTTTTCCCAGGCGAACCTTGCGTAGTTCGGAGACCACATTGGTATCGAGAACGAACATCAGGAAAAATCCGCCGGCTGGGCAAGATCGCGCAACTGCGGAATATCCAGTTCGATATCTTCAATGCCTGGCATCGCCAGCAGATCGGCAATCTTTTGGCTCGCGCCGGTGATCCTTTGATAGTCCTCGAAACTGAGCAGCACGTGCGCCGGACGGCCGCGGTCAGTGATGAACACCGGGCCGTTGTTGGCGGCTTTCTTGGCGTCGCTGGCATGCTGGTTAAATTCGCGACTTGAAAGAGTGGTAATTGTCATGGCATCACCTCATTACACATTTGTAGATACGTTACTACAAATCTGATGATAGCGCAATTAATGTAGAAACATATCTACATTGATCAATATCCAATCATTCTTCTTGCAAGGCATAGCGAGCACAATACTCATCGGTAATCAACCCTGACCACCACCCGCCCCGCAACACCGCGCGGATAGCCTCAGCCTTCTTGACGCCACCAGCCATCCCGATCACTGGCCGCCTCGGCGGCGAAATCAACGGCAAACTGGTAATCCGGTCTTCGATCGGCGAAGCAATCAGCCGGCCATCGCCGGTGATCGCATGCCCGATCATCTCCCCCACCGCGCCATGCGCCTGCAACTGCGCCACCTCCGCCGCAGTAAGAAAACCATCCTCATGCATCGGGCAACCCAGCGCAATCGTGCCGACCCCGATAAAAGTCACGTCCGCCTGCTGCGCCAAATCAGCCACGATGCGGTACACCCGGTGATTGCACCACTGCCGCATATCCTCGGCACTGTCAGCCACCAGCGGCGCCGGCAGCAAAAAGAAACGCCCCTGCGTTTTATCCGCCACCGTCAACGCAACGTCATAACGATTCGATGAACCATCCGCAGCAATCGCGCCGACCATGGAAACGATCCGATGCTGCGGCCGGTCCATTTCAGACACCGCTTCCAGCACCGCTTTCAAGGTCCGCCCGGAACCGACATTCACCACCAGCGGATTCTCTTGCTGCAAATAGCGCTCTACAACCTCGGCGCCCACGACCGCCAGCATCTGTTGCACGCCAGCGTCATCGATCACCTTATTTGTCCCCACATCGGCCGAGCCGACGCTAGGAACCACATGACACTGTTCCAATCCGTACTTTTGCTGCAACGCAGCGGCCAACGCCAGACATTCCGATACCGGATGCTCGACCCGTACCTTGACCAGCCCCGACTCACGGGCATAAGCCACCAGCCGTTGCGCCATCTGCCGGGAAATTCCAAGGTGGTCGGCGATCTCGTTCTGGGTATTGCCAACCACGTAATACATCCATGCCGCACGGGCTGCGAGGTCTAGTTTTTCATTTCTTGATGCCATCTGGTTTCCTTTTTTTATCGGCGCACCGCGCTGTGAACGTGCTATCGCAGCACAACGCAACCGCCACCTGTGTATGGCATTCGACCATGAATTGTCCCAGATAGTGCACTGCGACATAACCATTCGAGATGGATTTATTCAGCAAAAAAAAATCTTGACATGACCTGGATCATGGATGATTATTTGCTCAACGAAAAGTCTTTTGCTCAATATTTTTAAAGAGACTGCGTTACAACAACTTTCCGGAAAGCCAGGCCGGTCATCGTGGTCAGTGATCGGCTTACCGAAGAAAGTGACAAAGCGAAGCCGCGCAAGTCGGCACGGCAAATTGCATATTCCAACAACAATGGAGACAAACATGAAATCTCGCAGCATCGGCAGCAGCTCGTTTTCAGCAATCCTGGCCCCACTCAGCGCACTCTCCATAGCCATGCTCTGCATGAGCGCATCGGCCGCGCCGGTTACCGTCAATATCGCAACGATCAACAATCCGGACATGATCGAATTGCAAAAGCTCTCATCCAATTTCGAAACCGCCAATCCCGACATCAAGCTGCGCTGGGTCGTGCTGGAAGAAAGCGTGCTGCGCCAGCGCGTCACTACCGACATCGCGACCGGGAGCGGCCAGTTCGACCTGATGACCATCGGTGCGTATGAAGCGCCGATCTGG
Source organism: Collimonas sp. (assembly GCF_039923675.1). Lineage (GTDB taxonomy): Bacteria > Pseudomonadota > Gammaproteobacteria > Burkholderiales > Burkholderiaceae_D > Collimonas. The sequence goes on from NZ_JBDTCG010000094.1 coordinate 9,191, forward strand.
GCCAAGAAAGGCTGGCTGGCGCCGATGGACGGCCTGCCCGCCAGCTACGACGAAGGCGACCTGATCAAGACCGTACACGATGGCCTGACCGAGGGCGGCAAGCTGTACGCGCTGCCGTTCTATGCCGAAAGCTCGATGACCTATTACCGCAAGGACCTGTTTGAGGCAAAAGGCCTGAAGATGCCTGATCACCCTACCTTCACGGACATCGCCGGTTTCGCTGAAAAGCTAAACGACAAACAAAACGGCGTCGCCGGCATCTGCCTCCGCGGCCGCGCCGGCTGGGGTGAAAACATGGCGGTGATCGGCACCTTCGCCAACACGTTCGGCGGCCGCTGGTTCGATGAAAAGTGGCAGCCGCAACTCAACTCGCCAGAGTGGAAAAACGCCGTCACCACCTATGTCGACCTGCTGCGTAAATACGGTCCGCAAGGCGCTACGTCCAATGGCTTCAACGAAAACCTGGTGCTGTTCTCCAGCGGTAAGTGCGGCATGTGGATCGACGCCACCGTCGCCGCCGGCATGATCTACAGCAGCAAGGAATCGAAAGTGGTCGGCAAGGTGGCATTTGCGCCGTCCCCGGTCGCGGTCACGCCGAAGGGCGCGCACTGGTTGTGGATCTGGTCGCTGGCAATTCCGAAATCGTCGAAGTCGCAAGACGCCGCCAAGAAGTTTGCTGCCTGGGCAACTTCCAAGGAATATATCCAACTGGTCGCCAAGGAAAAAGGCTGGGGCCTGGTGCCTCCAGGCACCCGCATGTCGACCTACGCTTCGCCTGAGTACAAGAAAGCTGCGCCGTATTCCGACTTCGTGCTGAGCGCGATCCAGACTGCCGACACCAAGGATGCGACTCTGCAAAAAGTACCTTACACCGGCATCCAGTTTGCAACGATTCCAGAGTTTCAATCGCTGGGAACGGTAGTCGGGCAAGCGATCGCCGGCGCGCTGGCCGGCAAGACCACGGTTGACGTCGCTCTGCAAACCTCGCAATCACAGGCGGAACGGATGATGCGCCAAGGCCGCTACATCAAATAGGTAGCCAAGCCATTAACTGCGCTGTAAACCGAGCAGCAAACAGAGCAGCAAACAGAGCAAGCGTGCAAGCGGACGCCGTCGTCCGCTTGTCCTTCCTTGCCAATGCCAGGCCGAATTTCGATCGTCACCAGTCGGCAGCGCAAAATACGTAATGAGGTCATATCACCATGCTTACTCAAACCGCTCAGGGCGCACCTGCGGTCACGCCAGTGCAGCCCAACGTCAGTAAATTCAAACCGGTTCGCCTGCTGCAAACGCCATCGGTCGCCTTGTTGCTGATGTGGATGATCGTGCCGCTGGCGATGACGCTGTATTTCTCGGTCACGCGCTACAACCTGCTGATGCCGGATGAAACCGGCTTTGTCGGACTAGACAATTACGCTTTCCTTTTTAACGATCCGGCCTTCTGGCCGTCGATCCTCAATACCCTGGTGCTGATCGGCTCGGTGCTGGTCATCAGCGTAGTCGCCGGCACCTTGCTGGCGGTGCTGTTCGACCAGCCGTTTTTCGGCCGCGGCATTGCGCGGCTGCTGGTGATCGGCCCTTTCTTCGTGATGCCGACTGTCGCCGCACTGATCTGGAAAAACATGATCCTGCATCCGGTCTACGGTTTACTGGCGTGGGCCATGCGGCTGGTCGGGCTGGAGCCCATCGACTGGCTGGCGGAATATCCGATGCTGTCCGTGATCATGATCGTGGCCTGGCAATGGATCCCGTTCGCCTTCCTGATCTTGCTGACGGCACTGCAATCGCTGGATCTCGAACAGAAGGAAGCTGCGCAGCTCGACGGCGCCGGCGCCATCCGGATTTTCTGGTACGTGGTGCTGCCCCATCTCAAGCGCGCCATCACGGTCGTGGTGATGATCGAAACCATTTTCCTGCTGTCGATTTTCGCTGAAATTTTCACCACCACCGCCGGTGGTCCGGGTACGGCCACCACCAACCTGGCCTACCTGGTGTATTCGATCGGCTTGCAGCAGTTCGATATCGGCATCGCCTCGGCCGGCGGCATCATCGCCGTGATCCTGGCCAATATTGTGTCGTTCTTCCTGGTACGGATGATGGCCAAGAACCTGAAAGGAGCGAACGAAAAATGAGCGCTAAAAATAAAAACCGCCTGTGGCTTGGCCTGCTGGCGTGGGCTTGCGCGATCGTCCTGTTTTTCCCGATCTTCTGGGTGGCGATCACCGCCTTCAAGACCGAGCACCAGGCTTACGTGCCGACCCTGATTTTCTGGCCGACCTTGGAAAGCTTCCATGAAGTCATGGCGCGCAGCAATTACATGGATTTTGTCACCAACTCGCTGATCGTCTCGCTCGGCTCCACCGTGCTGGCGCTGCTGATCGCCGTGCCGGCGGCTTACTCGATGGCGTTCTTTCCGACCGCAAAGACACAGAAACTGCTGCTGTGGATGTTGTCGACCAAGATGATGCCGGCAGTCGGCGTGCTGATCCCTATCTATCTGCTGGCCAAGAACAGCGGCCTGCTCGATACGGTGACGGGTCTGACCATCATCTATACCCTGATCAACCTGCCGATTGCAGTGTGGATGGCGTTCACCTACTTCAACGACGTGCCGAAGGAAATCCTCGAAGCGGCGCGGATCGATGGCGCCAACGCCTGGCAGGAAATGATCTACCTGCTGCTGCCGACTTCCATGCCGGGACTGGTGTCGACTGGTTTGCTGCTGATTATCCTGTCTTGGAACGAAGCGTTCTGGAGCATCAACCTGACGAGTGTCAGCGGCGCGCCCCTGACCGTGTTCATCGCCTCCTATTCCAACCCGGAGGGCTTGTTCTGGGCCAAGCTGTCCGCCGCTTCTTTGCTGGCGATCGCGCCGATCATGGTGCTCGGCTGGCTGGCGCAAAAACAACTGGTGCGCGGCCTGACTTTCGGCGCGGTGAAATGACGCAGCTTATGACTCAGTTTATGAAGCACATGACAAATAAGCACATCACGCATCTGATCTGCGATTGCGACGGCGTCTTGCTCGACAGTGAGAGCATCGCCCTCACCGTCCTGCATCGCCAGCTGGCCGGCTACCTGCCGCGCGCCGTGGTGCAAGGAAACGGCCAAACCGAGCTGGCCCTGCACGGCGCCATTTCCGAGCGGCTGGGCATGATGACCAATCTGCTGCTGGATGAAATCAATGCGCAGTTCAGTCTCGGCTTGCTGGCGCCGGATTATTCGGCAATCAACCTGGCGGTCAGCCGCGCCTGCAGCGAAGAAGTGACGGCGGTGCCTGGCGTGATAGAGGTGCTGGCAGCCATCCCTTTGCCCAAGGCGGTCGCCAGCAACAGCAGCTTGTTGCGCATCGACGCCGGCTTGCGCCGTTGTGGTTTGCTGGCCTTGTTCGACGGCCATATCCACAGCGGCCACGACATGGGTACGCCCAAGCCGGCGCCAGATGTTTACCTGGCTGCCGCCGCCGGCTTTCAGGTGGCGCCGCAGCAGTGCATCGCCATCGACGACAGCGTCACCGGTGTCCGCTCCGCAGTCGCGGCTGGTATTCGCGTATTCGGCTTTACCGGTGTCGCGCATGATCGTGGCCAGGCCACGGCGCGCTTGCTGGCAGCGGGCGCCGAACTGGTATTCGACGATATGCAACAGCTACCCGATCTGCTTGCGGCTTGATGCCTTGAGAAAAAACGGATCAATTAAACAGTTTCAGCCATTACCCTGTCGCCAAGCGGCATGGTGATTTGAGAAAAAAACAGAAGGAGGCCATCATGGCAGGCGTAAAAATCAGGAATCTCATCAAGAGCTACGACGACAATGAAGTCATGCGCGATATCAATCTCGATATCGACGATGGCGAATTCGTGGTCTTCGTCGGCCCCAGCGGCTGCGGCAAATCGACCTTGCTGCGCATGATCGCCGGCCTGGAAGATATCAGCAGCGGCGACCTGTTCATCGGCGAAACGCGCATGAACGACGTGCCGCCGGCCAGGCGCGGCATTGCGATGGTTTTCCAATCCTACGCGCTCTATCCGCACATGACGCTGTACGACAACATGGCTTTCGGCCTGAAAATCGCCGGCAAAACCAAAGCCGAGATCGACGTCGCAGTGCAGAAAGCCGCCAAGACTCTGCACATTGACCATCTGCTGGACCGCAAGCCGAAAGCCTTGTCGGGCGGCCAGCGCCAACGGGTAGCAATCGGCCGCGCCATTACCCGCGAGCCTAGCGTGTTCCTGTTCGACGAACCGTTGTCGAACCTGGATTCTGCGCTCCGGGTAAAAATGCGTCTTGAGTTTTCGCGCCTGCACGACCAGCTCAAGACCACCATGATCTATGTCACCCATGACCAGATCGAAGCCATGACCTTGGCCGACAAGATCGTGGTGCTGTCGGCCGGCCGGGTTGAGCAAGTGGGTTCGCCGCAGCAGCTTTACCATCATCCGGCCAACCGCTTTGTGGCCGGCTTCATCGGCTCGCCAAAAATGAATTTCATCGATGGCAAAGTCGTAGCCATTGGCGGCAACGGCGTGCTGGTGGAACTGGCTAGCGGCGGCCGGCAGTCTGTCGCGGTGGATGGCAGCAGCTTGCAGATTGGCGCCGAGGTCAGTATCGGGGTGCGCGCCGAGCACTTGATGCTGGATGCGCAAACGCCGATGCTGAAGGCGAAATTCACGGTGCTGGAAGCACTGGGCGATTTCTCTTATCTGTATGCCGATTCGAGCGTATCCGAAGAGCCGCTGGTATTGCGCGTGGCTGACACCGTCAACATGCAGCGTGGCAGCGAAATCGGCGTTTCGGCCGATCCGCAGCGTTGCCATCTGTTCGACCAGAGTGGCCGCGCATTGCCAAGGCTGAATTCGGCGCTCGCGGCTCCGGTTCAAACTCAAACGCATCCGGCCACCGCACAAACAGTATAAAAACCATTTATTCAGGACACATCATGCAAGTCACATCCACCGCACCCAATGGCCCCGAGCAGGTCTGGCTGCATATCGGCGCGGGCTCGTTCCACCGCGCGCACCAGGCGGTTTATCTGCATCATCTGATGGAAACCGGCGACCTCGGCTGGTCGCTGGCGCTGGCCAATATCCGCGATGACATGACGCCATTGCTGGACGCCCTGGAACGGCAAGACGGCGCCTACACGCTGGAAACCGTCACCCCTGGCGGCGTCCGCAACTACGAAGTGATCCGATCGATCAAGAGCATCGTGCCGTGGGATGCGGCGCTGCTCGAGCTGACCGCGTTTGGCGCCAGGACGGCGACCAAGGTGATTTCCTTTACAGTCACCGAAGGCGGTTATTACCTGGATCATCATCACCATCTGGACACCAGCAATCCCGACCTCGCAGCAGACCTGCAAGGCGAACTGAACACCATCTACGGCGCCATGACCGCTATCTTGCGCGCCCGAGCGGCAGCCAATGGCGGCCCGATCACATTGCTCAACTGCGACAATCTGCGCCACAACGGCGAGCGCTTTCACGACGGCTTGCTGCAGTTCCTCGCATTGCGCGGTGAAACCGCTTTGCAGAAATGGGTGATCGAGCATACGCGCAGCCCCAACTCCATGGTCGACCGCATTACACCGCGCCCCACCGATGAAGTCAGGGCCCGCGTCGCACAAGCCTGCGGCAAACCAGATCCCTGCGCGATCATGGCCGAATCGTTCATCCAGTGGGTCATCGAAGACGACTTCGCCGCAGGACGGCCGGCGCTGGAAAAAGTCGGGGTTGAAATGGTGGCGTCGGTATTGCCTTATGAAGAAGCCAAGATCCGCATACTGAACGCCACCCACAGCTGCATCGCCTGGGCCGGCACGCTGGTCGGCCTGACCTACATCGATCAAGGCTGCGCCCGCGCCGACATTCGCAAAATGGCGTTCGACTACGTGACGCAAGACGTCATCCCCTGCTTGACACCAAGCCCGCTCAACCTGGAAAACTATCGCGACACGGTGCTGGAACGTTTCGGCAATCCGAATATCCAGGATAGCAACCAGCGCGTTGCCGCCGATGGTTTCTCCAAAATCCCAGGCTTCATCGTACCGACCCTGCAAGAATGCATTGCCCGCGGTGCAGTGCCGCATGCAACGCTGGTCCTGCCGGCGCTATTTTTCCTGTTCCTGCAACGCTGGGCCAGGGACGAACTACCCTACGCCTACCAGGACGGTGTCTTCGACGCCAGTGCCACCCGCGCCATGCTAAGCGCCGCCGACCCGCTGCGCGCCTATTGCGCCGATACCGCCTTATGGGGCACACTAGCCGGCAGTCCGCAGCTTGAGTTGCCGATGCGCGAAGCAGTGATTCGCGTCCAGAATTGGCTCGCGCTGCAAAGCTGATCCAGCAGCGCAATTGAAGCCATGGGTTGGGTTAGCGAAAGATAACCCGACGTTATCCGCAGCACCGAATCCAATGGTTGTAATGGTTGTTCGAGAACGCCTTCGCCTGGAAAAACCTGACAGGCCCGTGCTTCTCACAACCACCCGCCATACGTGTAGAGGAAATGCAAAATGTATCTGGGCATCGACCTGGGCACCTCGGAAGTCAAGGTAGTCCTGATGGACCAGGCCGGCAATCTGCTGGCCGACGCCGGTTGCGCACTCAACGTATCGCGGCCCCAACCACGCTGGTCGGAACAGGATCCCGGGCAATGGTGGCAAGCCACCTGTGACACCATCGCCAAACTGCGCGCCAAGGCGCCGCAGGAATTTCGCGCCGTGCGCGCCATCGGCCTGTCCGGCCAGATGCATGGCGCAGTGATACTGGATGCGCATGATAAGGTATTGCGTCCGGCGATTCTATGGAACGACCTGCGCAGCGTCAGCGAATGCGCCGAACTCACCGAGCGCGCGCCGCAATTGCACCAGATCGCCGGCAACCTGGCCATGCCCGGTTTTACTGCCCCCAAACTGCTGTGGCTTGCGCGTCATGAGCCAGACATATTCGCCGCCATGGCGACCGTGCTGTTGCCCAAGGACTGGCTGCGCCTGAAATTGACCGGCAACAAAGTATCCGAACCATCCGACGCCGCCGGCACCCTCTGGCTGGATGTCGCCAAGCGCGATTGGTCGGACGAATTGCTGGCCGCCACCGGTATCCGCCGCGCCCACATGCCGCGTCTGGTGGAAGGCGGCGAATCCTCCGGCACGCTGTTGCCCGAAGTGGCCGATGCCTGGGGCCTGTCGCCTGAGGTTGTCGTCGCCGGCGGCGGCGGCGACGGCGCCGCCAGCGCCGTCGGCATCGGCGCGGTCAATCCCGGCGACGGCTTCATTTCGCTTGGTACTTCCGGCGTGTTGTTCGTCGTCAACGACCGCTTCCGCCCCAATCCTGCCCAGGCGGTGCACGCTTTCTGCCATGCGCTCCCCGGCCGCTGGCACCAGATGAGCGTGATGCTCTCCGCCGCCAGCTGCCTGCGCTGGTTCTGCCGTCTGGTCAGCGTCGATGAAGCCACCCTGTTAGCTGAAATCGCCGCCCTGAGTGCAGCCGAGCTGGAAAACGCCCCCCTGTTCCTGCCCTATTTGTCCGGCGAACGCACGCCCCACAACGACCCCTACGCCCAAGGCGTATTCCACGGCCTGTCGCACGCCCACGGCCGCGCCGCGCTCGGCTACGCCGTGGTCGAAGGCGTGACCTTCGGCATGGCCGACGGCCTCGCGGCCCTGCATACGGCCGGCACCGAAGTCACCGAGTTATCGCTGGTAGGCGGCGGCTCACGCAGCCCCTATTGGGCGCAACTGATTGCCGATGCGCTGAATGTGCGGATGATTACCCACATCGGCAGTGAAACCGGCGGCGCACTTGGCGCAGCGCGGCTGGCATGGCTGGCGGCGAATGACCAACCCGGCAAGGAAGCCGTCATCTGCGCCAAACCACCGATGCGCGAGGCGTTCACACCGAACCCCCTACGCCACCAGGCATTGCAGCCACGGCTGGCAGCCTACCGTGAGATCTACCGCTGCCGTCCGGAACGCATCGCCGACACCAAACAAACAGCGCATTGAGTTGCGCTAACTGACGCACTGATTACTGATAGAATATGTTTTGTGTTTTTGCATGTTCTTTTGGCAAAAACAGTGCCGGTGTAGCTCAGTTGGTAGAGCAATTCATTCGTAATGAAGAGGTCGGGGGTTCAACTCCTCTCTCCGGCACCAAGGTGTCTTTATCGTATGACTACAAAATGCCGTAAACCGATTGCAATGGTTCTGCGGCATTTTCATTTCAAATCGCCATGGATAGATTCTCAACTAGATATTGACCTGCTCAGGCCGACATCCCTGTTGAACAGCTCAGGAAAATAGCCGGTATGGATCCATCTGAAAAGGAAACAATATGCCGAACGTTTCTCGGGCGCTTTCGCTCAGCCAGCTAGCCCAGGAAGAGCGCCGGCAGGGGCGCAGCCAGGAAGCCATCGCGCTGTGGGAGGAAGCGCTTGGAGTCGATCCAGGTAATACCAATCATGTCATCGAGCTGACCAATTACCTGACCCAGATCGGACGGGCGGAACAGGCTTTGCAAGTTTGTGAAAACCAGCTGTCCGGGAACCAGGGCGTGGCTTTACTCTGGATGCAAAAGGGCATCATCCAAATCAATCATTTCGGCGATACCAAGGGTGCCATCGAGAGCTTTCAATGCGTGCTGCGCCATGAGCCGGCGTATGCGTAGGCGCACGAGGCACTGGCCCAGATATACCTGTTTCAACTGCAGCCGCAGCTTATGCGCTTTCATGCCGCGCAGGCACTGACGAATGTCGAGTTGAAAATCGCGCTTCGGATTCGTAGCAGATACCTTTCTGATTATGCCGGCGCGGTGGCGACGGGCCGCTTGATCCTTGCCAGTGATCCGGCAGATGTCGATACCCTGGTTGCAATCGGTCGGGCCTTCTACATGCAGAGCCGCTTCGATGAAGCATTCGCGATGTTTGCACGTGCGGTGGAGCATGCGCCGGCCAGATTGGATGCGGTTGGCCCTTTCACCGATCTGTTGCTGCTTCTGGGCGATAACCGCGCTGGCTGGCGGTGCTCGGAAGCGCTGGCCAACAACACGCATTTGCTCGCCAGTTATCCGGGCATTTCCCAGCATCTGAATAAGAAATGGCGTGGACAACCATTGGCAGGCAAGCGTATTTTGGTGGCGTACTATGCAGGCATCGGCGACAACCTGATGATGGCAAGGTATACGCGTGAGCTGAAGGCGGCCGGCGCGCATGTTACCTTTGCCTGCCGTCCTGAACTACTTCGTTTGCTGGAGGGACTGGAAGGCACGGACGAGGTTGTCGCCACATGGAAAATGGAACGCTGGCATGAATTCGACTATTGGGTATTCGACTATTTGCTGCCGGCCTGCCTCGGTGCGGCCGAAGGGCGTATCCCCGGTTATGCCGAGGGCTATCTGCGCGCACCGGCCGGATTGACGACGCACTGGGCGGCGCAATTGCAGAGCCCTCCCGGGCGTCTTAAGGTGGGCCTGTGCTGGTCAAGCGTCCCTCACAATTTCAGCGGGATCGATCGCTTTATCCATCCGGAAGAATTCGCGCCGCTCGCGGAGCTGACGCATATCGACTGGTTCATTGTCCAGAAACATGCGACCAACCCGGAACTAGCGGCACAGTCCGGTCTCAAGGTCAGCGACTATTCCGAGCAATGGCGCGATTTCGCCGACACCTCAGCCATGATCGCCGGACTCGACTTGGTCATTTCCATCGATTCCTCGCCATTGCATCTGGCTGCGGCCATGGGAAAGCCGGTCTGGGGGCTGCTTCCCGCAGCGCCGGAGTGGCGCTGGGGATTATCCGGTGAGGAATCGGCATGGTACCCGTCACTGCGCCTTTTCCGGCAGGCGGAATTGCATCGCTGGGCGCCGCTGATTCAGCGCGTCAAAGAGGAACTCGGCAAGCTGTGTGCGACACCGATGGAATAGAATCGATGCCGCAAACGCAGGGAAGATTAGCGGTTCAAATCGTCGCTGGAAATCCCCAATTCGACTTCGGCGGTTTCAAGCCATTGAATGCAGCTTGGCCAACCAGTCCCGCACTTGCTCCGCCACCCAGCGCCCCGCATCCAAAGTCAGGTCGTGCCCCGCTGCGGCTTGCGTCGCCAACGGTGCCTGCCATTGACGCGCGAGCTCTTGCGAACAGCGAGGATCAATCAACTGGTCCGATCCGCCTGAAAGCAGCAGCAGCGGCATCGACGGCGCATGTCTCGGCGCACTGTAACGCGCTGCTGCGCATAGCTGGCGCAACGCATTGCCCAAGGTGACCGGCTGATCACGCTGATAACCGATCCACTGTTCCAGTACGGCGCTTTGCCCGGTTCCCTGACTACTGGTCAGCCGCAACAAGAGACGCTCCTGCCTGCCAGTATTGCGGCTAACCATTCCCAGCAAGCCAACCGCCAGCAGCGCCGGATAATTGCGCGGTCTGAGACGGTGGTAAAACGGGCTGACCGGCCGCAAACTGGTATTGAGCAGGACACAACCCGCCACGTCTTCCGGATAACGCGTTGCCCAATCGATTGCGACCATGGCGCCGAGCGATAAAGCAAACAAATTATACGGCGGCAAGAAATCCTGGCTGAGGAGTTGGCGGCGACAATAGTCGGTCATTTCCTCCACACGGGCCGGACTTCTTTCCATGTGCAGGCGGCCGTTACCGGGCAGATCGAGAAGCACAATCTCTGCCTCCGGCACCGTGGCACCGAACAAATCCGGAAATTGTCCCCAGTGACGCTTCTCTCGCATCAAACCGCGCAAAAATACCCATTTACCCATGGTAAGTTCCGGCTTGCGGAACGCCCGCGGCATTGGCAGGCATCCAGTTCTTGTGGGCGCCGGCGGCATGCGTCAGGAATTCCAGCCAGACCAGGTGACTGCGCAATACGCGATGCAGCCGGCTGGTCGATTTTGGATTGAACATCCCCAGCCTGGAAAACAGCTGGCGCGGGTTTTCCCTGACCCATAGCCAGGATCCCATCTCCAGCGTGAGCGGCAGGAAAACCTGCCGGCTAGCGGCCGGCATCTGTAAATACAGGTAATCCCACAAATCGCCATGCGTCAGGTATTGGCAGTTTTGCGCTTCGAATAAATAATTGTTTTCGCGATAAGTCTGGTTAAACAAATCCGCCAGGGCCAGAATTTCCGGTAAATGGCGAATCGGCTCGCGGCTATGCGCGTAAGGAAACCAGATGCGGTCTTTGACGCCGAAGCCTGAATGGCAATCCAGCGCGATGCTGAACTCGCGGCTCAGCAACTCTTCCTGCACCACGCTGCAGAGCGCCTGAGCCTCGGCTTCCATCGGTGCATCGGATAGTCCGCGATACCATGGCAGCCGAGAGCTGAGGCGTTGTCCACCCACCAGGAAATGCACCTTCTCGCTGGCGTTGACCGGCGCATTGCGCATCAGGTCCACGCCGCGCGGATTGCAGCGGGTGCTGTCCCACATGCCGGCAGGATTTACCAGCGGCATGAAAACCAGGCGCACCGACGCCAACTGGTGATGCAGCACCGCATCCCACTTCAGGCGTGACAACAGGCTGCGCAGAAAGGCCAGCAGCACCCGGGTGCCGATCCGTTCCAGGCCGTGAACGCCACCGAAGAAGCCGACCGCCGGCGCGGCCGGATCCTTGCTGCCGATGGTCAGGACATAGACCGGAAAACGATGTCCCTTGACGTCGATATCGCAAACGGTCCGGCTCTCCAGATAAGGCTGGCCTTCCTGGATGATGCGTTCCAGTTCGTTCAATTCCGGTAAATCGAAGTCCATTTTTGGCGCCTCCTCTGGCCGATGAATCATCGATCGACACATGCCCAACTTTTGCGCCATGTTCTCGATATTGTCAAGGGAATACCTGAAAACCATGCCTCCGTGAGGTAGGATATCGCTTTCGCCATTTCCCGAAAAATGGCCTTTGCATGCGCTGGCCGGACAACCCGCGCTTTCACTTCATCACAGAACCACAGGACTCCCATGAGCACCTACGCCTACCGGCTTCTCAACGTCTTTGCCGAATCGACTTTCGGCGGCAACCAGCTGTGCGTATTTGAAGATGCGCGCGGCATGGATGACGCCACCATGCGGGCCCTGGCGCTGCAGTTCAACCTCTCGGAAACCACCTTCATCCTGCCCTCCGAACGGGCCGATGCGCACGTGCGTATCTTTACACCCGATTATGAAATGCGCTTTGCCGGCCATCCGACCCTCGGCACGGCTCAGGTAGTGCGCGATCTGGCGCGCACCGGCGATGCGCTATCGCTGGAATTCATCGCCGGCGTCGTGCCGGTCAGTGCGGCAGGCGACGTCTGGACCTTGACCGCGCCGCAGCCCGGCGGCCTGAAAACAGCCCCGGCAAACATGACGCCGGCAGGAATGGCTGCGCTGCTCGGCTTGCATCAAGACGATTTACTGGACGTGCCCTTGTGGGTGGATACCGGCAGCGACCAGTTGCTGGTGGCTCTGCGCAGCATTGATGCGGTACACCGCACCCGCCCCGACGCTGCGCAACTTGAAGCGTGGCCGGAAAGCAGCCTTGAGCGCAAGACGGTGTATGTGTTCGCTTTCGATCCCGACCGCCCCGGCCGCGTAGTTGCGCGCTATTTCTTTGTCAAAGCCGGCGGCGGCGTGGCGGAAGATCCTGGCACCGGATCGGCCTGCGCCAATCTCGGCGGCTGGCTGATCGCCAAAGGCCATGCCTTGCCGGCACAGTACCAGATCGAACAAGGCGAGGCGGTTAAACGCCCTTCCCTACTGCGCCTGCAAGTCAGTGCTGACGGCGCGATTCAGGTGGGCGGCAAGGTTATCGAACTGGGTCGCGGCGCCATCAATTTATAGAAAGCAACCTCGGCCGACAGACTGCCGGCTCAAGCCCGCGCCTGCGACCAGCGCCGATAGCGCTTTGTCAGCCGCTTGGTACGCAACTGGTCGCCAATCAGGCTCAACAGCGCCGAGTGATTGCCGCTCGCGCTACGGCTGGCGCCCAGCAGCCGCAAGCGGCGCTTGACCAGGGCCATGCGCGCCACTGCCGCCATGACCTGATCCTTCCAATCGACTTGTGGACTCTGCGCGACCTGATCGCCGCCCGCCTGCCATTGCGCCGGAAGATTCGGCGCAACCGCCAGCGCGGTAGCCATGCCGACCACCGCCACCCCGCCGGCCAACACCTGCTCGGCGATAGCCTTGCGGCGGATCCCGCCGGTGGTCATCAGCGGCATGCGAGCAACTGCAGCCAGTTCTTTGGCGAACTCCAGGAAATAGGCTTCGCGCGCCAGGCTGCGGCCATCGGCTGCGCGGCCTTGCATGGCGGGACTTTCATAGCTGCCGCCGGACAGTTCGACCAAATCCACAGGCAAGTCATTCAGCCACAAGATGACTTGCCTGGCGTCATCTTCGGTAAAGCCGCCGCGCTGGAAATCGGCGGAATTAAGCTTCACCGCCACGCAGAATCCGGCGGAAACTTTTGCCCGCACCGCGCGCACCACATCCAGTAACAAGCGCGCCCGGTTTGCCAGGCTGCCGCCCCATTCATCCTTGCGCTGGTTACTCAAAGGCGAGAGGAATTGCGATATCAGATAACCATGCGCTGCGTGAATCTCGACGCCGTTAAAGCCGGCTCGTTCGGCAGCTTCGGCGGTAGCGGCAAAACGCCCGATGACTTCTTGAATCTCGGTATCGTTCATGGCTTTTGGTTGCGCAAACAGCTTGCTATGCTTGCCAAGGTCCAGCGCCACCGCTGATGGCGCCCATGCGCGGCCGCCCATGGCTGCCATCACTTGGCGACCCGGGTGATTGATCTGCATCCACACTTGCGCGCCTTTACGCTTTGCCGCCTCGGCCCATTGCGTAAAGGGCGCCAATGGCGTTTCGGCTTCCAGCACTATGCCACCCGGACCGGTCAGCGCCGCGCCGTCGATCATGACGTTACCGGTAATCACCAAGCCCGCACCACCTTCGGCCCAGGCATGGTAAAGGCGCTGGATGGCCGGACCCGGTAATTGCCCGATGTCAGCCATATTTTCTTCCATGGCGGCTTTGGCCAGGCGATTGGGCAGCACGCTGCCATTCGGTAATTGCAAACTTGAAAACAGGTCTGGATGCATGGCGATTCCGTCTATGGAAGGTGGAAATGTTGTATCCTAAGATTAAAGTCAACTTGAAGGTCAAGCATTATGAAGATCGGGGAACTGGCGGAAAAAACCGGCATGGCGCCTTCCGCTATCCGCTACTACGAACAAAGCGGCCTGCTGCCCAAGCCCGAACGCGGCGCCAACGGCTATCGTGAGTATGCCGATACCGCTCTGGAGCGCTTACGGCGGATCCAGATGGCGCAAGGCCTGGGGTTTTCGCTGGATGCAATCCGTAGCGTATTCGCCAGCAATGAAGAGCTGTCGAAGGATCAGCTATTGCGGAAACTGGACGGCCGCCTGAATGAAATCGATCAACTAATGCACACGCTGCGCGAGCAGCAACAGCATTTGCTGGCCTTGCGCGTAACGCTGCGCGAAACCTGGGCTGCCGGTGAATGCGCCAATGCCGTCAACCTGGAAAATGGCAGGATAGTCAAATCAGCCCAATCCCGTCCAGTGAAACACAGCGCAGACGACTGACTACGCGGCGATCAAAACGGTCACGGTCAGCCAGCGCAGGCGGGGCTTCACTGATCCTTGTATTCGTAGTATTTACGCGCATCCCCGCGCACTTTGTCTGCCGGATACTTGACGCGATTGAGGATCATTTTTTCGGACACCGCTGCGCTCAGGTCGATATCCAGTTTATCGGCAAGGCGAATCAGATAAGTCAGCACATCGGCCATTTCATGCCTGACCTGTTCCAGTTTGCCGGGACCGAGCTCGTCGCCGCTGCCGGTGTGTAGCCATTGAAAATGTTCCAGCAGCTCGGCGGCCTCGACGCATAGCGCTGAAGACAGGTTTTTCGGCGTATGAAACTGATCCCAGTCGCGCTCGTCGACGAAAACGCGAATTTCTTCGCGAAGCTTGGCAAATTCTCCATTGTCTTGCTGACCGTTCATGCTGAAGCTCCAGATTGAGTTTCTCAACATCATATATGCAGCTGGAGCAAAAACGCGCTCCATCTCAAAACCACAAAAATAGCAATTTCACAATTGCATCTGCACAAAATCCTATCGAAACGGGAAAATGTTTGTTACCTTGCTTATAGGTAGCTGTTTTTGACTATCATTTTGTGAATTGAGTATGCGCTGAAGCACGGACCGAGATAGGAACCGAAATACGAGCTGAAATACCGCCGCCAAGCGACGGCGCCATCATCTGAACCAAGGATGCATATGGACATGAGCGCAAAAATCGGGGAACGGCCTGAGGCCATCCGCCGGGTGACCAAAATTTATGCCGCTTTCCTGATCGCCGGCTTCGCCCTGTCTCCGGCCTTTCTGATTGCCTACCTCTACTTTTTCCAGGATCCGGCGCTCAAATTTGAAAACCACCTGTTTCACGAAATCGCGATTACCGGCGCCACCATCGAGGGCCTGTTCGTCACCTATGTGAGCTGGCGCTGCTATCTGTCATCGGGAGAGCCTTTGCTGCGCTGGCTGACTCTGGGATTTCTCGGGTTTACCGTGATTTATGTTCTGCACGGCGCCTTTACCGGCATGGCGCACCACAATATCTGGCTGTTCTTGCTGTACGGCCCGGCCTCTCGCCTGGCGATGGCGATCTTGCTGCTGATCGGCCTGTTATCCTTCAACCAGGAACCCGACACACCCGAGCAACGGGCTAGTCCGCGGCCATGGCTGGCCTGGATAGCGGCGTTCCTGGTCATCGATGTCGCGGTAGCAATCGTTGCCTATTCTTCGATCGCAGGCAGTCCGGCGGTACGTCTGACAATGGAGGGTGGCGCCCTGCTGTTTTCCGCGGTCAACCTCAGCGTCATGCTGATCGGGCGAATCCGTTCGCCGATGATGACGATCTTCGGCATTTCGATCGCCTTGTTCGGCTTGTCGTCGCTGGCGTTCATTCTTGGCAAGCCGTGGAACCATATGTGGTGGCTGGCGCATGCGATCTTCGCCGGCGGTTTCTTCGTCCTGAGCTACGGCATCATCAAGGCCTTCCACACCACCCGCTCGTTTGCCAATATCTACAACCAGGAAGAAATGGTGAACCGCCTGGCGATGGCGATGGTGAGAACCGAAAGCGCGCTACAAGAACTCCGGCACAGCAACCAGATGCTGGAACATCTTGCGTCAACAGATCCGTTGACAGGCGCCTCCAACCGGCGGCATTTCATTGAGCGCGTAGACGCCGAAATCGCCAGGTCCAGGCGCGACAACCTGTCGTTCGCGATACTGGCGCTCGACTTGGACAACTTCAAGGCGATCAACGACCACTATGGTCACCAGGTGGGTGACCAGGTATTGCAAGGATTTGTACAGAAATGCACGGAAGAGATCCGCCCATACGACAGCGTGGCGCGCATGGGCGGCGAAGAGTTCATGGTGCTGCTGCCGCAAGCGACGATGGAACTGGCGGTGACCATCGGCGAGCGTATCCGGCAGGCCACTGAAAATGCCGTATTCGAAAGCATCCTGGTGCCAAAGCTGATACTCACGGTGAGCATCGGAGTTTCGCAGTTCGGCCACGACGGCACTTCCATCGATACGATTTTCCGCGCTGCGGACGAGCGCCTTTATCGCGCCAAAGACCAAGGCCGGAACTGCGTGATTACGGCATAAAACATTATCGCCGCAGTAAACAAGTTCACTGCGGTGACCTGCATTAGCCGGCGCCGGTATTCCGGTATTTGCCGATACCGATGCCGAATATGCTGGTTTGATGGGTCTTGTTCTTCACTACCCGCAGCTTTTTGGTCGGGTCCAGCAGCGTGAAGCGCTCGCGGATATCGGCTTCGCTAGGCAGCGAATTTGCGCGCCAGCGGATGATGTCGATTCCGGCTTTTTTCAGCGCCTTGTACTTTTTTTCATCTTCTTTATTGATGGTTTTGATGTTGTGGTTTTTATTGTCAATTTCTATGACTGCGACCACTTCGCTGGCTTTGTCGCACACCACGAAATCCAGATTCTTCGATGTCAAGGTATCCAGCCCGCCACTATCCTTGGTGCCCAGGCAACGGCTCAGGCTGACTTGCGCCAGCACCATATGCTCCGGCAAGGCCCCCACCAGCCGCCAGTACATGACCTGCTCGTTATTCGACAATGGTTTTTTCTTGATGTATTCGCGGCGTTTCTGTTGCGCCACCTGCTTCTCTCTGGTGACCACGGCTATGATAGCCAAGATGATGATCGTCAGCACGGTCAGTGCAATGACTGCTTTCATTATTCAATTCCCCTGGTTGAACGCAGCGGCCATTATATTTCCATATAGAAATATAATGAAGATAAAAATGTACAGCTTAGAGGATAAAGCGAAGGAATGCGAGGGCGAGCTGCCGGATCGCGGTATCAAGAACCACGCCGGATCAGGATTTTTTGCTATCGGAATGAAGCTGTCAGCCCGACGAGCTGACAGCATGGGAAAACGATGAAGCTATTTTCTTAGGCGCTTAAACCGAAAATCGCATCGTAGCCATTTTTGGCGCGATCGGTTTCATCCAGTTCATTGCTCAACTCCAGGTCTTCCAGTTCTTCCACCGCATTGATGAACTGCTTGCGGTCGGCGGCGCCGATGACACGGTAGATTTCCTGCTTCGCATTGACCACCGCGATCAGCATCTGCTCTTGCCGCACGAGCTTCTCTTCCACGATCGTGATCAGCAGGTTGGCCATGATGTCTTTGTCGAACTCGGGGATATCCTTATCTCCGACTAGTGCTGTTTTCAATCTTTTCCTCTTGTGTCTAATGATGGGTATTGCTGTAACGCGATAAGCGATTTCTGCAGAGCGATTGCCGGCAGGCCGCAATTTTACAACGTCTGGCATTTTACCGTCACGCGGGCGCTGATCTCTTGCTCTGACCGGCTCGCCCGCAGCGGGTTCCCTGCCTTATTTCCGTTTGCTCCCGATTAGTCCTGCTTATTCCTGGTGGTAGCGCGTCACCAGTTCGACTTCACTCTTGGAGCCGAGGAACACCGGCACGCGCTGGTGCAATTTCTCCGGCTGGATATCCATGATGGCTTGTTTGCCGTCGGTAGCCGCGCCGCCGGCTTGCTCGACGATGAAGGCCATCGGATTGGCTTCATACATCAAACGCAGCTTGCCAGGCTTGTCCGGTTCACGCGCATCGGCCGGATACATGAAGATACCGCCGCGATTCAGGATGCGATGCACGTCCGCCACCATCGAGGCGATCCAGCGCATGTTGAAGTCTTTTTGGCGCGGACCGGTAGTCCCAGCCAGCATTTCATTGACGTAGCGCGTCACCGGCGGGTGCCAGTGACGGGCGTTGGAGGCGTTGATCGCAAATTCCTTGGTCTCGGCCGGGATCTGCATGTCGCGCTGGGTCAGCACCCATGAACCCATTTCGCGGTCCAGGGTGAAGCAGTGCACACCGTTGCCGGTGGTCAGGACCAGCATGGTTTGCGGGCCATATACCGCGTAACCGGCGGCGACCTGCTTGCGGCCGGATTGCATGAAGTCTTGCTCAGTCGGCGCTTTCATGCCTTCCGGCGCTTTCAGCACCGAGAAAATGGTGCCGATCGACACGTTGACGTCGATATTGCTGGAGCCGTCGAGCGGATCGAACAGCAACATGTATTCGCCTTGCGGATAACGGTTCGGGATCGGATGGATCGATTCCATTTCTTCCGATGCCATCGCCGCCAGATGGCCGCCCCACTCATTGGCTTCCAGCAGGATTTCATTGGAAATGATATCCAGCTTTTTCTGTACTTCGCCCTGCACGTTTTCGCTATCGGCGCTGCCCAGGACTTCACCCAGCGCGCCCTTGCCGACCGCATGGCTGATGGTTTTGCAGGCACGGCCGACCACTTCGATCAGCAGGCGCAATTCTGCCGGAATGCTGTTGTGCAGCCGTTGTTGCTCGATCAGGTGCTGCGTAAGACTAATACGTTTCATATTGCTCTTTCTTCGTTATGGCTTTTCGCCGCCGATCATGGCATACCACTCCTTGATCCGCGGCGAATCGACAAAAATCAATTGGCAAGTGCCTTGCCAATCACTTCCAGTACATCCTTCGATAAGTTCGGTGCTGCCGCCACCCGCTGCAGAGCGCTGCGCATTTTTTCCTGCAGCGCCGGCGCGTACTTGCGCCAGCGGTCCAGGCTGCGCGACAAGCGTGCGGCAACTTGCGGGTTGACGCCGTTGAGGGCGATCACCTGGTCAGCCCAGAATTCATAACCGCTGCCGTCGACCGCATGGAAATTGGCCGGGTTGCCGCTGCAGAAACTGAAAATCAGGCTGCGTGCACGGTTCGGGTTTTTCAGCGTAAATGCAGGATGTTGCGCCAGTGTGCGAATGGTGGCGACGTCGGCGGTATAAGCGGTGGCTTGCAACGCAAACCACTTGTCGATAACCAGCGCTTCCTGCTCGAAGTCCTGGTAGAACTTCTCCAGCGCCGCTGCCTTGCCGGGCGCGCTGCTGTTGGTCAGCGCCACCAGTGCCGCCAGGCGGTCGGTCATGTTGTTGGCGCTGTCGTATTGTTGCTGCGCCAGCGCGTGCGCATCGGCGTCGTCGGCCTGGATCAGGTACGACAAGGCGACGTTCTTCAACGCCCGCTTGCCGGCGGCATCGGCGTCCGGACTATATTCGCCTGGCGTCTGGCTGGCATGATAGGCGGCCAGCAAGTCGTCCTTGAGCGCCTGCCCCAGCTTGGCGCGCAAGTATTGGCGCGATGCATGGATTGCCTGCGGATCGATGACATCGGTCTGCTCCGCCAGCAGCGATTCCGACGGCAGCGTCAGGGCTTGCTCGCGGAAAGCGGCATCTAGCGCGCTATCGTTGAGGATCAGGCCCAGTGCGCGGCCCAATGCGCCACTATTGGACGCAGCATTGTTCAACACGTCTTCCAGTGCAACCACATTGCCTGCCTGCGATGCCTCTTGAACCGCTGCAGTCAGCGCCAGCAAACTGCGCGTCGCCAGGCGTTGGCCAGCTTCCCAGCGGTTGAACGGATCGCTGTCGTGCGCCAGCAGGAAAGCCAGTTCGGCGTCGGTATACGCGACATCCAGCACCACCGGCGCGGAAAAATTGCGCAGGATCGATGGCACCGGTTGTTCGGCGACATCGACAAAACGGAAAGTCTGCTGCGCCTTGGTCAGTTCCAGTACGCGGGAGGTGTCATCGCTTACCTTGCCTTTGCCGTCGCTGCTCAGACGCAACGCCATGTCTTTGCCGTTGCTGTCGAGCAGGCCGACCGCCACCGGGATATGGAAAGGCAGTTTCTTGGTTTGCCCTGGCGTCGGCGCGCAAGTCTGCGACAACGTCAGTTCGTAAGTCTTCTTGGTGGCGTCATACTTGCTCTGCACTTGCACCCGCGGCGTGCCGGCCTGGCTATACCATCGTTCGAACTGGCTCAGATCACGACCATTGGCATCCACCATCGCGGCGCGGAAATCGTCGCACTCGACAGCGTGGCCGTCGTGACGTTGGAAGTACAAATCCATGCCCTTGCGGAAGCCGTCGCGGCCGAACAAGGTCTGGTACATACGCACCACTTCGGCGCCCTTTTCGTAGATCGTGACGGTGTAGAAATTATTGATTTCGACGTAGGAATCGGGACGCACCGAGTGCGCCATCGGGCCTGCATCTTCCGGGAATTGCGCCTGGCGCAAGACGCGCACATCGTCGATGCGCTTGACGGCGCGGCCGCTGTCGGTACCGACCATGTCAGCCGAGAATTCCTGGTCGCGGAACACGGTCAGGCCTTCTTTCAGGGACAGCTGGAACCAGTCGCGGCAGGTAACGCGGTTGCCGGTCCAGTTGTGAAAATACTCGTGGCCGACCACTGCTTCGATATTGGCATAGTCGACATCGGTAGCGATACGCGAATTGGCCAACACGTATTTGGTATTGAAAATGTTGAGGCCCTTGTTTTCCATCGCGCCCATGTTGAAATCGCCGACGGCGACGATCATGAAGCGGTCCAGGTCCAGCTCCAGGCCGAAGCGTTCTTCATCCCAACGGATGCTGTTGATCAGTGAATCCATGGCGTGCTGGGTCTTGTCCAGATTGCCGTCTTCGACCCACACCTGCAACAAGACTTCGCGGCCGGATTTCAGCGTATATTTTTCTTCCTGGCAGACCAGGTTGCCGGCCACCAGCGCGAACAGGTAGGAGGGTTTCTTGAACGGGTCTTCCCACTTGGCGTAATGGCGGCCGTCCGGCAGGTCGCCTGCTTCGATCAGGTTGCCGTTCGACAGCAGCACCGGATAGGCCTTCTTGTCGGCGCGCAGCATGACGGTGTATTTGGCCATCACATCCGGACGGTCCGGGAAATAAGTGATCTTGCGGAAGCCTTCAGCTTCGCACTGGGTGAAAAAATTGCCGTTGGAGACGTACAAGCCCATCAGCGATGTATTCTTTTCCGGGCTGGTCAGCGTTTCGATTTCCAGCACCACCTTGGCGGTTGCGGAAGCGATGCGTAGTTTTCCAGCTTCCAGCTTGTATTGGCTAGGCTTCAGCTGTTTGCCGTTGAGGCGCAATTGCACCAGTTCCAGTTCTTCGCCGAACAGGACTATCTCCTTGCTGGCGCTGGCCGGATTGCGGCGCATGGTGATGCGGGTGGCAATGCGGGTCGCGGCCGGATCGAGGTCGAAGCCCATGTCGACGCTGTCGACCAGGAAGGCGGGAACGGTGTAATCCTTGCGATGAATGGTTGGTGGTGTGGCGGAAGTATCGGTGCGCATAGGGAATGGTCGCTAAGGTGACGGGTTAATGATGATAACTTCGGTTGACAACTATGGCTGGTAACTACAGTCGGCAACTAAGCTTGTCTGCAAGAGCGATAGCTCGGCGACTTGCTTAATAACGTGGCTGGTCTGGCTTAATCAGTATTCGTGCTTGTTTTGTGCTTCTTTAAATTGCAGGCAGGCAGTGATTCTACCAATCTCAGCGGAAAGGATCATCCAATTTGAGGTGGATATGTGCTTCAGCCCGTATTCATTCCGTAATCAGCCGATATCAAATTGAAAACATAACAACAATCGCAGTAAATTGTCATAAAATCACTATTTTTGTTCATCTTGCTGAAAAACCAAATCCCGCAAGTTACAGCTAGTGACAAAGCGATAGAGCAGCACTATCAAGATTTGGCTAAAATGCTAGTATCAAGCGGCTCTTTCAGCCATCAAGCCAGAAGAACGCAAGCCCCCATGTGCGCGTGCCGCCATTGCCTATCAGGCAAACCCCGGAAATGCGCCACGCATCCCCACGAAGAGGAATCACAATGAAACGCATCATCAGTCTCTGCTTCGCCTCGCTGTTATTGCTGCTAGGCGGTTGCGCTACCGTCATTCGCAGCAATGTCACCGCCTTTAACGAGTGGCCGGCGGATCTGCCGAATAAGTCTTTCGTGTTCGAGCATACCGACGCGCAAAACAACGACCTGGAATATCGTAACTATGAAGGCCTGGTGCGCACGGAACTGCAGCGCCTGGGATTTGTGCAGCAGGACAACGCCGCCGCCGCGCAATTGAAGGTAGCCATGAACTACAGCATCGCTGCACGCGATGTCCATGTCGTGGAGCCTGTTGTCGCCGATCCGATGTGGTACGGTCCCTACGGCTGGGGACGGCCAGGATTCTATGGCCCCCGCTTTAACGACCCGTTTTACGACCCGTTCTGGTATGCGCCGCAAGTGATCGGCCAGCGCGAATACGACTATCAGCTGTTCTTGCGTCGTCTGAATATCACCATCACGCGCGCCGCCGGCGGTCAAAAACTGTACGACGTCACTGTCAACAGCGAAGGCAAGATGAATGCATTGCCGGCTGTGATGCCGTATCTGGTGCGTAGCGCCTTTACCGACTTCCCGGGAAAGAGCGGCGTACCGCATGTGGTCAAGCTGAAGGTGGAAGACCAGCAGTAACCATCAGCAATCCGCTCAAGGCAAAACGGCCTGTGCTCCCGTCCAAGCGGGATCACAGGCCGTTTTCATGCAGCAATGACGGTCAGCTATAAAACCATTCGCTGGCGAAGGTGATGAAGCCGATCAAGATCACTGCCAGCACCAGCACAATCAAGAGCCGCCCGAATTTGGGCGAGCCTTCGCTACCGGTCGGCTGCTCTTCCGGATGATGCATCGGATTGTCCAGCTGGGCCTCCGGCTGCTCTTTCAAGGGGTCGTTCATTCATGCCTCTGGGGATAAACTCATGGGAAAAGCTCAGGGAATCAAAATAGTGGAGCCAGTGGTCTTGCGCGCCTCCAGATCGACATGCGCCTGCGCCACATCTTTCAATGCATAGCGCTGGTTGATTTCAATCGTGATTTTTTTACTCTCCACCATCTGGAACAGATCCGCAGCGGCGGCGTCCAGATCGGCCCGGGTCGATATATAACTTGGCAGCGAGGGCCGGGTGATAGTGAGCGAACCGCGCGACGCCAGTTCGTTCAGACTGAACGGCGGCACCGCGCCAGAAGCATTGCCGAAGCTGACCATGGTGCCCAGAGGCGCCAGGCAATCCAGCGAGCCGATGAAAGTATCCTTGCCGATCGAGTCATACACCACAGGCACGCCTTTGCCGCCGGTGATTTCGCGCACCCGCTCGACAAAATTCTCGGTCTTGTAATTGATCACATGGGTGCAGCCGGCCGCTGTCGCCAGCGCGGCTTTTTCGGCCGAGCTGACCGTTCCGATCATGCTCACGCCGAGCGCCCGCGCCCATTGGCTGGCGATCAGGCCGACGCCGCCGGCGGCAGCGTGGAACAAGATGGTCTCACCGCCACGCAAGGGAAAGGTGCGGCGAAACAGGTATTGCGCGGTCAAGCCCTGCAAAGTCATCGCAGCGGCCGTATCGAAGCTGATTGAATCAGGTAATTTGATCAGGAAAGCGGCCGGCATCACGCGCGCCTCCGAATAAGCGCCGTTCGGACGGGTCGCATAAGATACCCGGTCGCCGATCTTAACGTGCGTCACGCCCTCGCCCACCGCCTCGATCACGCCGGCGCCTTCCTGCCCCAGGCCACCCGGCAATGGTTGCGGATACAAGCCTGTGCGGAAGTAGACGTCGATAAAATTCAAGCCGCAGGCGGCATGCCGTATCCGCACTTCACCCGGCCCCGGGTCGCCAACTTCCACGTCCACATAATCCATGACCTCCGGGCCGCCGGTTTTCAATATCCTGATTGCTTTTACCATGATTGCTTTCACCTCCTAATAATTCTCGATTGCTACTGCTTACATTGCATGAAATTGCAAAAATCTTTATCTGATCGCGTTTCTTTTTCCGCTACTTTTTTCTATGCTTTCTTCTTCGAAATCAGATAAATCCCCACTAACACCAGAGCGGTGCCCGTCAGCTGGATCGCCGTAACCGGCTCATCCAAAATCAACGCACCTAAAAACAAGGTCGAAACCGGTCCTACCATGCCTGCCTGTGCCGCCGTCGCAGGGCCGATGCGCGCTACCGCAATCATCGTCAGGAATACCGGCAACACCGTGCAAAAAACAGCATTAATCATCGACAAGCCATACACCGGCGCCGCCTGCTGCAACAACACCGGCCATGGCCGCAGCACCATGAACTGCACAATGCAGGCCACACAAGAGACGCACATCGCATACGCCACCAGCCGCATCGCACCGACCCGGCTCACCAGCTCGCCCGAGAGCATCAAATACAGCGCGTAGCTGATCGCCGCCGCCAGCACCAGGGCGCTTCCCAGGCCGATATTGGCGCCGCCCAAGCGTACATCATGCAAGAACACCAGCACCGTTCCCAGATAGGAAATCAGCAGTGCGGCCCACTCCAGCCATGTCACCCGGCGCCGGTAAAACAGGAACGACATCAGCAACACGAACGACGGCGTCAAAAACAATATCAGACGCTCGAGTCCGGCCGAAATATACTGCAGGCCGAGAAAATCCAGGAAGCTCGACAGGTAATAGCCGATCAACCCCAGCACTACTATCCGCGCCCGGTCACGATTCGATAGCGGCGTTTCACTGCGCGCCTTCCACAAGGCCACGGCGGCGAACAACGGTAGCGAGAACAGCATGCGAAACGTGATCAGCATGACCGCATCGACCGGATAGCGATAGATCAGCTTGGCGACAATCGCCTTGGCTGAAAATAAAATTGCGCCGGCCACGGCAATTGCCAAGCCGCCAAGAAAAAATTGTCGACCGGCCGGATGTAACTTGCTGCTCATTGGTTGCTCATGGGGGAATTGTAATAGGTATGGGAAGATTGCGTTGTTAAGGGATTGGAGTGAAAAAAACGGCCAAACCAATTCCCCTGACAACGCCGTCATGCAGCGACGCAGCGTGCGATTATTTGCTTACTTCTTTTTCAGCAAAGATCCCAGCACGCCGCGAATCAATTCCCGTCCGACCTGGGAGCCGATGGTGCGCGCTGCGGATTTGATCACCGCCTGCACCACGCTGTCCTTGCGTCCGGAACCACCGCCCAGCAAGCCGCCCAATGCGCTGCCCCATGAACTGACGGTAGCGCTGATCGAAGAATCCTCAGCGCCTGCGACGCCATCTTTTGCGGTTGGCGCAGTGCTGCGCCCTTTGAGTTTTTCGTATGCCGATTCGCGATCGATAGCGGCTTCATAGACGCCAGCGACAATCGATGTCGCCATCAGCTGTTTGCGTTCTTCATCGGTAATCGGCCCGATCTGCGATGCCGGCGGCAGGATGAAGGCGCGTTCGACGATAGTGGGGCGGCCCTTCTCGTCCAGGAAAGACACCAGCGCTTCGCCGACGCCGAGTTCGTTGATGACTTGCGCCGTGTTCAAGGCTGGATTGGCGCGGAAGGTATCGGCGGCGGCCTGCACCGCCTTTTGATCGCGCGGCGTGTAGGCGCGCAGCGCATGCTGCACGCGGTTACCGAGTTGACCGAGCACGGTGTCTGGAATATCCAGCGGGTTCTGCGTGACGAAGAATACGCCAACGCCTTTGGAACGGATCAGGCGCACCACTTGTTCGATTTTCTGCAGCAAGGGCTTGGGTGCTTCGCTGAAAAGCAGATGCGCTTCATCAAAGAAAAACACCAGCTTCGGCTGGTCCAGGTCGCCCACTTCGGGTAAATGTTCAAACAATTCCGACAGCATCCACAGCAAAAAGGTGGAATACAGGCGCGGGGCATTCATCAACTTGTCAGCCGCCAGGATATTCACCACACCCTTGCCGTTGCCATCGGTCTGGATCAGGTCGTCGATGTTCAGCATCGGCTCGCCGAAGAACTGTTCGCCGCCCTGCTCGCCGATGCCGATGAGACCACGCTGGATGGCGCCGATGCTGGCCGCTGAAATGTTGCCGTATTCGGTCTGGAAACTGGCGGCGTTATCGCCGACGTGCTGTAGCATCGCCCGCAGGTCCTTCAAATCCAGCAGCAGCAAACCGTTGTCGTCGGCGATCTTGAACACCAGCTGCAATACCCCTTGCTGGGTATCGTTCAGGTTGAGCATGCGCGCCAGCAGCAATGGCCCCATGTCGGAAATGGTGGCACGCACCGGATGGCCTTGTTGACCATACACATCCCAGAAAGTGACCGGCGTCGCCGCCCATTGCGGGTCCTCGATCCCCAACGTCTCCAGCCGCTGTTTCAACTTGGCTGAAGTGGCGCCAGCCTTGGCCATGCCGGACAAATCGCCCTTGACGTCGGCCATGAACACCGGCACGCCACGGTCCGACAAAGCCTGCGCAATCACTTGCAGGGTCACGGTCTTGCCGGTGCCGGTGGCGCCGGTGATGCAGCCGTGGCGATTCACAAATGCGGGCAGGAGCACCAGGTCATGCTCGGCGTTTTTGGCAATCAGGAGAGGATTTGACATGGTGTGGGGTCGATTTCAGTGGATTTCAAGAAAGTGCAATATGGTAAAATTGCGCTTTGATTATAGCTAACTCAAGCAAGAAAGAACCATCATGGCTGGACACAGCAAATGGGCCAACATTAAGCACAAGAAGGCCGCCACCGATGCCAAACGCGGCAAAATCTGGACCAGGTTGATCAAGGAAATTACCGTTGCGGCCCGCATGGGCGGCGGCGACATCGACGCCAACCCGCGTTTGCGGCTGGCGGTCGACAAGGCGTCCGACGCCAATATGCCCAAGGATAACGTCACCCGCGCCATCCAGCGCGGCAGCGGCGGCCTGGACGGCGTCAACTATGAGGAAGTGCGCTACGAAGGCTACGGCATCGGCGGCGCCGCCATCATCGTGGATTGTATGACTGACAATAAAATCCGTACTGTGGCTGAAGTACGCCACGCATTTTCCAAATACGGCGGCAATATGGGCACCGAAGGTTCGGTAGCCTTCATGTTCAAGCATTGCGGCCAGTTGCTGTTCGCGCCAGGCACCAATGAAGACGCCCTGATGGAAGCGGCGCTGGAAGCCGGCGCCGAAGATGTCGTCAGCGACGACGAAGGCGGTATCGAGGTAATTTCCGGTCCGCACGACTTTGCGGCGCTCAAGGCAGCCCTGGAAAAATCCGGCTTCAAGGCGGAAGTCGCTGAAATCATCATGAAACCGGCGACGGAAACCGTGTTCACCGGCGACGACGCCGTCAAGATGCAAAAGCTGCTGGACGCGCTGGAAAACCTGGACGACGTACAAGAAATTTATAGCAACGCAGTAATCGAAGACTGATACACGGACTCATATGAAAATTCTGGTAGTGGGCTCTGGCGGTCGCGAGCATGCCCTGGCGTGGAAAATCGCTCAATCCCCGCGCATTCAAACGGTCTTCGTCGCACCCGGCAACGGCGGCACGGCGCTCGACCAGCGCCTGGAAAACATCAACATCACCGACCCGGCGGCGCTGGCGGATTTCGTTGAACGCGAACATGTCGCGCTTACCGTGGTCGGCCCGGAAACCCCGCTGGCGGCCGGCATCGTGAACATCTTCCGAGCCCGCGGCCTGAAGATTTTCGGCCCGACCAAGGAAGCGGCACAGCTGGAAAGCTCGAAGGATTTCGCCAAATCGTTCATGCAGCGGCACCATATTCCTACCGCCGAATATCAAACCTTCATGGACGTCAGCGCTGCACACCAGTACATCGACCAAAAAGGCGCGCCTATCGTCATCAAGGCCGACGGCCTGGCTGCCGGCAAGGGTGTCGTAGTGGCGATGACCCTGGAAGAAGCACATGGCGCAGTCGACATGATGCTGTCGGATAATCGTCTCGGGGATGCCGGCGCACGGGTAGTCATCGAAGAATTCCTGGCCGGCGAAGAAGCCAGCTTCATCGTCATGGTCGATGGCAAAAACATCCTGGCGCTGGCTACCAGCCAGGATCACAAACGCCTCATGGACGACGACCAGGGTCCGAACACCGGCGGCATGGGCGCTTACTCGCCAGCCCCTATCGTCACGCCGGAGCTGCACGCGCGCGTCATGCGCGAAATCATCACGCCGACCGTGCAAGGCATGGCCAAGGACGGCATTCCGTTCAGCGGCTTCCTGTATGCCGGCCTGATGATCGACGATAAGGGTAATCCGAAGACGCTGGAATTCAATTGCCGCATGGGTGATCCGGAAACCCAGCCGATCATGGCGCGCCTGAAAACCGACTTGCTCATGGTGATGGAACATGCGGTCAGCGGCACCCTGGACACGATCGAGCTGGAATGGGATCGCCGCACCGCGCTGGGCGTGGTGATGGCGGCATCCGGTTATCCGGATTCGCCGCGCAAGGATGACCAGATCTCTGGGATTCCTCCTGAAAACGCCGACACAGTGACCTTCCATGCCGGCACCGCCCTCGCCGGCGAGCGCCTGACCACCTCCGGCGGCCGCGTGCTGTGCGTGGTTGGCCTGGGCGACAGCGTCAAGATGGCGCAGAAACAGGCTTACAGCGTGGTCGACCTGATTCATTTCGACGGCGCGCAATTCCGCCGCGATATCGGCTGGCGGGCATTGAAGAAACATGCCTGATCGGCTTGCCGGTTAGCTGCGTCGGTACAAAAAACAAGCCGGGGTCAGGGTTGTCGTCATGCCAGACGAAAAATCCTGACCCCGCTTTGAGTAAACAGTTTATGCTTTTAACGTTGCCAAACCAGCAAATTCATTGACATCCCCCTTTAGCACGATGACTTCAAACATCTCTCCCGACAGCCCGGCAAACGCCGTCAAATCCTACCTGCTCGATCTGCAAGCGCGCATCGTCGCGGCACTGGAACAGGTCGACGGCAAGCCCTTCGGCAGCGATCATTGGCAGCGTGCGGAAGGCGGCGGCGGCAATTCGCGGATTATCGAAGAAGGCAATGTACTGGAGCGCGGCGGCGTCGGTTTCTCGCACGTGATGGGCAGCAGCCTGCCGCCGTCGGCAGCCGCCAACCGCCCCGAGCTGGCCGGCCGCACGTGGGAAGCCATGGGTGTCTCGCTGGTGATACATCCGCGCAATCCGTTCGCGCCGACTGTGCACATGAACGTACGCTTCTTTACCGCCAGCGCCGAAGGCCAGCAGCCGGTGTGGTGGTTTGGCGGCGGCATCGATCTCACCCCGTATTACGGCTTTACAGAAGATGTCGAACATTTTCACCGTACCTGCCGCGATGCGCTGACGCCGTTTGACAGCGCAACAGCCCACAGCCCGGCGCTTTATCCGCGCTTCAAGCAATGGTGCGACGACTATTTTTACCTGAAACATCGCAAGGAACCGCGCGGCGTCGGCGGCATTTTCTTCGACGATTTCAATGCCCTGGGCTTCGAACAAAGCTTCGCCATGATGCAAAGCGTCGGCAACGCTTTTATCCCGGCATATGTGCCGATCCTGGCGCACCGCAAGGATGTTCCCTACGGCGAAAATGAGCGGGATTTCCAGGCATATCGCCGCGGACGCTATGTTGAATTCAATTTAGTGTATGATCGCGGCACTTTGTTCGGTCTGCAATCCGGGGGACGTACCGAGTCTATCCTGATGTCGATGCCGCCCGTGGTCAAGTGGCGCTACGACTGGCAACCAGCGGCAGGAAGCCCGGAAGCCCGTTTATATTCCGATTTCCTGATCCATCGCGAGTGGGTTTGATAAGCAGTCCGTATGACATCCAATCACTCTCCACGCTCCAGGCAGTGCGTAGCAGTTCTAGGCGGTAGTTTCGATCCGGTCCACAATGGTCATGTGGCGCTGGCGAAATACTTTGTCACCCTGCTGGCGCCAGATGAGTTACGGGTAATTCCTACCGGCAACCCTTGGCAAAAACACGGGCTGGAAGCCAGCCCGGAGCAACGGGTTGAGATGGTAAAGCGCGCATTTAGCCAGCAAAGCGTGCCGTTGGTCATCGACCAGCAGGAAATCCAGCGACAGACTGCAACGTATACTATTGATACATTGCAAGCATTACGGGCCGAACTCGGGCCGCAAGCGTCTATTGTTTTCCTGATGGGCGCCGACCAGTTGCAGCATTTGAATAGCTGGCAAGGCTGGGATCGACTGTTTGACTATGCCCATCTGGGCGTGGCCTCGCGCCCCGGTTTTGCCATGGATGCATCGCAGGTTCCAGCCGAGGTCACGCGCGAATTTACACGCCGCGCCGCCACCCCGGAGCAGATTCGCCAGAGCGCGCACGGCTTGACTTATCTGGCGAAGAATCTGGCCGTAGACATTTCGGCAACGGAAATTCGTGCTGCGCTGCACAACGCAAAAAGACCCGACACGCTGGTCCCGGCGACAGTACTGGACTATATTGAACAACATCATCTCTATAAGAATTAAATGGATATTAAAAAACTGCAAAGTCTCGTCATCGATGCACTTGAAGACGTCAAGGCCCAAGACATTCGCGTCTACGACACGGTCCACCTGACCGGCTTGTTCGACCGCATCGCGATTGCTTCCGGCACCTCCAACCGCCAAACCAAGGCGCTGGCCGCTTCGGTGCGCGACAAGGTCAAGGAAAACGGCGGCAACATTCTCAGCGTCGAAGGTGAAGAAACCGGCGAATGGGTACTGGTCGACATGGGCGACATGGTGGTCCACATCATGCAACCGGCGATCCGCGCCTACTACCGCCTGGAAGAAATCTGGGGCGACAAGGAAGTCAAGTTCGGCGCCGCCAAGCGGATTTCCACTCGCAGCGATGCGGAAGAAGAAGCGCCAAAGAAAGCGTCGCGTCATCTCACATCGCAAGCCTTGAAGCCGGAAGCCGACACCCCGAAGAAAGCCCCGGCGCGCAAGAAACCGGTCAAGACCGACGGCGCCAAGAAAGCGGTCGGCAAGACCATCAAGGTAGCGCCGTCGAAGAGCTCGGCGCCACCGAAGAAGACTGCTGCACCGAAGAAGGCCCCTGCCAAGAAGCCTGCCGTCAAGCGTGCTCCGGCAAAAACCAAGGCAGCTGAATAAGCTGCTGCACCTTTAGCATCGCGTATGCAGCTCATCATCGCTGCGGTCGGCCACAAAATGCCGGCATGGATTGAGAACGGCTTCGGCGAGTATGCGAAACGCATGCCGCCGGATTGCCGCATCGTCCTCAAGGAAATCAAACCCGTCGAACGCTCCGGCAGCAACACGGCCGCTTCCGCCATGGCGCTGGAGCGCAGCCGGATCGAGGCCGTCTTGCCGAAAGGCGTGCGCATCGTCGCCCTCGATGAACGCGGCAAGGACCTGACCAGCGTCCAGCTTTCCCAGCAACTGACCCAATGGCAGCGCGATGGCCGCGATGTCGCCTTCATCGTCGGCGGCGCCGATGGCCTGGACCCCGAGTTCAAGGCGAACGCCGACAGCCTGTTGCGCATCTCCAGCCTGACGCTGCCGCACGGCATGGTGCGCGTGCTGCTGGCCG
Organism: Collimonas sp.; assembly: GCF_039923675.1. Taxonomy (GTDB): domain Bacteria; phylum Pseudomonadota; class Gammaproteobacteria; order Burkholderiales; family Burkholderiaceae_D; genus Collimonas. The sequence continues at coordinate 41,015 of NZ_JBDTCG010000094.1, forward strand.
AACAACTTTACCGTGCCTGGTCGATTACCCAGAACCACCCTTATCATCGCGTGTAATCGCCGTCTGGCGAGCGGTAAAACACCCCCTGCAAGCACGTAACTCTGTAATAATCGCTGGAAACATTTGACGACGTATCTGCCGTAAAGCCAGCAATGAAAAACCCTTACCAGAAAATCTATCTCGCTTCGAAAAGCCCGCGCCGGCGCGAGCTGCTGCGCCAGATCGGCGTCGTCTTTGAATTACTCTTGCTGCGTGATCAAACTCCGCGCGGTCCCGATGTCAGCGAGGACGTCTTGCCGGATGAGTTACCGGAGCACTACGTTGCCCGGGTCACCATGGAAAAGGCGCACGCCGCTTACCAGATGATGGTGTGGCGCAGTTTGCCGTCGCGGCCGATCCTGGCGGCCGATACCACGGTCACGATCGACGGCAAGATTCTCGGCAAGCCGGCCAATAAACGCGAGGCAACCGAGATGCTGCAACTGTTGTCCGGGCGCACCCATCAGGTGCTCACCAGCATTGCCGTCATCCATAAAGAACAATCCTGGCAACTCACGCAGGTTTCGGATGTCTTATTCCAAAGCCTGAGCGCTGCCATGATCGACGCCTACTGCGATACCAGCGAGCCTTACGACAAGGCCGGCGGCTACGGCATTCAGGGACCGGCAGCAATTTTTATCGAAAGCATACACGGCAGCCATTCAGGCATCATGGGGCTGCCCCTTTTCGAAACCGCACAATTACTCCAACAGGCAGGCATCCGCATTTTATGAGCGAAGACATCCTCGTCAATATCACCCCGCAGGAAACCCGCGTCGCCCTGATTTTCCAGGGCGCGGTGCAAGAGCTGCATATCGAGCGCACCTTGTCGCGCGGGTTGGCCGGCAATATCTACCTGGGCAAGGTGGTGCGCGTGCTGCCCGGCATGCAATCGGCGTTTATCGATATCGGTCTTGAGCGCGCCGCCTTCCTGCATGTGGCCGACATCTGGGAAACCCGCGCCCACGATGGCCAGGCTGCCCAGCAAACACCGATTGAAAAGCTCTTGTTCGACGGCCAGTCGCTGACGGTGCAGGTGGTCAAGGATCCGATCGGCACCAAGGGCGCTCGGCTGTCGACGCAGATTTCCATCGCCGGCCGCATGCTGGTGTACCTGCCGCAAGACCGCCATATCGGCATTTCGCAACGAATCGAGAATGAAGCCGAACGCGAGATACTGAAGAGCAAAGTGCAAAAACTGTTGCCGCCGGAGGAAAAAGGCGGGTTCATCATCCGCACCATGGCCGAGGACGCGCCGGATGCCGACCTGCAGATGGATGTCGAGTACCTGCGCAAGACCTGGTCCTCCATCACGCTGCTGGCCAAGACTAAACCGGCGCCGACTCTGCTGCATCAGGACTTGAGCCTGGCGCAACGCGTGTTACGCGATTTCGTCAATGACGAGACCACCACGATCCAGATCGATTCCCGCGAGAATTTCCAGAAGCTGCAGGAATTCGCCGCCAGCTACACCCCATCCGTCACCGAACGGCTGATGCATTACACCGGCGAACGGCCGTTGTTCGACCTCTACGGCGTCGAAGAAGAAATCCTGGAAGCCCTGAGCCGGCGCGTGCCGCTCAAGTCAGGCGGCTACCTGATCGTCGACCAGACCGAAGCAATGACCACCATCGACGTCAATACCGGCAGCTTCGTCAACGGCCGCAATTTCGACGACACGATTTTCAAGACCAACCTGGAAGCGGCGCATGCCATCGCGCGCCAGCTCAGGTTGCGCAACCTGGGCGGCATCATCATTCTCGATTTCATCGACATGGAGAATAGCGAGCACAAGCTTGCCGTGCTGGCCGAATTGCACAAGGCGTTGCTGCGTGACCGCACCAAGAAATCGGTCTCGGAATTCTCGGCGCTAGGCCTGGTGGAAATGACCCGCAAGCGCACCCGCGAATCGCTGGCGCATATCTTGTGCGAACCCTGCCCTGCCTGCAATGGCAAAGGCCAGGTCAAGACCGC
>NZ_JBDTCG010000095.1:0-155030 GCF_039923675.1 Collimonas sp.
CAGTGGAACAAGTCAGCGTGGTTGCTGCTGACGACATCTACAACCAGCCGCGTGGCGACACCCCTGTCGGTTGGGCCGAAACCGCTCTTGCACAAGAGCGACACGACTACCCCTACGATCCGAAAAGGGAAATCGACAACTGGCGCGGTCAGAAAGAAGGAGCTATCAACGCTTCACTTTGGGCGGAAGATGTACCACCCAAAGTTTGATTGACGAAAGAATGATTGATAGTTTAAGACCCGTTTCAGTATTTTGGACTTCGGCCAGTTCCAATGCCGGATATATGTATCACTAGGTACCTGGTAATTTTTCTTGTAGGAATAATGCTCTATGCGACATACATATAACCGAATATTCTTTTCAGCGCTGATATGCGGTGCACTATTAATTGCCGGATGTCAGTCCAGTGGCGAGCGAGCCACAGCGTTTCTGCAACTCTGTAAGTTTGGCCAAGCAGATGACATAGAAGCCGCGCTCAAGAAGAGCGACAAGGTCGACATCGCCGGCGAGGATGGTGTTACGGGATTGATGGTAGCCGCCGCGCAAGATCGTGCAGACGTGGTCAAGTTACTTTTGGCAGCCGGAGCCGATGTTAAGAAACAGTCTCGCCAGGGACCAACGGCACTCATGCTTGCCGTTGGTCGCGGTAGTAGCGTTGAATTGGCCAATATGTTGTTAGCTGCTGGAAGTGACGTAAATGCAAAGGATATTGCTGGCAATACCCCGTTGATGTTGGCCGCCGGTGATGCTCGGGAGCTAGCCGAAGATTACACATTAATTTTTGATTTAAAAGAACAAAAAGATACTGAGCAAAGAGACACCGCAGGAACAAATGTAGCCCAAGAAATATTGAAGGAGGCCAATCGACAACGTCGCGAAAACGGATTTTCATCGCTGATGGTTGGCGATGATGTAATAAGCAAAGCTCCAGGCCTTGGTAAAAAAAATAACGCTGAACTACTTTCATTGCTGCTAGAGAAAGGCGCCAATATCAATTCCAAAAATACGAAAGGGGATACTGCCTTCATAATGGCAGCCAATTGGCGGCAAATATCCATAATAGGTCAAACTAAAATTGGGCACCAAGCAACTGTGACGGGACTGCATGAGTTGGTTAAAGCTAAGGCCGATGCCAATATTAGCAATAACGAAGGCGAAACTGCGCTTATGGCAGCAGCAATGAATGGCGATCCATCTGTTTTACATGCTGTGATAAACGCAAACACCAATCTCAATGCGCAAGACGCTCAAGGATTCACTGCTCTTATGCTGATTGCCGCACAACCTGATGGTAACGGTGATGCGTTGAACGTACTGATAAAAAGCGGCGCAGACGTCCATCTAAAGGATAGCAATGGAGACACCGCATTAATTTTGGCTTCAATGCGGGGCAATCTTGATGCGACTCGGGCGTTGATCAAGGCCGGCAGTCGCATCGCAGATAAAAACATGCAAGGACTTAGTGCGCTTGGTATTAGCAGGAGGGGTGATATACGCAAATTGCTTGTCGAAGCTGGCGGTGATACGAAAGAACAAGCACATTGGATGGCACAAAGCGATTTGAACGCTTGCATCAAGGAGGTAAGTGACAGGCTATCATCGCTACGCTTTATGCAGAATCTCGGTGCCCCAAGCCCCGGATATATATCACCAGATAATGATTGCCCAGGATTCGGCACGCTGTCGACAAGCTCTCGTATTCAAGATGATCTGTCTATTAAGCTAAATGACGGATCGGCGGTAGTCGAATATTACGGCGTGAAACTGCGTTGTTCCATTGCTGACAACAGAGCAGTCTGCCAAGAGTGAGCAGCAAATAATCGATTTCGAGCTCATGCATCTGGCTCTGTTTATATTAGGGACGTTGGCGTGACGAAATAGATTTAGTAAGTATCTTAAAGGGTTGATGAATGAAAGACGAAAACGGACGCGGCGTGATTCGCCTGGGCGATAAAACGTCGCATGGCGGCGAAGTCATCACTGCCAGCGACAATTTTAAAGCGATGGGCATAGCGGTTGCGCTGGAAGGCCATATGACGGATTGTCCGCAGTGCAAAGGCCAGTTCGCCATTTTGCCGGCGAACAGCACACGCAAGCATCACGGCAAGGCGGTGGCTTATCACGATGATCCGACTGCCTGCGGCGCGACACTGATTTCGTCGCTGTAACTGAGGGAGTTGTAATCTGAAACAGAAGCGAATCAGGCATGCGCCGGAAATGATTGGTATCCGGTGTGCCGAAAAGACGGCGATCAGGTATATGCGCTGGGTGGTTAAACTCAGACGCTGCGGAAAGGAATCCCGTAAAAATCTCGATGATGGAACCAGCGGTGGCAAGGACATCGGGTTAAAGATGGCGCAAGCCTGGCGTGACAGGATAGTTGAAGAGCATGCACCGATGCCGCTGGCAGATTTTTGCGATTTTCTCCGCTCCAACAATACATCGGGTATTGCCGGCGTTTATTTTTTGCAGAATTTCGTTGCCGAATTGAGTGATGTACCGCATTTCGTCAAGCATGCGGCCAAACAAATGCTGCATGCCGCCCAGCAGGAAAAAGAAAAGCGCGGTACCGACTCTACAACGCGCTCCAAAACAATTCCCGCCAATAAAATCAAGACCGTAACCTGACACCTTGCAATCCGCAGCGTCGCTTGCTGTGTGTCGTAGTCGTTCCGGTAGGGGCAATGCAGAACAGGCCGCCGACCCGCTCAAAATCTCATGTAATTCCCATGCTAATATTTTAAAAAGCGCCCTAAGCCTGACGGCGCCTCACCGGAGACTTTATCATGACCCATGGTATCGATGACCGCCAACGCTGGTCGGCCCTGATAGTGCTCTGCCTCGGTGTGTTGATGATCGTGCTCGACACCACCATCGTCAATGTCGCACTGCCCTCGATCGCCGCCGACCTCAGGTTTACCGAGACCTCACTGGTATGGGTGGTCAATGCTTACATGCTGACCTTCGGCGGCTTCCTGCTGCTCGGCGGCCGGTTGGGCGACCTGTTCGGCCACCGGCGCATGTTCCTGCTCGGGATTACCTTGTTCACGCTGGCTTCGCTGGCGTGCGGCCTGGCCAATTCGCAAGTATTGCTGGTGTGTGCGCGGGCGGTGCAGGGCCTGGGCGGCGCCGTTGTTTCCGCCGTCTCGCTGTCGCTCATCATGAACCTGTTCATCGAGCCTGCCGAACGCGCCAAGGCGATGGGCGTGTACGGTTTTGTCTGCGCCGGCGGCGGCAGCATCGGCGTGCTGCTGGGTGGCCTGCTGACCAGCGCTTTGAGCTGGCACTGGATTTTCCTGGTCAACCTGCCGATCGGAATTGCGGTCTACGCACTGTGCGCCAGGCTGCTGCCGGCGGGTCGTGGCGCAGAGAGCCATCACAAGCTGGATGTGGCCGGCGCGGCGAGCATCACCATCGCGCTGATGCTCGCCGTGTATGCGATCGTCAATGGCAATGAAGCCGGCTGGGGCTCGACCCAGACTATCGTCATGCTGCTGGCCGCGGTGGCGCTGCTGATCCTGTTTCTCGGCATCGAAGCGCGGGTCAAGGTGCCGCTGGTGCCGCTGGCGCTGTTTCGCTTGCGCAGCGTGGTAGTCGCCAATGTTGTCGGCGTATTGTGGGCGGCGGCGATGTTTGCCTGGTTTTTCATTTCCGCACTATACCTGCAGCGCGTGCTGGGCTACCGGCCGTTGCAGGTCGGCCTGGCTTTCTTGCCGGCCAACCTGATCATGGCGGTCTTTTCACTCGGTCTGTCCGCGAAGCTGGTCATGCATTTCGGCATCCGCCTGCCGCTGGCGACCGGCTTGTTAGTGGCGGCTGTCGGCCTGGCCTTGTTTGCGCGGGCGCCGGTGGATGGCAACTTCGTGGCCGATGTGTTGCCGGGCATGCTGCTGCTCGGCCTGGGCGCAGGAATTGCCTTCAATCCCATGTTGCTGGCGGCGATGAGTGAAGTGGCGCCAAGTGAATCCGGGTTGGCTTCCGGCGTCGTCAATACATCGTTCATGATGGGCGGCGCGCTCGGGCTGGCGCTGCTGGCCAGCCTTGCCGATGCGCGTAGCGGCAGTTTGCTGGCGCTCGGATGGAGAGAGGCTGCTGCGCTCAACCGCGGCTATCAACTGGCGTTCCTGGGTGGGGCGATATTCGCCACGGTGGCGGCGCTGCTGAGCGTTGTTTTGCTGAAGTCGGTGGCAAGCCAGGTTGCAGGGGGTGCGGCTGGACAGGCTTAGGCCGGATTAGCGTAACTAATCCGGCCCACGGTTGTTATTCCGCTTCACGTTTCATCGGTGGCCGCTTGCCGATGACGGCTTCCACCGTGGTTTCCTGGGTCTTGCGCAGTATCGTCAGTTTGGCCTTGCTGCCAGGCGCCAGTTGCGCGATCAAATTGGTCATGTCGGTGCTGTCGGTGATCGGTTTGCCTTCGATCGCCACCAGGATGTCGCCAGGTTTCAAACCGGCCTTGTCGGCCGGGCCGCTCTTGATGACGCCGGCGATGATGGCGCCGGTCTTGCGCGTCAGGCCGAAGCTTTCCGCCAGCTCCGGCGTGATGTCCTGCGGTTCGACGCCGATATAGCCGCGCACCATGTGGCCGGTGTTGATGATCGATTCCATCACGGTTTTCGCGGTCGTCATGGGGACGGCAAAACCGATCCCTAACGAGCCGCCGGTACGCGAATAGATGGCCGTGTTGATGCCCAGCAGGTTGCCGTTGGTGTCGATCAGCGCGCCGCCGGAATTGCCGGGATTGATGGCGGCGTCGGTCTGGATGAAGTTTTCAAACTGGTTGATGCCGAGATGGCTGCGGCCGAGGGCGGAAATAATCCCCATGGTGACAGTCTGGCCGACACCGAACGGATTGCCGATCGCCAGCACCACATCGCCTACGCTGGCTTCATCCGCCCGGCCGAGAGTGATTGCCGGCAGGTTAGGCAGGTCGATCTTGATCACCGCCAAGTCGGTTTCCGGATCGGTGCCGACTACCTTGGCGGTGGTGGTGCGGCCGTCGGCCAGCGCCACTTCGATTTCGTCGGCCGACTCGACCACATGGTTATTGGTCAGGATATAGCCTTGCGAACTGACGATGACGCCGGAACCCAGGCTGGACTGCTTGTCATCCGTATCGTCGCCGCGATCGCCGAAAAATTTGCGCAGCAGCGGGTCTTCAAGCACTTCCGGGCTGGGGGGCTTGGCGTCCTTGCTGGTAAAAATATTCACTACCGACGGCATCGCCCGCTGTGAAGCCTGGCGATAGGAACTCGGCGCGACCGTACCGGGAGCGGCTTCCTGCAGCGGCACCTTGGAGGCGGCGATATGCAGGCGCGAGCTGGTCAGCGAACCGTTTAGCCAATCCGGCTTCAAGGTCGTTACAATGAACAGGATCGCTAAACCGATGGTTACGGTTTGTGCAAATAACAGCCAGAAACGTCGCATAGTGGAGTCTTAGAGTGAGATCAAAAATCGAGGAAATCGTAGGTCGGCAGTCGGTAAGCCGTAACGACATGGCAAAGTATCTTGCCGAAGCATTAAACATTATACAGTTCCGTGATTATTGTCCAAATGGCTTGCAGGTGGAAGGACGCGCTGAAATTAAGCGGCTGGTGACGGGCGTCACTGCCAGCCAGGCTTTGCTGGAGGCGGCCCAGGATGCCGGGGCCGATGCGATCCTGGTGCACCACGGCTATTTCTGGCGGGGCGAAGATGCGCGGGTTATCGGCACCAAACACAAACGCCTGAAATTGCTGTTAACACATGATATCAACCTGTTCGCCTACCATTTGCCGCTGGATGCCCATCCCGAATTCGGCAACAACGTGCAGCTGGCGCGGCAATTGGGCCTCACCCCGAGCGGGCGCTTCGGCGACGATCAGCTTGGCTGGTTGGGCAGCGTCACCGATCCGCTGGTAAAGACGGTGGGCGATCTCGCCGCCGTGATCGAGCGCTGCTTGAAGCGCGTACCGGTACTGATCGGCGATCCGGCCCAGCCGTTGGCAAGCATCGCCTGGTGCACCGGCGCCGCACAAAACATGCTGGGCGACGCGATTGCCGCTGGCGCCGGCGTCTACATCAGCGGCGAGATTTCCGAGCCGACCGTGCATCTGGCGCGTGAAAGCGGCGTGGCTTACCTTGCGGCAGGACATCATGCCACCGAGCGCTACGGGGTACAGGCGCTGGGGCAGCATCTGGCCGAGCGCTTCGGCCTGCAGCATCAATTTATCGATATCGACAACCCGGTTTGATGGCCAAGCCAGAATTCAAGCATGAGTAAAACAGTAGAAACGGTAAGAATCGACAAATGGCTGTGGGCGGCACGTTTTTTCAAGACTCGCACGCTGGCCGGCGATGCGGTCGATAACGGCAAGGTGAAGTTGAGCGACGAGCGCGTCAAGCCGGCGCGCAACCTCAAAACAGGCGACATCCTGGCGATCGATAATGGCGCCAGCGTCTGGGAAGTCGAGGTGCTGTTGCTGTCTGACACGCGCAGCGCCGCCGCGATCGCGCAAACGCTGTACCGGGAAACCGAGCAAAGCGTGGCCAAGCGCGGCGTGGTCGCCGAGGACCGGAAATTCTTCAAGGAACCGACCATGGCCATCAAGGGCCGTCCCACCAAACGCGACCGTCGTTTGTTGGATAAAACACAATCCTAGTGCGCCAATTTTCAATAGCGCTCTGACATCGCTTTCACGCTGATTTCCCGGTAGCGTGGAGCTGTCCAGAGCGTTTTCCCAGCGGTAGTGGCGCTTCACCAATGATGGAGCGCCACGTTCGCCATCGGACCCAAACCGCGCAAATAAACTCCCGACCAAATTCGAGGGGGCTCTCGGTAGAACCGCCCCTCTAAGTCGCTGTTTGACATTTCGATTCTGGTGCATAATAGTACGAGCGTTCGCATTCTTGCCGACATGGGTAATCCGACCATGCCAAAGCGGACAGGCGCCGCTCGTAACCAAAGCTAACTAAAGCCAACCAGGCAGAGACAGGACTATCGTGGCACACACTGACACGCCGCCAAAATTCATGCGTAAAGGCGAAATGACGCGCGCAGCGATCCTGGATGTCGCCATCACGCTGGCGAGCCGCGACGGTCTCGAAGGCCTGACCATCGGTTTGCTGGCTGAAAAGATGAACATGAGCAAATCCGGCGTGTTCGCCCATTTCGGTTCGCGTGAAGACTTGCAGATCGAAGTGGTCAAGCTGTATCACCGCCAGTTCGAACAGGAAGTGTTCTATCCAAGTATCAAGGAAGCGCGTGGCTTGCCGCGTCTGGAGTGCATGTTTGGGCGCTGGATCCGGCAGGTGACGATTGAAATCGCCTCTGGTTGCATCTATATCAGCGGCGCGGTCGAGTACGACGACCGGCCGGGCGAAATCCGCGAGCAGCTGGTGACCATGGTGCGCACCTGGCAACTGGCCTTGCATCGTTGCGCATTGCAAGCAGTCGAGGCCGGCCATCTGAACGCCGACACCGACGCCGACCAGCTGGTCTATGAGATGTACGGCCTGATCCTGGGCTTGCATCATGACGCACGCTTTCTCAAGAAAGCCGGCAGTGTCGAGCGTGCGCAAAAAGGCTTTGACCGCTTGATCGACAGTTATCGCAATGCGCAGCCGCTGGCGGCTAAAAAGTCTTCATCAGAGAATCAGAAAACGAATCAAAAAATCGCTGCCAAAACGGCAGCCAGATCAATCCAATAAAGTTAATCATCAGGAGAGCACCATGGGTCAATACGTCGCGCCGTTGCGGGATATGCAATTCGTCATGCACGAGTTGCTGCATGTAGAAGATGAGCTGAAGCAGTTGCCGAAGCACGCTGAAATCGATGCGGACATCATCAATCAAGTGCTGGAAGAGGGCGGCAAGTTCACTTCCCAGGTGCTGTTCCCGCTGAACCATTCCGGTGATCGCGAAGGCTGTCATCACGACAAGGCCACGCATACTGTGACCGCACCGAAAGGCTTCAAGGAGGCCTACAAGCAGTACGTTGAAGCCGGCTGGCCTTCGCTGTCTTGCGATCCGGAATACGGTGGCCAGGGCTTGCCGCTGGTGATCAACAATTCGTTCTACGAAATGATGAACTCGGCCAACCAGGCCTGGACCATGTACCCGGGCTTGTCGCACGGCGCCTATGAGTGCCTGCACGCCCACGGCACACCTGAACTGCAAGCAATGTACCTGCCGAAGCTGGTATCCGGCGAGTGGACCGGCACCATGTGCCTGACCGAATCGCATTGCGGCACCGATCTGGGCATGTTGCGTTCGAAGGCCGAGCCGCAAGACGACGGTTCCTACAAGATCACCGGCAGCAAGATTTTCATTTCGGCCGGCGAACACGATATGTCGGCCAACATCCTGCATCTGGTGCTGGCGCGTTTGCCAGGCGCGCCGGAAGGTTCGAAGGGTATTTCGCTGTTCCTGGTGCCGAAATTCCTGCCGAATGCAGACGGCACGCTGGGTGCGCGCAATCCGATCACCTGTGGCGCGATCGAAGAAAAAATGGGCATCCACGGCAACTCGACTTGCCAGATGAACCTTGACGGCGCCACCGGCTGGCTCATCGGCGGCCCGCACAAGGGTTTGAACGCGATGTTCGTGTTCATGAATGCGGCCCGTCTCGGCGTCGGCATGCAAGGCCTGGGTTTGACTGAAGTGGCTTACCAAAACGCGCTGGTGTATGCAAAAGACCGCATCCAGATGCGCAGCCTGTCGGGCATCAAGGCGCCTGACAAGCCTGCCGACCCGATCATCGTCCATCCTGACGTGCGCCGCATGTTGTTGACGGCAAAAGCGTATGCTGAAGGCGCGCGCGCATTCTGCTCTTATGTCGCCCTGCAACTGGACAAGGAACTGAACCATCCGGATGAAGCAGTACGCAAGGACGCGGCTGATGAAGTCGCTTTGTTGACGCCAGTGGTCAAGGCATTCATCACCGACAACGCCTGGGTGGCGACTTCGGAATGCATGCAAGTGTACGGTGGCCACGGTTTCATCGCCGAATGGGGCATGGAGCAGTATGTTCGCGATGCCCGCATCAATATGATTTATGAAGGCACCAACACCATCCAGTCGCTGGATCTGTTGGGCCGCAAGGTGTTGATGGACAACGGCGCCAAGCTGAAGAAATTCGGCGCCAAGGTACAAGCGTTCATTGAAGAGAACGGCGCTGACGAATCGCTGTCGGAATTCATCACGCCGCTGGCGGATCTGGGCGACAAGGTCAGCAAGCTGACCATGGAAATCGGCATGAAGGCTTTCCAGAATCCTGACGAAGCCGGCGCGGCAGCAGTGCCTTACCTGCGCGTAGTCGGTCATCTGGTGTATGCCTACTTCTTTGCGCAAATGGCAAAGATCGCACTGGCCAAGCAAGATTCAGGTGACAAGTTCTATGTTTCCAAGCTGGCGACAGCACGTTTCTATTTCGCCCGCCTGCTGCCGGAAACAGCAATGTTGATTCGTCAGGCACGCTCCGGTTCGGGCAGCCTGATGGCGCTGGACGCGGATTTGTTCTAATTTAGCCGTAGAGTGGACCAGGCTTGAACCTGCCGGGTCCACGCTCCCAACCGACTGACCAAGGAGATACAAGTGTCGAATTTCATCGTTAAAAAAGTCGCCGTTCTCGGCGCCGGCGTGATGGGTGCGCAAATCGCTGCCCACTGCCTGAACGCTAAGGTACAGGTGGTGCTTTTCGATCTGCCAGCCAAGGAAGGCCCGAAAAACGGCATCGTCCAGCGCGCCATCGAAAACCTGAAAAAACTCAGCCCTGCGCCGCTGGGCAACAAGGATGACGCTGCACTGATCGAAGTCGCCAACTACGAAGACAACCTGGAAGTGCTGGCCGGTTGCGACCTGATCATCGAAGCGATCGCCGAGCGCATGGACTGGAAGCACGACCTGTACAAGAAGGTTGCGCCGCACATTGCGCCGAACGCGATTTTCGCTTCCAACACTTCCGGCCTGTCGATCACCGCCTTGTCGGAAGGTTTCGACACGGAACTGAAAGCACGCTTCTGCGGCGTCCACTTCTTCAATCCGCCGCGCTATATGCATCTGGTTGAACTGATCCCGACCGCGACCACCAAGCCAGAGATCCTCGATCAGCTGGAAGGTTTCCTGGCGACCACGCTGGGCAAGGGCGTGGTCCGCGCTAAAGATACCCCTAACTTCATCGCTAACCGCGTGGGCGTGTTCGGCATCTTGTCGACTGTTCATCAGGCTGAAAAATTCGGCCTGTCGGTTGATGTGGTTGACGATCTGACCGGCGCCAAGCTGGGCCGGGCCAAGTCGGGTACTTTCCGTACCGCCGACGTGGTGGGTCTGGACACCATGGGTCATGTGATCAAGACCATGCAGGATACGCTGAAGGACGACCCGTTCTATGGCGTGTACGCGACGCCGCCGCTGCTGGCCAAGCTGGTCGAGCAGGGTGCGCTGGGTCAAAAATCCGGCGCCGGTTTCTACAAGAAAGTCGGCAAGGACATCCTGCGCATCGACGCCGCGAAGGGCGACTCCAAAATTGAATACGTGAGCGCCGGCGGCAAGGCCGACGAACTGGTGGCGCGCATCCTGAAAGACAAGGATCCGGTCAAACGCATGAAGACACTGCGTGAATCGACCAATCCGCAAGCACAGTTCCTGTGGTCGATCTTCCGCGACGGTTTCCACTACATCGCGGTGCACATGGAATCGATTGCCGACAACGCGCGCGACATCGATTTCGCCATGCGCTGGGGCTTCGGCTGGAGCGTGGGCCCGTTCGAAATCTGGCAAGCCGCCGACTGGCAGCAGATCGCCGGCTGGGTCAAGGAAGACATCGATGCCGGCAAGGCGCTGTGCAATGCACCGCTGCCAGCCTGGGTATTCGACGGCCGCACCGGTGTCCACGCTGCCGACGGTTCCTACTCGCCAGCGAAGAAAGCCAATGTCGCCCGTTCCACCTTGCCGGTCTACGAGCGCCAGGTATTCCGCGCACCGTTGCTGGGTGAAGGCGTGGCCGATGGCAAGACTGCCGGCACCACCGTGTTTGAAGATGACTCGGTACGTGCATGGCATCAGAATGACGACGTGCTGGTCCTGTCGTTCAAGACCAAGATGCACGTGATCGGACCTGGAGTGATCGCCGGTTTGAACAAGGCGGTTGCGGAAGCAGAAAAGAATTTCAAGGGCCTCGTGCTGTGGCATTCGGATGCAGCTGAAGGCGGCGCGTTCTCGGCTGGCGCCGATCTGCAATCGATGCTGCCGTTGTTCATGTCGGGCGGCGCCAAGGCGATCGAACCGATGGTGGCGGAATTGCAGCAAGCGTTCATGGGTCTCAAGTACGCCAGCGTTCCGGTGGTTGCAGCAGTGGCCGGTCTGGCGCTGGGCGGCGGTTGCGAGCTGGCTTTGCATACGGCCAAGCGGGTTGCTTCGATCGAATCGTATATCGGCCTGGTGGAAGTCGGCGTCGGTCTGATCCCTGCCGGCGGCGGTTTGAAGGAAGCGGCGGTACGTGCAGCCAACGACGCCAAGGGCAACGACATCCTGCAATTCCTGAAAACGTCTTTCTTGAACGCGGCGACTGCCAATGTCTCGAAATCGGCCTTGCAAGCGAAGAGCATGGGCTACCTGAAAGCCGACGACGTGATCGTCTTCAATGCCTACGAATTGCTGCACGTGGCAAAGGTTGAAGCGCGCGCCATGTTCGACGCAGGTTATCGCCCACCGCTGAAGGCGCAGATCCCGGTCATCGGCCGCAACGGCATCGCCACTATCCTGGCGCAGCTGGTCAACATGCGTGACGGCGGTTTCATCTCCGCACACGACTACAAACTGGGCCACATGATCGCCAACATCGTTTGCGGTGGCGAAGTGAACGACAACAGCGTGGTGAATGAACAATGGCTGCTGGACCTGGAGCGCAAGGCGTTCGTCGAACTGCTCAACAACCCTAAGACGCAAGAGCGGATCATGGGCATGATGCAAACCGGCAAACCAGTGCGCAACTAATTAGGAGTAAAAAATGAGCAAACAACTTCAAGAAGCGTATATCGTTTCCGCTACCCGGACTCCAATCGGCAAGGCGCCGCGCGGCATGTTCAAGAACACCCGTCCGGACGATCTGCTGGTGCGCGCAATCCAGTCCGCCGTGGCGCAAGTGCCTGGCCTGGATCCCAAACTGATCGAAGACGCCATCATCGGCTGTTCTTTCCCTGAAGGCGCGCAAGGCCTGAACATGGCGCGTAACGCCGTGCTGCTGGCCGGCTTGCCGAACACCATCGGCGGCGTCACCGTCAATCGCTATTGCGCATCGGGTATCACTGCGATCGCTATGGCGGCCGACCGTATCCGCGTCGGCCAGGCTGATGTGATGATCGCCGGCGGCGCCGAGTCGATGTCGATGGTGCCGATGATGGGTTTCCATCCTTCGGTCAACATGGACGTGTTCAAGGATGAAAATGTCGGCATGGCCTACGGTATGGGCCTGACTGCGGAAAAAGTGGCGCAGCAGTGGAAAGTGTCGCGTGAAGCGCAAGATGCGTTTTCCGTGGAGTCCCACCGCCGCGCCATCGCCGGCCAGCTGGCTGGCGAGTTCAATGACGAAACCACGCCCTTCGACATCATCGAGCGCATCCCGAACCTGGCCACCGGCCAGATCGACCTGAAGACCCGCAGCGTTAACCGTGACGAAGGCGCGCGCGCCGAGTCGTCCATGGAAACCCTGGGCAAGCTGAAGGCCGTGTTCGCCGCCAAAGGCAGTGTCACCGCAGGCAACAGCTCGCAGACGTCGGACGGCGCCGGCGCGTTGATCCTGGTCAGCGAAAAGATCCTGAAAGAATTCAACCTGACGCCGCTGGCGCGCTTTGTTTCGTTCGCGGTACGCGGCGTACCGCCGGAAATCATGGGTATTGGTCCTAAAGAAGCGATCCCGGCAGCGCTGCGCGCCGCCGGGATCACCCAGGACCAGCTGGATTGGATCGAATTGAATGAAGCATTTGCAGCGCAAGCGCTGGCGGTAATCCAGGATCTCGGTTTGGATCCATCGAAGGTCAACCCGCTGGGCGGCGCGATCGCCCTGGGCCATCCGCTGGGCGCAACCGGCGCGATCCGTGCCGCTACTGCTATCCACGGCATCCGCCGCCGCAACCAGAAGTACGGCATGGTCACCATGTGCGTCGGTACAGGCATGGGCGCCGCAGGTATTTTTGAACGCATGTAATTAGATTGTCATAAGCAGTCGTCAATAACAAAAGCCGCACAGCTATCCGCCGTGCGGCTTTTCAACATCGGAGCAGCAAATGGACATATTGACCAGCAAGGAAAACGGCATCCTGACGATCGAGTTCAACCGTCTTGAAAAGAAGAATGCAATTACCGCCGCCATGTACCAGACCATGGTCGATGCCTTGAAAGATGCGGAGACAGATACGGCGGTACGGGCCATCCTGTTTATCGGCAAGCCGCAGATCTTCAGCGCCGGCAACGATCTCGAAGATTTCATGAAGAACCGACCGACCGGCACTGACAGCCCGGTGTTCCAGTTTCTGCACCAGATCAGCCACGCCGGCAAGCCGATGGTAGCCGCCGTTGCTGGTCCGGCGGTCGGCATCGGCACTACCTTGCTGATGCATTGCGACCTGGTTTACGCGGCCGATAATGCGCGTTTTTCGATGCCCTTCACGCAACTGGGTTTGTGCCCGGAAGCTGCGTCGAGCCTGATCTTGCCGCAAATCGCCGGCTATCAGCGCGCTGCCGAAAAGTTGTTGCTGGGTGAAGCCTTTACGGCGGAAGAAGCCGCCGCCATGGGCCTGGTCAACAAGGTATTGCCTGCTGAAGAACTGTTGGCGTTTGCGCAGGCGCAGGCAGCCAAGCTGGTGGCGTTGCCGGCGGCGTCGATCCGCATCACCAAGCGTTTGATGAAGGGCGACCAGACCGCTGCGGTGGAAGCGCGGATGGCGCAGGAGATCGAGCATTTCGGGGCGATGCTGAAAGCGCCCGAGGCGGCTGAGGCATTTACTGCGTTCTTTGAGCGGCGTAAGCCTGATTTCAGCAAGTTTTGCTGATCGGTTTTCTTACCGTTAAAACGTAAATCCGTACTGCCATAGAAAAGGAAATATGAAAAATCCGGCAGCCGGCAATCAAGAGCGACGAGAGATACCTCTATCGTCGCGATTATTGCCGCCCCGACCGTCATCGACGTCCATGTCGCCTGAAGACGCCATTGCCAAAAAGCAGGAACGAGAGCGAAAGGATGCGCTGGTTCGCGGCGTCACTTCAATACAGGAAATGCGTGAAGCGATAAGGTGTGCTGCGCGTGAGCTCCCGAGCATTTCCGCAGTGCCACGCATGGGTAAGCTCGACGCTGCGGCGTTTCGCATGTGTGCAGCAGAAGGCCTGCCATTTGTCATCACCGGCCTCGTCGGCAAATGGCCGTTGTCTGCTCTCACGCCACAAACGCTGCGCGACCGCTTTGGCGAGCTGCACGTGCGCGCGAGGGTGGGTGACTATGTCAATACCGCTTTCGCGGCTGACCGGGCGATGCAGGATATGTCGCTGCTGGCGTACCTTGAGCTCGTTGCTGATAACGCGCAAGACCTGCCACCGTATCTGGGCAATCTGGAAATGCGTGAATTGAATACGCTGTGTTACTGGCCAGCCTATTTTAAAAAAATGGGTCCGCCTCGCTTTTGGCTCGGTCCCTCCGGAACAGTGACCCCGCTGCATTGCGACTATGACGACAATATTTTTGCGCAGATCTGGGGTACCAAACGTATTTTCCTGGCGCCCCCTCACCACGACGAATTCCTTTATCCCCGTGAGGCGAACGCCATCCTGTTCGGTTCGCCGTTTGACCCCGAGGCGCCGGATTTCGAGAAGTTTCCACTTGCGCGCCAGGCAGCAATGATCGAATGCATCATGCAACCCGGTGAGCTGCTGTATGTACCGGCCGGGTGGTACCACCAGGTTCGGGCGTTGACTTTTTCGCTGTCGGCCAACCGATGGGCCAGGGCGTTGCCATTGGCATTGAACGGAGACGCGTCGCTGCAGACCGGCTAAGTTGTTCGAACCCCTCGGCGCGGAACCGAGCGAAGCAGGACAAATCCATCTGGCCTACAGTCACAACGCCGTCATCGGACAGGCTCGTCAGCGTGCGCCAGTTGTCCTCGGCATCAACGAATTCGAAATCCCTGTCGACGACATAAACGGCGGGTGTACCTGGGTTCAGGTATGGATGGCTCGATGCCAGCACTGTAGCCTTTGGGCCGGCCAGCAACACATAGCTGTCGCCGAAGAGATCTAGCGTCGTGATCTGTTGGCCGTTACGCCGGATCCAGGCGTGAGGGAGGTGAGTAATCAACTCCGGCTGATTGCTTGGAGATGACATATCTGCGTTCTGATAGCGGTGCCGCAGCAGCAAAGCACCGGAATCAAGCAGATCCGGGAAAAAATCCCGGTTGGCTTTGGTTTCTATGCCAAAGCGCGTATCGAAGTCCGTGCGCAGCAGTGCCTGCCGGCCATTACGCACGGCCAGCGGCCACCGCTCGTTGTCATAGTTGTCGACCCGGCGATTAATCCCATCGATCCTGATGTGGCCTTTGAATTTGGGCTGGGTCTGATAGTCAGCGGTCTCAACAACAGATAGCGGCCGCCGACAATGAAACGAGAAGATTTATTTGCCGATAGTGTTTCGCAAAACTTCGTTCGGGCGGCCGGAGTGAGTGACTAGAACATAGACGTCTTATTTTCCCAGCAGCGCTAGAGAATGATTCCATTCCGTAGTCCATGCGTACAAAAAGTCATGCGCATGGAAAGCTCTTTTCAGATGCGGTATCGGCACCCGGTACACATCGTTTAATCCCAGCGCCAAGGTGACCGGATTCCACACGGCCTTGTTTTTTGCCTTTTTAGCGCTGCCTTTAACCCTTGCACCTTCATCGCCGAATATCCCGCCGCCATCACTAAGGGCCTGCGCCAAATCAATTTTCACCAGGCTGGAAAATGCCATCAGCACCTGCTCTTTGTTGATGCCGGTCTGTGCTTCCATTGCTGCTTCAATTTTGACTGGTTCGGATTTGGCTTCGGCCTCGCGCTTTAGCTTGCCTGGCATGCGCTCCAGATCCTTCTTCAGAAAACGCAACTCATGCAGAGCCCTGCGAAAACCTGGCGGCTTGAGCTGCGCCACTATTTTATAAACGTCTTTGGTGATCGTGATGAGCACATCTTCGCTTCCGGCGGCGAGACGTCTGGTGTCGCTTTCAAAAAAAATCGGCGCTGGATAACCGCCGTTCGCATCGCCGAAGAGCTCCGGATAGTCGGCGTCATAGTCCAGCCAAACATAAGGGATCAAGCCGTTTTCTATCATGCGCGCCAATGTCCATGGCTCGCCGGTTTGCTGTGCAAGCCAGTGGCAAGCCTGCTCGGTTGTTGCGCGAAAGGGTAAGTCGATGTTGGTCATTTTTTCTTTCACACGCCGGCATACGACGTCGGGTCAAGCCGATTGCACGCCTGGGAGATGAGGCTGGCTGCTCGCAGCACTACCCTGACTGCAGACCACGCGTTACACATAAAATCGTTATCGCCCACCCTACTTTTATCGTGGGTGAAATGTCGGTCGCCGTGCAGGATTGTTTAACAGAATATGGGAGGGCAAACTGATCGGTGGTGCGAGCGTTTCTGTTGGCTAGCGGTAGTCTGGGTGAACAGGCGGCTCTGTGCTGCTAAATATTGCTGGAATGGGGGGGGGCGGCACGGAGCGACCGGTAATGCTGCTCGACTCCATGTCGACCCGCCCGGAATTACATTTTCTTTTGCACATCCTGCGCGGCATCCTGCACCTTTTCACCGCCAGTCTGCACATCCTTCCCCATGCCTGATACCGTGTTGCAAGCAGATATTGCGCCGAACATGCCAAACATCGCTGCGATTACCATGACTTTCTTGAACATTGTGTTCTCCGAGTGGGTTGGTGAGGCAATAATATTATCATCAGCGCCCGCTTTGTCCACGCTTAAATCAATGCGCTTGCCATATCATCAAGAGGCCGCTGACGCCGTCCCACAGGATCTGTACCCCGATGCAGAGCAAGATGAACGAGGTCATGCGCTGCATGACGGTGGTGCCGGTATCACCCAGCAGGCGAATCAATACCCCTGCAAAGCGGTTGCTCAGGTAGACCGCCAGCGCCGCCAGCGCGAGGCCGGCCACGGCGGCCACCAGCGATAGCGGTAGCGGTACGTTGGGCACGCGGACGCCGGCGCCGAGGGTGATGGCGACCGAGATCGAACCGGGTCCCACCGTGAGTGGAAACGCCAGCGGATAGAACGCCTTTTTTGAGGCCAGTTCTTCGGTCCAGAGCGATTCCGGCACTGCTTCGCCTTTCGGCATTTCATCGGAATTCAGCATTTTCCAGGAGGTGGCCACCACCAGCAGGCCACCGGCTACCTTCACTACCGGCAGCGACAAGCCAAAGAACGCCAGCACGTGAGTGCCGATAAACATGCCGCCGACCAGAAGCAGGAAGGAATTGATGGCGACCCGGCGCGCCAGCGAATTGCGGGTGGCGTCGGATGCGGTGATGGTCAGCGAGTGGAAAATCGGCGCGCCGCCTGGCGGGTTCATGATCGGCAATAGCGCTGCGAGCACAAAGAGCACCGTCTTCATGAAGCTGAGTAAGTGGAATTCCATGTGTGCTTGTCGTCAGTAATCGTGCATTGGCTTCAGGCGCATGCGGTAATAGCGCCAACTGAAGCGAGAGCCCGATTCTAGACCGCAGGCATGACGGCTGCAAGCAATGACCGGCAATGCCTTGTTGCACGCAAGGTTATATGGGCATTACCAGCCGAAACGTTCGCAGGCGCGGCGATAGACCAGGCCGGACAGAGCAATGTCTTCAACGCCGACGCCAATCGCCTTGTAGATCACCAGATCCTGCGCTTGGCGCTGGTAGCCGCTGCTGCCGTCGACAATCTGTCCCAGCTCCCAGACCTGATCCCAAGCGAAAGTGCCGGGCTGGCACAGCAACAGGTCGCCTGCCTCCTGCTGCGCCTGCGGTTTCCATTCCACCACCAGCGCGTTGGCGCGGGCGATTGCGCGGTCGTCGAGTTCGCGCAGGTTGCCTTTACTGGCGCCCACGGCGGCGACGAAAGCGCCCGGCTTCAGCAAGTCGCCGGAAAACAGCGGCTCTGCCGAACGGGTCACGGTCACTACCACGTCGCCGGACTGTGCCGCTTCGTCGATACTCACGGCGCGCGCCGGTACGCCGGTTTGCTGGGCGATTTGTTCGGCAAACTGCTGCTGGCCGCTGCGGCCGGCGATCAGGATTTCCTTGAACTGGCGCACTGCCAGCAGAGCCGGCACGTGTGAATGCGCCTGGACCCCGGTGCCGATGACTGACAGCGTGGCGACGTCCTGATTGGCCAGATGGTCGGCTGCAACGGCGGTTGCGGCGGCGGTGCGCAAGCCGGTCATGGTATCGGATTCAATCGTCGCCAGCGGCCGTCCGTCTTCGGTGGAGAACAGCACGGTGACAAAGTGGAACTTGCCGTTGATGGTGGTGTAGACCTTGTAGCCGGCGATGCCGGCGGCTGGCAGTAGCGCCCCCATGCTGGACATCATGATGGGACCATTGCCGCCAGCGGCGCTGGTGCGCATGCGCGCTTGCTGGGCGCCTTGGCCTATGCCTTGGAAAGCCTGGTGCATGGCTTCGATTGCGTCGCTGGTGTTTATCAGTTCCGCGACTTGCTGGTTGGTGATCAGTTTCATGATGTTTCCTATCCGCTAAATGAAAAAGGGCTGGCGTCGATGGCGGTGGTTTCGCCGCCGATCAGTTGCGCCAGCAAGCTTGCGCTGCCATGCGCCAGGGTCCAGCCAAGGCTGCCGTGGCCGATATTCAGATACAGGTTCTTGACCGGCGAAGCGCCGATGATCGGCACGCCGCTTGGCGTTGCCGGCCGGAAGCCGCTCCATGGCGACAAGCTGTTATTGTCGGACAGGTCGGTGCAGCCGGGAAACAGCGCGTTGACGCCGCGTTTCAATTCGTCGATTGCAGCAGCAGGGATGCTGCGATCCATGCCCACCAGTTCTACCCGTCCGGCCACCCTCAGCCGGTCGCCGAGGCGCGCGTAGACGATCTTCCTGGAGAGATCGGTAATCGATACTTGCGGCGCGGCGGCCTGGCTTGCGGCATCGTTCAACGGCACGGTGATGCTGTAACCCTTGAGCGGATAGAGCGATAGGGAGAATCCTGCCTGACGTGCAAAACCGGCGCTTTCCGCACCTAGCGCCAGGACGAAGGTCTCGGCATCAATTTTTTCAGCGCCTGCGTGTACTGCGATCAATGCGCCATCGCGCATTTCCAGTTTGCCGATACGTTGCGAATGCGCGAAGCGGAAGCCGGGTTGTCGCGACATCGCTGCTACCAGCTGCCGGCAAAACAATGCGCAATCACCGGCCTCTTCGCTGGCGGTGTAAACGCCGCCGGCCCAGTCGCGTCTGGCGTTGGCCAGCGCCGGTTCGATCTGCAGGCAGCGTGCGGCGTCGATGATTTCTTGCTGGCAGCCGTGCTGCGCCTGGAATTCAATCTGCTCGCGGGCGCCTTCCAGTTCTTTGGCGTCGGCGTACATCACCAGTTTGCCGGCGGTGCGGTGCTGGAAATCGAACGGGATGGCCGTGGTCAGCTGCGTCAATTGCGCACGGCTGAAGAACGATAATCGCAGCAGATCAACCGTGGTTTTCCGGACCCGCTTGCCATTGCACGCCGCCAGGAATTTCAACAGCCAGCGCCATTGCGCCGGATCCATTTTCGGCTGCAAGGTTAGTGGCGACGCAGCGCTGAACAGGTACTCCGGCCAGTGCGTCCACACCGACGGATCGGCCAGCGGCGCCACATACGAATAACTCAGTTGCGCGCCATTGCCCAGGCTGGTCTGGCTGCCGGGCTGTGCGGCGGCGTCAACCAGGGTCACCTGATGGCCGGCTTCCAGCAAACGATATGCGGAGGTCGCGCCGACGATGCCGGCGCCTAGTACGCAGATGTGCATGTATTTTGTCCCGTTGCGGAAATAGTCAATCGATGAGGTTCATTGCCGCTTTCAGTTTTGCACTGCAATAAACTCCAAATACTATACTTGCGACTATGTATGGTGTCTCATGCCAATTTGGCATCGTCGATCGGATCCTATCCCTAAACTTAATAAAATATCAGCGAATATCAATGCATATCGATGTTAATCGGCGAGTTGCACCCAGCTTTGCGGTAGAATGCCGCCTGAAGTAAGCCAGACAGCCGCTGGCTGGCGCTGCAAGGCGCCGGCGGGAGGAAGGTCCGGACTCCATAGAGCAGGGTGACGGTTAACGGCCGTCCGCCGTGAGGTGAGGAATAGGGCCACAGAGACGAGCGTATTAAGTTACGGTGAAACGCGGTAACCTCCACTCGGAGCAATCTCAAATAGGCACGCGTTGATGTTGCTCGCGGAGCGTGCGGGTAGAGAGCTGGAGCGCTGGAGTAATCCAGCGCCTAGAGGAATGGTTGTCATAACGCGAGGGCGCAAGCCTTAGCGTCGTAACAGAATCCGGCCTATCGGCTTACTTCATTTTCTTCCGGCTGATGCGGAAAACGCATCGCCATCACATCTTTTGCATGATTTTTTGAATCCGGCGAATCCAGTTTCGGGACAGTTGCGTATATGACTGTGCAGGCTCCGAAAACTGACTCTCATTCTAAGGAATCATCATGCGCAAACTTACCTATGCTTTGGCTTTATCCGCAGCCATGATCGCCGCCAGCGCGGCCCATGCCGAAGACACCGTCATGGTGGGCGGTCAAAGCATGTACCCCAGCAAGGACATCGTCGATAACGCCGTCAACTCAGCCGATCACACCACACTGGTGGCCGCGGTAAAGGCTGCCGGCCTGGTCGATACGCTCAAGGGCAAAGGCCCGTTCACCGTCTTCGCTCCGACCAACGCCGCCTTCGCCAAACTGCCGGCCGGCACGGTGGAAACGTTGATCAAGCCTGAAAACAAGGCCACCCTGACCAAGATCCTGACTTACCACGTGGTGCCAGGCCGTTACGGCTACGCCAAACTGGAAAGCGAAATCAAGAAGGGCGGCGGCAAGGCTGAACTGGCGACCGCCAGCGGCGGCAAGCTGACTTTCGAACAGAACGGTCCGCACAACATCGCCATCATGGACGACAGTGGCCATGTCGCCAACATCAGCACTTATGACGTCAACCAGTCGAACGGTGTGATCAACGTTATCGATACTGTGTTGTTGCCTAAATAAGCAGTCATCAGGCCGATCAATCGGATTCAAGCGTTTCAGTGGCAGCGAGTTAGGCGACGGCATTCTCCCCGTCGCCTTTTTTTGTCTCAACGGATTGGGTGACGTTTACGTTAACGTCAATTATTGTTATTCTGCTGGAA
Organism: Collimonas sp.; assembly: GCF_039923675.1. Lineage (GTDB taxonomy): Bacteria > Pseudomonadota > Gammaproteobacteria > Burkholderiales > Burkholderiaceae_D > Collimonas. The sequence goes on from NZ_JBDTCG010000095.1 coordinate 21,392, forward strand.
GAAAGAAATTGCCGTCAGCAGCAATCAACAATACCTATCCGCTTTGGAGACAGACCACCATGGACTTTGAATTATCAGAAGATCAACGCGCATTCCAGCAGACCGCGCGTGATTTCGCCGCAGGAGAACTGGCGCCGAATGCGGCCAAATGGGACGCCGAAGCGATTTTCCCGGTCGACGTCATCGCCAAGGCCGGCGAACTGGGTTTTTGCGGCTTGTACACACCGGAAGAAGTGGGCGGCCTGGGTTTGTCACGGCTGGACGCTACCATCGTCTTCGAAGAGCTGGCGCGCGGCTGTACTTCGACCACGGCTTACCTGACGATACACAACATGGTGAGCTGGATGATCGCCAACTGGGCGACGCCGGCGGTAAAACAGCACTGGTGCGGGAAACTGGCTGCCGGCCAGAAGCTCGGCTCCTACTGCCTGACCGAACCCGGTTCCGGCTCGGACGCCGCATCACTGAAAACCAGCGCTGAGCGGGTCGACGGCCACTACGTCATCAACGGCTCCAAGGCATTTATCTCCGGCGCGGGTTCCACCGATGTGCTGGTGCTAATGGCGCGCACCGGCGCCGGCGGCGCGCATGGCGTGTCGGCATTCTTGGTGCCGGCGGATGCGCCAGGTATCAGCTATGGCCGCAAGGAAGAAAAAATGGGCTGGAACAGCCAGCCGACGCGCACCATCAGCTTCGATAATGTACGGATCCCTGCCGACCATCTGTTGGGTGCGGAAGGCGAGGGCTTCCGCCTGGCGATGCGCGGCCTGGATGGCGGCCGCATCAATATCGCCACCTGTTCGGTTGGCACCGCGCAAGCCGCGCTCGATGCCGCGCATGCCTACATGAGCCAGCGCCGCCAGTTCAACCGGCCGCTGTCGGATTTTCAGGCGCTGCAATTCAAACTGGCCGACATGCAGACCGAGCTGGTCGCAGCGCGCCAGATGGTGCGCCTGGCCGCCTGCAAGCTGGATGCCAAGGACCCCAATGCCACGACGTATTGCGCGATGGCGAAACGCTTCGCCACCGATATCGGCTTCCAGATCTGTAACGAGGCGCTGCAAATCCACGGCGGCTACGGTTACATCCGCGAGTATCCGCTGGAGCGCCATTTCCGTGACGTGCGCGTGCACCAGATCCTGGAAGGCACCAATGAAATCATGCGCGTGATTATTGCGCGCCAGTTGCTTGGCAACGCATCCAACGAGGACATCCGATGAGCAGCTCCCTCACTGAAACTAGCTATACCAACCTGCGGCTGGAAATCATCGGCTACACGGCAGTGGTGACCATGGCCAATCCACCGGCGAATACCTGGACCGGTGATGCGCTGCGCGACCTGACGCGGCTGGTGCAGGCCCTCAACGCCGACAAGAACATCTACAGCCTGGTGCTGACCGGTGACGGTGAAAAATTCTTTTGCGCCGGCGCCGACCTGAAACTGTTCGCCGACGGCGACAAAGTCATGGCGCGTGAAATGGCGCGCCGCTTTGGCGAAGCATTCGAAACCTTGTCCGCCTTCCGCGGCGTCTCGATTGCCGCCATCAACGGCTACGCCATGGGCGGCGGTCTGGAATGCGCGCTGGCCTGCGATCTGCGCATCGCCGAAGAGCATGCGCAGATGGCCTTGCCGGAAGCGGCGGTTGGCCTGTTGCCATGTGCAGGCGGTACTCAGAACCTGCCTTGGCTGGTGGGCGAAGGCTGGGCCAAGCGCATGATCCTATGCGGCGAGCGGGTCAATGCCGAAACGGCATTACGTATCGGCCTGGTGGAAGAATTGGTAAAAAAAGGCGAAGCGAAACAGCGCGCCTTGGCGCTGGCCGAACAGGTCGCCAGGCAAAGCCCTTCCAGCATCAGCGCCTGCAAGAAACTGATCCAGGGCGCCCGCGCCAATCCGCTGGCCAGCTTGTTGCCGGTGGAGCGCGAACTATTCCTCGATCTGTTCGATACGCAAGATCAAAAAGAAGGCGTGAATGCTTTCCTGCAAAAGCGCCCGCCCGTCTGGAGTAATGAATAATGGAAGATGCAGTGAAAATGGCAGCGCCTGCTTTGTTTGAAGAGCTGGCTGCGCAGAACGGCAAACGTATCGGCGTGGCTACCTTGAATGTCGAAAAGACGCTCAATGCAATATCGTTGGAAATGGTCGATCTGCTCGATGCGCAATTGCGCGTCTGGGCTGACGACGCCGGCATCGCGATGGTAGTGCTGCAGGCGGCCGGCGAGAAGGCCTTTTGCGCCGGCGGCGACCTGCAAGGCTTGTACCGCACCATGCTGGACCAGCACGCAAGCGCCAAACGCGAAGACATCACCAGCAATACCTACGCTTGCGATTTCTTCGAGCGGGAATATCGTCTCGACTATCTGATTCATATTTATCCAAAGCCGATCCTGGTATGGGCGCATGGCATCGTGATGGGCGGTGGCATTGGCTTGATGGCCGGCGCCAGCCACCGCGTGGTGACAGAAAAATCGCGGCTGGCCATGCCTGAAATTACGATCGGCTTGTACCCCGATGTCGGCGGCACCTGGTTCCTCAACCGGATGCCCGGCCAGCTGGGTCTGTTCCTGGCGCTCACCGGCGCTTCCATCGGCGCCGCCGACGCTATCTTTGCCCGCTTGGCCGACTACCAGATCGATCATGCACAAAAACAGGCGCTGCTGGCGACTTTGCTGGCACAGCCGTGGGACGGCCGCCAGGATGATGTTTTACTGAGCCGCGTATTGCTGGAGGCCGAGCACAAGGCAACAGCGATGTTCGCCTCGGCAGCAACGCCGTTGCGCCAGCATTTTGAATTGATTCATCAGCTTTGCAGTGCGCCGACATTGGACGAGGTGGTACAAAATATCATCACGCTGAAAACGGAAGATGCATGGCTGCAAAAAGGTGTCGCAACCCTGGTCGCAGGGAGTCCCGCCTCGGCCTGGTTATCGCATGCTTTGCAAAAGCTTGCATTGCACATGTCGCTGGCGGAAGTGTTCCGGCTGGAATATGTGGTGTCGCTGCATTGCGCTGCCCGCGCCGATTTCGCTGAAGGCATACGCGCATTGATTATCGATAAGGACAGGCAGCCGAAATGGCAGCCGGCGACATTGGCCGAAGTCGGCAACGACTGGGGTAACGGATTCTTCGATGATCCATGGCCCGCAGATTCGCATCCATTAGTAGATTTACGATAAATAAATTGCTTGTATCCACTAGCTTTTTTTCATTCGCTAGCCTGCTCTGATCTGTTTTCTTGCTATCCGTGCGGGCGCCTTATCGTCTGATATGCTTGGCCGCGTTGCATGGGCATGGCAATTGGTTTTCTACGGTGAGGGATCAATGAAAATATTAAAAATAATTCTGTTCAGTCTCGCGTTACTTCATCTGCCGTCTACATGGGCAGAGGGCGTCCAGTCGGTACAGTCCGAACTTGATGCAAAGGCAACCCAGTTGATCAACGATGGGACGCGCCTTGTTCGGGAAAAAAAAGCTGCGGAAGCATTGGCCGAAAGCGAACAGGTAATCGCGCTTTACGAAGGAAAGTTCAATGATCCAAATATCAGATATTACAGCGCACGTTTCTCTACAGAATCGCTGATGTATCTTATGGAGGCAGCGAACAAGAAAGCGGGCTCTGCCTTGGTGGAATCGTCGAACTGGGCCTATGGCTATTTTCTGAAGGCTTACGCGTTGCAGGATATGGGGCGTATCGACGAAGCAAAGTCTGCTTTGCAAAGTGCGCTGGCGCTCTCGCCTCAGAATTCCCAATTCCATTCGGAGTTGGGAAACATATATGAGCGTGAAAAGAATTGGCCAATGGCCATGAAGGAATTTCAAGAGGCCGAAGAATCGGCGACCGGATTTTCTCCGCCCGAGCAAAAAAATCTCGACCTATCTCGTGCATGGCGCGGATTGGGTTTTGTCTATGTCGAACAGAATCGGCTGGATGATGCCGAGAAGATGTATAGGCAATGTCTGGATATCGACAAGAATGACACGAAGGCGATGAATGAGCTGCACTATGTGCAGAATCTCAGGGCCAAGCAAGGGAGCGCAGGTAGTCTTGCCGTTCCGGTCAATGCGACAGGCAGTACACAATCGAATAGCCAATCGGCGATTGATCCCGTCAAATTGTATGAAGCTTATTTTGCCACTTTCTTCGCAGCGACTGCCTGTCGTGGTCCGGACGATCCAAAGCTGGATGTCACTAATCTGGTGCTTGCCGGTAATGTGGCAGGCAACGAAACTGCGCGTCTTAATCCCGGCATGCAGCCGGCCGATGTCCGGAAAATGCTGGATGATCGTTTGGCTAAAGTGAAGGCGACGGTCGATGGGCAAATCCAGCGGGGTGGTTGTGATCAGCCTGGGATTAAATCGCTGGTTGAAAATTTTAAAAAAATCAGTGCTCGTCCAATGAGGCAAGCTGGTGCTGCACCTGGTATTCAATAAATAGGCTTTTCATCAGACTTATGGCGTAGAGCAAGGAGCAGCCATGCACAGTTTGACTAGATCAGTTTGAGAACGGCCAATTAATCTGGCGTTGACCAGCTAATTTTTCATTATTTTCCGACCGGGAGCGAAGATGCAACGACGCAGCATCCTGTGGACCATGTTTTCATCAATCGGTGCGGCCTCCGTCCTCGCCGCGACCACCTCGCGCGCCAATGCCGCCAATGTGGATAAAGCCAAAGTCGCCTATCACCTGAGCGAGCTTGATAAAACCGGTTTCGTGCTCGGCAACATCCAGAATCACTACGATGGCATGGGTGGTCCGGACAAGGTGAAAATTGCGCTGGTGATCCACGGCCCGGCGCTGAAGGCGTTCCATCTCGCGCAGGCAAGCCAGGATTTCAGCGCGCTTGTCAGCCAGTTGATAAAAATGGGGCTGGAAATGAGCGCCTGCATCAATACCATGAAAGCGCAGAACGTCGCGCTGAAAGACTTGCTGCCGCATTTCGGCGTGGCCGATAAAGGTGGTGTGGTGTTGCTGGCTGACCTGCAATCGCAGGGCTACGCTTATTTGCGGCCATGATCGGCCGCTCGGTAAGAAAGAAATCGACTCTGACCCTAATTGTTTTTTTGAAGTAGGGAGAAGAGCTGCTGTATAAAGGAAAAAGTTGTCAATCTGCCTCATAAATCCTGTTTTTATCCTGACAGATATACCGGCCTGCGCATATATCGACTATCAACAATCTGCTATTGAGCATATGGTCGATGTTGGGATTTTGCCTCGCTAAGCGGCTTGAAATCGGGGTTTCAGGGCGTTTAGCGACGCTGGCGCGGGGGATTTGATTCTCCTTGATAACAAGTTCGATTAGCCCTTATACTTCAAAGGTTTTAGCTTGTGCGTACAGGCAACATGATTGATGTCGATGGTGCATCATGATTAAGCGAGAATGGGACTTGCGGCGTAATTGCGCTATCGCGCCGCGCCAGCTTGGTTTTTTTTATGTCATCCTCTGTGCCACCTCGATGGCCGTTGCGCTTGGTTTTGCCTTGCGCGGGGCCTGGTTTGTTTTATTGTTCGCGGTGCTGGAGATGTCGGCAGTCGCAGCCGCGTTTTTGATCTATGCGCGGCATGCCACGGACCGTGAACACATCGCGATGCTGGATGATTATCTGCTTGTAGAACTGATACAAGCGCAGGAAGTTCGACAATTTAAACTGGATTTGCGTTCCATCCGGATTGCTGTGCAGGAGACCAAGAAGGGCCTTATCGGCCTGGAAGCACTAGGCACCCGGGTAGAAGTCGGTCAGTTTTTGACGGAATGGAAGCGGCGTGAGTTTGTGCGAGAGTTAAGGCAGGAGATACAGCGCAGATCATTGCCTGGTGGTTGATAAAATTATAATTTTGGGCTTTTGAGGAAATCATGGAATATGCGAAGCGCCTTACATCGTTGACGCTCGGTGCGTCGCTCCTGTCGGCAGCAATGCCTTCATGGGCGGTGGTCGATAGCCCGGGTGGTCCTAAAGTACTAGGGATGAACTTTCAACCGCCGGTAACAGAAATTGCGCAGCAAATTTACGATCTGCATAATTTGATGCTGATCATTTGCCTGGTTATTTTCCTGGCCGTGTTCGGAGTGATGTTTTACTCCATCCTCAAACACCGCAAATCGCTGGGCCACAAGTCGGCCAGTTTCCACGAAAGCACCGGCGTTGAAATCGCCTGGACCGTGATTCCGTTCCTGATCGTTATCGGTATGGCTTTGCCGGCCACCAAGACCGTGGTAGCGATGAAGGACACTTCCAATGCCGACATCACCATCAAGGTCACCGGCATGCAATGGAAATGGGGTTACGACTACCTGAACGGCGATGGCGCCGGCATTTCCTTCCTTTCCAACCTGGCTACGCCGCACGAACAGATCGTCGACTCCACCAAGGTGAAGAACGACAACTATTTGATCGAAGTCGATAATCCGATGGTGGTGCCGGTCAACAAGAAGATCCGCATCATCACCACTGCCAACGACGTCATCCACTCATGGACGATCCAGGCCTTCGGCGTCAAGCAGGATGCGATTCCCGGTTTCGTCCGCGACACTTGGTTCAAGGCAGAGAAGGTCGGCGTCTACCGCGGCCAGTGCGTTGAACTGTGCGGCAAGGACCACGCCTTCATGCCGATCGTGGTCAATGTCCTGAGCGACGCCGACTACAAGATCTGGGTCGATGGCAAGAAAAAGGAAATGGCTGCGCAGGCAGACGATCCGAACAAGACCTGGACCATCGACGAGCTGAAACAGCGCGGCGAAAAAGTGTACACCGCAAATTGCGCGGCCTGCCACCAGGCGACCGGCAAGGGTGTCCCTGGCGCCTTCCCGCCACTCGACGGCGATCCGATCGTGAACGGCCCGCGTGCTGCACAGATCAATGTGGTGTTGAACGGCAAAATCGACGGTGCGTTGCAAATGCCTGCCTGGAAAGCCGTGTTGTCGGATACCGAAATTGCTGCGGTGATTACCTATACCCGCAACAACTGGTCCAACAAGGCACAAGAAAATATTGTCCAACCGGCAGAAGTGCTGGCTGCGCGTAAATAAAATCAGGAGATTGAGATGAGCAGCACTACCGCAGTCGATCACGCACACGATCATTCTCACGACGACCACGCGCATGGTCACGAACATGAGCACCCGCACGGCTGGCGTCGCTGGCTATTCGCCACCAACCACAAGGACATCGGCACCCTGTACCTGTGGTTCTCGTTCACCATGCTGCTGTCAGGCGGCGTGCTGGCGCTGATGATTCGCACCGAGCTGTTCCAGCCCGGCCTGCAATTCTTCAAGCCGGAGTTTTTCAACCAGCTGACCACCATGCACGGTCTTATCATGGTGTTCGGTGCGATCATGCCGGCCTTCGTCGGATTCGCCAACTGGATGATCCCGCTGCAAATCGGCGCCTCAGACATGGCGTTTGCACGGATGAACAATTTCTCGTTCTGGCTGATGCCGCCGGCTGCGCTGTTGCTGCTGACGTCGTTCCTGGTGCCTGGCGGCGCGACCGCCGCCGGCTGGACTCTGTACGCACCGCTGTCGACCCAGATGGGCCCTGGCATGGACATGGCGATTTTCGCCATCCATATCATGGGTGCTTCGTCGATTATGGGTTCGATCAACATCATCACCACCATCCTCAACATGCGCGCGCCTGGCATGACGCTGATGAAGATGCCGATGTTCTGCTGGACCTGGCTGATTACCGCCTACCTGCTGATCGCCGTGATGCCGGTTCTGGCTGGCGCGATCACCATGACGCTGACCGACCGTCACTTCGGCACCTCCTTCTTTAACGCCGCCGGCGGCGGCGATCCGGTGATGTACCAGCATATTTTCTGGTTCTTCGGTCATCCCGAGGTGTACATCATGATTCTGCCGGCCTTCGGCATCGTCTCGCAGATCATCCCGGCGTTCGCCCGCAAGCAATTGTTCGGCTATGCATCGATGGTCTACGCTACCGCCTCGATCGCGATCCTGTCGTTCATCGTCTGGGCGCATCACATGTTCACCACCGGCATGCCGGTGACTGCCCAGCTGTTCTTCATGTACGCGACGATGCTGATCGCGGTGCCTACCGGCGTCAAGATCTTCAACTGGATCGCTACCATGTGGCGCGGTTCGATGACTTTCGAAACACCGATGCTGTTCGCGCTCGGCTTCATCTTCGTGTTCACCATGGGTGGCTTCACCGGCCTGATCCTGGCGGTGACGCCGATCGATATCCAGATGCAGGATACCTACTACGTGGTGGCCCATTTCCACTACGTGCTGGTGGCAGGCTCCCTGTTCGGACTGTTCGCCGGCTACTACTACTGGAGCCCGAAGTGGACCGGTTTCATGTACAACGAAACTCGCGGCAAGATCCATTTCTGGAATTCGCTGGTCTGGTTCAACGTCACTTTCTTCCCGATGCACTTTTTGGGTCTGGCCGGCATGCCGCGCCGCTACGCCGACTATCCGGCGCAGTTCACCGACTTCAACATGCTGGCGTCGATCGGCGCTTTCGGTTTCGGCCTGACGCAGGTCTACTTCCTGTTCTTCGTGATCATTCCATCGATCAAGGGCGGCAAGAAGGCAGCCGACAAGCCATGGGAAGGCGCCGAAGGCCTGGAATGGACAGTGCCTAGCCCGGCGCCGTTCCATACATTCGAAACGCCGCCGGTCTTTAAATAATGGCATTGGCGGGAAGCAGATTCCCGCCGGTTCTGCATGGATGTATAACGGGTAGCCAACGGGTAAGCAATATGAGTCAGCAGAAAAAACCGAATAACCTGCGTACCGGCTTGCTGGTGGGCTTGCTTGCCTTGAGTTTCTTCATTGCGATCTTCGTCAAGATGTTGTGGTTCAAATAGATGACCAATCCTGCGGATAACGATAGCGGTGCGAAGGTCGAATCAAGGAAGCTGAATTGGCAGATGCTGGGCAAGCTGATGGTAATCGCCGTCATGATGTTCGGCTTCGGTTATGGCCTGGTGCCGGTCTACAAGAAGATCTGCGAAATCACCGGCGTCAATTATCTGACGCCGAAGGATGGTACGGTGGAAGCGCCGGTCAATACCCAGGTCGACAAGAGCCGCACCATCACCATTGAATTCGACGGCAATTCGCAGGGGCCATGGCGTTTCCGGCCGACGGTCGGCAGCCTGCAGGTGCATCCGGGCGAAATGACCACGGTGATGTATGAGGTGGTGAACAAGCAGGCGCGCAAGATGGACGCCCAGGCGATTCCGAGTTACGCGCCGCAGCAGGCGGCGGCTTTCTTCAAGAAAGTCGAATGTTTCTGTTTTACCCAGCAGACTCTGGGCCCGAACCAGGCCAAGGAAATGCCGGTGGTGTTTTACATAGATCCTGCTATACCTAAAGATGTAACGGTGATCACGCTGTCGTACACGTTCTTTGAGATTGCAGGTCAGCCGGACAAGCCGACAAGTTAAGCGTCAACGCCAGGCCTAAGCAGGGGTATCAAATGTCGGATCTGAAGGAAGCAAGCCACCGTAAAGCCTCGTTTGGCGCCGCCATGAAGGCGGTCTTCTGGTCGTTTTTCGGTGTGCGCAAGAGAAAAGATTATGAAAGCGATGCGGCCGGGCTGAATCCGATCCATGTCGTTATCGCCGCTATCCTCGGCGTATTGATTTTTATCGGGATATTGATCACGATCGTGAAACTGGTGGTCGCCAAGTAACGCAAATAAGTGCAGCACAATAACTGACAGCAACTAATTATATTTGTATCGGGAGATGGCAATGAGTTCTCAACAAGGCAGTGCACCTTATTATTTCGTCCCTGGCCCGTCCAGGTGGCCGGTGCTGGGCGGCACGGCGCTGCTGGCAACGATGGCCGGCGCCGCTGCGTGGGTCAATAGCGTGGTGTGGGGCCCCGAGTTGTGCGTGATCGGCATCCTGTCGTTCCTGGTTGTGCTCTTCAAATGGTTCGGCGATTCCATCCGCGAATCCGAAAACGGCATGTACAGCGCCCGCATCGATACCTCGTATCGCTGGAGCATGAGCTGGTTCATTTTCTCCGAAGTGATGTTCTTCGGCGCATTTTTCGGCGCCTTGTTCTACGCCCGCAGCATCTCGATGCCATGGCTGGGCGATCTGGACAACAAGGTGCTATGGCCTGATTTTGCGGCGCACTGGGGCAACGCCGGGCCGGCCGGTACGATTGACCCGTTCACCACCATGGGGCCGTTCCCGATCCCGACCATCAATACCTTCCTGCTGCTGACTTCCGGCGTGACGCTGACGATTTCCCACCATGCGCTGCGCGCCGGCCACCGTGCCAAGACCGCTGCCTGGCTGTTCGCCACCATCCTGCTGGGCGCCACCTTCATGGGTTTCCAGGCGGCCGAATACATGGAAGCCTACTCCGAGTTCAACCTGAAGCTGACTTCTGGCATCTACGGTTCGACCTTCTTCCTGCTCACCGGTTTCCACGGCTTCCACGTCACCATCGGCGCCATCATGCTGTCGGTGGTGCTGTATCGCGTACTCAAGGGACATTTCACCCCGGACCACCATTTCGCCTTTGAAGGCGCGGCCTGGTACTGGCACTTTGTCGACGTTGTGTGGCTCGGTCTGTATGTAGTGGTGTACTGGCTGTAAAGCCGGTAGCAAGGCGGCGCCGGATTACGGCGCTTGTCTGCCTGGCAGCACAAGCGGCAGCGCATAAAAAAAGGCCACACTTCGGTGCGGCCTTTTTTACGACGGGTTCGGGAGTCTGGTTAGTCCGAGCGCTGTTAATGCAAACCGGTCGGCTGGATATAACCCAGTTTGTACAAGATCAGTATCATGAGAAACAATGCCACTGACAGGCCGACGCGCCAGGTCAGGGCCTGTACCGTGCGGTTGCTTTTGCCCTTGTCGCGCATCAGGAATATCAATGCGGAGGCGAGGCTGCCGAGGATCAGGATGAAGGCAATGGCGACAACGATTTTCATTTTTTTGCCGGGGGAAATGTTGACTAAGGCGATATTGTAATGCGGATTGACTCCAGTTCCGGCACCCGACGCAGATTCCGCTTCCGGCTGATACCGTTTGTGGCGACCGTATTGCTGGTGGCGCTCGGTATCGCGTTGGCACAATGGCAAACCCGGCGCGGCGACCAGAAGCAGCTGATTGAAAGCAAACTGCTGCAACGGGAATCCGAGCCGGTGTTGAGGCTGGGCGATGCCGCGGCCGATGTCGATCAGATTGAATACCGGCGTCTCGCGCTGCGCGGTGAATTTATTGGCGGCTGGCCGGTCTATCTGGATAACCGGCCGTTGAACGGCGTGGCCGGCTTCTATGTGCTGATGCCGTTCAAGATCGCCGGTTCGGATAGTTATGTCCTGGTGGCGCGCGGCTGGCTGCCGCGCGATCCGTCGGACCGTAGCAAGCTGCCGTCTTATCCGACGCCGGCCGGTACGGTCGAGATAGAAGGGCTGGCCAGGCGCGATTTCGGCCATGTCATGCAATTGGGCGATGCCAGCCCGCTGCAACCGCAAGCCATCGTGCAAAATCTCGGCATCACCGGATTTGCCGCAGCCAGCAAATTCAAACTACAGCCGTTCGTGGTCGAACAAACCAGCGACGCCGGCGATCATATGCAGCGCGCATGGCCGCGGCCATCGCTGGGGATCGAACGGCACCGCGGCTACGCGTTCCAGTGGTATGCGCTGGCCGCCATGGCCTTCATTTTTTTTGTTGTGACAGGATTTAGACGTGGATCAGAAAATACCAACAAGCCAGCCGATCAGCAATCCGGCTAATCCGGCCAATCCGCCAACTGCGGATGGCAAACAGCGCAAGAGCGGCCGCTGGAAACTGTTTGCGGTGATCGCCGTATGCGCGGCGCCCATGCTCGCTTCTTATTTCACGTATTACGTGATCAAGCCGCAAAGCCGCACCAACTATGGCGCGCTGATCGATCCGCGCGACTATCCGATTCCCGAATTAGGCAGCACCACGCTCGACGGCAAGCCTGAATCACTGGCTGCCTACAAGGGCAAATGGCTGATGGTGCAGGTCAACGGCAGCGATTGCCAAAAGGCTTGCCAGGACAAGTTGTTTGAAATGCGCCAGCTGCGCCTGATGCAGGGCAAGGAAATGGAACGCATCGAGCGCGTCTGGCTGATCACCGACGACCAGCCTTTGGAAACCATGGTGATGCGCGAATACGATGGCACCAAATTGCTGCGCGTCAAACCGGAGTTGCTGAAAGCCTGGCTGCCGGTCGAAGCAGATACCAGCGCTGCCGATCACATCTACCTGATCGATCCGCTCGGGCACCTGATGATGCGCTTCCCCAAGGATGCCGATCCGAACAAGGTTAAAAAAGACCTGTCCAAATTATTGCGCGCTTCGGCGATAGGATAAGCTTGCCATGACGAGTTTCCAATGACAGCAGCAGCGCTCGCCCAGCTCGGCAGCATGGGCATACTGGTTGCCATACTGGCGTTTTGCGTGGTGTGGGTTTCCAGCGATACCAATAAATACCGCAAGCTGGTGTGGGTCACGCTGTTCCTGACCTTCGACCTGATCATGTTCGGCGCCTTCACCCGGCTCACCGATTCCGGCCTCGGTTGCCCTGACTGGCCCGGCTGCTATGGCCATTCCAACCCGCTGCTGGCGCATGCCCACATTAGCGCCGCGCAAGAAGCCATGCCGTTCGGTCCGGTCTCGGTCAAGAAGGCCTGGATCGAAATGATCCACCGCTACTTCGCCATGGGCGTCGGCGTGATGATCATGGCGTTGATGGCGATCAGTTGGCTGCGCTGGCTGAAATCGAAGCATCGGCCGGCACAGCGGCTGGCGAAATTTTCACCGTGGTATCCGACCCTGCTGTTTTTGTGCGTCTGCCTGCAAGGCGCTTTTGGCGCTTGGACCGTTACCCAGAAACTGCAGCCGGTGATCGTTACCACCCACCTGATGCTGGGCCTGGCCTTGCTGGCGTTGATGGCTTGGCTGGGCGCGCATCAGAACGACCATGCGCCGGTAGCGGCGAGCGCCGCCAATCTGGTCAAGCCGGCCCTGATCGGTCTTGTCTTGCTGGTAATTCAGATCGCTCTTGGCGGCTGGGTAAGTACCAACTACGCCGCTTTGGCTTGTACCGACTTCCCTTTGTGCCACGGTGCGCTAGTGCCGCAGATGGATTTTGCCAACGGCTTTACATTGTGGCGTCATCTGGGCATGACCGCTGATGGCGAGTTTTTATCATTCCAAGCCCTCACGGCGATTCACTGGACCCATCGCAGCTTTGCCTTCGTGGTGATTACGTTCATCGTCTGGCTGGCATGGAAAGCGCTACGCACCGAGGGCTTGCAGAAAACCGGGCGCTGGCTGTTGATTGTTATTGGTTTGCAATTGTTGACCGGCTTGTCTACTATTTACTTTAACTGGCCGTTGGCAATAGCAGTGCTGCACAACGGTGGGGCGTCGGCGCTGCTGGTGCTGCTGGTCATGTTAAACTATAAGGCTAGACTTGCTCCCAACCTGCATGCTGTTTCGGGGGCGGGTAGCCATCCAGTAATTGTTGACCGCCTCAACCCGCACCCATGACTGCTTTGACCATACCACCCAATCGAATTTCCCAGTACTGGGCGCTGACCAAGCCGCGCGTGACGCAGCTGGCGGTATTTTGCGCGGTGATCGGCATGTTCCTGGCGACCCCGGGGTTGCCGGACTGGCAACGGGTGGTAGCTGCCACTATCGGCATCTGGCTGCTGGCCGGCGCCGCATTTGCCGTCAACTGCCTGGTCGAGCGCGAAATCGATTCACGCATGGCGCGTACTGCGCGGCGTCCTATGGCGCGGGGTGAGATTACTGTCAACCAGACGCTGGTATTTTCCGGCGTTATCGGTGGCGCCGGCATGTGGGTGTTGTACAACTTCGTCAATCCGCTGACCATGTGGCTGACCTTCGCCACTTTCCTCGGTTACGCCATTATCTACACCATCATCCTGAAGCCGGCGACACCGCAAAACATCGTCATCGGCGGCCTTGCCGGCGCCATGCCGCCGGCGCTGGGCTGGGCCGCGATCGCCAACGATGTGCCGATGCAGGCCTGGATCCTGGTGATGATCATCTTTGTCTGGACCCCGCCGCATTTCTGGGCGCTGGCCATGTACCGCCGCGACGACTACGCCAAATCCGGCTTGCCGATGCTGCCGATCACGCATGGCATGAAATTCACCCAATTGCAGATCTGGCTCTACACTATCGCCCTGGTAGCCACCACCATGCTGCCGTTTGCAGTCGGCATGAGCGGGCTGATCTACCTCGCCAGCGCGGCGGTACTGGGCGTGATTTTCCTATGGTATGCATGGCAGATCTATCAGCATTACACCGATCTGATTGCGCGCAAGACCTTCGCCTATTCGATCATCTACCTGTCACTGCTGTTCGCCGCTCTGCTGGTCGATCACTACCTCAAATTCTGAAAGCCAACATGAAGCGTATTACCCCCGTCGTCTCCCTGTTTGCCGGCTTGCTGATGGTGTTGTCGCTAGCGGCATGTGGTGACAAATCAGCCGGTAGCAGCCAGGAAATGACCCTGTCGCCAGCCAAGAGCGCGTTCAACAATACCGACGTCACAGGCCTCGGTTACGCCCGCGATTTTGCCCTGACCGACCATACTGGCAAGCCGCGTACGCTGGCCGATTACAAGGGCAAGGTGGTGGTGGTGTTTTTCGGCTATACCCAATGTCCCGACGTCTGTCCGACCACCATGGTGGAAATGGCCAATGTCTTGAAGCAAATGGGCCCGCTGGCGAGCAAGGTGCAGGTGTTGTTCGTGACGATCGATCCGGAGCGCGATACGCAAGAGCTGTTGTCCAAGTATGTGCCGGCTTTCGATCCGAGCTTTGTCGGCCTGTATGGCGATGCCGCAGCGACTGAAAAGGTAGCCAAGGAATTCCGCGTGTTCTATCAGAAAGTACCGGGCAAGACCCCTGGCAGCTACAGCATGGACCACACCGCCGGCAGCTATGTGTTTGATCCGGAAGGCCACATCCGCCTGTTCATCCGCCATGGGCAAGGACCGGAACCGGTTGCGCACGATTTGAAATTGTTGCTGCAATGATCTGTGGCGGCCTTACCGCCGGCGCGGACTAAAAAGGCAGGCCCGTTTGATTGCGGTCCTGCCTTTTGTATTTTGACAGCTTCAATCGCTGATGGTCTCCGGCATGTCTTCCATGAATCGGAGGCGGTCTTCGGCTATGGGCAAAAAACACGCTTCGCTGCGTCCAAACAGGCGATAGCGGTGGCGAGCTATCCAGCGATAAATGCCATCCCGTATAAAGGCCGGCAGCGGCCACATGATCCAGGCCAGCTTCCAGGGATATCCCAGTTGATGCAGCACCCTGAAAATCGCGGCGGTATGTTGATAGCTGCACGTGCCATCAACCAGCAACAGGGTTTCAAGCCTGGCGACGCTCAGACCGGCCTGGGCTAGCAACGCCGCGCCGGCGCTTGATTGCATCGAAGCAAACCGGAATACTCGGCGCCGGTCTCGCTTCAGCAAGAATTGCACCCAGGCTGAGCAAATCAGGCACTTGGCGTCGAACACGATAATCATGCTGCCGCCCGTACTTGTTCGAGATCCAGATAACCCCAATATTCGGCCAGTATCCCGACCAGCGGCAGAGTCGCCGCGACATTGAAATGCAGTTTGCCGTCGGCGCCGGTTTCCTCGGCCAATACGGCAGGCAACAGGAATTTCGGACAGGAAATTCCGCAAAAGGTGATGCGTTGGATGACCATGTGCAGCTGTCCCTGACGGGCGCTGAGTTGAAAGTGCAAATCCACCGGCCCTAAGCGCTCGACCAGGCCGCCAGATCTGATGTGCATCTGCGAGAGCATCGTCCTGCCGGGAAAGTGGCGGCGCCAGGTCTCTTGCCGGCTGTCCGCGTCCAGCTCAAACCGGAAGTCGGTTTCCGCTGTCGCTTCGGGGAGAGAGAATACCTTGCCGAACAGGCGGCCGATCGCGGTTTGCGGGCCTTTGATCGTGCATCGTCCAGGTAACGTGACCTGTCCGGCCAGGCTATGAAACAGTTGTAGTTCAGGCGCCAATGAATGGAAATCATCGGCCATTGCCTGGCGGTAGAGCGAGTCGGGAGAGCTCATGGGGCGTGTTTGCATGAAAGCAATAGTGTAGCACCCGCAGCAAAAATAAAGCTCCCTGAACCGTGTGGTTAGAGGGAGCTTTATCTGCTCTTGCCTATGCGACCAGCGCTGGTTGCTGTCGCCTTGCGCAAAGCTTGCTGATCAGGCAAATGCCGCCAGCGAGCCCTTCATCTTCTTCAGGGCCACCGCTTCAATCTGCCGTATCCGTTCTGCCGATACGCCAAACTCATCCGCCAGTTCATGCAAGGTAGCGCCGGAACCGTCGTCGTTGGCTAGCCAGCGCGCTTCGACGATACGGCGTGAACGCTCATCCAGCTTGCCTAGCGCAGACTCGATCCCTTCCGACTGCATGCGGTCATAGCGCTGCGCTTCCAGCACCTTGGTCGGTTCTTGCAATTCCGATGACAGATAGGCGATCGGCGCGAATTTATCATCGTCGTCGTCAGTCGGCGCATCCAGTGCGATGTCGCGCCCGGTGAGCCGCGTTTCCATTTCAATCACTTCTTCGCGCTTGACGTTCAAGGTCCTGGCCAAAGCGTCGACCTGCGACGGCGTCATCGCGTCCAGGCCTTCCTTATGGCTGCGCAGGTTGAAAAACAGCTTGCGCTGCGCCTTGGTGGTCGCAACTTTCACCAGACGCCAGTTTTTCAGAATGTATTCATGCATTTCCGCCTTGATCCAATGCATCGCATACGACACCAACCGTACGCCTTGATCGGGGTCGAAGCGTTTGACGGCCTTCATCAGGCCGATGTTGCCTTCCTGGATCAGGTCGGCGTGCGGCAAACCATAACCGAGATAGCCGCGGGCGATCGACACCACCAGGCGCAAATGTGAAAGCACCAGCTTTTGCGCGGCGCCAAGGTCGTTTTTATCACGCAATTGTTGCGCAAAAGAAATTTCTTCGTCATGTGTCAACATCGGCAGGCGATTCACTGCCGAGATGTACGCGTCAATATTCCCCAGCGTACCGGAAAAGCCGAGCGCCAGGGCATTGGTCTCGGTTGGCATTAAAGCAGTGTTGACTGATGGATTCTTCATTCTTTCTCCTTGCTGTCCGGCCAGCTCAGGCTGCCGGTCGATCAACGATCAGACGTTTGACTCGAATATATTAGCACTCTCTATTGCAGAGTGCTAATAGGATTTGTTAGAGAATGTATATAGCGTGTTGCTATTGGAATTATTTTTATGATTGCCATGCGCAAGAACTTAGAGGGGCAAATCCCAAGAAAGTTGCGACCGGGAGTAAGGAAAATGCTGCATAGCCGCAGGGAAAGTCGCGCAGCTTCGCCTGGCTTTTCAGGCGACCAGGTCTGGCGTCATGGCAAGATAGGCATCGTAGGGCGGCTGGCTGAGAAACGCGCGGATTTGCTGCAGATGACTGCTGTCGGCGATGCTGAGATACAAACGTTGGGGAGGTTTGCGCAGCAGGCGGTTCAAGGTGACGCGCAGGGTCAGATTGCCAATACAGCAAAAGCAGCCGGGTGCGATCCGTTTGATTTCCAGCGCCGGCGGCATGGTTTCGGGGGCAAGCTTGCCATCGGCCAGGCCTTCCAGGATGAGCGCGGTGCTGAGGTGGCTGCCGCTACGCACAAATTCTTCCTGCAGGGCAGACCAGATTGCGGCCTCACGGACGCCCGCCGATCTGCCGCATACCAGCGTGATGAGAGTCATCCGCCTTTTTTCGACAGCTTTCCCGGGTCGACCCCGAGTTGTTTCAATTTCCGGTACAGGTGAGTCCGTTCCAGTCCGGTTTTTTCGGCCACCCTGGTCATGCTACCGCTTTCGCGGATCAGGTGGTATTCGAAATAGGCACGTTCGAAAGCATCGCGCGCTTCACGCAGCGGCAGGCCGAACGAGGACGAGAACAAGCTTTCGGACGACGCCGCTACCAACGGCAGCGCAGTCGCGTGCGCGGTTTCAGACGAAGCCGGGTTGTTGAAACCGCCCGCAGTGACAACCGCGTCATTCAAATCGTTCGCAGTGGCGGCCGGTAGCGGATAGAGGGTCGGCGCGCGGGCGGTCTTCGGTCCTTGCGACAAGCCTTGCTGAACGGCTTTCAACAGCTTTTGCAATGCAATCGGTTTTTCCAGGAAATTCAGGGCGCCAATGCGCGTCGCTTCTACCGCGGTGTCGATAGTGGCGTGACCGGACATCATAATGACCGGCATGGTCAGCAAGCCGTCGCGCTGCCATTCCTTGAGCAGAGTCACGCCGTCGGTGTCAGGCATCCAGATATCGAGCAGCACCAGATCGGGTACGCCACCCTGACGAAATTCGCGAGCCTGTTGTGCATTTTCCGCGGCGGTTACTACATGCCCCTCGTCACCTAAAATTTCCGAGAGCAATTCCCGAATTCCCATTTCGTCGTCAACGACTAGGATGTTAGCCATGCGGTTGCCTTCCCATTTCCTGTTGCATCAAATCCCACTATATGGACCGTTCAGATAGTCCAGTTAAATTGTTGATGTCTCTTTATACGGATTACGCAAAATTCCGCCAGCGGCGTTATGCTTCCTTGCCATGCAGTTGCACTGTCTGCGTCGGCACTCTTGCAGAGCGCATCAACGCTTGCAAGCGTTGACCGTTACGCAGGCGTGCAGCACGCTGCACGAATTCCCGGCTACACCCTTGCTGGCGAAACTTTGCGTAAGTCCTGTTTGTTATATTTCCGTGTACGGATACATGCTATATCACTCAACTGCCAATTTGCAGCAGTTCTTGATCAAATTTTGGCCGAATCATGACTCGAGGCTAACTTTAACAGCAAAATCAGGATTTTTGCGCCCTTTGTGTCGCTTCGATTCTGCAGATCGATACGGCCGCCATGTTCATCGATGATTTTTTTCACCATTGGCAGGCCCAGGCCGGTGCCGCGCGGCTTCGAGGTAACATACGGTTCGAACGCCCTGGCCAGTATTTTAGGTGAGAATCCGGCGCCGTTATCGGTAATCGAAAGCCGCACCGCAGTGCGCGAGGAACCATCCGAACTTTGATAGCTGACGCGCTCGGTCACCACGTCGATGCGTGGCGGCAGCGAGTCGGCACTGCGGTCCATGACGGCATCCTGAGCGTTCTGCAGCAGATTGTGAATCACTTGCCGCAGCTGCGTGGCGTCGCCCATGATCTGGGGCAGGTCCGGCGCCAGCGAGGCATGAATCATGTCGCGTTCGTCGCCGGCCAGATACAGGTGCAGGATTTCCGCCACCAGCACATTCAGGTCCAGCTCGTTCAGTACCGCCGGCGGGGTCTTGGCGTAATCGCGGAAATCGTCGACCATGCGCTTCATGGCCGCCACCTGGTTGACGATGGTATCGGTGCTTTTTTTCAGGATCGCGGCGTCCTGGGTCATCAGCTTGTCTTCCAGCTTCATCTGCAGGCGTTCGGCGGACAGCTGGATCGGCGTCAGCGGATTCTTGATTTCATGCGCCAGGCGGCGCGCCACTTCGCCCCAGGCGATCGAGCGCTGGCCGGAGATGACGTCGGAGATATCGTCGAACACCACTACATAGCCGGTACGGTTCTCCACCGGCAGACGCGAGCCGCGCGCGAGCAGGGAGATGTCGTCGCTATCGCTGGTTTCGCCGCTGTCGACCCTGCGCGGAATTTCGATCTGCTGTTGCCAATGCAGGAGTTCTGGCCCGATCTTGCCGGTCGCGAATTGCGCATTCTGCTCCGAGAAAGCGTTGGTGATGACTTCCGCAAAGTGCGCCAGGCCGTCGATGATGTTGAGCGGCTGGCCGATGTGCGGTGAAAAATCGTATTGCAGAATGCGCGCCACCGACTGGTTGCTGCTGACCAGCCTGAAATCGCCGTCCAGCACCATTACGCCGGCCGACATGTTGGCCAGCACCGACTCCAGGTAGGCTTTGGCGTTTTCCAGTTCGCTGCGGTTTTTCTCCACGGCGCCGCGCGCATCGTAGAGCTGTCGGGTCATCAGGTTGAACGACTGGGTCAGGGTGCCGAGTTCATCCGAGGTGGCGACAATCGGCCGCGGCGACAGATTGCCCTCGGCCACCGCTTTGGTGCCTTCCGCCAGCAGCAGCAAGGGCTTGGCCAGATCGGTAGCGATCAGGAAGGCGCTGGCGATGGCGCCGAACACCGCAAGCAAAAGCGTCAGCGTCAAGGTGACAAGATAGATTTTGCGCAAGCCCGAACGGCCCAAGGACCGTTCCTGATACTCGGTGTAGGCGGACGCCACGGCATCGGCATTGGTCGCCAGGTAGGCTGGCACCGGCTGGATCATTTGCAGGAAATGCGTTTCATTCTGCAAGGACGCGCTTTTCAGCGGCGGCGGAATTTCCACCACCACGTGCAGCTGCAGGTCGTTGCTGCCATTGTCGACGCCGTTGCTGTCCGGTCCGTTTTCGGTGGCGGCGTAACCACGCGACAAGCGGGCCTGCTGCAACATGGCAGGGGTTGGCAGGTTGGTCGGCACCAGCGTTCCCAGATGGCCGCCGACGGAAGCGATCACATCGCCCTTGGCGGTGACAATCGATGCGTTCAAATTCTGGTCGCTGAGGCGGCCGAGCTGGGTTGCTTGCGCAGCATTCGACAGGTCCGACCATTCGCCCGCCAGGGTGCGTGCCCTGGCGCTGAGGTCGCTGAGAGACGATTCCAGCGCGGCGTGGCTCAGGTTCAAGCCCGATTGCAAGGCGGACTCGACGTGGACGTCAAACCAGGATTCGATCGAGCGCGACACAAACTGCACCGACACCAGGTAAATCACGACGCCTGGCAAGATGCCGATCAGGGCAAACATGAATACCAGCTTGGCGGTCAGCCGCGAACCGAACTTGCCGCGTTTATAGCGGCTGTAGAGCCGGCCGAGCAGCAGACAGACCAGCACGAACAAGGCCACCGCCACCAGCGCATTCAAGCCGAGCAGCCAGGAATAATGTTTATCGAAAAAATCCGAATTGGAGGACGCCGACGACAGCAGGAATAGCAGGATGCTGACGATGGCGCCGCCGATCACCAGCAAATAACGTAGCGCGCGCGGCACGGTTATTCAGCCTTGTAGTTGAAACTCTTCCAGTCGGAAGAAAAATTCCAGTCGCTATTGTTCAGCGCATTGACCTGGAACGGTTTGGACAGCAGGCCGAGGTCCAGCCGCATGCGCACCGCGACCCGGTACACCTCGCCGGTCGTAAGCGCGCTCTTGTCGGCGATCAGCCAGCGACTAGGGCGGCGAATCAGGGACAGCGCGTCGTCGAGGGTGTTGAAGCTTTGTTGCAAGCTGCCGTTGATGCCGACGTTGAAACGGCGCGTGATCACGTTGTATTGCAGGCGGATGGTCTGAGTGGCGGTGATTGCCTTCTCGTCAAACCAGTACCAGCGCGGCCGGGTCAGTTCGACGTCGGTCGTAAAGTACAGGGCAACGCCGCGATTGACGACATCTTCCAGTCCGCGGTTCAGATCGAAGGAATAGGTCGACGACAGCCGGTAGCCATCGTCGCCGGCTTCGATATGGGCTTGGCTCAATTCAACGCCGTCAGAGGCAAAGCTGGACGCGTGGCTAAAAGACAGAACTAGCATCAGAGCCAGCAGCCAGTATTTTATGAATTGAGGCAATGGTCGTGTCACTGGTATCTGTTACGGAGCAAAATCCGCTAAAAAATGGTTGACCAACAAGAAAGGCGGAATTGCCTGGCGCTTTTGGCGCCGGGCAGCGTTCACAGCGTCATTTTTGAAACAGGGCATAAAACAGCCCGTCGTGATCTTGTTCGGCGTCGGCCCGTGGCAACAGCTGGCCGGGGGCGGGCAGCCTGCGGGCGTTGTTACGCTCGGCAAATGCTACGGCCTGGGCCTCGGATTCCTGCGGCCAGACGGAACATGTTACCAGCAGCAATTTACCATCCGGTCGTAGCATCTGCCAAAGATTGTCCAGAATCTTTGCCGAAAGTGTTGCAAGTTGCTCGGTATCGGTCTTGCGCCGTAACCAGCGGATATCCGGATGACGCCGCACGATGCCGGAAGCGGTGCAGGGCACGTCGGCTAAAATGCGGTCGAACAGCTTGCCGTCCCACCAGTCCTTGCCGTCGCCGCCGAGGCTGGCGTCGCCCAGTTGCAGCGTGGCTTGCAATTGCAGGCGCTGCAGGTTCTGGGTGATGCGTTGCAAACGTTTGGGATTGTTGTCCAGCGCGGTCAGCTCGACCTCGGCCGTTTCCAGGATATGACAGGTTTTGCCTCCGGGAGCGGCGCAGGCATCCAGCACCCGCATGCCATCCTGTACGTCCAGCAGTGACGCCGCCAGTTGCGCGGCCGCATCCTGGACCGAAGCCAGGCCGTCTTCAAAGCCGGGAATCTGCAGCACCGGCATGGCGACGTCGAGGCGAATGGCATCGACGCCGATCTGGCGCGCGACGATATCGTGGCTGGCCAGGGTTTCCAGGTAGGCCGCTACCGAAGTCTTGCGGCGGTTGACGCGCAAGGTCAGCGGCGGCGCGCTGTTTCCGGCCGTCAGGATGGTTTGCCAATGTTCGGGATAGGCGGCCCGCATGCGATCGATCCACCATACCGGGTAATTCCACAAGGCGAACGGCGTCTTGATGGCGGCCGCCACCAGCGCTTCGCGTTCGCGCAGGAAGCGGCGCAGCACGGCGTTCACCATGCCTTTGGCGTGCGCCATCTGCGGATCGGAGGAGACTGCGGTGACCGCCTGGTTGACCACAGTGAAATTTTCGTAAGCAGGATCGTCCACATCGGCCAGCAGGCACAAGGCGGCGCACAGCAGGCAATGCAGCAGGGTCGGTTCCGGCGGCCGGCTGGCCAGGCTGTCCAACAAGGTTTCTGCGCGGCCGATACCGCGCATGGTGCGGTAGGCGATGTCCTGGATGGCGCCGCGGGTCGGCGCCGGCGATGCCGATTGGGCAAACACCTGGGTCAGCGCCTGCGGCAACGCTGCGCCGTCGCGCACCAGAGCGATGGCTTGGGCGGCGGCCAGCAGGCTAAACGCGAGAGAGTCTTTCTTGAGGGTGGAATAGGTCACTGTATTTCTGGTCGATTCTGCAGGTAATGGGTTTAGGGTTTAAAAATCAATTCTTGGTCAGGGCCAGCTTGATCCCCAGCGCGACAAAGGCGGCGCCGACGCTGCGCTCCAGCCATTGCTTGATATGCGGATTGTTGCCCGCATGCCGCGTCAAGGTCCCCGCCAGCATCGCGGTGCCGCTGTTCCAGCATAGCGTCACCACCGAAAATACCGCGCCCAGCAACAAGAAGGCGGCGATTTTATGTGGCGAGTCATGCAGCACGAACTGCGGGAAAAACGACAGGAAAAACAAGATCACCTTGGGATTGAGCACATTGGTGATCAGGGCTTGCACAAAGATCGTCTTGTGCGAACGCAAATCCAACCTGGGCTGGTCGACGCTAACGGCTTGTTTTTTGCTAAATAGCATCTTGAGGCCGAGATAGACCAGATAAGCGCCGCCTGCCAGCTTGACCGCCATGAACGCGGTCGATGAGGCGGCCAGCAGCGCCGTCAGGCCGAAAGCGGACAAGGTCGCGTGAATGCAGCAGCCGGCCGTGATGCCGAGCGCTGACAGCAAGCCGGCGCGACGGCCTTGCGCCACGCTGCGGCCGACGATATAGGCGGTATCCGGGCCGGGAGTGGCGTTGAGTAACAGGACGGCCATCAGGAACAGGCCGAAATCGGTAATGCCGAACGAAATCATGGCGACGCTAGACAGGATGGTAACAGTGCGATTGTAGCGGGGATATGCTCGCGAACCTACGGTTAGGTCACATTTGTGGCAGGAAAAACGATGAATTTAGCGGATGGCTTGACAGCGGCAGTGGCTTGCCTTACCGGAGCGGGCTGCCGGTGATAAAAATATCATGATGATAATTGTTTGCCCATCAAGCGATGTCAATCTCGATGTTAATCTATTAAGGCTGTCTGGCTAAGGGGCAACGGTTGCAGCATATGCTGCCTATCAAGCCAGCGTCGGACATCGGCAAATACGCGCTCGGCGCCGATTTCATTGAAGATCTCGTGATACATGCCTTCGTAGTCGCGCAGTGTGGCGATCTCGGGACGCAAGGCGGCGAAAAACCGGCGGCTGCCTTCCGGGTCGATGATGCGATCGTCGCCGGCAATCACCATCAGCGTTGGTATCTCCAGCGTCGGTGCATGGCTGATAGCAAATGCCCCGGCGTGCAACATGCCGTTCAACATGCGCGGGCTGATCTTGTTATGCACCAGCGGATCCAGGCTGTAGGTTTTGGCGACGGTGAGGTCGTGCGACAGGTGGTTGACGTCGAGGCCGTTAGGCGCAGGCAGACCGGGCGCCAGCAGCGACATCAGCTTGAGCAGGCCCTTTTGGAAACCGCTCATGGTCAGGGCCAGCGCCGGCGACGACAAAATCAAGCCGCGCAGAGGCGCCATTTGCGCCACGGCAAAGCGCGCGGCAAACAGGCCGCCCATGCTGTGGCCGAACAGTAAAGGAGTGTGGTTTGCCAGTTCCGGATGAATCAGCCCTTGCCGGCGGCTGAAATCGTCCAGCACCAGCTTGGCGTCGCGCAATAGCGCGCCGTCATTGGCAATGTCGCCGCGGCGGCCGCCGGAACGGCCATGGCCCCGGTGATCATAGCTGCGCACCAGCAGGCCGCAGCGATTGAAAAAACGTATTACGTGCGCGTAGCGCCCGGAGTGCTCGCCCAGCCCGTGCATCAGCAGGATGCTGCCTGCGACTGGTTCGCCGGGAGCCAGCGGCCAGTCGGTGACGAACAGTGGAATACCGTCGTCCGTGGTCAGTAGCTGCTCACGGGCAGCGGACATCAAACGCCCCAGAGTATATCGTTGTTGTGCTTCTGGGCTTCGCGCAGCATTTCCAGCAAAGGATGGATGCGGCTGGCGAAGTTGACCGTTTGCACGGGCTCATGACCACTATCGTCGCCGGCAGCATTGTGGTGGGCGGCGATGTCGCGCTGCACGCTATCGGATGCAGGATGCGCACGGCTTTCCGAGGTTTCCTGTTCCAGGCGGGCAATCGCTGCCGCGCCTTCTTGTGCCGTGATCACGCCGATCTTTACATCTTTATTCAGCAGATCGAGGATGCGCTTGGCGTCGTGTTCGAACATGATGACTTCGGACGATGCCTTGGATTTGAACGTAACTAACATAAAACCTCAAAATATTGTTTTTGATAAAAAACACATTGTACAGAATACTTGTTTGTCCCGGTGGCCGCCAGGTTTGTCACCGGCGGTTACACGGTTGGTTGCGCAGCTGACAAACGTAAAGTGGTCACAATGCTAATTATTTTTGAATGAGCTGATGAACGTGTCGACATTTTCGCGGGAAACCTCTTTTGCGGGACCCATCACGATCACTTGGTAGATTTGTTTGTCCCTGCTGACAAAATGCCCGAACAGCACTTCGTCCTTGCCGCCGGGCGTCTTGCCGACCGCTTCGATATCGATGCTGGCCGACAGTCCCTGTGTGCTGCTGGCGGCAGCACTCGATTTCTCCGAGCGCACAATGCCGTTGATATTTTTCACCAGCGCGGTTTTCATGGCGATCAAGGCGGCTTGCGCCTTGGCGGCGTCGGGCACGGTGGCGCTGCCCACCGCGAATACCGTGTCGTCCACTTTGGAGGCGGTCATGGTCATGGTGAGCGGCATGCCGTCGAGATCGATGGGGCGCGAAAATGTCGAGGGTTTGGTTGGCAGTAGTACGCTGTAAGGCGCTTCCTTGCTACGCACCTCTCGCCAGTTGAACTTGGGCGAGCAGGCGGAGAGCAATAACAACGCGCAAACGGACAGCAATACAGAGCGGACAGATAGGCAAGAGACAGGTTTCACGGGATCGCGCAGCGGACTGCAAGAATGGAAGCAACCCCTATGGTATCTGATGCTGAAAGGTGCGCACACCGAAAACGATGCCGATGCACAACAAAACAATTCCCGCTGCTACCTGCATGCCCGGCGCCACGCCGCGGAAAATGAAGGCGTACAGCAGGGCCGACAAGGTTTCGAAGACGATCAGCTGGGCCAGCAGCGCGGTCGGTAAGCGCTGGCTGGCCTTGTTCCAGAGCAGGGTGCCGATCCAGGATGCCGAGAGGCCGATGATCAGCATCAGGCCGACAAATTGCAGTGGCCGCGGGCCGAACGGGAAAGCATAGGAGCCGCCCGTCAGTTTCTGATAGCTGCCGTAGGCAAACAAGCCGATCAGCGCCAGCGGCAAAGTCGCCAGCCCTTGCGCGGTGGCCCAAGTGGACGGGCTGATATGCGGATTGGCGCGCAGGTAACGCGCATTGACGATCGGGTACCAGGTCCAGGCAGCGACGCCGCCGAGCGCGATCAGGCAGCCCAGCAGATAGTCCGACATCGAGCGGGTATTGTTGCTGCCCATCTGGTGCATATGCGCCAGCTCCGCCGCGTTGACGCACAAGATGCCGATAAAGATGATCACCAGCGAAGGCGCCAACCGGCGCCAGGCCACGCTTTCCGTTGCATGACCGGGCGACCAGTTGGAAAACACGGAAATCACCACCGGCAAAGTGCCGATCAGCATGGTCGGCAGCGGCGCATCCGCCAGCTGGATCGCCGTCGCCAGCGCCGCGTAATACAGCAAGTTGCCGACCAGTGAAAGTTTCAGGGCGGCGCGCCAGTCGGCCTTGCTCAAGGCGGCGATGCGCTTGCGATGCAACAGGGCGGGCGCCAGCGCGATCAGGCCGAACGCCACATAGCGCCCGAACGATAGCATCAGGCCGGGATAGTCCGGCAACATCAGCGGCGCGATGAAAACCAGCCCCCACATCAGGCCCGCGCCGAGTGCGCACAAGAGGCCGGTCAGCATGCTGCCTGGATCGAGAAGAGGGTGGTGAAGCGCGGTGATGCCATAGGAAGACCGGAAATGAGTAGCGACTGTACCCATGATGCCAAGCTTTACCCTAGCGGTCTTGTACCAATTTGCTGTTGATACTGCGCCGGCGTGACGCCGTAGGCGCGTTTGAACCAGCGTGTCAGATGGCTCTGGTCGGTCAGTCCGACCGCAGCGGCGGCATCGCTCGGCGTACTGCGCTGGGCCAGCAAGGTCTTGGCGCGCGCCGCCCGGCGCGCCTGCAGGTATTGGTGCGGAGTGGCGTGGAACTGCGCGGAAAAAGTTCGCACAAAATGAAATATCGACATGCCGGCTTCCGCCGCCAGGGTATCGATGTGCAAAGTCTGGTCCAGGTTGGCTTCGATACAGTCGAGCACCCGCCGCATGGCCAGCATGCGTTGCGGATAATGCGCCGCGGCCGTGGCGGCCGGGCGCAGGTTCTTGCCGTAGCGCTGGGTCACGGCATCGATCAGCAACGTGAAATGCGAGACAAAGGCGATGTCGTCCGGCGCTTGCCACATGCGCCTGAAGAGCAATTGGAAATGATCGGCCAGGGCCGGGTCATGTGCCGTGGCTGCGATGAAATAGGCTTCGCTGCCGGTCATTTCTTGCAACACCTGTGGCTCGATATACAGCATCTGGTAAGTCCAGCCGGCGGCGACTTCGGCGTGGCCGTCATGCAGTTCATCCGGATTCAGCAGCACCAGCGTGCCGGCCGGCGCCAGATGCTGGGAGCCTTTGTGGCTGAAGCGCTCCACCCCGGTTTCGATCGCGCCCAGCGAATAGGCGTCGTGCACATGCGGTGCAAATTCATGGTCCACCAGCCGCGCCGAATACAGTTCCACGCCCGGCAGATGCGGACTGGTCTTGAAGGTGACGAATTCGGACGGATGGTGAAACATATCGGGCCTTAGGCCAGTCGCGCCAGATGGCGCCGCACCGACAACACCGCGCCGACCAGGCCTAGGCCGGCGCTGATCGCCAGCAATATTGTACTGACCAGCCAGTTCAGCGGCAGCAAGCGGAATTCGGAAGCGTACAAACGGGCAAATTCGGCAATCGCCTGGTTCAGCGGCTGCAAGCCCAGCGCCACCGCCGCCAGCGCTACGCCGCCGGCGCACAGGCCGAGCAGGGCGCCGGTGTAATAGAACGGCCGATGGATGAAGCTGTCGGTGGCGCCGACCAGCTTGGCGACGGCAATCTCTTCGCGCTGCGTCAGCACTTGCAGGCGCACGGTATTGAACACCACCGCCACCACCACCACCGCCAGTGTCGCCGCCAGGAACAGCAGCACCAGCCGCAAGATGCCTAGCAAGGCCGCCAGCCGCTTGACCCATTCCGAATCGACCTGCACGGTATCGACGCCGGGCAGGGCCTTGAGGTCGGCTGCAATAAGGTCGATGCGCGCCGCATCAGGGGCGTCGTGGAAGCCGGCCAGCTTCAGCACATAGGCATCCGGCAAAGGATTCTGGCCGAGCGTAGTCAGGGCGTCGTCCATGCCGGTTTTGTTTTTCAGGCTGATCAAGGCGTCTTCACGCGGAATGAACAGCACTTTTGCCGGGCTGTGATGCTGCTGCAAAATCGCATCGATGGGCTTGGCCAGCGCAACGGTCTTGTCGCGCACGGCGTCCAGCGTCATGAAGATGCTGATTTCCGGCTCCACCGCTAGTTGTTCCGATACGGGACGAATATTTTCGATCAAGGTCAGGCCGCCAAACGGCAGCGCCAGCGCAATCGCCACCACCAGCACATTCAACGCAAAGCCGCCGGGGGCCTTGAACAGATGAGTGAAGGCATCGCTGATGGCGAACAGATGTTGTCGCAGCCAGCTCTTCATGCCGCACCTCCGGTATTACCAGTGTTGACAATGACGGCGGAATTCTGCCAGTGATCGACAATCTGCCCCTGGTCCAGGAACACCACGCGGTTGGCGCTGTTGAGGAACTGCTCGTCGTGGGTGGAAATCAGGCAAGTCACGCCGACTGCATGGAACGACTTGAGCGCATCCAGCACCTTGTTGGCGTTGTCGCGGTCGAGGTTGGCCGTCGGTTCGTCGGCCAGGATGATCTGCGGCCGGTTGACGATGGCGCGGGCGATCGACACCCGTTGCTGCTCGCCGCCGGACAGCGCCTGCGGATCGGTGGCGGCTTTATCCAGCAAGCCGACCCTGTCCAGCGCGGCTTGCGCCCGCTTTTCCGCTTCGGCGCGGGTCGCGCCGGTAACCAATAAAGGCAGCATGACATTGGCCAGCACGCTACGGTCTTGCAGCAATTTCTGCTGTTGCAGGATTAGCCCGAGATTGCGCCGCAGATACGGCAGGCCGGACGATTTCAGCTTGCCGACATTGGCGCCGCTGACAGTCAAGGTGCCGCTGCTGGGACGCTCGATCGCTGCAATCAGGTTGAGCAAGGTGGTTTTGCCGGCGCCGGACGGCCCCGCCAGGAAAATCAGGTCGCCCTTGTTAACCGTGAGCGTGATATCGCGCAGCGCGACCACGTCGCGGGCGTATTTCTTGGATACCTGGTTGAATTCAATCATTGCAAATGTTGGCTAGTAGCGATGGCAATACAGCTTGAATGGAAACCCGGAACAACATTGTTAACTAAGCAGTGCATCCACAAAATCGGCTGCATTAAACGGCTGTAAATCTTCGATCTGCTCGCCGACGCCGATGAAATACACCGGGATCGCGCGGGTGGTGGCGATCGCCGCCAGCACGCCGCCCTTTGCGGTGCCGTCCAGCTTGGTGATCACCAGCCCGGTCAGTCCCAGCGCATCGTCGAAAGCCTTGACCTGCGCCAAGGCATTCTGGCCGGTGTTGCCGTCGATGACCAGCAAGATCTCATGCGGCGCGGTGGTCATGCCTTTGCCGATGACGCGCTTGATTTTCTTCAGCTCATCCATCAGGTGCAACTGCGTCGGCAAGCGGCCGGCGGTGTCCACCATGACCACATTGGTGCCGCGCGCCTGCGCCGAATGCACGGCGTCGAAAGCCACCGCGGCCGGATCGCCGGATTCCTGCGAAATCACGCTGACGTTGTTGCGTTCGCCCCAGATCGTCAACTGCTCGCGCGCGGCGGCGCGGAACGTGTCGCCGGCGGCCAGCAATACCGATTGCTTGTGCGCCTGCAGATGCTTGGCCAGCTTGCCGATGGTGGTGGTCTTGCCGGCACCGTTGACGCCAGCGATCATCATCACCAGCGGCTGATGCTCACCCAGCACCAGCGGCTTTTGCAAAGGCGTCAGCAAATCGATCAGCAAGGTGCGCAAGGCGGCTTTGACCTGGGCCGCTTCGGTCAGCTTTTCTTCCTTGACCTTCTTTTTCAGGGCGTTCAGCAAGAAATGGGTAGCGTCGACGCCGGCATCGGACACCAGCAGCGCCGATTCCAGTTCCTCGTACAGGTCGTCATCGATCTTGGCGCCGACAAACAAGGTGCTCAGGTTGGATGAGGTCTTGGACAGTCCGGTTTTCAGGCGCGACAGCCAAGAGCGTTTCTGCTCCGCCGCCACCGGGGCTGAAACAATCTCGGTTTCTGCTGTCGCAACAGCGATTGGCGTGGCGATGATCTCTACCGGTGGCGCTTCGCTTGGCGCAATGGGTGGAGCAACGGCAGGAGCAACGGCGGGCGCAATGGTAGGTACGACAACCGGCGCGGCGGTGGCCGGTTCTGCTTGCGGTAATTCTGTTGCCGGCGCTTCCGGCGCTGGCGCAACTTCGGGTTTTGGTTTTTTCTTGAAGAAACTAAACATCTGAGGCCTGGTCTGTCGGGCGGTGAAATAGGGTGCTGCGGCGGGCTGCCGGAGCCAGTGGCACAAGAGGTACAATCAGCGGCATTCTATCAGAGCGCAGGCTATCAAATTAAGGATAGTCTTGCCAGTCGCCCTGTAATGCGGGTAGTGTGAGCGCCCGGATTGACCCCAAAATGCTGTCGAATCGTTGAAATTCCGGCGAATATTCCCCTGTTTTATTCCCCTATTGATTACTATTAATGAAAAAACCAAGCAGCAAAAAGCCGCCAAAAACGCCGGTACACGCCATCAAGCCGCCCCTTGCGCGTCAGGTCAGGATTATCGGCGGCGCCTGGAAGCGCACCCCTTTGGCCGTCCTCGATAGCGAAGGTTTGCGGCCGACGCCGGACCGGGTGCGCGAAACCTTGTTTAACTGGCTGAATCATTTGCTGGATGGTAACTGGGACAAGGTACGTTGCCTGGACCTGTTTGCCGGCACCGGCGCCCTCGGATTTGAAGCCGCCAGCCGCGGTGCGCCGGACGTCACCATGATCGAGCACAATACGCCGGCAGTGCGCCAGCTGGAAGCCACCAAAATCAAGCTGGACGCCAGCCAGGTGCGGATCCTGCGCAGCGATGCGGCGACCTGGTTGAGCAAGGCCGGTGCGGAAGCCGAGCGCTACGATCTGATTTTTCTGGACCCGCCTTATCTGCAAGGCTGGCTGGAAAAGATCCTGCCGCTATGCCAGGGTTTGCTGGCGGAGCAAGGGTTGCTATATCTGGAAGCCGAGTTCGCGCTGGAAGCGAATGACTTGCCGGCCTGGCTGAGCGGCTGGCAGCTGCTGCGCGCCGACAAGGCTGGTATAGTGTTCTATCACTTGCTTAAAAGGCAAGCTACTTCGGCCTGAGGCAATTTCAGGCATAATGCGCGATCTGATTGGGAGGGGGAACAAAATGGTCACTGCAGTTTATCCGGGAACGTTCGATCCGCTCACGCGTGGTCATGAAGATTTGGTACGGCGCGCGTCCGGGCTGTTCGACAAGCTGGTGGTCGGCGTCGCCGACAGTAAAAACAAAAAGCCGTTCTTCTCTCTCGAAGAGCGCTTGTCGATCGCCAACGAAGTGCTGGGCCATTACCCCAATGTGCAGGTGGAAAGCTTTTCCGGCCTGCTCAAGGATTTTGTCCGCCAGCACGACGCCAACGTGATCGTGCGCGGCTTGCGCGCGGTTTCCGACTTCGAGTTCGAATTCCAGATGGCCGGCATGAACCGCTATCTGCTGCCGGACGTCGAAACGCTGTTCCTGACGCCATCCGACCAGTACCAGTTCATCTCCGGCACCATCGTGCGCGAAATCGCCACCCTGGGCGGCGATGTTTCCAAATTTGTATTCCCTTCGGTTGAAAAATGGCTGAAGGAAAAGCTCGACGCCCAGCAGCCTTAAGCGACGCCCGGCCAGCGTGGCCCGACCAAAAAGAATAAAATGGCTTAAGTAAGGCGGGCTGGCCCGTTTTACTTCCAGCCTCCGCTGTATTTTGTGTAAAAGAGTAGTGCAATGGCTTTATTGATTACCGATGACTGCATCAATTGCGACGTATGCGAGCCCGAGTGCCCGAACGGTGCGATTTACATGGGACCCGAGATCTACGAGATCGACCCGCATAAATGCACCGAATGCGTCGGCCATTTCAATGAGCCGCAATGCCAGCAAGTCTGCCCGGTCGCCTGCATCCCTTTCGATCCGGCCTGGCGCGAATCCCAAGAACAGCTGCAAGCCAAGTACGAGCGCCTGCAGGCTGAACTGACGCCTCCCGCCGCAACCAAACAACCCTGATTCCCTGCCGCTGCAAGCACGGCTATCGGCACTATGCCGATTTCGTCATCTATCGCGGCGCGTAGCAGCAAGACAGCGTTTGCCGGCCCGGCTACGCTGTCGGCATGGAAAAAATCTCTATCATCGATTCCCACACCGGCGGTGAACCCACCCGCCTGGTGCTGGCTGGCGGCCCCGATCTCGGCAACGGGCCTTTGTCCGAGAGGCTGCAACTGCTGCGCTCGCAGCATGATCGCCTGCGCAGCGCAGTGGTGTGCGAGCCGCGCGGCTCCGAGGTGCTGGTCGGCGCGCTACTGTGCCAGCCGCAAGACCCGGCATGCGCGGCCGGCGTCATTTTTTTTAATAATGTCGGCTATCTCGGCATGTGCGGCCACGGCACCATCGGCCTGGTCGCTTCGCTTGCTTACCTGGGCCGCATCGGTCCGGGCCGCTACAAGATAGAGACCCCGGTCGGGGTGGTCGAGACCGAGCTGCATGCCGACGCCAGCGTCACCGTGCACAATATTCCCGCGTATCGCTGGCGCAAGGACGTGGCGTTGCAAGTGCCTGGCTACGGACACGTGATCGGAGATATTGCCTGGGGCGGCAACTGGTTCTTCCTGGTCGGCGAACATGGGCATATTTTACAGCAAGAGAACATCGTGGCTTTGACCGATTTTTCCTCGGCAGTGCGTGCCAGCCTGGAACTGGCCGGCATCACCGGCGCCGCCGGCGCAGCGATCGATCACATCGAATTATTCGGTCCGGCCCGGCGGGCCGGTAACCACAGCAGCAATTTCGTACTCTGTCCCGGTAAAGCCTACGACCGCTCGCCTTGCGGCACCGGCACCAGCGCCAAGATCGCTTGCCTGGCGGCTGACGGCAAGCTGGCCGAGGGCGCAATCTGGCGTCAGGAAAGCATCATCGGAAGCGTGTTCGAAGCCTCCTACCATCGCCACGGCGAGCAGATACTGCCAGCCATCCGCGGCACCGCCTATGTCAACGCCGAAAGCAGCTTCATCTTCAACCAGGACGATCCTTTCGCCTGGGGCATGGTTTGAGCATCGATGTACTGATAGTCGGCGCCGGCATCATCGGCGCCGCCTGTGCTGATGCGCTGGCGGCCGAGGGCTTGGCGGTGATGGTAGTGGAGCGTGAAGCGACAGGCAGCGGCGCCACCGCCGCCGGCATGGGCCACCTGGTGGTGATGGACGATAATCCCGCCGAACTGGCGCTGACTTCCTATTCGCTAGCGCTTTGGCGACAGCTCGCTGCAGTCGACCCTGCACCGCATGAATACAGCCCTTGCGGCACGTTATGGATTGCCGCCGACGATGAGGAAATGGCGGTGGCGCAAGACAAGCAATTCACCTTGGGCGCACACGGCATCGCTTGCGAGCTGCTGGACGCTACTGCTTTGTATGCATATGAACCGCAACTGCGGCCAGGTCTCAGAGGTGGCTTGCGAGTAAACGCGGACGCCATCGTCTATCCGCCGAAAAGCGCCGCATTGCTGCTGGCGCGAGCGCAGAGCCGCGGAGCGCAAGTACTTAAGGGACAGGTGCGGGCGCTTACCGGATACGGCGTGCTGCTGGCAGATGGCAGCGAACTGCACGCCGACAAAGTACTGGTGGCGAATGGCAGCGCGTCCCTGCAGTTGCTGCCTGAACTGCCGATCCGTCCCAAGAAGGGCCACATCGTCATCACCGACCGCTATCCCGGCATGATCAGTCATCAGCTGGTTGAACTCGGCTACATCAAAAGCGCGCACGCAGCCGATGGCGATTCGGTCGCCTTCAATTTGCAGCCGCGTCCGACCGGGCAATTATTGATCGGTTCCTCGCGCCAGTTCGATGTCACGGACAAGGCGGTCGAACCGGCAATCCTGGCGCGCATGCTGGTGCACGCAACCAGTTTCGTGCCGGCGCTGGCCGGCTTGAACGCCTTGCGTTGCTGGACCGGATTGCGCGCCGCCAGCAGCGACGGCTTGCCGCTGATCGGTCCGCATCCGTCGCGCGCCAATGTCTGGCTGGCTACCGGCCATGAAGGGTTGGGGATCACCACGTCACTGGCCAGCGCACAGCTGCTGGCGGCGCAGATCATCGGTAATCCGACAGAAATACCAATAGCGCCGTATCTGCCGGCGCGTTTCGCACAACTGGGAATGCAATATGGTTGAGAACAGCATCATCGTGTACGTCAATGGCAGCGGCGTGCAAGTGGCTGCGGGTTGCAGTGTGGCGGCAGCGCTGGCCGTGGCTGGCGCTGCCGCAATCACACGACGTTCGATAAGCGGCATGTTGCGGGCGCCCTTATGCGGCATGGGGATCTGCCAGGAATGCCGGGTCAGCATCGATGGCCACGCGCATCGCCTGGCATGCCAGACCGTGTGCGAAACCGGCATGCGTATAGAAACTGCACAGGCTGCCGCATGATGGCTGCTGTCGATATCGTCATCATCGGCGCCGGACCGGCAGGACTGGCGGCGGCCCGAAGCGCTGCGCAAAGCGGCGCCACAGTGGCGCTGGTCGACGACAATCCGCTGGCCGGCGGCCAGATCTGGCGCGGCGGCCCGCAATTCGCCGCGCATCCACATGCGCAAAAGCTGTGGACCGAACTACAGCGGATGACCAACGTTCAGTGGTTCATGCAGAGCCGCGTAGTGGGGCTGGCAGGCAAGACGCAACTGTTGCTGGAAACGCCGCAACAGGCCTGTAAGTTGACTTATCGCAAGCTGATCCTGGCAACCGGCGCACGCGAACGCCTGTTGCCATTTCCCGGCTGGACGCTGCCAGGCGTCACCGGCGCCGGCGGTTTGCAGGCGCTGGTCAAAGGTGGTTATCCGGTGCGCGGCAAACGTATCGTCGTCGCCGGCTCCGGCCCTTTGTTGCTGGCAGTGGCGACGACCTTGCAGCAGCAAGGCGCGCAGGTGCTGCACATACTGGAGCAAAGCGGCCAGCGCAAGCTGGCGAGCTTTGCGCTGCAACTGGCGCGCACTCCCGCCAAATTGCGCCAGGCCTGGCAATTGCGTCGTCAGTTGGCAGACGTGCCGTATTACGTTGACAGTTATGTGCTGCAAGCGCAGGGCGAGCAGCAGTTGCGTGCGGTGCAGATGCGGGTAGCGGGACGGGAGATGCGGGTTGAGTGCGATTACCTGGCGTGCGGCTACGGTTTGCTGCCCAATACCGAACTGGCGCAGGCGCTCGGCTGTCGTATTGCCGATGGCGCGATACAGGTAGATGAACGTCAGCAAACCGGTATCGAAAACGTCTATTGCGCAGGCGAGGGGACTGGCGTAGGCGGCGTCGATCTGGCGCTCGCCGAAGGCCATATCGCCGGCGCCCATGCCGCTGGTTCTGGCGCTCCTGAGCGACGCTGGCTGACGCAACGTCGTAGCCAGCAGGCTTACGCAGGGCGGCTGGAGCACGCATTTTCCTTGCGTCCGGAACTGCGTCACTTGTGCGATCCCGATACCTTGGTTTGCCGTTGCGAAGACGTTGCCTATGCCGACTTGCAAGCGCACGCCGGCTGGCGCAGCGCGAAATTGCAAACGCGCTGCGGCATGGGGCCTTGCCAGGGGCGGATTTGCGGCGGCGCTACCGACTTCCTGTTCGGCTGGAAACCGGATTCCGTACGCCTGCCAATTTCACCGGCGCGCATCTCCAGTCTGATGGCGTTGGATAACGCCTCCCTTGCCGAAATCGACGGCCGGGCATAACTACCCGGTTTGCAGCAATTGCCGGTAGGCGCGCGGCGTAATGCCGACCGTGGCCTTGAACTGACGCGTGAAAGCACTGTGGTCATGATAGCCGCAGGCAGCGGCGATCTCGGTGATGCTGCGCTCGCCGGCCAGCATGGCCGACGCTGCATCCAGGCGCGTCTTGATGATCATCTGGCGCGGATTCAGTGAAAAAATCTTTTGGAAATAGCGTTCTATCTGGGATACCGAAAGATCGGCAATCTGCGCCAGTTCACTGATATGGATTTGCTGGTCGTAATGATCGTGAATAAAGCGGGCCGCCGCAGCGACGCGCCGATAGACCGGATGATTCTTGTCCGGCATGGCCAGGTCGCGCGAAATGCCCGCGATGCCGGCGACGCCGCCATCCCGGTCGCGCAGCGCGATCTTATGTGTCAGACACCAACCGGGCGCGCGGTTCGGATACAGGTGCAGTTCCAGCTGATCGTGGATGTCGATGCCGGTGCCGAGCACTTGCAGGTCTTGCTGCAGAAAGCTGGCGCCGAAACTTGGCGGAAAAATCTCGCTGGCGGTGCGGCCCAGCAAGGCATCCTTGTCCGCCAGGCCGCAACGCGCCACCAGCGTCTGGTTAGCCACCAGATATTCGGCCCGCTTGCCTTTGACAAAAAATACGACATCCGGCAATGCATCGAATAGCGCTTCGGCAAAAAAACCATTGGCCAGCGAAGCCGCCAGCAGATTGCGGTCGGCCTGGATAGCATTAATGGAAGACTGGGTCATGGTCGATTCATACTGACAGCGCGGCAGTTGGTTTGCTTGCATCATACCCTTGTGGAAAACGCCGGTGTCTCGACACCGGCGAGGCTAGCCTTGTCAATGCACAGGAACCGCCACCGGCTCGCCACCCTTGAACTGATAGATGGTGACCGGCGCATTCTTCAAATCGTGACTGGCGTCGAATTCATACTCGCCGACCACTCCCGTATATTTCATGGCTGCCAGCACCGGCCCGAATTTGGCGGGATCGATGGAGCCAGCCTTTTTCATCGCCTCGGCAATCATCAGCATGCCATCATAGAAATACGGAGCGTAGGTCAGCGGCGCCTTACCGTACGTTTTCTGGAATTCGCCCAGGAAAACCTTCTCTGCGGCCTTGTCGCCCAGCACGGTGCCGCCTTGCACACAATAGAGCTTGTCATTGACCGCGTCGCCGCCAAGCTTGCCGGTTTCCGCATTGCAGATGGCGTCGCCGCCCATCAGGATCACATCCAGCCCCAACTGCTTCATCTGGCGCTTCATCGCCGCCGCCTGGGCAAAGTAACCGCCGTAGAAAATGGCGTCCACCTGCTTGCCCTTGATCGAGGTCAGGATAGCGCTGAATTCGCTCGCCTTATCGTTGGTGAATTCGCGGCTGACGATCTCGATCTGGCTGGCTTTGGCTGCTTTCAGGAAGGCGTCGGCGACGCCCTGGCCGTAGGCAGTGCGGTCATCGATGACCGCGACCTTCTTCAGCTTCAGCTGTTTGGACGCATACATTGCCATATTGCCCCCGAGCTGGTTATCGTTGGGATCGAGCCGGAATACTTGTTCGTAACCCTGCTGCGTGATGCGCGGATTGGTGCCGACTGTAGCCATGACGACGCCGGCGTCGTTATATACCTTGGACGCCGGAATCGCGACGCCGGAATTGTACGGTCCCAGCACCGCTTTCACCTTGCTGTCCACCAGCTTTTGCGCCACCGCGACGCCGGCTTTCGGGTCGCCCTGGTCGTCCTCTGTCAGCAGCTGGAAACTCAGTACTTTGCCGGCCACCGTGAACTTGCTTTTGTTGAGCTGTTCGACCGCCATCCTGGCGCCGCTTTCATTATCTTTCCCTGCAGGGGCCTGCGGGCCGGTCAAGGGGCTGCTGAGGCCGATCTTGACAACTTCCTGCGCTGACGATGCGGCGCTGACGACCAAACTACAGGCCAGGAAAATTACTTTGACGATAAAGCGCATTTTCTTTACTCCTGAATAATTTCTGTGGATTTGTACGGGTTTATGCAAGATCCATGCAGAGTTCTGCACAGTGTCGGCACCGGCTTCTGCACGCCGGTTTTCTGCTCCTTGTTTTTGTAAGAATGCTTCATTTAAATATATTGCAAATATATTTGCAAGATATTAGTATCAATAAAAATCAAGATTTACAACAGCATTTCTTTCAAGGAGCCGCATATGTCGTCAGTCAAATGGGAAGGCGTATTCCCCGCAGTCACCACCAAGTTCAAGGAAAACGAAGACCTCGATCACGCCGAGATGGAAAAGCACTACGCCTTCCAGATCGACAGCGGCGTGCATGGCCTGGTCACTTGCGGATCGCTGGGAGAAGCCAGCACGCTGTCGCTGGAAGAAAAGCTGGAAGTCACCAAAATAGCGCTGTCGGTGGCCAACGGCCGCGTGCCTGTGCTGGCCAATGTCTCCGAGTTGCGCACCCGGGACGCGGTGCATTTCGCCGAGCGGGCCGCCAAGCTGGGCGTGCAAGGCTTGATGGTGATGCCATCTGTGCTGTACGTGGCCGACGCCCGCGAAGCCAAGGACAATCTGCGCACCATCGCCAACGCCGCACAACTGCCAGTCATGGTCTACAACAATCCGGTGGCCTACCGGGTCGACCTGACGCCGCAGGATTTTATCGAGCTGGAGGATTGCAAATGGCTGGTGGCAATCAAGGAATCGACCGATAACATCCGCCGCATCACCGACCTGCGCAACGCGCTGGGTAATCGCTATCAGTTGTTCATGGGAGTGGACGATTTGGCGTTTGAAGCGTTGGCGATCGGCGCCGATGGTTTACTGGCCGGCGTGGTGGTGGCCTTTCCGAAAGAGACGGTGGCGCTATACACGCTGATGAAAGCCAAACGCTATGACGAAGCGCTCAAGCTGTACCAATGGATGACACCGTTGCTGCATCTGGATGTGTCGACCAAGCTGGTGCAGAATCTCAAGCTGATCGAAGCGATGGCCGGCGTCGGCAACGAAATCGTGCGTCGTCCGCGCCAACCGCTGGCCGGTGCGGAACGCGAACGGGTTGCCGCCATCATCCAGAAGGCAATCGACACCCGTCCCGACCTGAGCCAGTTCAAGCTTGACCGATAGG
The DNA here is from genome assembly GCF_039923675.1 of Collimonas sp. GTDB lineage: Bacteria > Pseudomonadota > Gammaproteobacteria > Burkholderiales > Burkholderiaceae_D > Collimonas. Next base: position 60,682 of record NZ_JBDTCG010000095.1, read on the forward strand.
CAATGTGAACCTGCTGGATGTTTCCCCGGACTGCTATCATTTGGGCTTGCCTGTGTACCGTAAGCAGAATAGGGATCAATAAAACATCATGAGCAGCAGCAAACAAAGTGAACGTACCCTGCCGCCGCCGAAACTGCGAGCGGCGGATATCGCCTACGACACGCTGGAAAACCTGATCGTCACGTTGCAGATACAGCCTGGCGCGCCGATCGTCGAAGCCGACTTGGTTGAAATGACCGGACACGGCCGCACGCCCTTGCGGGAAGCCTTGCTGCGGATGATGTCGAACGGCTTGATCGAGCAGATGCCGCGGCGTGGCCTGGTCGTCAGCGCCATCGAAGCTGCCGAGCACTTGACCCTGATCGAGACTCGGCGCGTGCTGGACCAGCTGATCGCGCAAAGCGCCGCGCGCAAGGCCACGCCGCAGCAGCGCAAGGATTTGCTGGCTTGCGCAAAACGCATGGTGGCGGCGGCAAAAAAAGACGACCTCGGCGCATATATGCAGGCCGACCAGGAACTGGATCACTTTATTCACGCGGCTTGCCGCAATCCGTCGGCGGTGGCGGCGGTGACGCCGTTGATCATCAAGTGCCGGCGTTTCTGGTATGCCTTCCAGCATGAAGGCGATATTGTCGAAGGCGCCAAATGCCATATGCAGATGGCGGCATCGGTAGCCGAAGGCGATCCCAAGGAAGCCGTCAAAGGCGCGGATGCGCTGATCGACTACCTGGAATTATTTACGCGCAAGGTCATCGAAAATTAGACATGCCTTGGCAAGGAAAAACATGAACATTACCGGACAATCACTTATCGGCGGCGCCAGCAGCGCCAGTAATGGCGTCGTATTCCAGGCGTTTGACCCCGCGCTTGGCAAAGCGATAGCGCCAGATTTCCATAGCGCGGAGGAAGGCGACATCGAACGCGCCTGCGCCCTGGCGCAGGCCGCTTTCGATACCTATCGCGCAACCGGCCAGGAAGTGCGCGCCCGGTTTTTGGAAAACATCGCACAACAGCTGCTTGAGCTGGGCGATGAACTGATCGTCCGCGCCATGGTGGAAAGCGGCTTGCCGCGCGTCCGCCTGGAAGGCGAGCGCGGCCGCACAGTCGGGCAGTTGCTGCTGTTCGCGGCGGTATTGCGCGAAGGCTCATGGAACGATGCCCGTATCGATCCGGCGTTGCCCGAGCGGCAGCCGTTGCCGCGGGTCGATCTGCGCATGCGCAATATCGCGATCGGTCCGGTGGCGGTGTTCGGCGCCAGCAATTTTCCGCTGGCGTTTTCAGTCGCCGGCGGCGACACTGCTGCCGCGCTCGCGGCCGGTTGCCCGGTGGTGGTCAAGGCGCATCCGGCCCATCCCGGTACTTCAGAACTGGTCGGACGCGCAATGCAAAAGGCGGTTGCCGCCAGCAATTTTCCGGCGGGCGTGTTCTCGCTGTTGACCGGCATGGGCAATGCGCTGGGAACCGCGCTGGTGAGCAATCCACATATCCAGGCAGTCGGCTTCACCGGATCACGCCAGGGCGGCCTGGCCTTGATGAAAGTAGCGGCGGCGCGGCCGCAGCCGATTCCGGTATATGCCGAAATGAGCAGTATCAACCCGATCTATCTGTTGCCGGCTGCACTGGCGGCGCGGGCCGAGACGATCGCCAAGAATTTCGTCGATTCCGTGACGTTGGGAGCCGGCCAGTTCTGCACCAATCCGGGCCTTGTGCTGGGCCTGGCGGGTGCTGACTTCGAGCGCTTTGCGCAACTGGCTGGCCAGGAGCTGACGCGGCGCGGCACAGCCACCATGCTGACCGCGGGCATTCATGCCGCCTACCAGCAAGGCGTAGCGACATTGGCGGCGCAAGTCGATGTCAGGCAACTGGGGCAGGGTGCGATTGCCGATGGCTGCCAGGCCATGCCGGCCCTGTACGCCACCAGCGCGGCTGCTTTCTTGTCCAACCCTGTGCTGAGCGCAGAAGTGTTCGGACCGGTATCCCTGCTGGTTGCCTGCGCAAATGAAACTGAGTTATTGCAGGTGACCGAGCATCTGGAAGGGCAGCTCACCGCCACTTTGCAAATGGATGAGGATGACAAACCTTTGGCCCGCCGCCTACTGCCACTGTTGGAACGCAAGGTCGGTCGAATTCTGGCCAATGGTTTTCCGACCGGCGTCGAAGTGTCGCATGCGATGGTTCACGGCGGGCCGTTCCCGGCTACTTCGGACAGCCGCAGCACCTCAGTCGGCAGCGCGGCGATCTCTCGCTTCCTGCGGCCGGTGTCCTACCAGAACCTGGCGCAAGACTTGTTGCCGGAAGCTTTGCAAGACGCCAATCCGCTGACTATCTGGCAGCGCCGCGATGGTCAGCTAAGCAAGTAAAATTCAGAAATCCAGTTCAAGTTCGATTGATTGCCCGATATGCAGAATTTCACCGGCGCCCTCCAGCAAGAGCGCATTGACGCCAAAGGTGACCGCGCCGTCGACGCGCGGATTGCCGCGGTAAGTCAGCAGGATATCCATCGGATCTGGGCCGAATTTTCCTGTGGCCTGGTCGATAGACGGTATCGGGCAACGGGTGCACGGCTTGACCGGCTGCAAGCGCGCCGCTCCGGCCTGGATGATTGCCGCAAAATCCTCTTCAAACGGGTCCACGCCATCGATCACGATGTTCGGGCGGAAACGGTTCATCGGCAATGCAGCGCTGCCTTGCGCTTGCAGCTTCTGGTTCAGGTCATCCAGCGATCCTTGTGATATCAGCAGCACCGGATAGCCATCGGCAAAGCGGGTGGGCGCATCGACATCGAGCGTCCATTTTTTACTGGCCAGGCGTCTTGCCTCGGGATCGAAGCGCACCAGCCTGCAGGATTGGCCCATGACTTGCGAGAACCAGCCGGCAGCGGCGTCGCCGCAATCGCGGGCGCTCAGGCTGCTATCCCAAATGGTCACGTCCATCGATGCAGCCTGCGCAGCCTCCGGTTGCACGGTCGGAATTTCCAACGGCGCCATGCCTGGCGCCTGCAGGGTCATGCTATCTGCTTGCAGAGATGGCACGATCAAGGCCATGACAGGATGGCTGCGTTGCGACAAGAACTGACCGGCTTGGTCGACCACCATCCATTCACGGTCATGCACGTGTTGATGGCTGAGGCCGGCAGCGGTGATGATGGCCGCTTGCAGCGAAATACCGGCGCAGGATTTGATCGGATAAAGCGTCAGCGTGGTAATTGTGGACATCGGTGTTTATTCCTGTACGGTTGATTCAGCCAGGATGGCGCTTAGCCAATCCTGGAATTCATTGATCACGTCTGCTTTGCCGGTATCGAAGGGCGAGACCGAAAAATAGTTGCCGCGCGCCGGCGCATGGATATCGAACAGGCGCACCACGCGGCCGCTGGCAAGGTGGTTGTGCGCCAGGCAGCCGCGCGCCAGTGCGATGCCCTGATCGGCTGCGGCCGCATCCAGCAAGTGCATGGGATCGTCATATATCGGCCCGTTCTGCGGTTCGCCATGCTTGACGCCGGCGCTCACGAACCATGGCGCCCAGCCCAGCGTATGGGCGAAGCGCAGCAAGGGGTATTGTGGCAGGTCCTGCGGCCTGATGCCGGGATGGGCGGCGGCGAACGCCGGGCTGCATACCGGGAAAATCACCTCATCCAGCAAGCGTTGGTAGCGGAAATTCTTGTCGCCGGCGCGGCCGTACCAGATGGCGACATCGGCGTCGCTGAAATCCAGCTCGCTCAATTCGTGGGTGCTGCGCAGGCTGATGTTGATATGCGGATGCTGCTGATGAAACGCCGCCAGCCGTGGCACCAGCCAGGCGCTGGCGAACGATGGCGAGACGCTGACGCGCAGCATTTGCGTTGCATGCCGGCGCGCCACTTTCCCCAGCGGCAAGGCCAGGTCCAAGGCATGCAGCGCTTGCCGCACTTCCTCGGCCAGCAGGCGGCCGCTATCGGTCAGCACCATTTGCCTGCCGTCGCGCTGGAACAATTTGCATCCGGTGCGCTGTTCCAGCGCTCGGATCTGGTGGCTGATGGCGCTGTGCGTCAGGTTCAGCTCTTCGCCGGCGCGGGTGTAGTTGCCCAGCCGGGCGGCGGCTTCGAAAGCGCGCAGGGTCTGGGTGGGCGGCAGGCGTTCAAACATAGGAGAGGGCTGGCTTGCCTTTTAAGTTAATCGGTTAATTTCATTCACACATAAGGATAAAACACTTCGTTGGCATTCGTACAGCATGCTCTCTAGTATTGGCACATTCTGCTCTTATTGGTGACCGTCTATGAAACTCGCAACCCGTGTTTTCCTGATATTTTCTTCAGGCTATTTCATTTCCTACCTGGCGCGCGGCATCAATTTGCCGCTGGCGCCTTTGCTCAGCAGCGAACTCGGCTTGTCGCCGGCGCAACTGGGTTTGTTGACCAGTTTGTACTTTTTTGCTTTTGCCGCCTGCCAGCTGCCTTTGGGAATTTTGCTGGATCGATTTGGTCCGCGCCGGGTGCTGGCTTGCCTGTTGCTGGTGGCCGCGGCCGGGGCTGTGGTGTCGGCAAATGCGCATGGCTTCAGCAGCTTGCTGGCAGGCCGCCTGTTGCTGGGGATCGGCACCTCGGCTTGTCTGATGGCGGGTTTGAAGGCGATCGTGGCCTGGTTTCCGCATGATCATCTGCCGTTGATGAATGGCGCTATTTATGCGATTGGCGGCTTGGGGGCGGTGGCTACGGGGACGCCGATTGCGTGGGCGCTAGGGGTGACTACCTGGCGCGTGCTGTTTGTGGTGGTGGCGGTGCTGATCGGGCTGATCGTGCTGGCCTTGTTTACCCTTGTGCCGGAGAAGGACGAGCAGCATCCTAAAAGTACGCTGGGAAAGCAGTTGCGCGATATTGGCGGGATTTTCCGGAGCCCGGTGTTCTGGCGTACTGCGCCGTTCGTGATGGCTAGCCAAGGGGTGTTTCTTGGGGTGCAGGGTTTGTGGGCGGGGCCATATTTGCGGGATGTGAGCCGGTTGCCGGCGGTTGCTGCGGCGAATATCGTGGCGCTGGTGGGCTTGGCTATGGTGCTGGGGGCGGTGGGGTCGGGGTGGCTGGCGCGGCGTTTGCAGCAGCGGGGGATTTCCTTGCATACCACGGGGGCGGCGGGGATGTTTTTGTTCATGCTGGCGCAGTTGCTGATTTTGCTGGATGTGCCTTTGCCTGGGTGGCTGTTGTGGGGTATGTATGGGGTGTTCGGGACTTCGGGGGTGTTGTCTTATGCGGCGCTGGTGAGGAAGTTTCCTGCGCAGTTGGCTGGGCGGGTTAGCACCGGGTTGACCTTGGTGATTTTTGCCGGTGCGTTTGTTGTGCAGTATGGGTTTGGATTATTACTGAATGCCTGGCCGCATGATGTGGGTGGGTATGCGGTGGTGGCGCATCGGGCTTCGTGGATGATTGCGTTGGTGGTGCAGTTGGCCGCCGGTGCTTGGTTTTGCCGGCCATTACGGGGTGCGGTTTTGCGAACTGGCGATCAGCCGGCTTGATACTTGGAGCTTAGGGGGCTCGGTCTCCACGCGCACTGATAGTTAAATGGGGTCAGAGTAATTTACGACGATGAAGCTGTCGTAAAAAAACTCTGCCCCCATTTAACGGGCGACGGAGTACACGCATTTGCGTTCGAAACGGTGGTTGCTCCGTGGATGCAAGCCGGGAGTAGCCCGGCAGCTACTCACTTTCTTTTGCTTGCCTGCGCGGCCCGGCCAAAAGAAAGTAAGCAAAGAAAAGGCGACCGCAAAGCCCTTGCCTTCCCTTCGGTCAGGTCCCCAAAAGAGGTGCGTGCCAGTCGGGTGTGGCACAAACTCGCTGCGCTCAGACATGTGCCCTACAATTCCCGACTGCCCCGCGCCTCTTTCGGCAAGTTCTCAATGCGGGGTACTTCAAAAGCAACTACAACGTCAAAAACAACTTCAGCGCAGCATGAACGACATCGCTGACAAGCTGTTCAGTATCCTGACCGCATACTGCACCGATGGCGCCTCGAATTCCAGGTTTACGCCATCAACCCGGTTTAGCATCGGCAACTGACAAAACAGATCGGCCAGCGCGGGGCTTTGGGTTTGTAGTTTGCATTTGATTGTCGGTTGCAGGGTGAATGGATGGGCATCCTTGAGCTTGCCGATCGCTGTTGCAGCGCCGTCTTTCAGTAATGTCAATGCGCTTTGCGGTGACAGTGAGATGCCGCTGTTGGCGCCTTGCGCGGTTTTTACGCCTACCAGCGTGGCGTGTGGGAATAGTGGCTGGTTCTCTGCGACGAAGACGTCGTCGCCACTGCCGAAAATTACCGGTACGCCGAACTCACCGGCCAGTGCGCCGTAAATACCGGCTTCGCCCAGTTCCTGGTCGTTGAGCCAGATGCGGGCGAAGGAAAAGCCGTTGATCGTGTGGGCCAGGACTCCGCGGCTTTGGGCGCGGCCATGGTAGCCGACCATCATGACGCCATCTACGCCGATTTCGACGCCGCTCATCATGCCGAGCAGGCGCGGCTTGCCGAGGATCTGGCTGGCTGCAGGATGCAGCAGGTCTGGCAACAGGTTGCGGAAGCCGCCGTGCGAATCGTTCACCAGGATCTCGCTGGCGCCGCCGGCCAGCGCGCCTTCGATGACTGCATTCGCTTCCGCCGTCATCAGACGGCGTGCGCGTTCGTATTCGGGATTGCCGGGGCGGACTTGTTCCGGGTGGAATACGCCGGCGATGCCTTCGATATCAACGGAAATCAGGATTTTCATTGTCTTTTGGATTTAAGCTAAATAATTTGGTCGGCCGCCATGTCATACAATGACTGGCGCTGGTGGCCGTCGCGGCCGGTTACGGTTTCTGCGGCAAACAGGGCGTTGACGATGGCTTGTTCGGTGCTGTCGACTACCGCTTCAAACAGCGGATCGAGCAAGTTGTCATGCAAGATAGCAGTGTGACGGACAGCCTCAAGCGGTCGATAGGGGATGGTTTGCGCGGTGGAGAACGCCAGCGCCAGGTCGCCGCTGCCATGACCGTAGATCGAGCCGGTGCGGCCCAGGCCGATGCCGCAGCGGGCTGCCAGACGTCCCAGCTGGCGGGCGTCGAGTGGCGCATCAGTGGCGACGATCATGATGATCGAGCCCATTTCCGGCGTCTCGCCGTCAGGCTTGCAAGGTTGATTCCGAGCGGCCAGTAATTGCGCGCCAACCCGTTGGCCGGCCAGGGTCAGCGCCGGCAGCTTGCCGAAATTGGCCAGCACCAGCGCGCCGACGCAATATTGCTGGCCGCCGATTTTTGCATAACGCGATGCGGAACCGATGCCGCCCTTGAGATCGAAGCAGGACATGCCGCGGCCGGCGCCAACAGCGCCTTGGGAAAATTCTGCCGCGGCGGAGTCCAGCGCTTGCTGATAGTGCTCGGCCGTGACGGCCATCGCCTGGATATCGTTCAGATAGCCGTCGTTGCATTCGAACACCAGCGGATTGACCGTCGGATCGCTACGGCCGATCTCTGGATTAGCGGCGATGGCGGCGCTGATCTGGGCAGTGGCAATGGCGCCGACCGACATCGTGTTGGTCAGCGCCAGCGGCGTTTCCAGTACGCCCAGTTCTTGCATCTGCACCAGCCCGATACTCTTGCCGAAACCATTGAACACCACCGCAGCGGCAGGCACCTTGTTGCGGAACGGATCGCCGCCATGCGGCCGGATCACCGTCACGCCGGTTTGTATGGCATCTTGCGCCAGAGTGCTATGGCCGACGGTGACGCCGGCGACATCGCTGATGGCGTTGAGAGGGCCGGACGGCAGTCCGCCAATATAGGGCAGGGACAGCGCCAGCATCAGCGGCGGTCGATCTTCGGATCCAAGGCATCACGCAAGCCGTCGCCGAGGAGGTTGAACGCCAACACTGTCAGGAAGATCGCCAGGCTGGGGAAGATCGCTATATGTGGTGCCGTCATCATGTCGGAGCGCGCTTCGTTCAGCATCGCGCCCCATTCCGGCATCGGCGGCTGTGCACCCATGCCGAGGAAGGACAGGCCGGCGGCGGTGATGATGGAAGTGCCGATGCGCATGGTGAAGTAGACCACCACGCCCGATATCGTGCCCGGGAAAATATGGCGCAGGATAATCGTGCGGTCGTTGGCGCCGATGCTGCGCACCGCTTCGATGAACGTCAGATGTTTCAGCGCCAGCGTGTTACCGCGCACCAGCCGCGCAAAAGTCGGAATGCTGAAAATCGCCACCGCAAAAATCACGTTGGTCATGCCGCTGCCCAGAATCGCCACGATGCCGATCGCCAGCAAGATGCCAGGAAAGGCGAACAGCACGTCGCAGATGCGCATGATGATGCGGTCGGTCCAGCCTTCGTAGTAACCGGCGACCAGGCCAGCAAGCGTGCCGATCACGGCGCCCACCGCTACCGATGAAAAGCCGGCGGTCAGGGAAATCCGTGTGCCCATCAGGATGCGGCTGAAAATGTCGCGGCCCAGCGAGTCGACGCCGAACCAGTGCGCCAGCGATGGCCCGGCGTTCAGGGCGTCGTAGTCGAAATAATTTTCAGCATCGTAGGGCGCCAGCCAGGGTGCGGCAATGGCAATCACGATCAGAAACAGCACGAAGCAGCCGGCGGCAACCGCGAGATGCTGCTTCTTGAACTTGCGCCAGAATTCGCTCCACGGCGTGCGGATGGTATTCGGTAGCGGCGCGGCGGCAATTGCCGCTACAGGATTGATTGGCTTGGTCACGGGCGGCCTCACTTGTAACGGATGCTAGGGTTGATGACGGCGTACAGCACGTCAACCACCAGATTGATGAAGATGAACTCCAGCGAGAACAGCAGGATCTCGGCCTGGATGATCGGGTAGTCGCGCATTTCGACCGCGTCGATCAGCAGCCGTCCCATGCCTGGCCAGTTGAACACTTTTTCCACCAGGATGGAACCGCCCAGCAGGAAGCCGAACTGCAGCCCCATCATGGTCACCACCGGGATCAGCGAATTGCGCAGGCAGTGCTTGAGCACCACGATGGTTTCCGACAGGCCCTTGGCGCGTGCCGTGCGGACAAAATCTTCATGCAGGATTTCGACGAAGGAGGAACGGGTGAAGCGCGCCATCACGGCCGCCACCGCTGCGCCCAGCGCCAGCGACGGCAAAATGTAGTGACGCCAGCTGTCGGCACCAATCGTAGGCAGCCAGCCGAGCTTGACCGAGAACAGCTCCATCAGCAGCATTCCCAGCGCAAATGATGGAAACGAAATACCCGACACCGCCAAGGTCATGCCGAGGCGGTCCGGCCATTGATTGCGCCACACGGCGGAAACAATGCCGATGACCAGGCCGAACAGCACCGCCCACACCATGCTGGTGACGGTGAGCCAGAAGGTAGGCCAGAAGCGCTCGGCAATCTCTGTACTGACCGGACGCTTGCTGCGCAGGGAGGTGCCGAGATCGCCGCGCAAGGCTCTGCCGAAATAGTTGACAAACTGTTCGGGCAACGACTTGTCGAGACCAAGATCCTTGCGGATCAGCTCTACCGTTTGCAAATCGGCTTCGGGACCGGCGACCAGTCTGGCCGGATCGCCCGGCAGCAAATGGACGAACATGAATACCACCACTGCGACGATCAGCAAGGTTGGTATCAGGCCCATCAGGCGTTTTAAGATATAGGGAAGCATGGCGCGCTCAGAAAATTGACTAAACTACAGCGTCATTCCCGCGAACGCGGGAATCCAAATTAGGCAGAAAATTGGATCCCCGCGTTCGCGGGGACGACGGAGTGCGTGAGATCGCCGTAATGATTGGTGTCATCGGCGAACGTTTCGTTACTTCAATTCAATTTCATCGAAATTGAAGGAGCCGTCTGGCATGACATACATGCCTTTCAGGTTCTTGCTGCGTGCGTACAACAGTTTTTCAGTGACCAGGAAAGCCCACGGCGCGTCTTTCCAGATTTCCGTCTGTGCATCTTTGTAGAGCGTGGTCTTTTCTGCACGGTCGGTGGTGGTCAAGGCCTTGGCCATATCGGCATCGACCTTCTCATTCTTGTAATAAGCAGTGTTCATCAGCTTGGGTGGAAACGAATCGGATCCCAGCAATGGCCGCAGGCCCCAATCGGCTTCCCCGGTCGAGGACGACCAGCCGGTGTAGTACATGCGGACCGGCGCGTTGGCGGCGACCGGCGCGCTTTCGACTTTCTCTACGCGCTGGCCGGCTTCCAGCGCCATGACCTTGGCCTTGATGCCGACTTGCGCCAGTTGCTGTTGCACGAACTGGATGATTTTTTGCGCCGTGGTGTGGTTGTAGGCAGACCACAGCTCGGTTTCAAAGCCGTTCGGATAGCCGGCTTCGGCCAGCAACTGCTTGGCCTTCTTCGGATCGTAAGGCCATGGTCCGGTTTTCAAGGCGTAGTCGACGCCTTGCGGCAACACCCCATCCTGCGGCACGGCATAGCCGCTGAAGGCCACCTTGACCAGTGCATCCTTGTTGATTGCGTAGTTGATCGCTTGCCGTACTTTCGGATTATCGAAAGGCTTTTGCAGCGTATTCATCGAGATGTAGCGCTGCACAATGGAAGGCGATGTGATCAGGTCCAGATTCGGCTTGCTCTTCAACAGCTCGGCTTGCTCATAGGGCAGCGGGAAGGCGAACTGTACTTCACCGGTTTGCATCACGGCGCTGCGGGTATTGTTGTCGATCACCGGTTTCCAGGTAATGCTGTCGACTTTCGGATACCCCTTTTTCCAGTAGCCGTCGAACTTGACGACCTTCATGTAGTCGGTCTGCTTCCATTCCACAAACTTGAACGGGCCGGTGCCGACCGGATGGAAACCGATGTCCTTGTTGCCATACTGCTTGAGCGCCGTCGGCGAAATCATCGCAGCGGAAGAGTGCGCCAGGGTATTGATGAATGGCGAGAACGGCTCTTTCAAGGTGATCTTGACTTCATAGTCGTTGACGATGTCGACCTTGGAAATCCGGTTGAACAGGTTGAAGCGCTTCAGCTTGTTGTCCGGATTGATGACGCGTTCCAGGTTGACCTTGACGGCGTCTGCTTTGAAATCGGTGCCGTCCTGGAACTTGACGCCTTTGCGCAAGCGGATGGTGTACACCAAGCCGTCTTTGCTGACTTCATAGCCGTCGGCCAGTACGTTGACCACTTTCAAGTCTTTGTCGAAACCGAACAAGCCTTGGTAGAAAGACTTGATCGCTGCCTGCGACAAGGTGTCGTTGCTATCGTAAGGATCGAGCGTGGTGAAGGTCGAGGCGACCGCCAGCGTGACGTCCTTGGCGGCAAAGGCATGGCCGGCGGCGAATTGTGCAGTCAGTGCAACGGCGGTACTGGCAAGTATCTTGCCGAAGTGTCGAGTAGTGCGCATGTGTTACTCCCCTGGTTCAAAAAAACATTGAAGACAAACAAACGGATAAAACGAAAAAACGCAAAAACGATAATGCAGCCTCTTAAAAGGAAGCGGAAATCCGGTGCGTTGCCACAAAGTGTCCCGGCCCGACCTGTTTCAGCGGCTCGACTATCGGCAAATCGCCGACGTCGCGGATCGGGCTTGGGATTTCCTCTGTCTGCAGTTCGCGCTGGCGATGGCGCTGCTTGGGATCCGCTACCGGCACCGCCGCCATCAGCTTGCGGGTATAGGGATGCTGCGGATTTTCAAAGATGGCGCGGCGCGGACCGATTTCGACGATCTGCCCCAAGTACATGACCGCCACCCGGTGGCTGATACGCTCTACCACCGCCATGTCGTGGGAGATGAAGATGAAGGAAATCCCCATTTCGCGTTGCAGGTCGAGCATCAGGTTGACGATTTGTGCCTGGATCGAGACGTCCAGCGCCGATACCGATTCATCGGCGATGACGATTTTCGGATTCAGCGCCAGCGCGCGGGCGATGCAGATCCGCTGGCGCTGGCCACCCGAGAATTCATGTGGATAGCGTTGTGCGTGTTCCGGCAGCAGGCCGACTCTGGTCAGCAGGGATGCGACTTTTTCTTGTACACCTTCAGCCATACCGTGCACCAGTAGCGGCTCCATGATGGAATAGCCGACAGTCAGGCGCGGGTCGAGCGAGGCAAACGGATCCTGGAAGATGAACTGGATTTCGCGTCGCAGCGAACGCAATTCCGAGCGCGGCAGTTTGGCCAGGTCGCGGCCGCCGAACTCGACGCTGCCGCTGGTAATGTCGACCAGGCGCAATAGCGAGCGGCCGGTGGTCGATTTGCCGCAGCCGGATTCGCCGACCAGCGCCAGCGTCTCGCCGGGATACAGGTCGAAACTGATTTGTTCGACCGCATGCACCCGTTGCTTGACCCGGCTGAAGATGCCGCTCTTGACGTCGAAGCGGGTAGTCAGCTTGCGTACTTTCAGTAAAGGCTGCTGTTGCGGATCGGCGCCGGGAATGCTGCGGATGATTTTCGCTTCGGCTTCCATTTCCGGCGTGACGACTGCGCCGGCGATGGCGATCCGTTCCGGCAGGTCGGTGCCATGCATGGCGCCCAGGCGCGGCACGGCTGCCAGCAAAGCCTGAGTATATGGATGTTGTGGCGCTTCAAAGATGGCGTGGACATTGTTTTCCTCGACCTTCTCGCCGCGGCACATGACCACCACGCGGTCGGCGATTTCGGCCACCACGCCCATGTCGTGGGTGATGAAAATCACTGCCATCTGCATTTCATCTTGCAGCGCCCGTATCAGTTGCAGGATCTGCGCCTGTATCGTTACATCCAGCGCAGTAGTCGGCTCGTCGGCGATCAGCAACGATGGCTTGCACGACAAGGCCATGGCGATCATCACGCGCTGCCGCATGCCACCCGACAACTGGTGCGGATGGCGGTCAAGAATGCGCCGCGCTTCCGGGATGCGCACGATTTCCAGCATGCGCAAGGCTTCGGCGCGCGCTTCGGCCATGCTCTTGCCTTGATGCAGGCGGATCGATTCGGCGATCTGTTCGCCCACCGTGAAGACCGGGTTGAGCGAAGTCATCGGCTCCTGGAAAATCATGGCGATTTCCGAGCCGCGAATGCGGCGCATGGTACTTTGCTCGGCGCTAGCCAGATCGACCGTGCTGCCGTCGCGCCGCTGGAAATTCATGCGGGCACCGCTGATGCGGCCGCCGCCATAGTCGATCAGGCGCATGATGGCTTGTGACGAGACCGACTTGCCGGAACCCGATTCACCAACGATGGCTAGCGTTTCGCCGGCATCGATATGGAAGGACAGATTGCGCACCGCTTCGACCGTGCGTTCGGACGTGGTAAAGCCGACGCTCATTTGTTCTACCGTCAGCACCCGTCGGCCAGTTTGCATGTTCATATAATCGCTTTCAGTCGCCTGTGTACTATTTATAAATCGCCGTCACCGGCGCAGCGCCTACCTTGGCGTAGCCGCGGTACATGCCTTCGGTATTGAACGGCAGCGCCACGTTGCCTTGCGCATCAATGGCGATCAGGCCGCCGCGGCCTTTGTAGAGCGGCAACAGATCCATCACCACTATTTCCGCGGCGTCCTGCAGGGACAATCCGGCGTATTCCATGCGCGCAGAGATGTCATAGGCCGCCACCGTGCGCATGAACGCTTCGCCGGTGCCGGTGGCTGAAATCGCAGCGGTGCGGTTGTTGGCGTAGCAGCCGGCGCCGATCAGCGGCGAATCGCCGACCCGGCCGACGCGCTTGTTGGTGATGCCGCCGGTTGACGTGGCGGCGGCCAGGTTGCCATGCATGTCGACGGCGACGGCGCCAACCGTGCCGAATTTATTATCGGGATCGATGGGAGCGATTTCCGCCGCCGGGAGTTTGCCGGCGGCCTGGCTGGTGGCGTCATGATCCAGCAGCAGCATTCCTTCCTGGTCGCGCGCGCGCAGCCATTGCGCATGCCGCGCTTCGGTATGGAAATAGTCCGCTTCCACCAGGTCCGCGCCATGCCGGGCGACGAATTCTTCCGCTCCCGCGCCTACCAGCAGAATGTGTTCGCTGTGTTCCATCACGGTACGCGCCGCCAGGATCGGGTTGCGCACGTGCGCCACATTGGCTATCGCGCCGGCGGCCAGCGTGGCGCCATCCATGATCGCAGCGTCCAGCTCGTGCGTGCCGGCGTGGGTATACACCGCGCCTTTTCCTGCGTTGAACAAAGGGCAATCCTCCAGCATGCTGACGGCCTTGGAGACCGCATCCAGCGCGCTGCCGCCGTCTGCCAGGATCTTCTGGCCGGCGCTGAGGATTTCGGTCATGGCGTCATGGTAAGCGCGTTCCTGCTCGGTATTCATGGCGCTGCGCAAGATGGTGCCGGCGCCGCCGTGGATGGCGATGGTGGCGGTGTTGTTTGATGTGGACACGTTATTTCACTTTCGCTGCTGGTTTGTTGGTGACGGCTTTGCTGCCCTTGCCTTTGCTCCTGGCCTTCGATTGATCGCTACCGTTGGCATGGTAGAGCCAAGGCAGCACCGCTTCGGTCATTTTTGACGCCGCATGCACCGAGCGGTTGGCGCGGTGGGCGACGGCGTCGCACACTGCCTGGATCAAGGCCAGCGAGGCGGCGTCGGAGGTTGCCGATAACTGGCGTTCGGTCTGCGCGTACAAGGTGACGTTCGCCAGCGGCACCAGCGGCGAGGTCGGGCTGTCGGTAAACGCCAGCACTTGGGCGGAGCGCTCTTTGGCGCGCATCGCCAGCGTGACGGTATCTGTGACGTAGCGAGGAAAGGCCAAGGCAATCACCAGGTCACGCTGATCCAGTTTGAAGAACTGGCGTCCGGCTTGCGACGGGCCGCCAGGGCCTGCCACCGATTGCACGGTGCGGCAATACGGTTCCAGCGCATGCGCCATGATGCCGGCCAGGAAGGCGCTAGCGCCGAAGCCTAGGATAAAGATACGCTCCGCATTCAAGATCATGCTGACCGCCTGGTCGCATTGCGCCGGCGCCAGCGCTCGGCGGGTGGCTTCCAGGTTTTGCATGTCGGCGCTGAGCGCGGCGGCGATGATTTCGGCACTGGTGGCGGGGCGTTGCACCTGGTCGCGCAGCTTTTCCACCGGCGCCAGAGAAGACGCAAAATCCAATACCAGCGCGGCGCGGAATGCCGGGTAGCCGTCGAAATCCAGTGCGTGGGCAAAACGGTTGGCGGTCGCTAGCGAGACGCCGACCGCATCGGCCAGTTCGTCGATGGTCATGGTGGCGGCGCGGAACACGTTCGCGAGCACATAATCTGCGGCCTTGCGGTGTGCTTTCGAGAGCTCGGGATAGGTTTTTCCTATGCGAGCGGCAACCGCGCTTTCGCGTTGCCATGCTGTGACTGCGGCGTGTTGCACTGTCTATCCTCGCTTAAGATTTTTTCTAATTTATGTAAATATA
Source organism: Collimonas sp. (assembly GCF_039923675.1). Classification (GTDB taxonomy): domain Bacteria; phylum Pseudomonadota; class Gammaproteobacteria; order Burkholderiales; family Burkholderiaceae_D; genus Collimonas. Next base: position 75,986 of record NZ_JBDTCG010000095.1, read on the forward strand.
TTTACATTTTCTTCTCAAGTAAAGAAAATTTATTTTCTTTTCGGGTGTGTGTATTTTGTGTCATCAACTATGTGCGGAAGTGGTGCGCGGATGTTGCTCAAACCGCTCTGGAATGCGGCTCCGCACCATTTTTGTGTGGGCGCTGTCCGTAACGGTGCGGACAAATTTATCCGGAAATTACGGCGAGACGCGCTTAAGTGTATTCTGCTGGACAGGCGCAAGACGACCTTCCCGGCGCCGCAATGACAGAGAAAACCCGAGAAAAACCGCGGAGAAATGAATGAATGAAAAAGCAGAGATTTTGAACAGCCGTTTGATACGCAACTTCATTACCGCGCCGCTCAAGCATGAGCTGCGCGAACCTTTATACGACACGCTTTGCGCACGCCTCGGGACGGATACCGCAGCGCAGAAACTGGGCGCCAGCGTAGATATCGTCGCTCCGGGAAAAATTTCCTGCCCCTACCACTTCCATTATGCGCAGGAAGAGATGTTTATCATTCTTGAGGGCAGCGGCACGCTCAGGGTGGCCGGGGAAATGCTGCCGCTGCGTTGCGGCGACGTCATTTTCATCCCGCCTGGCCCGGAGTATCCACACCAGATAGTGAATACCTCGGACCAGCCGTTGAAGTATCTGTCGGTCAGCACCAGGGAGCAGCCGGAGGTTTGCGAGTACCCGGATTCCGGCAAATTCCTGGCGATGGCGTCCGTTGGCGGCGAGCGGGTATTTGATGTCATCCAGCGCGCCGAAAACGATCTGGACTACTGGGACGGCGAGCCCTGAAAAATAATCCCGGGCGGATCAGGCGGCCGCGTTGCTGTTCTGATCCAGCCCGACATCGCTGTTGGCCGCATTGTAGATGTCCAGGTCCAGCAAGCCTTCTTCCTTGGCCACCAGTACCGGCACCAGCATCTGCCCGGTGACATTGGTCATGGTGCGCATCATGTCGAGAATACGGTCGATCGCCACCAGGTAGCCGATGCCTTCCAGCGGCAGGCCGGCCGAGCTCAGCACCAGCGTCACCATCACGATCGCCGTACCGGGTACACCGGCGGTGCCGAACGAGCCGAGCACCGACGCCAGCATGATGATGAAGTATTGCGACATGTCCAGGTGCAGGCCGAAGTACTGCGCCACGAAAATCGACGCAATCGCCGGATAGATTGCACCACAGCCGTCCATCTTGATGCTGGCGCCGAGCGGCACCGCAAACGCTGCGTATTCCTGTTTCACGCCGAAGTTATGCACTACGCTGCGCAGGGCGATAGGCATGGAGGCAAAGCTGGACGAGCTGGTGAACGCCACCTGCATCGCCGGGAAAGCGCCGCGGAAAAAGCGGATCGGATTCAGGCGATGGGTCAGCAGCAGGCCGCCGTACACCACCACGATATGCAGCGCACAAGCCAGGTACAGCGTAAACACGAAATTTCCCAGCGGCAGCAGGCGCTCGAAACCGTAGGAACCGACCAGCGCAGCGATCAGGCCGAAGGTGCCGAGCGGCGTCATTTCCAGCACGAAGCGGGTGATCTGGATCATCGCGCTGCTGGCTTCGCCCATCAGTTCGCGTATCTGCCGGACCTTGTCGCCCAACTTGACCAGCGCCATGCCGAGCAGCGCGGCGAAGAAAATCACTTGCAGGATCTTGCCTTCGGAAAGTGCCTTGAACGGATTCGATGGCACTACATCCAGCAATACCTGGATCGGGGTAGGCACTTCGCGCACGGCGTAATCGGCGGCGATGGCCAATTGGCCGAGGTTTTGGCCGGGATTGGTGATATTCGCCACCAGCAGGCCGACGCCGACCGCCAGCACCGCCGTGATGGCGAACCACAAGAAGGTCTTGCCGCCCAGCGCCGCCACGCTCTTCATGCCGTGCAGGCTGGAGATGCTGTTGGTGACGGCGAAGAACACCAGCGGCACGGCGATCATCTTGATCAGCGTGACATACAGCTTGCCGAGCGGGCCGAACCAGGCTTCCGCCGGTGCGCCTACCAGCCAGCCGGCCAGTGCGCCGAGCACGAAGCCGCCCAGCACGCGTTGCCAAAAGGGAATGCGGAACCAGAGAGAGAAAATGTTCATAGAGTAATCAGGGGGAATGTTGACACTGCGCGTCTTGTTGCAACGCGAAAGGTAAAGTTGGCTGCGATATGTCTGAAACCAGCACATAAGCCGAGCGATCCGAGAGTATCGGGGCTCACTGTATTGGCGTCCAATATTTTTTTGCTCTATCCATATGGCGGATTGTTCTATTGATATCTGAATTGCGTAAATAATAACGCCATTAGCCAAAACATACCGAATAAACCGGCGGCATGCTGCTGGAAATGGTGCGCCAACTGTCGCCGGCGTTTTCCGACAGCCAGACACCGCCGGTAGTGGACGCCATCAGCAAGGTGCAACCGTCTTCCGCCACCGCCAGGCCGTGGCGATAGACCAGGTCGTAGCAATCTTGCTGGGGCAGGCCGGCGCGCAAGGCGGTGAACGTTTTGCCGCCGTCGGTAGTGCGGCTGACGGTCAGGGCGGCGTCCGTCGGAATCCGCGTCTGGTCGGCCAGCGCCGGTGCAAACCAGGCGGTATCGCCATCGGCCGGATGGACGGCTACCGCGAAGCCGAAATTCGACAGAGGCGCGGCGCTGACTTCCTGCCAGTCGACGCCGAAATTGCCCGAGCGCCAGATGCCGTTGTGGTGCTGGCACCAGAGCTGGTCGGGGGTCTCCCTGGCGCCGACGATGCGATGCGGATCCTGCACATTCTGCTCGTCACCGCGCTCCGGCGGCATATAGCTGGCGTGCATGCCTTTGGCGCTCAAGGTCCAGCTTTGTCCGCGATCATGCGTGACCCAGGCGCCGCCGCAAGAAATGCCGACCAGCACATGGCGGCTATCGCGCGGATCGACGCAAATGCTATGTATCCCCGGAACATCGTAGCCGCCGCCGAGCCATTCGCTGCGTTCAGGTGCGTCCCACAAGGCATGCACCAGCGTCCATGATGCGCCGCGGTCGACGGAGCGGAACAAGCCGCCCGGCAAGGTGCCGGCCCAGATGACGCCTGGCTCGTCGGCGCCGCCGTAAGCCAGCGACCAGATGAATTTCACAGTCCAGTCGAGCGGATCGGCAGAACCCTCCGGTTTAAGCGGATAGGCCGGCGCGGCGATTTCAACCCAGTGTTCCGCGCCGGCGTCCTTGCGATGCAGCTTGACGCCGAAATGACCTAGATTCAGCGCGGCATAGACGGCGCCGTCGCGCGGATCGGCCAGCACCATCGAGACCGGTTCGCCGAGAAAGGCGACCGGGCCGAGGGCCCAGCGCTCGTTGCGTTTCAACAGTTCAAACAATCCTTTGCGGCTTGCGATCCAGGCCCGTTCAATCATGATTAACCTCCGGAGAGAGCTTGCAGGACATGCACCTTGCTTAGCGCCGTCAGTGGCGCATCCAGGCGCACGTGGTCACGCACGGTATGGCCGTCGATGAAGATGGCGACATTCGGCCGCAGGCAGCCTTGCTCGTCGAGCAGGTAGGCGCGCAGGCGCGGGTTGGCCGAGAACGCGGTTTCCAGGCCGGCGCGCAAGGTGAGGGCGTCGGTGTGGATTTCCGGCGCGGCGGTAAAGCGCGCCAGTTGAGGGGTGAAAATCAGTGTCGCCATCAAGTCACCAAAAAAGTCGTCGTGTTGCCGCTAAATCACTATAGATGGATCCGGCATTTTTGCCATGCCTGCGTGATAACTACCGCTTATCAACAAAGGTACTGTCTGATTTTCACTATAATGAACCGATCCGTGATCTCCCTCATCGTCCGCATTGAAAACAGCGCGCCAGCCACTTTACCAACGTTTTGCCGAGCAGATCAAGGCGTCGGTGCAGAATGGCGTGCTGCGTCCCGGCGATCGCCTGAGTTCGGTGCGGCAGGCCAGCCAGCAACACGGGCTGAGCATCACGACCGTAGTGCGTGCTTATGAATTGCTGGAGAGTAGCGGGCTGATCGAAAGCCATCCGCAGTCGGGTTATTTTGTGCGGGCGCAGTTTGCCGCGACGGCGTTGCCGGCTTCGCCAGCCGAGCCAGGCCGTTCCATGCCGTTGCCGGTATCGGCCGAAGTCGACGTCAGCCGCCATGTACTGGCGACCCTGAAATCGATCCATCAACACGATGCGATTCCGCTTGGCTCGCCGTATCCGGATCCGTCGCTGTTTCCGGCCCGCCGCATCAGCCAGTACAACGGCGCCATCCTGCGCAGCGGTGGCCCGCTCGGGGTGCTGGATGATTTGCCGCCCGGGCATCCGGACCTGATCCGGCAGATTGTCCGGCGTCACCTGGAAACCGGGCTGGTCGTCAGTCCGGATGATGTGGTGGTCACGGTGGGCGCGACTGAAGCGATCAACCTGTGCCTGCAAGCGGTGGCCAAGGCCGGCGATACCATCGCGGTGGAGTCGCCGACTTTTTATGCGATGCTGCACGCTATCGAGCGGCTGGGCATGCGCGCGATCGAGGTGCCGACCGATCCGCGGCTGGGGATGGATATTGCGGCGCTGAGCACGATCATGCAGTCGCAGCCGGTGGCGGCCTGCATGGTGATGCCGAATTTCCAGAACCCGCTGGGCTTTGAAATGCCGGAGGAAAGCAAGCGCCAGCTGGTCGATCTGGGCGCGCGCTACAACATGCCGATTATCGAAAACGGCGTCTATAACGAACTTTACTTTGGCAACGCGCACCCGAGCGTCCTCAAGGCTTACGACAAGCGCGGCATGGTGCTCTACTGTTCTTCGTTTTCCAAGAGTCTGACCTCGGCTTACCGCATCGGCTGGACTCTGCCGGGCCGCTACCGGGCGCAGGTGGAAAAACTGAAATTCCTCAATACGCTCAGCACCTCGACTTTGCCGCAGCGGGCCATCGCCGCTTACCTCACCGCCGGTGGCTACGACCGCCATCTGCGCCGGGTGCGCCGCGCCTTGCAGCAGCGTTGCGACATCATGAGTGCGTTTGTCGGACGGTTTTTTCCGGCCGGGACGCGCATCACGCGGCCTGGCGGCGGTTATGTATTGTGGATAGAACTGCCGCCGGCGATTGATTCCATGGCCTTGTACCAGCAGGCGCTGGCCGAGGGCATCACGATTGCGCCGGGCCGCTTGTTTTCGACTTCAGATGCTTATCGCAGCTTTATTCGCTTGAACTACAGCTATAGCTGGACGCCGCAGATCGAACAGGCATTGCGGCGACTGGGCGAGATGCTGGCCGCCATGCTGGATTAGGCGCTATCGGCGTCAAGCCATGTCAGCGCTCTGGCTCTCATCCAAGGCATCGAAAATCGTCATGCCATAGGGCGCCAATGCGGCGCGACCGGTACCGTCTTCGTTGTTGATCACGTTGACAATCCCGGCATCTTCCAGTGCCGTCAAATGGCGCAGCAAGGTACTCATGCGCAGCTCCGTGCGTTTGCTCAGCTTGGCCAGCGACAGGCCCGGATCGCCGCGATGATTGTCTTCATCGATGGCGTCGGCATGCAGTACGGACAAGATGAGCAGCACGGCATCGTCGACTTCATTTTCCAGGATCATCATCGAATCACGCAACCAGCTGTTGCGAGCGGCGCAGCAGCACCGGGATCGATTTAGAGGTCGGCGTGCGCGCCTTGTCGGCAAAGCTGTTGAGCGGCACCAGTGGATTGGTTTCCGGATAGTAGCTGCTGATGCAGCCGCGCGGAATGTCATATTCCACCAGCAGGAAACGGTCGGCGCGGCGCTCTATGCCATCGTCCCAGACGCCGATCAGATCTATCCAGTCGCCGGCCTTGAAGCCCAGCATGGCGATATCCAGCGGATTGGCGAACACCACCCGGCGCTGGCCGAAGACGCCGCGATAACGGTCGTCCAGGCCATAGATGGTGGTGTTGTACTGGTCGTGCGAACGGGTGGTCATCAGGATCATCAGTTCCGGCCCGTGCTTGCGGCGCGCCTGGTGAATCGGCGTGTCCTTGGGGATCGCGATGGTTTTGAACTGGGCCCGGCCGCTGGCGGTTTTCCAGACCCGTTCACGCGAAGCGACGCCCAGATGGAAACCGCCCGGCTTGGCGATGCGCGCGTTGTAATCCTTGAAGGCGTCGTACACTTTTTCAATGTCGTCGCGGATCAGGGCGTAATTCTTGACGTACTCCAGCCACTGGATGCGGCTGTCCTTGAGGGTAGCGTGCGCCAGGCGCGCCACGATGTCGATTTCCGACAAGCAGGTCTTGGTTACCGGTTTGTTGATGCCGTAGGAGATGTGCACCATGCTCATTGAATCTTCCACGGTCACGCCTTGCGCGCCGCTTGCCTGGATGTCGATTTCAGTGCGGCCCATGGTCGGCAGGATCAAGGCGTCCTTGCCGTGGATCAGATGGCTGCGGTTCAATTTGGTGGTGATATGCACGGTCAGCGCGCAGGACTGCAGCGCTTGCCAGGTGCGCGGCGTGTCCGGCGTGGCCATGGCGAAATTGCCGCCGAGGCCGATGAAAACCTTGACCTGGCCTTGCAGCATCGCTTCAATCGTGCCGACTACATCCAGGCCGTGTTCGCGCGGCGGCTTGAAACCATAGACTTTTTCGATACGGTCGAGGAAAGCGGTGGTCGGTTTTTCATCGATGCCGACGGTGCGGTCGCCTTGTACATTCGAATGGCCGCGCACCGGGCACAGGCCCGCACCCGGGCGGCCGATATTGCCGCGCAAGAGCATCAGGTTGGAAACCATCTGGATGGTGTCGACGCCATGTTTGTGCTGGGTCAGGCCCATGCCCCAGGTGGCGATGACGTTCTTGCCGCGCACATAGACTTGCGTCAGTTTTTCAATATCATCACGGCTGACACCGGATTCGGTGACGATATCGTCCCAGCTTTCGGCGCGGATATCGGCGGCGAATTCTTCGAAGTAGGCGGTGTGCTCGGCAATAAATTGCACGTCGAGCACGCGTTCATCATTGTTTTGCAGCGCCAGGTCGTCCAGTTCCAGCACGCGCTTGATCACGCCTTTGACCAGCGCCAGGTCGCCGCACAAGGTCGGGCGGATAAACATGTTGCTGATGACGGTACCGGAGCGCGACAGCATGTCGGATGGATGTTGCGGGCTGGAGAAGCGCTCCAGGCCGCGCTCGCGCAATGGATTGATGGAGACGATGGTGGCGCCGCGCTTGGCGCATTCCCGCAGCTCGCCCATCATGCGCGGATGATTGGTGGCCGGATTCTGGCCGAAGATCAGGAAGGTGTCGGCCAGGTCGAAATCGTCCAGCGTCACGGTGCCCTTGCCGACACCCACCGTTTCCGGCAAGCCGACGCTGGTCGGCTCGTGGCACATGTTGGAGCAGTCGGGGAAATTGTTGGTGCCGTATTCGCGCACGAACAATTGATACAGGAACGCAGCTTCGTTGCTGGTACGGCCGGAAGTATAGAACGAGGCCTGGTTCGGATCTTCCAATACATTGAGATGATCGGCCATCAGGGTGAATGCATCCGTCCACGAGATCGGCTGGTACTTGTCGCTGGCGGCGTGATACACCATCGGCTCGGTCAGGCGGCCGTGTTCTTCCAGCGCGTAATCCGATTGCTGCAGCAGCGAAGCGACGCTGTTTTGCGCAAAGAAATCCGCCGTGACGCGCTTGGAAGTGGCTTCCGCCGCCACTGCCTTGACGCCGTTTTCGCAGAATTCAAAGGTTGACGCATGGTCGCGGTCCGGCCAAGCGCAGCCGGGGCAATCGAAGCCGTCCGGCTGATTCTGCGCCAGCAAGGTGCGGATGCCGCCGCCCGGGACCTTTTCCTTCAGCAAATGCAGCGCCACATATTTCAGGGCGCCCCAGCCGCCGGCCGGATGGTTGTACTGCTCGATCTTTTCAGTGCTCAATTTTCTTCCTTGTTCCGGGCGCAGATGTGCGCCACGCGAAACGTCTTTACGCAAAATGCGCGGGGTCAGGTGGAGTGTAGTGGGGGCGCGTTTATCGCTGTATATACAGCCGGCGCGATAGATTTAAAGCACAGTTACAAATAAATTTAATACTGTACTTTGTTTGCTCTTGGCTGAAAAGACGGAAGACGGAAAAACAGGCCTGGTTGTTGACGGGGCAGGAGGATCTTGCGCCAGGATCGGAGGCGGCCTAGAGTCACCGACTGCTCGCGGATGAAGCCAAGGCCGGAGGGAGGATGTGTAGCTGCGGCCTTGAAGGAGCTGCAGCTACGCAGCCCCTTCAAGCCCTGGTCTATGCAAACAGCTTTTGCCATTTGTCCTTCTGTATGTCCGCGCGGGTGTTGACCTCGACCATCAGGCCGCCAGGCGCGCGGCAAAAGAACCGCGATCCACGCGAGTTGTTGAAGACCTCGGTCTCCATATGGACGCCGCCTTCCAGGAATGTCTTGTAGAGGGCATGGACGTCATCCAGGTTGTCGACCTCTACGCCGAAGTGGAAGTTTTCGGGCCATACCGGTATTTCCTTCGTGGCGTGGTCCAGAACAATGTCAAAACCATTCAGTTTGAGAAGACAAGTCTCTCCGGCAGCTACGACTTCGCAGCCCAGATATTTTTCGAAAAAAGCAGTCGTTTCTGCCACATTGGTGGTGGGGAAACTCAGGTGGTTCAGCTTTACTTCTGTATGAATTTTCATGATCGATCTCGCAAAAAGGTTGAAATGCATTGTGGAAGAAGTTGTCACCGATCGGCCGATCAGGACCTGTGCGGCGATGCCGATCGTGTGACTCACCACGGTTTTCATTTTACGAGCAATTGCTCGTTTTTTAAACTCGCATTGGACTTCCCGCCCGCTTGTAGCGTGAGGGATAGGAGTGGCGGAGGATCTTCGCGCCGGGCGTAACTGAGGCTTGGACGGTTGCTCGCATTCTGGAAGCCGCCGGGGCTGGCGCTCTATGCCGGCGCGGGCTGGTGACGGGATGATGGGCGACGATTGTCTTGTCTGATGTGGGAGTTCGTCTGTCTCTTGGCGCGTGGCTTTCAGGGCTGACGACCCACGATTCCCAAGTATCCGAACAAGGCACGGCTGACACGAAGCTCGAGAGCTGTGCGGTCTACTTCGCCGCGCTCTCCCGCTGCGTCTACGATGGCGCGCACGATGGCGATGATGTCGCCAGCCGCTGTCTCGATGCTCGGCTGTGGCGGAATATCTTCATGGTCCAGAAGCTGTCGGATCAGTTCCGTCATGGCGGTAATGAATGGCGCCAGCTCCTTGGCAATGGAAGGGCGGTTTTCCTCGAAGTCGAGCAGGCGCGCGAGCGTCGGCCGGCGTAGTTGCTGGCGGACGGAGGCGGCAATCAGGTGCTTCAATCCTCTCTGGCCCGTTGGCTCGTTCAGCGCGCCTTCAGCCTCTGCAAAGAACACGGCGCGCTCCCGCTGCGAGAGGGCAACGATAAGCGCGTCCTTGCCTGGGAAGTATTGATACAGAGAACCGATGCTGACCCCCGCACGTTGCGCAACAAGATTGGTGTTCAAGCCGTCCAATCCCTTGGTTTCCAGAATGCAAGCCGCTGCCTCCAAAATCGCGGCAACGGTCTGTTCGGCGCGCGACTGACTGGGAATCTTGCGAGGCTTTAATGATTGGTGCTTTTTTGTCGTCACGACGTTATCTGGAATAAGGCGAGTAATAACTCATATTATACCAATGGTCGGACAAGGCGTTCGCCAAGTCGCCGGTACCCTTAAAAATCAGGCGTTCCGCCACGGTTGATTTGCAGGTCCTGCGGCAACAGGGCACGTCGCCGGGTCACTTATTTGTGGCCATCGCTGCGCGCATTATTTTTACAGGCGCATTCAGGATCAGGAGCGACATAGGCCGTGACCTCGTGATCGAGCATGCCGGCAGGAGCCGCTCGGGTTAACTCGAGTTGCCGGGAATCGGCCGTTTTATCGAAGTTCCAGGCGAACGAATTCTCACCGACGATGAACTTGATGATTTCACCGCCGACGACAGTCACGTAGTTTGTATCCGTAGCAATCACAATGGTGCGCGTGGCGGCGGTTACCTGCGCAGGGCTGCCGATCAGAACCTGTTTGGCGGATCTGTCGGTGCTTGAAGCACATGCGGTGCATAACATGGCGCTCAAAATGCAGGGCAACAGCAATTGTCTTCGCATGACGCTTCCTGGAGATAGGGTGGTTGGAACAGGATAGTTGGATATTAAGCCATGCGAAGAACGAACGCTAATTAAATTCCCTGTTTAAAAAAACTGATAATTGGCGCGCACGAAAAACGCGCGGCCGATGGCGTCTGCATAGCGCGCGTCGTAACCATACTGGAAGTTATCGGTGACGTTGGAGGCAGGCGGATTGGTGTTGAACAGGTTTTTGATGCCGGCGGTCAAGGTCAGGCTCTTGAATCCGCCGTAGCTGCCGGACAGGTTGTAGCGCGTGTAGGAGCCGACCTGGTGGTTCTTGTATCCATCCGCAATCTGGCCGCCGTTTTGGTCGCGATATCCTGTGGTGTGGACTTGCTGTACAGCGGCGCTCCACGGCCCCTGGCTCCAGTTGAAAGTGGCGGAATGGCGCCAACGGAAAATCACGCTGCCGTTGGCGTAGGTCGCCAGGTTGTTCAGATACTCGCCACCGGTTTCTGTCTGATAGTCATACTGGCTGACATAGGTGCCGTCCAGGGACAGGCCGAAATTGCCCCAGGCAGTCTTTGGCAAACGCCATGCAAAGCCAAGGTCAAAGCCTGAGGTATGCACATTGCCAAGGTTGACGTTAGTATCAATGATGTGACTGAGCGAACCATCCGGATTGCGGACGAATTTATCAGCGTATTTGACCGGGTCGGCAAAAATATCATTTTCAGGAATGACGTTGATCTGGTTTTTGATCCGGATATTCCAATAGTCTACTGAGGCCGTAACGCTAGGCAGCGGTTCGATCACCATGCCTAGTGTGAAAGAGTTGGATTTCTCGGGCTGTAAATTTTTGTTGCCGCCTTGAAGTTTGAAAAACTGTTGTCCACAATCGCGTGCGCCAATGCCGCCGGGAGCCACTGCACCACCTGGACACAGGACAGGATCATTGTACGGCGCCCCAGTATATGTTTTTGCATTCGGATCATTCAACTCATACAGGCTAGGCGCACGGAAGCCTGTGCTGTACGAGCTGCGGAACATGATTTCCTTGGCCGGCTGGAAGCGTAGCGCGACCTTGGGATTGACGGTATTGCCGACATCGCTGTAGCCGTCGTAGCGCAACGCCAGCTGGGCCTCCAGGGTTTTGAAGATGGGTACGTTGAGTTCAGTAAACAGCGCTTTCACGTTGCGGCTGCCGGACGCGGATTTGGAGTCTTGCGAACCGCTGCTCTCCACCAGATCGGATAGCGCGTGATTGACGTTGAAGCTGGCTTGCTCCCTGCGCAATTCGCCGCCGAGCGCGAAGCCCAGAGGCCCGGCCGGTAACTGGAACAGTTCGCGACTGGCGGTGAAATCGAGCGAAGTCACCTGCGTCTTGGCGTCTAGAATAACGCCACGCACCTTGGCCCGGTTCAAGTAATCCTCGCCGGCGGCGCTCTGTGGACCGAATGGATTGAGGATGCCGTTCAACAGTCCTTCCCTGATCATATTGCTATTCAGGTAGCCGTCGATCAGGGAGTCGCTGGCCTTGCTCATGGCGTATGCCAGGCCGGTCTTGTAATCCCAGCCGGCGAGCGTCCCATCCAGGCTGAACAGCAGGCGGTCGGTGCTGTTTTTGGATTCACCGATGCGCAGGCCGGCATCTATCGAACGCCAGTTGAGCGATAGCGGGCCACCGCTGACGCTGCCTGGCGTAATGCCATTGCCGGGATAGTAAGGACTGTTGGGATTGATCACATAATCGCTACTGGTGCCGCTGCCGTCGCCGCCGAAGACATCGGGGGCGATATAGGTTCTTACTTTGCTTTGTGAATGCAGGTATTCAATCGACGCCGTATTGTCGGCATCCAGTTTGAAGGTGCCTTTGCCTAACACTGCAATTTCTTCCGTCTTCGGCACGATGCCTATCACCGCCTGGCTGTTGTAGCGGCAAACGCCGCCCTGGGAGAACGCATAGGGCGGTTTGCAGCCTGCTGCAGCATAGGGATTTCCGGACTGGTCGGCATTGATGTCGTAGTAATTGGCCGGGTACGAATTGCCGCTGCCGATATCCATTCCCAGGCCCGGATTTCGGCCGCCCGGTGCGGAGAAACTCCGATCGCTGGCTTTCGCCGCGTTCTGGCTGTGATAATCGATGACACCAAAGAAGTTGTAGCCGTCTTTATCCAGATCACCAAGGCCGCCTGACAGGTTGAAACGTTTTTCTGCACCGCCGCTTTGCTCCGGCAGGATGCCTTCGGCGCTCAGGTTGAGGCCGGTGTAGGAACGTTTGGTGATGAAGTTGATAACGCCGCCGATGGCGTCGGTGCCGTAGATCGCAGAAGCACCATCGCGCAGGATTTCAACCCGGTCCAGCGCTGCGATAGGGATTACGTTGAGATTCACTGCGGAGCCGTCGAATGCGCTGTTGGCGAGACGGCGGCCATTCAGCAGCACCAGGGTTTTGTTGGGTCCCAGGCCGCGCAGATCCGCGGCGGCGCCGACGGTCCTGCCGGCGCCAACGTTTGAGGTGGTTGTGAAATTCGTTTGATTTCCCGAAATATTGGATAGCACTTCAGCTGCGGTAGTCGATCCCAGTTTGACGAAGTCATCCGCCTTGATGACAGTAATCGGCAATGCGCCTTCCGCCGCCACCCGTTTGATCGACGAGCCGGTGATTTCGACCCGATGCATTTGTTGCGGTGCTTCTTCTTCCTTATCGGTCTCTTGTGCTTGCAACGGCTGAGCCAGCAGACCCAAGCCGACAGCCATGCCGCCCGAAAACATCATGCGCAGCGAATGTGGCAATCCCCGTTCCTTCATCATAATCAAACCTCTCCTATGGGTAAACTCAGATCTGAAATACATTCTTGTTGAGTGTCTCCTGCCGGCGCCCGTGACGAATTCACCGGATTGGACGAAAGTCCGGGTAGTCAGGTCGTACAAGAAGTATTGCAATTCAGTGCTTTTATGGCAATAAATACTGAACAGTTAAGACAAAGCTTAGAAGCGAGATTTGGGAGGAGGAAGTTGCGAGAGGGAATGTATCTCGCATCCCTTGTGGTGATTGATTCCAGATGTGCGGCTGGCAAACTGCAGCTCGCAAATACAAGCGGCGCTCCAGGAGCGCCGCAGGGTTGATGCGAATGGCGAAGCAGAACGGCGGCAACGCCTCCGCATGCTTAGACGTTGAACAGGAAGTTCAACACGTCGCCGTCCTTGACAATATATTCCTTGCCCTCGGCGCGCATCTTGCCGGCTTCCTTGGCGCCTTGCTCGCCCTTGTGGCTGATGAAATCTTCATAGGCGATGGTCTGGGCGCGGATGAAGCCACGTTCAAAGTCGGTATGGATAGCGCCTGCGGCTTGCGGGCCGGTGTCACCGACATGGATGGTCCATGCGCGCACTTCCTTGACGCCGGCGGTGAAGTAGGTCTGCAGGCCGAGCAGCTTGTAGGCGGCGCGGATCAGGCGGTCCAGGCCGGGCTCTTCCATACCCATGTCAGCCAGGAATTCGTGCTTGTCGGCGTCGTCCAGATCGGCGATTTCCGATTCGATGGCGGCGCAGATGGCGACGATAGGCGCGTTTTGCGCAGCGGCGTAGACGGACAACTGATCGAGCAGCGGATTGTTGGTGAAGCCGTGATCGGAGACGTTGGCGACATACATCGCCGGTTTCGCCGTGATCAGGCAGAGCGGCTTGATCAGGGCCATTTCTTCAGCGTCGAGGCCGCAGGCGCGCACCGGCTTGGCCTGGTCCAGTTCCGGCATCAGTCGTTCCAGCAGGGCGACCAGCTTGGCGGCATCCTTGTCGCCGGAGCGGGCTTTCTTGTTTTCGCGATGGATGGCTTTTTCAACCGTACCCATGTCGGCCAGCGCCAGTTCGGTCTGGATCACTTCGATGTCGTCCAGCGGATTGACCTTGCCGGCGACGTGGATCACGTTGTCGTCTTCAAAGCAGCGCACGACGTTGACGATGGCGTCGGTTTCGCGGATGTGCGCGAGGAACTGGTTGCCCAGGCCTTCGCCTTTGGAGGCGCCTGCAACCAGGCCGGCGATGTCGACGAATTCCACGACGGCCGGCACAATGCGTTCCGGTTTGACGATCCCGGCCAGCGCCGTCAGGCGCGGGTCGGGCACCTCTACCACGCCGACGCTCGGCTCGATGGTGCAGAAGGGATAGTTTTCTGCCGGAACGCCTGCTTTAGTCAGGGCATTGAAGAGGGTGGATTTGCCGACGTTGGGTAGGCCGACGATGCCGCATTGGAGACTCATGATATGGACTTTGGTGAGTGAATTATTGGAACTAGCCTGCTATTTTACCGGAAGCGGCTGCTCAAGCCGTAAGCAATCGCAGTAAGTAATCGCGTTCGCCCCCGCGTATTGGCCCTGTCAGGCGTTATTGAACGTTATTTTGCAGTATGCAATTGCATGGTCGCGGCCTCGAATTTACCTTCGCATAGCATCGGAATAATTTTCAGGCTATCGGCAATCGCTTCTTCAATCGGGATTTGCTCATCCTTGCGTGGCCGGTGCAATACGAAATCCGCGACCACTTGCTGCAGGTTGAGCGTGCGCGGATGGCCGATGCCTAGCCGCAGACGCCAGTAATCCTGGGTGCCGAGCGCGGCCGTGATGTCTTTCAGGCCATTGTGGCCACCCGACGAGCCGCCTTTTTTCAGCTTCGCGCTACCGGGCGGCAGGTCCAGCTCATCGTGCACCACGAGGATTTCTTCCGCCGCAATCTTGTAGAAGCGCGCAAGGCCGCCTACCGACTGACCTGAGCGGTTCATGAAGGTTTGCGGCTCCAGCAGCCAGACTTCCTGGCCGGCGATGCTGGTCTTGGCGACAAACGCATTGAAGCGCGCTTCCCGCGCCAGGTTGCGGCCGAGCTGGTTGGCCAGGTTGTCGACCAGCCAGAAACCGGCGTTGTGGCGCGTTTGTTCATATTCCGGACCGGGATTGCCGAGGCCGACGATGAGGCGGATGGACATGTTTTCTTGATTTCGTATGAAAGGCTAGCGCAAATTATAGAAGAAGCGCGGGACCAATAATAAAAAACCCGCCACGAAGGCGGGTTTTTCGACCAGAAAAAAAGCCTTCTGGTAAATACGTCGACTATTACTTCTTGTCGGCAGCAGGTGCAGCTGGGGCAGCAGCAGCGGCCGGAGCAGCTGCTTCGGCTTCAGCTTCTACCTTGCCGGCTGGGATCGATGCAGTAGCGATAGTCAGGTTTTCTTGCGACACAGCCGAAACGCCCTTAGGCAATTTCAGATCGGCCAAGTGGATCGAGTGACCGACTTCGATGCTGGTCAGGTCGACTTCAACGAACTCTGGCAGGTCTGCTGGCAAGCAAGTGATTTCCAGTTCAGCCAGAACGTGGCTGATGATGGCGCCATTCAGTTTCACTGCCGGAGCGATGTCTGCATTGACGAAATGCAGAGGCACTTTAACGTGAATTGCTTGTTTGGCATCAACGCGCTGGAAGTCAGCGTGCAGGACCAGTTGCTTGTATGCGTGGACTTGGAAGTCGCGCAGCAAAACTTTCTGTACCGCGCCATCGATTTCGAGGTCGAGGATCGAGGAGTGGAAAGTTTCTTTTTTCAGTGCGTGGTACAGCGCGTTGTGGTCCAGCGAGATATTGACCGGCGCGTCGGAACCGCCATAAACGATACCTGGTGTTTGACCAGCATTGCGCAGGCGGCGGCTCGCTCCGGTCCCCTGCTCTTTGCGTACAAATGCGATGACTTTCATTTTGAAGCTCCAATGTGTGCCGGATTGAAGTCCGGCGGTAAAAACCCTCCGCGACCAGAGGGTTTTGTTAACCTGTTACGCCTGCAGTAAGGCAGGGCAGGCGTAGCAGGGAATGCGAATTCAGTATGCCGAATAATTACTCGGCAAACAGCGACATGACCGAGTCGCCCTTGGTAATACGCTTGAAGGTCTCGGCCAGCAGTTCCGCACATGACAACTGGCGGATCTTGCCGCAGGCCTTGGCTTCTGCCGACAGCGGAATGGTGTCGACCACCACCAGCTCATCCAGCGGCGAATTGACGATACGTTCAAGGGCCGGGCCGGACAGCACCGGATGCGTACAGTAAGCGACCACTTTCTTGGCGCCGCGCTCTTTCAATACTTCGGCTGCCTTGGTCAGGGTGCCGGCGGTATCGACCATGTCATCCATGATCACGCAGTTGCGGCCTTCGACTTCACCGATGATGTTCATGACTTCCGACACGTTCGCTTTCGGGCGGCGCTTGTCGATGATCGCCAGGTCGCAGTTCAGGCGTTTGGCCAGGGCGCGGGCGCGAACCACGCCGCCGACGTCCGGCGATACGACCAGCAAGTCTTCGTAGTTCTTGCTTACCAGGTCGCCCAGCAAAATCGGCGATGCGTAGATGTTATCTACCGGAATATCAAAGAAGCCCTGAATCTGGTCGGCATGCAAGTCCATGATCAACATGCGTTCGACGCCGGCTTCCTGCAGCATGTTCGCAACCACCTTGGCGGAAATCGCAACGCGCGCCGAACGCGGGCGGCGGTCTTGTCTTGCATAGCCAAAATAAGGAATCGCAGCAGTGATGCGGCCGGCAGAGGCGCGCTTCAGGGCATCGACCATCAACATGATTTCCATCAGGTTGTCGTTGGTTGGCGCGCATGTCGATTGCAGCACGAACACATCCTTGCCACGTACGTTCTCGTTGATCTCGACCATGACTTCGCCGTCGGAGAATTTGGTAACGTTAGCTTTGCCTAGCGGGATACCGAGTTGCTTGGCAACTCCAATAGCTAGTTCCGGATTTGCGTTGCCGGTAAAAACCATCAGGTTTTCGTTTGCCATGGAGTTCCCTGGATACTGTCGTTAAAAAGTTGAAAAGCCGACAATGCCAGACTGATGGAGTCTTGCGTTGGCGGCTTATGTGTTCGCTGTGTGCAGTGTTGTATTTCTGATGCGGCGTAATCCGGCTACCGCTGTAAGACTATATTTCCTGCAGGACATTATTGTCCGTATTTAATGGCAGGGGAAGAAGGATTCGAACCTTCGAATGCTGGAATCAAAATCCAGTGCCTTAACCAGCTTGGCGATTCCCCTACGCAACTTGTTGTCTATCATAAATCCGCGCTACATCCTATGCCGCGCTTGAATCTGATGCTAAACCGAATTCTGTACAACTCAACTAACTATCCAACAACCCAGCGAGCGGATGTTCCTGGATCGCCCTGGCTTTCCATGCTTTCCACTGAGTTGGCACTAATTTCAGTACTTCATCAGCTTCGTGTTCTTCGGTAAAAGCACAAAAAACACAAGCACCCGATCCGGTCATCCTGGCGTCTCCGTAATTGCCGAGCCATTTGATGGCCTCTGCAACTTCCGGGAACTGCCTTGCTGCCACGGCTTCCAGATCGTTTTTTCCGAAGAGCTTTTTAGTACCTATCGAAAAGTCCGTCATTTTGACGGGTTTCGTACTCCTTGTCAATTCCGAAGATGAAAAAATTATTTCAGTCGGAATTGTTACGCCGGGCTGAATTATAACGAACCATAGCCCGGGAGTGTCAAGCTTTTGCAGAGATTCCCCGATTCCTTCTGCAAATGCATTCCGGCCGAACAGGAAAAACGGTACATCGGCGCCTAATTGCAGACCCAAAGCCATTAACTCCACACGTGACAAGCCGCCTTGCCAAAGATGATTGAGCGCCATCAGCGTGGTGGCGGCGTCGGAAGAGCCGCCGCCCAGGCCGCCGCCCATAGGCAGATTTTTTTCAATGCCGATATTTGCGCCTAACGGCGCCGACGCCGGCGTCAATCCGGCATCCGCGCCAGCTTTTTCCCGGATCGCCGTTTGCAATAGTCTGGCTGCACGGACAATCAAGTCGCTTTCTTCCGGCACGCCGGGAATGTCAGTGCAGCGGCGGATCTGGTCGTCGTCGCGCACTTCAAAATGCAGCAAGTCATTGAAATCGACCAGCTGGAACACGGTTTGCAGCAAATGATAGCCGTCCGCCCGTCGTCCGGTGACGTGCAGGAATAAATTCAGCTTGGCTGGCGCCGGGCAGTTGTTCAGCGTGCGGGTCATGGCAAATTCATTGCAGAGATTCAGTGTGATTGGCGATTGCTGATGACGATACGGATCGCAACGTCGCCAGCCTGGGCGGTATTGCGCGCCAGGTCTATCCGTTTCGGATAGCTGTCGACGGCATTGTTCTGGTCCTGCCAGTTGCTGTATTGGATCAGCCATTTGTCGGCGGTGGTCACGCTGAAACTATCGTCGGCGGCTGGCGTCGCGGTAAAGCGCTGGCCGGCAGCGTTTTGGCCGAAGCCTTGCAGCCAGTCGCGCAAACCGGCGATCGGCAGCGGCCAGCCCAGCGCCTGCACAGTCAAGGCATCGACATCGCTGGCGATGCGCGGCGGCTGGCCGGCTTGTTTCAGGGTAGCCTGGTCGGCGCCTATATTGATGGTGGCGAGCGTTTGTCCCAGCGGCGAGAGCAGGGTGATGGCGGTTTCCTGCTTGTTTTGCGACCAGGTAAAACTGCCATACACCGCCTGCTCCTTGCCGTCCTGCTGGTAGCGCAGCGACAGCCGGCCGCTGACATCGATGGCTTGATGATACTGGCGCGCAGCGCCGCCGGTGGTGCTGGTGGCTGCGGCAGAGGGTGCTTGCTGCAAGCTGCTGCAAGCGCTCAATGCCATCGCGGCCAGTGCAACGGCGGCAAGGCTGGTGCGACGCAATGCCTGCAACATCGACGGCATTGCCTGTGAAGTCTTGCTGGTGTTTCGCATCATAATGTTGCGCGCAGCCGTGCCAGGGTGTTTTTCAGTGCATCGTTTTGAGGATCTTTCTGCCGTACTTCACGCCACAGTTTCTGGGCGTCGGTCTTTTGTCCCTTGATCCACAGCACTTCTCCCAGATGCACCGCGATTTCAGGATCGGGCAGCAAGCCATAGGCATTGCGCAGACGGGTTTCAGCCTCATCCAGGTTGCCCATACGGTACTGCACCCAGCCCATGCTGTCGACAATGAATGGATCCTGCGGCGCCAGCGACAACGCTTTCTGGATCAGGGTCAGTGCTTCCGGCAGGCGGATATTGCGGTCCGCCAGCGAATAGCCGAGCGCGTTATAGGCTTGCTGGTTTTCCGGCGCGATGGCGATCAGTTTGCGCAAGGCGGTTTCCATGGCGCTCAGGTTGTCCAGTTTTTCCGCTGCCATTGCGTAGTCATACAGCAGGTCGGCATTGTCCGGCTGGGCCTTGAGGGCGGTTTCCAGTACCTTGAAAGCTTCTTGCGGGCGTTTCGATTCGCGCAGCAATTGTGCTTCGACCTGGGTGACCTGGGTTTTCTCGCGTTCGCCGTTGGTGTCGATTTCCGCCAGTACCCGGCGCGCGCCGTCCAGGTCGCCGCGTTTGGACAATAATTGCGCCCGGCGCAGCTGTGCGTCGAGGTAAGCATCGCCCGGCTCGACTTGCGCCAGCCATTTCAAGGCGGTCTCGGTGTCATTCCGGTCCGACGCGATTTGCGCCAGGATCAGCAAGGCCTGGGTGCTGTCGCGCGACTCGTCGGGATGTTTGCTCAACTGATCAAGATAGCTGGTCAGATAACGTTCGGCAGCCGTGGTGTCGCCGATCTGCGCATTCAGCAAACCCAGCGCCAGCAAAGTGGTGACGTCTTGCTTGTCGCTTTTCAGCAGGATCTCGAATTGGCCGCGGGCTTTCTCGTATTGCTTTTGATCGATCAAGGTGCGTGCATAAGCCACCCGCACTTCACGCGAGCCGGGATATTTCTTGAGGAAATCGGTCAGGATACGCTCGACTTCCGAGTTTTCCGACGCGACTTGCGCGCTGGTCAGTATCGCCAGTTCGGAATCCGGTTTCAGATTCAACGCAATTTGCGCTTCTTCTTTGGCGCGCGTGACGTTGCCGATACTGAAGGCCTCTTGCGCCAGCGCCAGATGCGCCTCCGACATCGCCGTGTAAGGCGTCACCAGCTGTTCCAGCAACGTGAAGGCGCCAGCCTTGTCCTGCGCCCGCACCAGCAAGCGCTGGATTTGCAGCATCATCACGCCGCGTGCCTGCGGCGGTGCATCTTGCAGGCGCTTTTCCAGGATCGGCCGGGCTTCGGCCAGATTATTGCTGAGCATGATAAAGCCGAGATAATACTGGGTCGCTTCTTCCGAATCGGGCGCCAGTTCGCGCCACAGCCGGATCGCTACCAGCGCTTCGCCGGCCTGCTTGGCGCTCAGCGCCATTTCAGCCGCACGCCGCGCCAGGCGCGGGTCGCGTGTTTGTTGCGCGGCGCCGAGCAAGGTCACATAGGCGGATTGCCAGTTACCGCGCTGGAAAGCGATTTCGGAACTCAGCACCTTGAACAGGATTTCCTTGGTCAGCGGAACCGCCGGCAGATGTTCTTCCGGTGGTTTGACCGGCATTGGCCTGGTCGCCAGCTTGCGCGCCTTGAGCTGCTCAGGATTGGCCGTAGCTGCAGTTGCTTGTGGATCGGCAGGAGTGGCGCTGGTGGCCGCGGCTGAATCTTTGGCATCGTTGTTGCTTGAGGAAACACCGGCGCAAGCCGACAGCAGGGTAGAGAGCGTTACAATGGCAAGGGCTTTTTTCAAGGGACATATCCTAGCTTGTCAGCATTCGAGATCTGAATTTCAGAGGTAATTCTGATTTTACGCCCAACCGGAGAGCAATGCGCAGTCGCCAGCGCGAGTTTTGTTTCAAAAATAGTATCGGCGGCGGCACACAATTCCGCCTGCTGTAATTTGACCGCTTGTTTATTGCTTTTTTACTGCTTTATCAGATCAGCCGGGGGCAGGATAGTTCGCGACAGAATTTGTCAGTTACTGCTAAACCCCGTCTTTGAAAATAACCACTTATGCCAGAATTGCCTGAAGTAGAAGTAACCCGTCGCGGCGTTGCGCCGCATCTCGATGGCCGCGTGGTCACCGCCGTCACGTTCCGTCACAGCGGTTTGCGCTGGCCGTTTCCGCAAGATTTGCCGGCGCTGCTGGTCGGCCGCGCGGTGCGCCGGGTCGAGCGCCGCGGCAAGTATCTGTTGCTGCGTTTCGATCATGGCACCGTGCTGATCCACCTCGGGATGTCCGGCCACTTGCGCATCCTGACGCTCGGCACCGAGCCGCAAAAGCACGACCATTTCGACCTCGTGGTTGGCCAGCAGTTGCTGCGCCTGACCGATCCGCGCCGTTTCGGCGCCGTGCTCTGGCATGACGACGTCGACGGTCCGGTGGAGCAGCATGTGCTGCTGGCCGGCCTCGGGCTGGAGCCGCTGGAACCGGTTTTTTCTGCACAGATTCTTTACCGCCAGACGCGCAACCGCAGCGCGCCGGTCAAACAAGTGCTGCTGGCGGGCGATATCGTGGTCGGGGTCGGCAATATCTATGCCTCCGAGAGCCTGTTCCGGGCCGGCATCAATCCGAAAACGCCGGCTAATCGCATCAGCCTGGCGCGTTATGAGCGGCTGGTTGATGCCATTCGCATAATTTTAGCGGCGGCAATCGAGAAGGGCGGCAGCACTTTGCGCGATTTTATTGGTGCCGATGGCCAATCTGGCTACTTCCAACAGAGTTATTTCGTCTATGATCGTGCTGGGTTGCCGTGTAGAAATTGCGGAGCGCTGATTACGCAGATCAAGCAAGGCCAGCGGTCGACGTTTTATTGCAAGAAATGTCAGAAATAAAGTTGAGAAGTTCAGCTGAAAAATCAGGCAGAGAAGTGAATTTTAGAAATAGCTTGTAGAAGCTATTAAAAATATCAGAAACAAATATCAGAAACGATAGGCGAGAGAGATAGTGAGCAATCTAGTCCAGAAATTCCAGGAATACAGTGAGTGGCGTACCGGGGTGGCGGGCGCGCTACGGCGTTATCAGACATGGGCGAGCGCATCGAAATTATCGGATATCGCCAGCGAACAGCGCATCGCACGCGCCTTGGCCCGGCTGACCGACGATAAATTATCGATCGCTTTCGTGGCGGAATTTTCGCGCGGTAAATCGGAGCTGATCAACGCGATCTTCTTCGCCGATTACGGCCAGCGCATCTTGCCGTCAGCCGCCGGCCGCACCACCATGTGCCCGACCGAGCTGCTGTATGACGCCTCGTTCCCGTCCTGCATCCGGCTGCTGCCGATAGAAACCCGCGCCGAATCGCAATCTACCAGCGACTACAAGGGCGCGCACCACGTATGGACGGTGCTGCCGCTGGATATCTCCTCCACCGACGGCATGCTGGAAGCATTCAAGCAGGTCAGCCTGACCAAATGGGTGCCGGTGGAAGAGGCCAAGCTTTACGGCCTGTACGATGAAGACGACCCGGACGCCGCGGTCGCCATCGATGTCCTGGGCCGCGTTGAAATTTCCCAGTGGCGGCACGCCATCGTCAATTTCCCGCATCCCTTGCTGAAAGAGGGGCTGGTGATTATCGATACGCCAGGCCTGAATGCAATCGGCACCGAGCCGGAACTGACTCTCAACCTGATTCCCAACGCCCACGCGGTGCTGTTCATCCTGGCGGCCGATACCGGCGTCACCAAGAGCGATATCGACGTCTGGCGTCATCATATCGGCAGCGGCGCCGGGCGCATGGTGGTGTTGAACAAGATCGACAGCATGTGGGACGAGTTGCGCTCGCCGTTTGAAGTCGAGCAGCAGATCAGCAAGCAGGTGTCGAGCGTGGCGCATACGCTGGGTTTGTCGGAGGCGCAGGTTTATCCGGTATCGGCGCAGAAGGGGCTGGTCGGCAAGATCAACGGCGAGCCGGACCTGTTGCGCAGGAGCCGCTTGCCGGCGTTGGAAAACGCCTTGTCGCGCGAGCTGATACCCGCCAAACGCGACATCATCCGCTCGCAGCTGATTGCGGACATCCATGACCTGACAGTCACCAAACAAGCCTTGATGTCGGCGCATATCCGTAGCGTGGTGGAGCAACTGCTGGAGCTGAAGAGCTTGCGCGGCAAGAATACCTCCATCATCAGCCACATGATGAAGCGTATCGATATCGAGAAAAAGGAATTCGACGAGAGTTTGCTGAAATTACAGGGCACGCGCACCGTGTTTGCCCGTTTGTCGGCGGGCGTCTTCAGTACACTGGGCATGGGCTTGCTGAAAGAAGAAATCCGCAAGACGCGCGAGACCATGAAAGGCAGCATGTTTACCGCCGGTTTCCGCCACGCGGTGAAGGATTTTTTTGACAATTCGCAGGAAAACCTGATGCTGTCCGGCCAGAAGACCGATGAAATCTCGGAAATGATGACTATCATGTACCGCAAGTTTTCGACCGAACACGGTTTGGCCCTATCGACGCCGATGCCGTTTTCGCTGGATAAGTATCGCAAGGAAATCAACGTCATCGAAACCGCGTATCATCGCCAGTTCGGCACGGTCACCCTGGTGAAAACCAGCCAGGTGGTGCTGATGCAGAAATTCTTCGATTCGATCGCCTCCCGCGTCAAGCAGAGCTACCTGCAAGCCAATCGCGATGTCGACGCCTGGCTCAAGGTAGTCATGGCGCCACTGGAAGAGCAGATCCGCGCCCACAAATCGCAACTGAAGCAGCGCACCGATTCGATCGAACGGGTGCACGTCGCGATTGACAGCCTGGAAGAGAAAATCCAGTCGGTGGAAATGCTGCAGAAGGAGTTGACTGCGCAGAGAAACACCTTGATGGCGCTGGAGAACGATTTGAGAAATGCGCTTGGAAGCGAGCTGTCGCCCATGAAAGTTGCGGTATAAATGAAACGTGTAGTTAACAGCAGTAGCATCAAGTCAGCAAATAATCAGGCAACCGCCATATTTGCCGACCCGTCTTTTTCTGCGGCGGTGATTGCATGGCAGAAGCAACATGGCCGTCACGCTTTGCCGTGGCAACAGACGCGTGACGCTTATCGCGTCTGGCTATCTGAAATCATGCTGCAACAAACGCAGGTGGCGGCGGTGATTCCCTACTACCAAAAGTTTTTATCCAGTTTCCCCGATGTGCAAGCTCTTGCCGCTGCACCCAGCGAGGCAGTAATGGCGCACTGGAGCGGCCTGGGATACTACACCCGGGCCCGCAACCTGCATCGTTGCGCGCAAAGAGTGGTTGCCGAACATGGCGGAGTATTCCCGCATGATCCGGAGTTATTGCAAGACCTGCCCGGCATCGGGCGTTCCACCGCCGCCGCCATCGCCGCCTTTTCCTACGGCGTGCAGGCAGCGATCCTGGACGGCAATGTCAAACGCGTATTCGCGCGGGTTTTCGGAATAGAAGGCTATCCCGGCAGCAAACCGATCGAGGATGTCATGTGGCAGCGCGCGGTAGCATTGTTGCCGGAGCAGGGCGTGGAATCGTACACGCAAGGGCTGATGGATCTAGGCGCGACCCTGTGCACCCGTGGCAAACCGTCCTGCCAGACATGTCCGCTGGCGCAGCGCTGTGTAGCGCTCGCCACCGATCGCGTAGGTGAGCTGCCGGTCCGCAAGCCAAAGAAAGCCATCCCGGAAAAACATACCGGCATGTTGGTAATCGTAGACCAGCACCAGGTATTGCTGGAACAACGTCCAGACAGCGGCATCTGGGGCGGCTTGTTGTCGTTGCCGGAAATCTCCCCCGAAGCAGATTTCGACGCAGCCCTGAGCCGCGCCACGGCTGCCTTCGGCGAGGTCGCGTCATGCGAACCGCTGCAACCGTTCACCCACGTGTTCACCCACTTCAAACTGCAGATCTCGCCGTTCCAGATTACGCTGGCAGACAGAGTAGATGGCATCGCTCAAGCCAATTACGTTTGGTATCCCGCTGAAAAACTGGCGGATGCGCCATTGCCTGCGCCGGTCAAGAAATTATTGCTGGAAGTTTTCCGCGAAGCGGATTTGTTTGCTTAAACAAATTCTGGCACCAAGTTAAACGCGCATACGCAAAAGTACAAAGCTGTGGTTTTTGACGTTGACGTTGATGTTGAAGTGTTCCGCATTGAGAACTTGCCAAAAGAGGCACGTGGCAGTCGGGAATTGTGGGGCACATGTTTGAGCGCAGCGAGTTTGTGCCTCACCCGACTGCCACGTGCCTCTTTTGAGGACCTGACCGAAGGGAAGGCAAAAGCTTTGCGGTCGCCTTTTCTTTGCTTACTTTATTTTGGCGAAGCAAAAGAAAGTGAGTAGCTGCCGGGCTACCCTCGGCTTGCATCCACGGAGCCGCCGCCGCTTTATATAACGACGACCCTATTTAACTACGTTTGTAGCGGCTCGGGATTTGTCGAGCGCTAGATGATGTTGTGCTGCAGGAGATATTGGTGAATGATTCTCAGCCGTTCGCGGCCGTCGGTCAACTCCAGCAATTTCTGCCGCGCCTTCAAAGGAATCGGCAAAATCTCACACCAGCGATTAGCAACCCATCCCGCATCATCAAACCGCACCGGCAACGAGAACGGGCTAGCGTAATCCGCCCCATGCGCAGCCCGGCCCTTCTTGTTGATATCGTCAATCACCAGCTTCAAAGTCCCCGCGCATTGCAAGTGAACTTCATCCGGTACAGTCGCCGGATCCGCATCGATCAGTTCTACCTGCGCCTCCAGCCGCTGATCCGCCAACACCCGCTGCCGCAAAATCCGAAACCGCTGGCTGCCCTCGGTGCGCAACATCATCACCCCCAGGTCCTGCATATCCCATTCGGTAATCCGGGTCAGGCAGCCCACGCTTTCAGGGTCCGCGGCGTTACCCACTTCCTGTCCGGATTTGATCAACACGACGCCAAACTGCTGTTCGCTCTTCATGCAATCCCGCAGCATGTCGAGATAGCGCGTTTCAAACACCTTGAGCGGCAACACGCCGCCTGGAAACAATACGGCATGAAGAGGAAATAAGGGAATCCAGGAATTATTTTCAGGCATGGAAAGAGAACAGATAAATTGAACTGCGTCGTCGGCTAGTGATCGCCTGCGCGCTTGGCCAGCTCGCGGTGACGCCGCACCACGCGTTCTGAGACCTGGAAATATTCCGCCAGCTGCTCGACCATATACACAGAACGATGCTGGCCGCCGGTGCAGCCGATCGCCACCGTCAGATAACTGCGGTTGTCGTTCTTGAACTCAGGCAGCCATTTTTCGACAAAATTGCGGATGTCGCCCAGCAGGTCGGCGACCCGCGGCAAGCCTTCCAGGAAAGCGATCACCGGCTGGTCGCGCCCGGTCAGCGGCCGCAGCTTGACGTCGTAATGCGGGTTCGGCAGCATCCGCACATCGAATACCAGATCGGCATCCAGCGGCACGCCGCGCTTGAATGCGAACGATTCGAACAGCAAGGTCAGCGGCGCCGGTTCGGTATCTACCAGCTCCTTGATCCAGCTGCGCAAGCGGTTGGCGCTCATGTCCGAGGTGTCGATGGTGTGGCCGATGTTCTCGATCTCGACCAGCATCTCGCGCTCGTTGAGGATGCACTCGGTCAGGGTCAGGCGGTCGCTCGGATTCTGGCCGGGACGCAGCCGGTGCGATAGCGGATGGCTGCGCCGGGTCTCGGAAAAGCGCGCGATCAGCGATTCGGTCTGCGCCGTCAGGAAAAACACCTTGACGT
The DNA here is from genome assembly GCF_039923675.1 of Collimonas sp. GTDB lineage: Bacteria > Pseudomonadota > Gammaproteobacteria > Burkholderiales > Burkholderiaceae_D > Collimonas. The sequence continues at coordinate 102,582 of NZ_JBDTCG010000095.1, forward strand.
CGTGTCCTTCGGTTTTCAATTGCTGGATATCGCTCGGCAGGCCGGCCAGCGAATCGGCGCTGCGGGCATCGGTGGCCACGGCCAGCATTTGCGCTCCTTCGTGTTGACGGGCGGCGACCAGGTCGCGCAGCAGCACTGGCGGCAAGTTGTCGACGCAAAAATAACCCGCATCTTCGAGTACCCGAAGAGCGACTGATTTGCCGGAACCGGAAATACCGGTAATAAGAATAATGCGCATTGGAGAATGATACCGTAAGTCGGGGTTTACGCCGCGAGGCTACAGGGAGTGTCCGAATTGGAAGCAGGCATGAACCACATGCCGCCATCTCGCCCGGCGAAAAATCACACTTGAGAAGTGTGTCCCCGCCAAGTCTGCCGTATCGTATTTTATATGCCACTCGCGCTAATCCTGCGCCAGATCCGCTTACGGTTTTGTAACGTTATGTACCCGCGATATGGCGTTTCAAAGATCGCTGTCGCTATCCATTGCAATCCGTTGCCGGGCGATGAAATCCTTGAGCGTATCGATGCCGCGCAATTGCAGGATCGTATTGCGCACTGCGGCTTCCAGCAGCACCGCGATGTTGCGGCCGGCGGCCACCGGAATGATGACCTTGCGAATCGCCAGCCCCAATACTTCCTGCGTGTGAGCATCGAGCGGCAAGCGTTCGTAATTCTCTTCCAGCGTCGCGCGGCGCACCAGATGGACGATCAGCTTGAGGCGCATCTTGCGCCGCACCGCGGTTTCGCCAAAGATGGTCTTGATGTCAAGCAGGCCCAGTCCGCGGACTTCCAGCAGGTTTTGCAGCAGATGCGGACAGCGTCCTTCGATCATGTTCGGCGCAATGCGCGCGAATTCCACCGCATCGTCCGCCACCAGACCATGGCTGCGTGAAATCAGTTCCAGCCCCAGCTCGCTTTTGCCGAGCCCGGATTCGCCGGTGATCAGCACACCGACTCCCAGCACATCCATGAACACACCGTGCATGGTGATGCGCTGCGCCAGTTTTTTCGACAGATACACGCGCAGGTAATCGATCACCTGGGCTGCGGGCAGCGGCGTCGAGAACAGCGGGATATTTTTTTCGTCGCAGATTTCCAGGATGTCCGGCGGCGTCGCCAATCCTTGGGCGATGATGAAGGCCGGCGGTGCGCCCGCCACCAGTTCCGCGGTCTGATAAACCCGCGAGGTGGCCGAAAGGCGTTGGTAATACTCGGTTTCCTGATGACCGAAGACCTGGATCCGGCCCGGGTGGATCAGGTTCAAGTGGCCGACCTGGTCGGCAGCCGAAGCAGCGTCGCCGGAAATCAGGCGCTCGCCGCCGGGAAAGCCGGCAAACCAGCCTAGTTGCAGCGATTCGCGGTTTTCGTCATACAGTTGCTGAATCGATAGAGGCGTGGAAGCGGGCATGATAGGCGTCTGACATGGTTAGTTAGGGCAGGATCGCCCGCAGACACCCGGTAGAGCCTCAAAAAACCGACACAGCGCTGGTTTTCATGTTGCCCGGTAAAAACGATGTCCTTATGCCAAATTATGTCGCATTTTCGGCGCCCATGGGCTGCCAGGCGACAATGTGGGCGTGCACCGAGGCCGGATCGGGATCGCTGGCCAAGATTTGGCGGAAGGCGTCGCTGGAAAACATTTCCGCGATTTCCGACAGGATTTCCAGGTGCTGCTGGGTGACGTTGTCCGGGATCAGCAGGAATACCAGCAAACTGACCGGTTCGCCATCCGGCGATTCGAACGGAATCGGCTCGGCCAGGCGGACAAACGCCGCCAGCGGTGCTTTCAAGCCCTTGACCCGGCCGTGTGGCACGGCGACGCCATGGCCGAGACCGGTGGAACCCAGGCGCTCGCGCGCAAACAGGTTATCGGAGACGGTAGAGCGGGCAATGCCGCAGTTGTTTTCGAAGAGTAAGCCGGCTTGTTCGAAAGCACGTTTTTTACTGGAGACTTCCAGATCCAGCGCCACATTTTGTGCGGGCAGGATTTTTGCAAGATTAGTCATAATACAAATTGGTTTGCGGTCCAGTATGGATGGTTGTGTCTTAAGAGCCGCCATCGCTAAAAACCCAGCGCTGCATGTAGAAAACATACTAGACATGTCAATTTCGGGGCTAGGCTGCGGCGCGTTGCTGCTTGGCCGCAGATTCTACTACAACGCCTCCCCGATTTGGCCCTGGTCAGCATGGCTCAGGTTACGGTGCTTATGACACCCTTAGGGCGCCGCTACAGCGCCGATTCGGTTTCTATTGGCGACACCCAACCCGAATTATAGACTTGATTCTGGCCAACAACATCAACTTGCAGTGATGCTAGTCGCTGAATAGTGTGATGTTTTACTTAACTTCGAAGCGTGCGAAGACGAGCCAGACATCGCCATTGCCTTTGTTTTGCGACAAGCGAGGTACGTAAGAGCCCATTAATTTAGCTCCCTTGACGCCAAGAGATACGACCGGCAAGGCGATCGGGAACGGCGCGCCGCCGAAATAATCCTGGCGGCTCATCAGCATCGCGGTATAGCCGGCGCCGACTTCGACCGGTGTCTTGGGCACGTTCCAGATCCATTCATAGGCGTAGCCGGCCATGATCTGCGGCCGCCAGTGGGAGTCGCGAATCGCAAACAAGTACAGGGATTCATCATTGCCGTCGGCATTGCGAATGGTGCGGCCACCACCCAGGCCCCAGGCCTTTTCGTTCAAATCCCGAATTTTTTCTTCGGTATAGGTACGGCGGCCATGATAAGCGTAGCCAGACAGATACACTTCCATGTCGCCGTTATCAACGATGTTATCCAGGCGGTTCTTGGTTTGCGTAAACGTCTTGCTGAACCAGCCGGTGGTGTCAGGGGTTTCCTGAGCGTGGGCCGAGGCGCACATGGCGGCGATGGCAGTCATGCCGGAGAGAATTGCGATCCTTTTGACGGCGGGAAAACGAGAAAAAATAGTCATAAAAAAATAGAGTCCTTTGCAGCGAGGTGGTACGGTAGACGCTGGGTCACTTTGCGTCAATATCCCCACTAATTTAATGCGTATTTATATACATAAGTGCTGTCTTTTTGCTACAAATGTAACGATTTGTGTGTTACTGCCTTGCTTGACGCCAATTTGACGGTGGCTGCCCGGTGGAAAAATTGCTGCGCCACGGATTGATGTCAAGGCCGCCGCGGCGGGTGTAGCGCGCATACACAGACAGCTTTTGTGGTGAACAGTTGCGCATGATGTCCATAAATATCCGTTCGACGCATTGCTCGTGGAATTCGTTATGGTCGCGGAAGCTGATCAGGTAGCGCAACAGGCTTTCCTGGTCGATGGCTGCGCCGACATAATGGATTTGTACGCTGCCCCAGTCCGGCTGGCCGGTGACCAGGCAATTCGATTTGAGAAGATGCGACAAAAAAGTTTCTTCTACGACAACTTGATTCGGATCGGCTTTCAATAACGACGGATTCGGCTGGTACTCGCTGACTTCGATATCCAGCCGGTCGAGCAACAAGCCTTGCGGTTCCTGCAGTTTCAGACTGCCAAATGCATCTGCCGTGGTCACCGTCACATGCACCGGCGCTCCGAAGCCGGTCGATAAATCGGTACGCAACAGTTGCAACAAGGCATCTGTATCCGCCAATTTGGTTTGATTGAAGGAGTTCAGGTACAGCTTGAACGACTTCGACTCGACGATATTCGGAGAATCTGCCGGCACCGTGAAAGTGGCGATAGCCACCTGAGGCTTGCCACGCGCATTGAGCCAGGACACCTCGTACGCATTCCAGATGTCGACGCCGAAAAACGGCAAAGTGCCGCTAACGCCGATTTCATCGCGCTTGCCTTGACGGGCGATCGGGAACAGCAACGAAGGCTGGTATTGGGTCTGGTAGGCGGCGGGCTTGCCCAACGGCGAAGCGTCGGGCGTATTTGGTATGGTCATGGCTTCTGCTTGTACGTATGCGTAAAAGCAGTATTTTGCCAGATAAGCATGAATCCCCGATATTCACAGCTTGATGGCGGTTATCGGGAGACGCATTTGACGATGAGGCCCTTAGCCGAGAAACAGCTTATAGACCGGATTGGCGCTTTCATCCCAATAGCGATAACCGAGGCTGGAAAGGAAAGTACGGAACGCTTTCATTTCCTTTTTCGGCACTTGCAGTCCGACCAGGATGCGGCCGACGTCGCCGCCCTGGCTGCGGTAATGGAACAGGCTGATATTCCAGTTAGGCGCCATCGAATTCAAAAAGCGCATCAGCGCGCCCGGGCGTTCCGGGAATTCAAAGCGGTACAGCAACTCATCCTGCGCCAGTGCGCTCTTGCCGCCGACCAGATGGCGGACGTGGACCTTGGCCAGTTCGTCATGGGTCAGGTCGAGCGTGCTGAATCCGTGCTTTTCGAAATTCCTGGCGATCTGGCTGGCTTCGTCGCGGTTTGAGATCGCCACGCCGACAAACACGTGCGCGGTCTTCTCATCGCTGATGCGGTAGTTGAACTCGGTCACGTTGCGTGGTCCGACCAGTTCGCAGAAACGGCGGAAGCTGCCGCGCTGCTCGGGGATGGTGACGGCGAACACGGCTTCGCGCAGCTGGCCGATATCGGCCATTTCAGCGACGAAACGCAGGCGGTCGAAATTCATGTTGGCGCCGGAGGCGATGGTCACCAGCGTCTGGTTCTTGATCGCCTTGCGCGTGCCCTTGGCCCGTTCGACATAAGCTTTGGCGCCAGCCACCGCCAGCGCGCCGGAAGGCTCGAGGATGCTGCGGGTATCCTGGAACACATCCTTGATGGCGGTGCAGACGGCATCGGTATCGACCAGAATCACTTCATCTACATACAAACGCGCCAGGCGGAAGGTTTCTTCGCCGACCAGCTTGACCGCCGTGCCGTCTGCAAACAAGCCGACATCCGGCAAGGTCACGCGGCGGCCGGCGGCCAGGCTGCGCGCCATGCCGTCGGAATCCGTGGTTTGCACGCCGATGATCTTGATCTCGGGCCGCACCGCCTTGACATAGGCGGCGATGCCGGCAATCAGGCCGCCGCCGCCGATCGGCACGAAGATCGCATGGATCGGGCCTGCGTGTTGGCGCAGGATTTCCATGCCGATGGTGCCCTGGCCGGCGATCACATGCGGATCGTCGAAAGGGTGGACGAAAGTCAGCTTGAGTTTCTTTTCCAGCGTCAGCGCGTGGTTGTAGGCGTCAGTATAAGAATCGCCGAACAGCACCACATCGCCGCCGCGAGCGCGGACCGCGTCGACTTTGACTTGCGGCGTTGTGGTCGGCATCACGATCACCGCGCGGCAGCCGAGCTTGGCAGCCGATAGCGCCAGGCCCTGGGCATGGTTGCCGGCCGAAGCGCAAATCACGCCACGCTTGAGCTGCGCCGGGGTCAGGCTGGCCATCTTGTTGTAGGCGCCGCGCAATTTGAAACTGAATACGCTTTGCATATCCTCGCGCTTGAAATAAATCTGGTTTTCAATTCGCTGCGACAGCGTTGAGGCCAGTTCAAGCGGGGTTTCGACCGCGACATCGTAGACGCGGGCGGTGAGGATTTTTTGCAAATAATCTGTAGTCATGTCGTTAGTCAGTAGCGGTCCGGTAGCATTTTGAACGTGATCGGCAACAGGATCAGGCGGGGGAAACAGCCGGTCATTATAATGGAGGGCTTTTTTAGCGCCACCAGGTTTTTCGACCGCACAGCAAACAAGCGCATCTTGAGGCGCTGCGCGAGCCGATCTGCCGTATTTATGAATTGTTTTCCATGATCGAATCTGCTGTTTTATGGCTGCTCAAGACGCTGGCCGTGCCCACCGTGGGCCTGACTTCCGTCTTTGTCATCAGTTTTGTCGCCGCCACTTTGTTGCCGCTAGGCTCCGAGCCGGCGGTGTTCGCCGTAATCAAGGGCAATGGCGCGCTGTTCTGGCCGGTGATTTTTGTCGCCACCCTGGGCAACACCCTGGGTGGCGTGGTCGATTACTGGATGGGCTACGGCGCCAAGCAGGCCTTCGCGCGCGAACGTGGCAGCAGCTGGTTCGGCTGGCTTGAACGCTATGGCGCGAAGACCATGCTGCTGGCCTGGGTGCCGGGCATCGGCGACCCGATCTGCACCTTGGGCGGCTGGCTCAAGCTGCCGTTCTGGCCTTCCGTCATGTACATGGCGATCGGTAAATTCCTGCGCTACATCATGGTGGTCTGGCTGCTGTTGCATGTGCCGGATGGCTTCTGGCGTGCGGTCGCGACCTGGCTGGCGTGACCTGAAATAAAGCGTGGATTTTTGCGGCGCACTATTATATATTGCTCTGAATCAACACTGGTTTGCATGCTTCTTTGAAATCGAAATCCTTCGAGGAGAGAAGGCTATGAACAAACTGGACATCAGGGAGATTTGTGAGCGCATCGCAGTGCAAGCGCCGTATTTTGCATTCACAGAATTGTGCGGCGTACCGAATCGGATAGTCCGAGGAACGTTTTCATCGGAGCAGCCTTTAGGTTTTGAAAATGGTCCGGTAGCCTCGGCCGAAATCGGCCGTCACCTGGCAATTCTCGGTTCTTGCGCCGCCGTCGCCTGGCAAGCCGCACCGCAGGCTTCGCAAATCTATTATCTGGCGACCAAGGCGCGCTACAGCAAACTGCATGACGTCGCACCGCGCGCATCGGGCGCTTCGTTTCAGGCCACGGCGGAAGTCTTGCACCAGGACCGGCGCACGCTGACCGCGCAAGCCATCATCTCGGCGGAAAAGCCGTTTGCCCATCTGTATTGCGAATACCAGGCGTTAACGGAGCCGGTGTTCCTGCGCCTGTTCAAAGATTACCGGGTGCCCTCGGCGCCATCCCACGATCATTCGCCATACAGACAATCGGTACAGCTGGAGTTTGACGCCGCCATCGGCCATTCCCTTATCGCCCGTAGCAAGGCGCTGGCGCCGGCTCGCTGCGCCGGGCATTTTCTGGACTATCCGGCCTGGCCGGTTGCCATCATCGTCCACACGGTGGCGCAAACCACGAGCAGGTTGCTGCATCACCTCCTCGACAAGGAAGTCAGCTACACGGTGGTCAAGTGCGATCTTTCTGCGCATCAACTGGTGCCGGCATCGGAGCCACTTTCTTTCCATACCAGTTGTATTACCGCTTCCGCTTATCTCTCGCACTACGTATTTGAAACCCGGGTAATGCGGCAGGACGAAATCGTCGCCACGGTGCTTACCGAATTGCAGGTGTGAGCCGCGGCTATGTATGAATTTTATTCAAAGTACACGCAACATCGCTGGCGTAATCAGCAATAAAACCACATACGGCAGCATGCGCAACGGCCAGGCCCGCTTACGAAGCAGGTGAGAGAGGCCGAAGTAGGGATTTCTGGTGGATAACGATACGGGCGTCATGGCAAAACTCCTTGAAAACAGGCGGCTCAGCCTTTGCATTGGCCGTAGTCAGCCAACGTGAGGGCAATGCTTTCCATGATTTCACTGATGATCTGGCTGAACATGAAAGCTCCATAATTTTAGTGGGGGTGAAATCATTATAGGTACTGGCTATTAAATTATAAAAATTGATTGTTTTTATTGTATCGATTGGCTTTGGCTATCTGCAGCACGCCGCTATCTTGCGCTGCACAAATCACCATGTCACCATCGCTAAAGGGCGCAATCAGCTAAAATGATGCTCCAGCAGTTGAAGACAATGCAGTAGTCACTTCTTAAGATCAATGAACGCCCCAGTCAAAATCCAGGCATTATTGTCAGATGCGCCACACGGCGCCACCCCTACGCGATTGCGCGAAATCCCCTATAACTACACCTCGTTTTCCGATCGCGAGATTGTGATTCGTCTGCTGGGTGAAGCCTCCTGGCGCTTGCTCGACGAACTGCGCGGCAAACGCCAGACCGGCCGCTCGGCCCGCATGCTGTATGAAGTGCTGGGCGACATCTGGGTGGTGCGCCGCAATCCGTATTTGCAAGATGATATGCTGGACAATCCGAAGCGTCGCCAGGCTCTGATTGATGCGCTGCATCATCGTCTCGGTGAAGTCGACAAGCGTCGCATCGTCACCGATGCGGCGGAGGAAGGTGGCACGACCCGCGATGCCGGCAGCGATGAAGAAGCCAAAAAGCGCAGCGAAAATGTCGAAGCGTTGCTGGCCGCCGCCAGGAAAGCGATTGCCGCTTTCTCCGACGAATTCCGCCAGACCTACGATCTGCGCAAGCGCACCAACAAGATCCTGGGCCGTTATACCGCCAAGGACAACATCAAGTTCGACGGCCTGTCGCGCGTCTCGCACGTGACCGACGCCACCGACTGGCGCGTCGAGTATCCCTTCGTGGTGCTGACGCCGGACGGCGAAGATGAAATGGCCGGCCTGGTCAAGGGCTGTATCGAACTCGGCCTGACCATCATCCCGCGCGGCGGCGGCACCGGTTACACCGGCGGCGCGATTCCGCTGACGCCGTTGTCGGCGGTCATCAACACCGAAAAGCTGGAACAGCTCGGCGCGGTGGAAATGGCTGTGCTGCCAGGGCTGGATAAAGAATATGCGACGATTTACTCAGGCGCCGGCGTAGTCACCAAGCGCGTCTCCGACGCCGCTGAAAAAGCCGGCTTCGTGTTCGCCGTCGATCCGACTTCGGCGGAAGCATCCTGCGTCGGCGGCAACATCGCCATGAATGCGGGCGGCAAGAAAGCCGTGTTGTGGGGCACCGCGCTGGATAATCTGGCGAGCTGGCGCATGGTCGACCCGAACGGCGACTGGTTGGACGTCACCCGTCTCGACCATAACCTGGGCAAGATTCACGACACACCGCTGGCGCGCTTCCAGCTCGAATGGCGTCATCCGGCCGAAAAGGGCCGTCCAAGCGAGAAACCATTCAAGACCGAAATCCTGGAAATCGCGGGCCGCGTGTTCCGCAAGGAAGGCCTGGGCAAGGACGTTACCGATAAATTCCTGGCGGGTTTGCCGGGGATTCAAAAAGAAGGCTGCGACGGTCTGATTACCTCCGGGCGCTGGATTCTGCACAAGATGCCGAAGCACACGCGCACTGTCTGCCTGGAATTTTTCGGACAGGCGCGCGATGCGATTCCATCGATCGTCGAGATCAAGGATTTCCTCGATGCTGAAACCAGGAAGGGTGGCGCGATCCTGGCCGGCCTCGAACATCTGGACGAGCGTTATTTGCGCGCAGTCGGCTACACCACCAAATCCAAGCGCGGCGTGTTGCCGAAGATGGCCTTGTTCGGCGATATCGTCGGCGACGATGAAAACGCGGTAGCGCAAGCGGCATCGGAAGTGGTACGGATGGCCAACAACCGTGTCGGCGAAGGTTTCGTCGCGGTGAGTCCGGAAGCGCGCAAGAAATTCTGGCTGGACCGCGCACGCACGGCTGCCATCGCCAAGCACACCAACGCCTTCAAAATCAATGAAGACGTCGTGATCCCGCTCAATCGCATGGGTGAGTACACCGACGGCATCGAGCGCATCAATATCGAACTGTCGGGCAAGAACAAGCTGCAATTGCTGGGCGAATTACGCGATTTCCTGCTCAAGGGCAATCTGCCACTGGGCAAGGGCGACGACGCCGACGGCGATGATATTCCGGCCACCGAAATCCTGGAAGACCGCGTGAACCAGGCTGAACAATTGCTGGCCGATGTCGAGGCGCGCTGGACTTATCTGCTGGCGAATCTTGACTTGCCGCTCAAGGATGCCCAGCAGCAGCTGGTGCAACTGGGGCTGGAAAAACTCGGCCTGGTATTTGATGAGCGTTTGCGTACGCAACCGGAAGCGACGGTATTCGATGTGGTGCAGGACCGCACCATCCGCGTCTCCTGGAAGCAGGAAGTACGCGCTTTGCTGCGGCAGATTTTCAACGGCGCTTCGTTCAAGCTTATCCTCGACGAGTGCGGCGCGATTCACAAGCGCGTGCTGCGCGGCCGCGTGTTCGTCGCCTTGCACATGCATGCCGGCGACGGTAACGTCCATACCAACCTACCGGTCAATTCCGACCACTACGAAATGCTGCAGGATGCGCATGCCGCGGTGGCGCGTATCATGGCTTTAGCGCGTTCGCTGGACGGCGTGATTTCGGGCGAACACGGCATCGGCATCACCAAGCTGGAATTCCTGACCGAAGATGAAATCAAGGATTTCCGCAGCTACAAACTGCGGGTCGATCCGGAAGGCCGCTTCAACAAAGGCAAGTTGCTCAACCTGCCGGGTTTCGAGGCTGACCTTAGCAATGCTTACACGCCGTCGTTCGGCTTGATGGGCCATGAATCGCTGATCATGCAGCAAAGCGATATCGGCGCCATCGCCAACAGCGTCAAGGATTGCCTGCGTTGCGGTAAATGCAAACCGGTGTGCGCCACCCACGTGCCGCGCGCCAACCTGCTTTACTCGCCACGCAACAAGATCCTGGCCACTTCGCTATTGGTGGAAGCCTTCCTGTACGAAGAGCAGACCCGGCGCGGCATCTCGATCAAGCATTGGGAAGAATTCGAAGACGTCGCCGACCATTGCACCGTCTGCCACAAGTGCCTGACGCCATGTCCGGTCGATATCGATTTCGGCGACGTCTCGATGAACATGCGCAACCTGCTGCGCAAGATGAACAAGAAATCGTTCAATCCCGGCACCACTGCGGCCATGTTCTTTCTCAACGCCACCGATCCGGCCACTATCAACATGACCCGCAAGGTCATGACCGACTGGGGTTTCAAGGCGCAGCGTTTCGGCAACGACATGCTGAAGAAATTCGCCAAGAAGCAGACCAAGAAACCGCCGGCCACGGTCGGCAAGGCGCCGATCAAAGAACAGGTGATCCACTTCATCAACAAGAAGATGCCGGGCAACCTGCCGAAGAAGACTGCGCGCGCCTTGCTGGATATCGAAGACGACAAGATCGTACCGATCATCCGCGATCCGAAGAGCACCACCGCCGATACCGAAGCCGTGTTTTATTTCCCGGGTTGCGGTTCGGAGCGGCTGTTCTCGCAAGTCGGCCTGGCGACACAAGCTATGCTGTGGCAAGTCGGCGTGCAGACCGTGCTGCCGCCTGGCTATCTGTGTTGCGGCTATCCGCAACGCGGCTCGGGCGATTTCGACAAGGCCGAGAAGATCATCACCGATAACCGCGTGCTGTTCCATCGCATGGCAAATACCCTGAACTATCTCGACATCAAGACCGTGATCGTCTCCTGCGGCACTTGCTACGACCAGTTGCAGGGCTACCAGTTCGACAAGATTTTCCCTGGCTGCCGCATCATCGACATCCACGAATATCTGCTGGAGAAAAACCTCAAGCTGGAAGGCGTCAGCGGCACGCGCTACATGTATCACGACCCTTGCCACAGCCCGATGAAGCTGCAGGATCCGATGAAGACGGTCAACGCGCTGATCACCACCGAGAACGGCGCCAAGATCGAGAAGAACGAGCGTTGCTGCGGCGAGTCAGGCACCTTCGGCGTCAGCCGTCCGGATGTCTCGACCCAGGTGCGCTTCCGCAAGGAAGAAGAGATGAACAAGGGCGCGGACAAGCTGCGCGCCGATGGTTTTGTCGGCGATGTCAAGATCCTCACGTCCTGCCCGTCTTGCCTGCAGGGTTTGTCGCGCTACAACGATGACTCCGGCACTACCGCCGATTACATCGTGGTGGAAATGGCGCGTCACCTGCTTGGTGAGAACTGGTTGCCGGATTACGTTGCCCGCGCCAACAACGGCGGCATCGAACGAATTTTGGTGTGACCATGGCAGAACATCCGATTGATTGCGAATTGTGCAGCGGCGACGGTGGAGAAGTTCTCCACCGCGCCGAAAAGTTTCGTGTGGTGCTGGTGGACGATGCAGCCTATCCGGGTTTTTGCCGTGTCATCTGGAATAACCATGTCAAGGAAATGACCGATCTGCCGATAGCTGATCGCAGCGCATTGATGGCTGCGGTCTGTAAAGTCGAATCCATTGTGCGCGCCGTCATGCAGCCGGAAAAAATCAATCTGGCCAGCCTCGGCAACATGACGCCGCATCTGCACTGGCACGTAATTCCGCGCTATCTGGACGATGCGCAATTTCCGAGTCCTGTCTGGGCGGCAGCCGAGCGGCAAACGCCACCGTCCAGCCTGGCGCAACGGCAGGCATTACTGGGCGCATTGCGTTCGGCAATGGTTGCACAGTTTTAATCGTCTTTAATCGTTTTTAATTTTACCTAGTCCATCACCATGACCGGCTCCAAACAATCCGCACCTGCTCCTGTACCGGTGTCTTTCACAGTGCACAAGCAATCGTGCAAGCTGGAAGTCGCTTTCGACGACGGCGCGGTTTTTTCGCTGCCGTTTGAACTGATGCGCGTCTATTCGCCGTCCGCCGAAGTCAGCGGCCATGGCCCCGGCCAGGAAGTGCTGCAAACCGGCAAGCGCAATGTCGAGATGGCGGCGCTGGAACCGGTCGGCAATTACGCGGTCAAGCCTACCTTTTCCGATGGCCACGTCAGCGGCATTTTTACCTGGGCTTATCTGTACAAGCTGGGTCACGACCAGGATGCGATGTGGGAGGATTACCTGCGCCGGCTGGAAGATGCCGGACACGGCCGGGAAGCCGGTCGCGATTTGTCCATGACCAGCAAGTCAGCGGGCGGTCACGGTTGCGCATAAATCCCCGGCTTTGTGTACAAGCCGGTTGTCTGCATCGCCTACGAACTGGCCGCATTTCTTGTTTTGACTCCCATCTCACGCAGTGCATCGCCGATAGCATGCACTGCTTGCTGCATTTCTTCAGCGCCGATCGCTCCTATGCAACCAACGCGGAAAGTCTCGGCCTGAGTCAATTTTCCCGGGTAGAGAATAAAACCTTTATCGCGCACCCGGTTGTAAAAATCCTTGAATTCATAACTCGCACTTTTCGGCGCGTGCATGGTGACGATGATCGGCGCCTGGATTTTTGCCGGCAGAAACTGGATCAGGCCGAACTCGCGCATGCCGGCCATCAGCGTGTCGTAGTTTTTTGTGTAGCGGGCTAGTCTTGCCGGCTGACCGCCTTCGGAGAAGAACTGGTTCAAGGCCTGATGAAAAGCCACCACGATATGCGTCGGCGGCGTGAAGCGCCATTGCGTGGTTTTTTCCATGTAAGCCCATTGATCGTGCAGGTCGAGCGACAGGGAGCGCGAGTTACCCGCAGCTTTTTCCAGCACCGATTTGCGCACAATCACAAAGCCCATGCCCGGCGGCCCTTCGATGCATTTGCCGCTGGCGGCGATCAGGGCGTCGAAGCTGATCTTGGCGGCGTCGATTTCCAGCGCGCCGAAGGAACTCATGGCATCGATGATCAGGCTTTTCTTGTGAGCTGCCACGACCTCGGCGATTTCGGCCAGTGGGTTCAGGATACCGGTGCTGGTTTCGCAATGGATCACGCCGACGTGAGTGATGCTACGGTCATTGTTCAAGACGCGCTCGACGTCGGCAGCGGTGGTCGGCACATCGTCAGCTGTCTCAAATACCGAGACCTGGCGTCCCATCATTTCTACGATCTTGGCCATGCGCTTGCCGTAGGCGCCGTTGATCAGCACCAGCATATGGCCGTTGCGCGGCAGCAGGGTATTGATCGCCGCCTCTATCGAAAACGTGCCGCTGCCTTGCATTGGCACGCAAACGTGGCTGTCGTGGGCGTTGGCGATATCCAGCAACTGCTTGCGGACCTTGGCGGTGATGGCGTTAAACGAGGCATCCCATGAACCCCAGTCCTGCAGCATGGCGCTCTTGGTGGCGAGCGAGGTGGTCAATGGACCGGGGGTCAGAAGAATCGGGTCGCGGCTTTGCAGGCTCATGATATTTCCTTTGGTCTGGTGCGGGATGTTGGTTGTGTTTCAAACAGGTTCAGGCTTGGCGCCAGCTTTGCGCCTTCTTCAGCAGTACACGCGTGGCTAATGCGTACAACAGGCAGACGATGGCCGAGGTCAATGCGATCAGGGTGCCCATCGCCGCCGCCGGGCCGATCTTGCCTTCGGCTTCCAGGTTCAACAGCGCCACCGAAGCCAGGGTAGTGTCGGGCGAATACAGGAACACTACGGCCGAAATGGTGGTCATGGCATTGATGAACAGGTAGCGGCCGATATCCAGGATCGCCGGCAGGCAGACCGGCACCGTGACGCGCATGAAGGTTTTATAGAAAGGCACCTTGAGCGAAGCCGAGACGGCTTCGAATTCATTGTCGATGGCTTTCAGGGCGGTGACGGCGGTGAGATAGCTGGAAGTAAAATAATGCACCACCGTCGACAGCACCAGGATCGCCATGCTGCGATACAGGACGTTGAGCGGATTGTCTGGATGGTTGAAGAACATGATGTAACCCAGGCCGAGCACCAGGCCCGGCACGCCCATCGGCAGCATGGCCAACAGGCGGATCACCGGCCGCGCCGGCGCCATGCCGCGAGTCTTCTCGACCAGATATGCGCTGCCGAAGATCAGGACGATGCCGCTGACGACAACATAGGCGGCCAGCCGCAGGCTGTTGAAGTACGATTCCAGGATGCCGTCCTGGACCAGGCCGAAGTAATAGTGATCCCATACCAGCGTCAGGTTGTAAGGCCACAGCTTGATGAAAGAGGTGTAGACCGCCATGCCCAGCACTGACAGCAGCATCAGGCAGACGATGGCGCAGTAGGCCAGCATCAGCGAATCGAAAACGCGATGCCGCTTCGGTACGAACGGCACAGCGCGTGCCGACAGCTGCGATTGCAGTTTGCGGCGGATCGTGAAATCGATGGCGAAAGCCATCAGCGCCGGCAACAGCAGCAGCAAACTCACTACTGCACCTTTGTTGAAATCCTGCTGGCCGATGACCAGTTGATAGACGTCGATGGCCAGCACATTGAAATCGCCGCCGATGACTTTCGGCACGCCGAAATCGTTGACGGTGAAAGTGAACACCACCAGCGCCGCGCTGATCAGGCCGTACTTGGCGCCGGGCAGGGTGATGGTCCAGAATTTACGCAGACGGCTGGTGCCCAACGATTCTGCAACTTCGTACAGGCGGCCGTCAGCCAGCGACAGCGCAGTGATCAATATCATCAACGCATGGGGAAACACGGCATAGCATTCGCTGATGATGATGCCGATCGGGCCGTAGATCGACGCGCCGCCCAGCAGTCCTTTGAGCACGCCCTGGGTGCCGAACCATTGGATGAAAGAAATCGCCGCCAATAGCGACGGCGCCAGGATCGGGATCAGCGACATGGTGCGGAACAGCCGTTTGCACGGCATCATGCTGCGCGTTAGTGCGTAAGCGAAAGTAAACGCGGCGGGGATCACCAGCAATGTCACCGAAACCGCAATCAGTAACGTGTTGAACACCGATTGCCGCAACGCCGGGGTCGACATGTAGTCGCTGAACTGGCGCAAGCCGACGAATGCGCCGTCCTTGTCCTGCACGCTTTGAATCAGGATCATCAGCACCGGCATCAGCAGGAACACGGCCAGCCCGGCGCACACCAGCAACAGCAAGGCGTGAGCAACGCGGTCGTGCCAGTGGCTTTGCCGGCGGCCAGCCACGGCGGGTGCGCCGTTCGCCGATAGCGGCATGACACCGAGCCTGCTGGCCTGCCGGTTCATGCCGCCACCGTCTGGCATGGTTGGTGATCCGGATAGACGCGGATGCGCTCCGGAAGCAGGCCGTAACGCAGTTTGCTGCCAATGCCCAGCCCCATCTCTTTCAACAAATTGAGCGACATTGACGCCACCACCGGCTGCTGCTCCATGCCCTCCAGCACCACGGTCAAGTAACTGAACGCGCCCAGGAATTCTATTTTTTTCACTTCCGCCATGGCGTGGCTGCGGGTGCGCTGTTCCACGTTGCGGGCGACGAAATCCTCCGGCCGCAGATAAACCTTGACCGGCTCACCTGCAGCAATATGATCGAGCAGCGATTCGCAATGAAAATCCAGGTGACCGATACGGAAGCGGCCATCACCGAGAGATACGCCGCGCAGGATATTGACCTTGCCGACGAACGAGGCGACGAACGGCGATTCCGGCTGCAGATAGATATCCTGCGGCTTGCCGCATTGCTCGATGGCGCCATGGTTCATCACCACGATGCGGTCGGCCATGGTTAGCGCTTCTTCCTGGTCGTGGGTAACCATGATGGTGGTCACGCCCAGCCGCTGCTGCAACTGGCGGATTTCGCTGCGCAGCCGTACCCGCTCCAGCGCATCCAGTGCCGATAGCGGTTCGTCCAGCAACAGCAGTCCCGGAGAGGTGGCCAGCGCCCGCACCAGCGCAATCCGTTGTTGCTGGCCACCGGACAATTGCCCCGGAAATTTCTTGCCGCTGGTCGGCAAGCCTGCCAGCGTCAACAGTTCCTGCACCCGCTCGGCGATGGCGCCGCGGCTCTGACGGCGGTTGACCAGGCCATAGGCGACGTTGTCGGCGATGGTCAGGTTGGGGAACAGCGCGTAAGACTGGAACACGATGCCGTAGTCGCGCTTGATCGGCGCCAGCCAGGAAATATCCTTGCCGCCCTGGATGATACGGCCCTGGTTCTGGCTTTCCAGGCCGGCGATAATGCGCAGCAAAGTGGTCTTGCCGCAGCCGGACGGCCCAAGGAAACAGACGAATTCGCCTTCGCCGACGCTCAGGTTGATATCGCGCAGCGCATGGAAACTGCCGAACGATTTCGAGATGTTTTCCAGTGTCAGGTAAGGCTGCGCGGTAAGGCAAGGATTCTGCTGCGGCATGATGGCTATTCTCCGGATGGCTCGTGGCTTGAGATTGACGGTGATTTATTTCTTTTCCGCCTTGGAGTTATAGCGCGTGCCCCATTCAGCCAGGATCCGTTCGCGGTTCTTGGCGGACCAGTTGAAGTCATTCGGCGCGATCAGCAGCTTTTCATAATTGTCCGGAATCCCTTCCACCTTCTTGGCGATGCCGGGATAGGCGACGATGGCCCACCAGTTGGCGCTGACGACGTTGGCTTCCTTGCTGCTCATCCAGTCGACCAGTTTTTTTGCCGCTTCCAGGTTCTTGGTGTTCTTCATGATGCCGCTGGCTTCCACGTCCCAGCCCAAGCCTTCTTGGGGGAAAATCAATTCAATCGGCGCGCCGCTGTTCTTGACCTGATGGCCACGGAATTCAAACGAAATGCCGATCGGGAATTCGCCGGTGCCGGCCATGGTGCAAGGTTTGGAGCCGGAATGGGTGTACTGCGCGATGTTCTGGTGCAAGGCATCCATGTACTGCCAGCCTTTGGTTTCGCCGAACATTTGCAGCCAGGCGGTGACGTCCAGGTAGCCGGTGCCGCTGGAAGCTGGATGCGGCATGACGATCTGGCCTTTGTAGACCGGCTTGGCCAGGTCTTGCCAGCTGGTCGGCTTCGGCAAATTCAGCTTCTTGGCTTCTATCGTATTGAAGCAGACCGTGGCGCCCCACACATCCATGCCGACCCAGGTCGGCGGCCGCGCCGTATCGACGTAGGCCGGGTTCAGCTCCTTCATGCCTTGCGGTTCATACGGCAGCAGCATGCCTTCCTGGCCCAGCAGCGCCAGGCTGGTGGCGGCGAGGCCGACCACGACGTCGGCTTGCGGATTGTTCTTTTCCGCCAGCAGCTTGGCGGTGACGACGCCGGTGGAATCACGCACCCAACGGATCTCGACGCCCGGATTGGCTTTTTCGAAGCCGTCCTTGTACTGCTTCATGGCGTCGGTTTCCAGCGCGGTGTAGACCAGCAAGGAAGTCTTGGATTGGGCGTGGCTGCTGGATGTGGCCAGCATGAAACCTGTGCCAAGCAGGGCGGTTAGCGCCCCGGCCGCTGCGCCGGCGCGCAGGATTCGTGCAAATTGCTGCTTCATTGTCATCTCCTCAGATGGTGAGCAAATCGTCTACCGCAATGTTGTCGTTATTGAACTTCGGTAAATCTATAGTCACGCGGTTTCTTCGCAGTTTCTTTCCGCCGCTATTTTTATTGCATCATGTCTTATGTATTTTGTTGACAATCTACACGTTGTTAAATTAAAGTGCAATCACCAACTCGAAAAAAAAGAAAACGCCATGACAAACAACCGCACCATGAACACCATCGCCCTGGTCCAGAAAAATTCCCTGCCTTCATTGGTACAGAAGGAGCTGGAGCGCATGATCCTGGCCGGCGACCTGGTCGCCGGCGACAAGTTGAATGAAGTCTCGCTGGCGGAAATGCTCGGCGTTTCGCGCGGTCCGGTGCGCGAAGCATTCCGCGCGCTGGAAGAGGCTGGACTGGTACAGCAGGAAAAAAACTGCGGCGTCTTTGTGCGCCAGATCTCGGTCGAAGAAGCCGATGAAATCTATGAAGTGCGCGCGGCGCTGGATGAACTGATCGGCCGCAAGCTGGCGACCATCATCAAGCCGGTGCAGGTGCAAGAATTGCGCATGCTGCTGGAACGAATGGATGGCATGGTGACCCTGGGCGATGTCGACGGCTACCTGAAACTGAATCTGAGCTTCCATGATGCGTTGGTACAGTTCACCGCCAACAAGAAGCTGTTGCATACCTATCGCCGCCTGGTCAACGAGCTGAATCTGTTCCGCCGCTCGGCGCTGGCGCAAAAAGGCAGCTTGCCCACCTCCACCACCGAACATCACCAGATCGTCGATGCCATCGCCGCCGGCGATGCGCAAGTCGCAGGCGACATCATGCGCGAGCATGCGGTGGCCGGACGCAACCGCATGCACAAGGCACAGGCGCAAAAAGCGGCCTCGGCTGAACAAATAACGTTGAAATAACCGTCTCCGACTCATTGCGAAGGTAATCCCATGTCCAATACCAAAATCACAGGCACCCTCAGCGTCAATGGCCGCAATTACCCGGCGATGCAACAGCCGCTGGTCGTGGTCTGCGTCGATGGCTGCGAGCAGGAATACGTCAATCAGGCGATACAGGCCGGCGTCGCGCCGTTCCTGAAAAAGATGGTGGAGCAGGGCACGATATTGAGCGCCGATTGCGTGGTGCCGAGCTTTACCAATCCCAACAACCTGTCGATCGTGACCGGCGTGCCGCCTGCCGTGCACGGCATTTGCGGCAATTACTTCTACGACCTGGAAACCAAGCAGGAAGTGATGATGAACGACGCCAAATACCTGCGCGCCGCCACCATCCTCGCGACTTTCGCCGACGCCGGCGCCAAGGTCGCGGTCATCACCGCCAAGGACAAGCTGCGCGGCCTGCTGGGCCACAAGATGCGCGGCATCTGCTTCTCGGCGGAAAAGGCCGACCAGGCGACGCTGGAACAAAACGGCATCGACAACCTGCTGGAGCGGGTCGGCATGCCGCTGCCATCGGTGTACAGCGCCGAGTTGTCCGAGTTCGTGTTCGCCGCCGGCGTCAAGCTGCTGGCCAGCGAACGGCCGGATATCATGTATCTGTCGACCACGGACTACATCCAGCACAAGTACGCTCCCGGTACGCCCGGCGCCAATGCCTTCTACGCGATGATGGATCATTACCTGACCCAGCTCGACACCCTGGGCGCGGTGATCGGCCTGACTGCCGACCATGGCATGAACGCCAAGACTGACAGCGCGGGCAAGCCGAACGTGATTTATCTGCAGGACGTGCTGGATGCCAAGGTCGGGGTCGAGAAGACCCGCGTCATCTTGCCGATTACCGATCCTTATGTGGTGCATCATGGCGCGCTCGGTTCCTACGCAACCGTCTATCTTGGCGCCGCCGCCAACGCCGCCGAGATCGCCGACAAGATCCGCGCCATCCCCGGCATCGAACTGGTGCTGACACGCGAACAGGCGGCGCAGCGCTTCGAGTTGCCGCCAGACCGTATCGGTGATCTGGTGGTGGTGAGCGAACGCTTGACGGTGATCGGCACTGCCGCCAGTCGGCACGACCTGTCCGAACTGAAACTGCCTTTGCGTTCGCACGGCGGCATCTCGGAACAACGGGTGCCACTGATGTTCAACCGCAAACTGAGCGCCATTCCCGCCGATCACAGACTGCGCAACTTCGATGTGTTTTATCTGGCGATGAACAACGCGCAGTAGATTCCAACCATCTGACAAAAATGACCTGAGGATCTGAGGACATGATGCTGACCGAACTGAGCAAGCTCAAGCAGGGCGAACCTTTACATCAAGACATGCGGATTGCCGGCAAGCTGGTCGGCAACCCGCGCCGCATAGAGATTCGCAATCCCTTCAACGGCGCGCTGGTAGGTTCGGTGCCGAAGGCCACGGTCGAAGATATTCGCCACGCCTTCCAGGCGGCGCGGGCTTTTCGTTCGCCGCTGACGCGCTTTGATCGTTCGCGCATCATGCTGCGCGCAGCGGAACTGCTGCGCGCCAATACCGACGCCATTTCAGATCTGATCACAGCGGAGGCTGGTCTGTGCAAGAAAGACAGTCTGTACGAAGTCGGCCGTGCTTGCGATGTATTTGTGTTCGCCGCTAACCAGGCGCTGGTGGATGACGGCCAGGTGTTTTCCTGCGACCTGACGCCGCACGGCAAGCAACGCAAGGTCTACACCTTGAAGGAACCGCTGCTGGGCGCCATCTCGGCGATCACACCGTTCAATCATCCGCTTAACCAGGTCGCCCATAAAGTCGCGCCATCGATCGCCACTAACAACCGCATGGTGTTGAAGCCGACCGAAAAGACGCCACTGTCGGCTTTACTGCTGGCGGATATCTTGTACGAAGCAGGCTTGCCACCGGAAATGTTTTCGGTGGTGACCGGCGATCCGGCTGAAATCGCCGACGAGATGCTGACCAATCCGGACGTCGATCTGGTGACGTTTACCGGCGGCGTGCCGATCGGAAAATACATCGCCGGCAAAGCGGTATACAAACGGCAGGTGCTGGAACTGGGCGGCAACGATCCGATCATCGTGATGGAAGATGCCGACCTGGAAGAAGCGGCGACGCTGGCGGTTTCCGGCTCGTACAAAAATTCCGGCCAACGCTGCACTGCGGTCAAACGCATGATCGTGCATCAGGCCGTGGCGGACGAATTCGTCGATCTGCTGGTGAGCAAAACCAAGGCCATCAAATACGGCGATCCGATGGATCTGCACAACGACATGGGTACCGTGATCGACGCCCGTTCCGCCAGCGCCTTCGAAGCCAAAGTGAATGACGCGCAAAAGCGCGGCGCCAAGCTCTTGTTTGGCAATATCCGTGATGGCGCAGTGTATTCGCCGACGGTGCTGGATCATGTGCCTGCCGATTGCCAGCTGGTCGCAGAAGAAACTTTCGGTCCGGTATCACCAGTCATCCGTTGCACCGATATTGCCGATGCAATCCGCATCTCGAATTCGACGCCTTATGGTTTATCGTCGTCGGTATGCACCAACCGTCTCGATTACATCACCCGCTTCGTGCGCGAACTGGAAGTCGGCAGCATCAACGTCCGCGAAGTCCCGGGTTATCGCCTGGAGCTGACGCCGTTCGGCGGCGTCAAGGATTCCGGCCTGGGTTACAAGGAAGGCGTGCAAGAGGCGATGAAAAGTTTTTGCAATACCAAAACTTATTCTCTGCCCTGGAATTAACCAGCAACTAATCCGGAACCGAACATGCTCACTGTCCCGCAAATCTGCGAACTCTTCGAACAAGGCGGCCACGAAATGTATAGTGGCGAGCCGGTCAACCAGCTCCAACACGCTCTGCAATCGGCCACGTTGGCCGAGCAAAATGGCGCACAACAGGAATTGATCTGCGCAGCCTTGCTGCACGACCTCGGCCACCTGTTGAATCCGCAAGGCGAGACGCCCTCCGCGCGCGGCGTCGACGATACCCATCAGTATTTCGCTATCCCTTATCTGCGCGGCCTGTTCGGTCCGGCGGTGCTGGAGCCGATTCGCCTGCATGTCGACGCCAAACGCTACCTGTGCGCGACCGATGCCGGTTATTGGGGGCGCCTGTCCGAAGACTCCAAGCGCAGCCTGGAACTGCAGGGCGGCGTTTTCTCCGTCACCGACGCCGAGCAATTCATTTCCCGTCCCTACGCCGCAGATGCGGTCAGGCTGCGCCTGTGGGATGACCAAGCCAAGGCGGCAGGAATGGCGACGCCCGATTTACAGTATTTTTCCAAGCTGATGAACGCTTGTAAAGTGGCCCCAAGCCGGACCGAAGTAGCGTAACCCGGCACGACCTTATTTAGGATAGATGATCCATGCGCCCATTCTGGCTGGAAGATGCATTATTCGCCGACGGCGAGCTGGCTCCCGCATTGCAAGGCCGGCAAAGCGCTGACGTCGGCATTGTCGGCGGCGGCTTTACCGGCCTGTGGACGGCGATCCAGTTGAAACAGCAGAATCCGGCGCTGGACATCGCTATCATCGAAAGCGATCTGTGCGGCGCCGGCGCCAGCGGCCGCAATGGCGGCTGCCTGCTGACCTGGTCGACCAAATTCTTTACCTTGCGGCGGCTGTTCGGCGAGGCTGAAGCGATACGCCTGGTCAAGGCATCGGAGGCGGTGGTCGATCATATCGGCGACTTTTGCCGCGAGCACAAGATCAACGCCGAGTTTCGCCAAGACGGCACGCTCTATACCGCCACCACCAAGGCGCAATTGGGGGTGCTGGACCCGGTGCTGGACGAATTGAAACGGCAAGGCATCAGTTCTTATCATTCCCTGCCAGACGCCGAAGTGCAGCGCCGTTCCGGCTCCGCACGCAATCTGTCCGGCGTATTTTCCCCGATGGCGGCGACCATCCACCCCGGCAAGCTGGTGCGCGGCCTACGCCGCGTAGCGTTGGCAATGGGGATCCGGATCTACGAAAGAACGCCGATGCTGTCGTTCACGCCCGGCGCTACCGTGACATTACAAACACCTGCCGGCAGCCTGCAGGTCGGCAAGATGGTGTTGGCGATCAACGCCTGGATGGCCAGCCGCTTTCCGCAGTTCGAACGCACCCTGGCGGTGGTTTCCAGCGACATGATAATCACGGAAAAGTGTCCAGAACTGCTGCAGAAAATCGGCTTGACCGATGGCGTTTCGGTGCTCGATTCACGTACCTTTGTGTTTTATTACCGCAGCACCGAAGACGGCCGCCTGATGTTGGGCAAGGGCGGCAATACCTTCGCCTGGCGCGGCCGCATCCTGCCGGTATTCGACCAGCGGTCGCCGTATGAGCAACAGCTCAAGCGCAGCCTGCATGAATTCTTCCCGGCGCTGGCCGACGTCCCGATTACCGCCAGCTGGAACGGACCTTCAGACCGTTCGGTTACCGGTTTTCCATTCTTCGGGCGGCTCGACGACATGCCGAACGTGTTCTACGGTTTCGGCTACTCCGGCAACGGCGTCGGCCCCAGCTATATGGGCGGACAGCTGTTGTCATCGCTGGTGCTGGGCCTGGACAACGCCTGGAGCCGCAGCCCGCTGGCCGCCGGCCCGCGCGGACAGTTCCCGCCTGAGCCTTTGCGCTATATCGGATCGCTGGTGGTGCGCGATGCGATCCGCCGCAAAGAGCTGGCTGAAGACCAGGACCGCAAGCCATGGCTGCTGGACCAGATGCTGAGCAAGCTGGCGAGTGCTGCGGGCAAGGCGGACAAGGCTTAGCTACATGACTTGGCTATTGTCGAGCAGATTAGGGCATTCCTTGGGATGCGACAGATAATCGCTCAACCACGCAGACACCTTATCGGCTTTTGACGCCACCTCGGCATTGAAGCCGCTGCTGGTGAGCAAGGCAATGCCGTTGGGATCAACCAAGATACCTGGCGCCAGGAACATATCGTCATGCGATCCAGCCTTGCGCTCGACGCGCAAGGGCGTCAGCCATCGCTCCAGCAGCGGCGACAACACCAGGTTGTGCGATGAAACCAGCAGCAGCGATCTTTGCGCCAGGCTGTGCAAGACGGCGGCAGCAGCGGACACTGAATCCAGTTGATTGGTGCCGCGGAAAATTTCATCGATCAGGAAAACGCAGCCGGCATCGCGTTCGCTGGCCTGCAGCAGTTCTCGGGCGCGCCGCAGTTCTGCCATGTACAGGCTTTCGCCGCCATTCATCGAGTCTTCGATCTGGATACTGCAGTACACCGGCGCGGAAGACATGCTGGCGCTGGCGGCGTAGCAGAATCCAAAAGCGCGGCCAATGACCAGGTTAAGGCCGATCGTGCGCAATACGGTACTCTTGCCCGCGCCATTCTGACCTGACAGGAAAACTCCCCTGCCATCCAGTGCAATCGAAACCGGCACTGCGTTGCGCGGCAGCGGATTGACCACATCCGCAAATCTGACAAGGCTCGCACGGTCGCGATCTATTCAGCAGATCTGCGACTGATTGCACAGATGGCGCGCCAACGCCAGATCCGCTTCGAGATTGACGGTGAGCTCATAACAGCGCTGCAGCAGCGTGATATTTTCTTCCAGCTTGCGCCTGGATTTAAAATGCTGGCGAATATTGGAAAGCAGGAACCAGTCTGCATAAATTGCGACTCCGGGGATGGCAGATGCCAGTGGCGCACGGGTGAACTTGCCGTGGATCTTCTGCACCTGCGGCAGCAGGCCGACGAATTCATGCAACAGCGCGTGCGGATTGGCCCGCCCTTTTAATCCCAATGATCTGGCCACATTCAGCAATAGTTGTATGGTCTCGAACAAACCTCGGGTCTCACCGATTTCTTCGTCCCAGCGCCCCTGTACATAAAGCACGATAAACAAAGCGATGGCGATGCTAATCATCCACAGCAACGACAGCTTCAGCGCCGCGACCATCAGGAAAATCGCCACCGGAAATAGCCCGGTGTAGCGCAGCCACGGCGGCATCTTCGTCGTGCTGTGGACAAAGAGGGCACCGCCGATTTCGGTCTCGGCCTGACGCAGGGGAGCTATCGCCTGTTCGAGCTGGCCCGACAATACGGGATCTCGCAACAACTGGCGGTAGGGTAGGTGATTCTCGGTCTGCGACCCATCCGGCATGCCGAGCTTGAGCCGCCGATGCAAAACCTGTTGTCCAAAAATACTTGTCTTCGGCGCCAGCAGCTCCGAATAGCCGGCCAAATCAAGATCCTTCCAGGTCTGCGGGTCTATGCAGCGGTCCTGCGACGTAACCGTGCTTTCATGGAAACGCGCAATTTCCTCTCTGGTAAACGGCAAATCCATGGCTGGCGTTTCGACCCCAAACAGCAGCTCAAGTAACTTTCTTCACTGCTTCCGGATGAAACGGGAGCACGACTGGGGCTCGCCGGCAACAGCAAAGCCGGTCGGGATTTTTGCCTGTTCCTGGTGGTTCATCAATTTTTACAAGGCTTTTACGAAATTTGAGCAAGATACTTGAGCAAGATACTTGAGCAAGATACGGAATTAAGCGACTTGTGCCAGGTCGAACACTTGGGTTTCCGACATGATTTAATATGAAGCAAATTCAGCAAATTCAGCGTAACAAGCGAAACACCCGAGTACCGGACTTGTATAATGCCAGTCTGCCAAATAAGGTTGCTGATATGACCAACACCACCCATTTCGGTTATAAAACCGTCTCCGAGGACGATAAAGTCCACAAAGTTGCCGAAGTTTTCCACTCGGTTGCGCCCAAGTATGACGTCATGAATGACTTGATGTCGGCCGGCCTGCATCGCGCCTGGAAGATTTTCACCATTGCCCAGGCGGCGATACGCCCGGGTTTCAAAGTGCTGGATATCGCCGGCGGCACTGGCGACCTGGCCAAGGCTTTCGCCAAGCGCGCCGGCCCTTCCGGCGAGGTCTGGCTGACCGATATCAACGAGTCGATGCTGCGCGTCGGCCGCGACCGTCTCTTGAATAACGGCCTGTCCACCCCCACCTTGCTATGCGATGCGGAGAAATTGCCGTTCCCCGACAATTATTTCGACCGGGTCTCGGTAGCGTTCGGTTTGCGCAACATGACGCACAAGGATGCCGCGCTGGCGGAAATGCGCCGCGTGTTGAAACCGGGCGGCAAGTTGCTGGTGCTGGAGTTTTCGAAAGTATGGGCGCCGTTGAAGAAGCCTTACGACGTCTATTCGTTTTCCGTATTGCCATGGCTGGGCAAGAAAATTGCCAATGATTCTGAAAGCTACCGCTACCTGGCGGAGTCGATTCGCATGCATCCCGATCAGGACACCCTGAAACAGATGATGACGGATGTCGGCTTGGCGCGCGTTGAGTATTTCAATTTAACTGCCGGTGTGGCGGCCTTGCATACCGGCATAAAACTGTAGGAGCTGGCATGAAGATGAAGAGATTTTTACTGATGGTGCTGATGGTAGCCACCACCTTGTCGATGACGATATCGAATGCCGATGCCCGTCGCCTTGGCGGCGGTGGTTCGTTCGGCAAGCAGTCGTCCGGTATTTCGCGCCAGGCGCCAAGTGCACCGTCGCAGAATTTCGGCAACGCCAACCAGGCCAAACCGGCAACGCCTGCCGCCACGCCGGGGGCAATTCCACCTAAGCCGGCCAGCCCGTGGAAGGGCATCCTGGGCGGTGCTTTGCTGGGCCTCGGCCTCGGCGCCTTGATGTCGCACTTCGGCATGGGCGGCGCTTTCGGCTCGTTCCTGTTGATGGCTTTGCTGGCGGTAGCGGTTATTTTCGTTGTGCGGCTGGTCATGCGTAAAAACAGCGGCGGGCCTGCACCTGCGGCTTATTCCGGAGCGAATCCGGGCACAAACGCCTCTTTTGATAGCAATTCTTCCGGTTTTACGCCTGAAATCGGCTCTCGTATCAATTCCGGCCCGGCGTTTCAGTCATCGACATTGCAATCGGCTGCGCCGGCGTCGACAAACGGCGGTCCTTGGGGAATTCCCGCAGACTTCGACGTCCCGGGCTTTGTCCGTAGCGCCAAGACTTACTTTATCCGTCTGCAGGCAGCCTGGGACAAGGCCGACATCAATGACATCCGCGAATTCACCACGCCGGAAATGTTCGGCGAGCTGCGTCTGCAATTGCAGGAACGTGGCGCTTCACCCAACAATACCGACGTCGTGCAGCTGGATGGCGAGTTGATGGGCATCGAAACCATCGGCAACGATTATCTGGCCAGCGTCAAATTCACCGGCCTGATCAAGGAAGTGCCGGAAGCGTCGGCCGAGCCGTTCACCGAAATCTGGAACCTTTCCAAGCCTTTGTCAGGGCAGGGCGGCTGGGTTTTAGCGGGGATCCAGCAGGTCAATGCATAATTGCTAAGCCCGTAGTCGGGTTTTAAGCCGGACAAACTGATAAACTTGGACCGCCCGTGAATTGTCACGGGCGGTTTTATTTTGTGACAATGACTCCTCAATTCAATTTCAAGCCGATCACCGCCTCCATCAACCACTTGTTGGCGCAGGAACCGTGGGCGCAGCGCATCTTGGCGTCGCACGCGGGCAAAGTCGCCTGTTTCGATGGCGGCGCAGTCAAGCTGAGCTGGCAAGTCAGCCCGGATGGTTTGCTGCAGGTGCCGCCGGCGGATGCCGATGAGAATGTCGTGAATGTTCCGAATGTCACCATCCGCGTCAATTTGGCGGACCTGCCGCTGATTGCGCAGAACCGGGAGCGGGCTTTTTCCTATGTGAAGATCGATGGCGATGCCGATTTTGCCAATGCCATTTCACAAGTCAGCCAGGACCTGCGCTGGGATGCCGAACACGATTTGAGCAAACTGGTCGGCGATATTGCCGCGGTGCGCCTGGTCTCCGGCGGCAATGCATTGGTCGCCGGCCTGCGGTCGACGCATAAAAAATTAACAGAAAACCTGGCCGAATATTTTCTGGAAGAACAGCCGATGCTGGTCCGGCCGCAGGCTGTGTCCGATTTTACGAATGATGTCACCAGGTTGCGCGACGATGTGGAACGCCTGGCGAAACGCATCAATAAACTGAAGACCCCATGATTCTGAAATTTTTGCGCGTTTTAAAAATCGTCCGCGTCGCCGTGCGCTATGGCCTGGACGATATCGCCATGTCAGGTTTCGATACGCCGCGTATCTCCAAGCTGATCGATACCCTGATTTTCTGGCGCGACATTTCCGCGCCGCGCGGTGAGCGCTTGCGCATGGCGCTGGAGGAGCTGGGGCCGATTTTCGTCAAATTCGGCCAGGTGCTGTCGACCCGCCGTGATCTGCTGCCGGGCGATATGGTCGACGAGCTGTCGCGCCTGCAAGACCGGGTGCCGCCATTCAGTTCCGACCTGGCGATTGCGCAAATCCAGAAATCCCTGGGCGCCCATCCGGACCAGCTGTTCGCCAATTTCGAGCGGGTGCCGGTCGCCTCGGCGTCAATCGCCCAGGTACACTTTGCCACGCTGAAGGATGGCAAGGAAGTCGCGGTCAAGGTGCTGCGTCCCGGCATGAAGAAGTCGATCGATGAAGACGTGGCGCTGATGCATATCGCCGCCGGACTGCTGGAAGCGTTGTGGGCCGACGGCAAGCGTCTGAAGGCGCGCGAAGTGGTCGGTGAATTCGATAAATACCTGCACGATGAGCTGGACCTGATGCGCGAAGCCGCCAACGGCAGCCAGTTGCGCCGTAATTTCGCCGATTCCGAGTTGCTGGTCGTGCCGGAAATGTACTGGGATTATTGCTCGCCGTCGGTGATCGTCATGGAGCGCATGCACGGCATCCCGATTTCGCAGCTGGACCGCTTGCGCGATGCCGGCGTCGATCTCGGCAAGCTGTCGCGCGACGGCGTCGAGATTTTCTTCACCCAGGTATTCCGCGACGGTTTTTTCCATGCCGACATGCATCCCGGGAATATCCTGGTGTCGGTGGCCCCGGCCACATTCGGCCGCTATATTGCGCTCGATTTCGGCATCGTTGGGACCCTCAACGATTTCGACAAGGATTATCTGTCGCAAAATTTCCTGGCGTTTTTCCAGCGCGACTACAAGCGCGTGGCCGAAGCGCATATCGAGTCCGGCTGGGCGCCAAAAGAAACCCGGGTCGACGAACTGGAATCCGCAGTGCGCGCCTGCTGCGAGCCGATCTTCGACCGGCCGCTGAAAGATATCTCTTTCGGCCAGGTGCTGTTGCGGCTGTTCCAGACCTCGCGCCGCTTTAACGTCGAAGTGCAGCCGCAACTGGTGTTGCTGCAAAAGACCCTGCTCAATGTCGAGGGCCTGGGCCGTCAGCTCGATCCCGAGCTGGACCTGTGGAAAACCGCCAAGCCACACCTGGAGCGCTGGATGAGCGAGCAGATGGGCTGGCGCGGCTTGCTGCAGCATCTGAAAATCGAAGTGCCGCGCTACAGCAAGCTGCTGCCGCAACTGCCGCGGCTGGCGCATCAGGTGATGACCCATGTCATCGAGCACAAGGGTGAGCAAAACAATGAGCTGATGTGGCGTCTGATCGCCGAACAGCGCAAGACCAACCACTTCCTCGGTATCGTCGTCTATCTCGGCGGCGGCGTCGTTGCCGGCGTGCTGCTGACACTGATTTACCTGCGCTTTGGCCATGGCATCTGGTGGTAACCATGTCGACACCTGATTCCCCGCCAAAATTTGCCAGCCGCGACCCCTCGCATCCCGATTTCTGGAGCGAGCGATTCGAGCAGGAATTCATGCCCTGGGATAATGGCGGCGTGCCGCTGGCGCTGCAGCAGTATGTGAACCGCAGCAAGCCGGTCTCGACGCTGATTCCCGGTTGCGGCGCCGGCTACGAGGTGGCTTATCTGGCGCAGGCCGGCTGGGACGTGACAGCGATAGACTTTTCCCGCGCCGCAGTCATCGCGGCGCGGGCGGTGCTGGGCAAGTGGTCGGAGCGGGTGCTGCAAGCCGATTTTTTTGCCTACACGCCGCAACAGCCGCTCGGCTTTATCTATGAGCGCGCCTTCCTGTGCGCGTTGCCGCCCGCCAGGCGCGTCGCCATCGTCAGCCGTTGGGCCGAACTGCTGCCGGCCGGGGCTACCCTGGCCGGTTTCTTCTTTTTCGACGACGCCCCGAAAGGGCCGCCGTTCGGCATCGGCCGGGCTGAACTGGAACGTTTATTGCGTGCCGATTTCGAGCTGGTCGACGAGCGGGACGTTACTGACTCCATCGCCGTGTTTGCCGGCAAAGAACGCTGGATGGAATGGCGGCGGCGCGGCTAAAGAGTAGTTACAGCCCTGTGTCGCAAAAAATCGAGCCAGTGTATGTCCAACGGGATATACGCTGGCTTTTTTCACATAATTCGCAGTCAACTTGCTACAATTGGCGGTTTTTCGCCTTCCTGGAAATGAAGAGATATGGCGCTGCTAGAAATCCGTAATGTCAGTCGTCGCTTTGGCGACTTTGCCGCAGTTGACAATATCAGCCTGTCAATTGAAGCCGGCGAATTCTTTACCCTGCTGGGCCCTTCCGGCTGTGGCAAAACCACCTTGTTGCGCATGATTGCCGGCTTCGACCTGCCGGATTCAGGCCAGATTCTGTTGGATGGCGTCGATCTGGTAGGCAGTCCGCCGGAACACCGGCCGGTCTGTACCGTATTCCAGAATTACGCGCTGTTTCCGCACATGACGGTGGCGGCGAATATCGCATTCCCCTTGAAGATGGCCAAAGTTCCGGCCGAACAGATCCGCACCCGGGTCGAAGAAGCGCTGGAGGATGTACGACTGACCGGCTTTGCCGCACGTTTTCCGCATGAGTTGTCAGGTGGGCAACGGCAACGGGTTGCGGTTGCCCGGGCGCTGGTGTCGCGTCCCAAGCTGCTGTTGCTGGACGAGCCGTTGTCGGCGCTGGACGCCAAGCTGCGCGAACAGATGCAGATTGAACTGATCAACTTGCAAAAAGAAGTCGATATCACTTTCGTCTATGTCACCCACGACCAGGGCGAAGCGCTGGCGCTGTCGCACCGCATCGCGGTCATGAACCGCGGCAATGTCGAGCAGCTGGACGAGCCGTCGCGCATCTATAGCTATCCGCGCACCCGTTTTGTCGCCGATTTCATCGGTACCTGCAATCTGCTTGATGGCTCCATTGCCAGCATCGACGGCGCGGCCATGCAACTGGATGTGCCCGGCCTCGGCCTGGTGAAATGCGCCGTGCCGCCGAATGCCGCGGTAGGCCTTAAAGGCACGCTGGCCTTGCGTCCGGAAAAAATCCATATCAGCGCCGAGATCAATACCGGCAACGCCGAAAATCATTTCAAGGGCTTTGTCAAAGAGCTGCTGTATCTGGGCGACGTTACTGTATATATCGTGCAGACTGAAGACGGCACCACGATCGAAGCCTTGCTGGCCAATTCGGCCGCCGGCCGCGCCAAGTTCTTCGAGGTCGGCGACATGGTCGACATCGCCTGGCAATTCGACACAGGGCATTTCTTGTATGAGTAAGATGAGTAATAAGCCGCTATCCAAGCCAGCCGACCGTGGCCGCCTGGCGCGCTGGCTGATCAGCGGCCCGCCGCTGTTTTATTTGCTGCTGTTCTTCGCCATCCCCAGCCTGATCATGGTATTTGCGTCGGTGCGCTATGCCGGCGACTACGGCGGCCTGGCGCCAATTTTTGATGAAGTCGGCAAGCTGAATCTGACGCTGGAAAATTTCCAGCGTTTCACTTCCGATTTCATCTATACGGCAATCTTTCTCAAGTCGTTGATGTACGCGGTGATCACTACCTGCTGCTGTCTGTTGATGGCGTATCCGCTGGCGCTGCTGATTGCGCGCAGCCCGAAGAAATATCGCGACTTGCTGATCCTGCTGGTGATCCTGCCGTTCTGGAGCAATTTCCTGATCCGCGTGTACGCCTGGATGATTATCCTCGGCCCGCAATCCGGCCTGACGCAGGCGGTCAACTATGTGCTTGGGCTGGTCGGCATCGAGCCGGTGCGCTTGTTGTTTACCGCGTTCTCGGTGATCGTCGGCCTGGTCTATGTGCATCTGCCGTTCATGGTCTTGCCGCTCTACGCCAATCTGGAAAAGCATGATCCGGCGCTGGTGGATGCGGCCCAGGATCTGGGGGCATCGGCCTGGCAACGCTTCTGGCGCATCACTTTTCCGCTCTCCTTGCCTGGCGTGTATGCCGGCGCGGCGCTGGTATTCATTCCGGCGCTGGGGATTTTTGCGGTGTCGGACATTTTGGGCGGCACCGGCAGCGACATGATCGGTAACGTCATCAAGCAGCAATTCCTGGAAACCCGCGATTGGCCATTCGGCAGCGTGCTGTCCATCGTCCTCACGGTGGCGGCGCTGATCGCTGCCGGCATTGCGGTGCTAGTGGCAAGGCCAAGGAGAGAAACCCATGGCTAAGCTGAATGCAGTGCGGCGTTCGCTCGGCTTGTGGCTGGTGGCGCTGTTCGTCTATGCCTTCCTGTATGTGCCGCTGATTATCGTGGTGGTGTATTCCTTCAACGACTCGCAACTGAATGCCGAGTGGGTCGGCTTTACGCTGGACTGGTACAGAAAGCTGTTCCATGACGACGAAATGCTGCGAGCCGCCGGCAACTCGCTGATGATCGCGCTGGTGGCCAGCGCGGCCTCAACCTTGCTCGGCACTATGGCCGGTTTTGCCATGCACCGCTACAAACTCAAATTGCTGCCACTACTGGTGTTGACGCCGATTGCGATTCCGGAAATCCTGGTCGGCGTGTCCTTGTTGATTTTCTTCGTGATGCTGAATATCACGCTGGGCCTGCTGTCGATCACGCTGGCGCACATCGCGTTTTGCATCGGCTTTGTCGCCATCGTGGTGCGTTCGCGCTTGTCCGGCATGGATGAAAGCCTGACCGAAGCGGCGCGCGATTGCGGCGCGACGCCGATGCAGGCGTTCCGGCTGGTGACTTTACCGCTGATCATGCCGGGCGTGGTGGCTGGCGCGCTGATGGCCTTCACCTTGTCGATCGACGACTTCGTGATCACCTTCTTCACCGCCGGCGCCAATGCTTCCACCCTGCCGCTGCAGATTTATTCAATGATCAAGATTGCCGTCACGCCCGAAGTGAATGCCGTCTCGACCTTGTTGATGGGACTGACGCTGCTGCTTATAATCATCGCGTCCAAGCTTGCGCCCAACGCGTTGCGTTCAAGCTAGACGAAAGCGGGGCGGCTTCCGGCCGTTCCTGATATTGAATTTAACCGTTTCACCTTCCTGTACTGGATTAGTCATGCGGCGTTTTTTCTTCCTGTTTTTTGCAATTTTTCTAACAACCGCAGCACATGCAGCGCCGCCGAGCGATGTCTCGATCGACGATTTGCTGGTCTCAATGAAGACGGAGCAGACTCTAAAAGCTGTATTTCCAATGATCGACAAGGTCATGCAACAATCCATGGCGATGGCGACCAAGGGCAAGACGCTGAATGCCAAGCAGCAGCAAGCCCTCGAGTCGATAGCCGCCAAGATGGTGCAGGTAATGCGGGAAGAAATGAGCTGGGACACGATGCGTCCTCTGTATTTACAGATTTACCGTGAAAGTTTCACTCAGGATGAGATTGATGGACTGGCGGCGTTTTACAAGAGTCCGGCCGGTGCTGCCTACATAGAGAAGATGCCGGTTGTGATACAAAAATCCATGACCATCATGCAGTCCCGGATGGGGCCGATGATGGCGAAGATGCAAGCTGCGATAAAGCAGGCGGTGGAAGAAGCCCAAAAGAGCCAGTAACGGTGGGTAGGGGGCGGCGGTTCATTTTGAACCTGGTCCGCCCTGTCATTTAGATTGCATTGCCATTATCAGATCCAAGGATAGCCATGAAAAAACTGCTTGCCATCGCCGCCCTGTTGTTTGCCAGTATCTCGGCCCAGGCCGCCGACGAACTGCGCCTGTACAACTGGAACAATTACATCGCGCCGGAGACCGTGGCGCGCTTCGAGGCTTCTTGCAAGTGCAAGGTGGTGCAGACGTATTATGGCGACAACGAAGAAATGCTGGCCAAGCTGGCCGCGGGCGCCAAGGGCTACGACATCATCGTCCCGACCGGCAATGCGCTGGATGCGCTGATCAAGCAGCAGGCGCTGTTGCCGCTCGACAAATCGCAATTGCCGAACCTGAAGAGCGTCAATCCGGCCTATCTGAATACCGATTTCGACAAGGGCAACAAGTATTCCGTACCGTACGCCTACACCGTGACCCTGATGGGCTACAACGACCAGAAGATGAAGGAACTGGGGATTCCGGTGGATAGCTGGGCGGCGATCTTCGATCCGAAGATCCTGGCCAAGATCAAGGGCAAGGTCACCGTACTGGATTCCGCCAATGAATTGATGGCTGCAGCCCTGAAATACCTGGGTTACTCCGCCAATGATACCGATGGGAAGCACTGGCAGGAAGCCAAGGACGTCATCATCAAGGCCAAGCCGTATTGGGCGGCCTTCAATGGCAGCAGCTACATCAAAGAATTAACTGTTGGCAATATCTGGCTGGTGCAGGGTTATTCGAATGATATTTTCCAGGCCGATGTCGATGCCCAGAAAGCCGGCCGCAAGTTCCGTATTCGCCATGGCATGCCGAAAGAAGGCGCGGTGCTGGCTCTGGACAGCATGGTGATCCACAAGGACGCGCCGCGGCCCGATCTTGCGCTGAAATTCATCAATTTCATGCTGGATGGCAAAAATGCTGCCGAGCTGAGCAATCTGATCGGTTCCGGTAATCCCAACGCCGATGCCGCCAAGTACATCAAGCCGGAGATCGCCAATAACCAGGCGATCTTCCCCGACAAAGCCGGCTTCGCCAAGCTGGAAATGCTGAAAGACTTGAACAGCAAGCAACGGCGCGCCATCAACCGCATCTGGACCGAGATCCGCGCACGCTGATCCACGGATTTGTCGTTTCGGATGATGTAAAATTGTCAATGTAGTTGCCGACGGCAGCGCCAATTCATTGCGCCGCCGCCACAAGCCGTCGCCGAACCCCGTGTGCACCGCAAAAAACCTTTATAATTCAGGGTTCTGTATGATTTTTGCGGAGTTTCACCATGCCGATTTACGCGTATCGCTGCGAAGCCTGTGGTTTTGCCAAAGATGTGCTGCAAAAGATGTCCGATGAGCCGCTGACGGTTTGCCCGTCCTGCAGCAAAGCCGCGTTCAAGAAGCAAGTCACTGCGGCTGGTTTCCAGCTCAAGGGCACCGGCTGGTATGTCACCGATTTCCGTGGCGGCGCGGGAGCGACGGCGCCGCCGGCGGCCGCTGCCGAAGCAGCATCGCCGGCAGGTACTGCGGTGACTGCTCCCGCTGCAACAGCGACATCGGCTTCGGCGGCCCCTGCCGCTAACAGTATGACACCTGCGCCGGAATTGCTGCCGGCACCAGCGGCAGCAATTCCGGCGGCACGGCAGCGGCAACATAAGGTCATCACTTAGTCAGCAAGTTGAACCCGGCGCAGCTGCACAGCAGTTGACGTTCGACAAAGAAAGCCATGCGTAAATATTTCATCACCGGTCTGCTGGTTCTCGTGCCCCTGGCAATTACGCTGTGGGTGCTGAACCTGATCATTGGCACGATGGATCAGTCGCTGCTGCTGCTGCCTGAGCAATGGCGGCCCAAGGTGTTGCTGGGCCATGATATTCCCGGCCTCGGCACCATCCTGACCTTGCTGGTGATCTTCCTGACCGGGCTGGCAACACGCAATTTCATCGGCCGCCAGATCGTCCAGGTATGGGAAGCGGTGCTGACGCGGATTCCAGTGGTCAGCTCGATCTATTCCAGCGTCAAGCAGGTGTCGGATACCTTGTTTTCATCCTCCGGCAATGCCTTCCGCAAAGCCTTGCTGGTGCAGTATCCGCGCCAGGGATCGTGGACCATTGCGTTCCTGACCGGGATTCCGGGCGGCGATGTCAAGAATCATCTGGTGGGAGATTACGTAAGCGTGTATGTGCCGACCACGCCGAATCCGACTTCCGGGTTTTTCCTGATGCTGCCGCGTGAAGACACCATCGAACTCGACATGAGCGTCGACGAAGCGCTGAAGTATATTGTGTCAATGGGCGTGGTCGCGCCGGAGCAGCAGAATGGCAAGAAGCTGATCATCGACACGCCGCCGGGCACCGGCCATACGCCTGGCGCATAGGCGAGGCGGCGGCAATAAAGCTGCGCTGGCAATCTCCTGCTTACAAGAATCAACATAAATTTAAAACATCCGTACAACATCTGAACTGCGAAAAACTGAATATGTCCATGCGAACCCAATACTGCGGCCTCACTACTGAGGTACTTCTCGGCCAAACCGTCAGCCTGTGCGGCTGGGTGCATCGTCGTCGCGATCATGGCGGCGTCATCTTCATCGACCTGCGCGACCGCGAAGGCTTGGTGCAGGTGGTGTGCGATCCGGACCGCGCTGAAGTATTCAAGAACGCAGAAGCGGTACGCAATGAATTCTGCCTGCGCATCACCGGCATCGTCCGTCTGCGCCCTGACGGCACCGGCAACAGCAACCTGAAGTCCGGCAAGATTGAAGTGCTGGCGCATGAACTCGAAGTACTGAATCCATCCATCACGCCGCCGTTCCAGCTGGACGACGACAACCTGTCGGAAACAACTCGCCTGACGCATCGCGTGCTGGACCTGCGCCGCCCGCAAATGCAAAACAACCTGCGCCTGCGTTACAAGGTGACGATGGAAGTGCGCAAGTTCCTGGACGCCAACGGCTTCATCGACATCGAAACGCCGATGCTGACCAAGTCGACCCCGGAAGGCGCGCGCGACTACCTTGTGCCGTCACGCGTCAACGCCGGCCATTTCTTCGCGCTGCCTCAATCGCCGCAATTGTTCAAGCAATTGCTGATGGTGGCCAACTTCGACCGTT
The DNA here is from genome assembly GCF_039923675.1 of Collimonas sp. Lineage (GTDB taxonomy): Bacteria > Pseudomonadota > Gammaproteobacteria > Burkholderiales > Burkholderiaceae_D > Collimonas. Next base: position 139,165 of record NZ_JBDTCG010000095.1, read on the forward strand.
ATTACCAGATCGTCAAATGCTTCCGCGATGAAGATTTGCGCGCTGACCGCCAGCCTGAATTCACCCAGATCGATTGCGAAACTTCCTTCATGTCGGAACAGGAAATCCGCGACATGTTTGAAGGCATGATCCGCGGCGTGTTCAAGAACGCGCTGGATATCGACCTGCCTAACCCGTTCCCGGTGATGGACTTCGCCACCGCGATGGCGCTCTACGGTTCGGACAAGCCAGACATGCGCGTCAAGCTGGCGTTCACCGACCTCACCGCGGTCATGAAAGGCGTCGACTTCAAGGTCTTCGCCGGCGCTGCGAACATGGAAAACGGCCGTGTAGTTGGTCTGCGCGTACCCGGTGGCGCGGCAATGCCGCGTTCGGAAATCGACGCTTACACCCATTTCGTCGCGATCTACGGCGCCAAGGGCCTGGCTTACATCAAGGTCAACGAGAAGGCCAACGGCCGTGACGGTCTGCAATCGCCTATCGTCAAAAATCTGCACGATGCCGCGCTGGCGCAAATCCTGGAGCAAACCGGCGCGCAAGACGGCGACCTGATTTTCTTCGGCGCCGACAAGGCCAAGGTTGTCAACGACGCGATCGGCGCATTGCGCGTCAAGATCGGTCACAGCGAATTCGGCAAGAAGGCCGGCCTGTTCGACGATACATGGCGTCCATTGTGGGTGGTCGACTTTCCGATGTTCGAATACGATGAAGACGGCGACCGTTGGAATGCCTTGCATCATCCGTTCACATCGCCGAAAGACGGCCACGAAGATTTCATCGAGACCGATCCGGGCAAGGCCATCGCCAAAGCCTACGACATGGTCTTGAACGGCTGGGAACTGGGCGGCGGTTCGATCCGTATCCACCGCGCAGAAGTGCAGAGCAAGGTGTTCCGCGCGTTGAAGATCGATGCCGAAGAAGCACAACTCAAGTTCGGCTTCCTGCTCGACGCCCTGCAATACGGCGCGCCTCCGCATGGCGGCCTGGCATTCGGCCTGGATCGTATCGTCACCATGATGTGCGGCGCCGAATCGATTCGCGACGTCATCGCCTTCCCGAAGACCCAGCGCGCGCAATGCCTGTTGACCCAAGCGCCGTCGGAAGTCGACGAAAAGCAATTGAAAGAATTGCATATCCGTCTGCGTATGCCTGAAGCGAAAGTGGTTTGATTTCGGATTGAAAGTTTTAACAAGAAAGCGCGGTTTTCCGCGCTTTTTTTTATGCCCGCCAAAACCGGTTTATAGTAGTGCTTTGCGGAGCCTGCGTTGACACATGGTAAGCCGTTGCTGTGCTGTCCGGCTATGTGCGGCGGCCCACCCAGCTGCGCTTGCCGATAGCGTAGTATGGATAATCTGACGGTACCGTCGTTATCGTTGTTGAATTCAAGCCACGCTGACTTGACCGCCATTTTTTGCTTATTTGCATGTATAAAATTCCTGAATCGGTATTGGTAGTCATTTATACGGAAGACCTGCAGGTCTTGTTGATGGAGCGGACCGACAAGCTGGATTACTGGCAATCGGTGACCGGCTCCAAGGACTTTGCAGACGAAGTGCCGGGGGCGACGGCAATGCGGGAAGTCGCAGAAGAAACCGGCATCATCGTTGCCGATGCCGGTCCAGAGCGTACTGTGCCGCTATCCAACCTGAGCGACTGGCACGTATCCAACGTCTACGAGATTTATCCGGTCTGGCGTCACCGTTATGCGCCGGGCGTGACAAAAAATACCGAGCATGTGTTCGGCTTGCTGGTACCCGGGATGGTCCCGATTACGCTGGCGCCGCGCGAACACCTGCAGTACAAGTGGTTGCCCTATCGTGAAGCGGCCGATGCCTGTTTTTCGCCGTCGAACGCCGAGGCGATCCTGCAACTGCCGCGTCGCATCAAACCGTAATTTGCACCAGATTGAAGTCCATGAAATTGCGCATCGCCACCTACAACATCCATAAGGGCGTTTCCTCGCTGGGAAACCGGCCACGCGTGCATGCGTTGAAGCAGGCGCTGGCGCAAATGCAGGCCGACGTCTTCTTCCTGCAGGAAGTGCAAGGCCGGCACGACTTGCTGGCGGCGCGTCATGCGGCGCACTGGCCGGAGCAGGCGCAGCACGATTTCCTGGCAGGCGATTCGCACCACGCCGCCTACGGCATGAATGCCGTCTACGATCACGGTCATCACGGCAACGCCTTGCTGAGCCGGTTTGAAATCGCCTCGCAAAGCAACCAGGATGTTTCCGACCATGCGTATGAAGCGCGCGGCATTTTGCATTGCGTGCTGAAGACGCCTGCGGCGGATATCCATTGCTATGTGGTGCACCTGGGGTTGTTCGGCGGTGGCCGGCGGCGTCAGACCGCGGCCCTGGTCGAAGCGGTGCGCAGTTCCTCGCCGCCGGATGCGCCTTTGATCATCGCCGGCGATTTCAACGACTGGGGCAATCGCCTGAGCGAACTGATGAGAGCGCGGCTGGATGTCACGGAAATATTCGATGAGCGTATCGCCACCGGCGGCGTCATGCGCGGCGTTGGTTCCTATCTGCGGCAAATGATGGGACGCACGCCGAAACTGAAGCCGGCGCGGACCTTCCCAGCAGCGTTCCCGTGGCTGCGCCTGGACCGTATTTACTTGCGCGGCTTTACGGTAGAATCTGCAGAAGTCCTGCATGGTGCAGAATGGGCCAAGTTATCGGATCACGCGCCGATTCTGGCGACCCTGAAGCTGCGCTAGTGTGGTGATTCGCACTTGGTGGCACGAATAAAAGTGACGGATTTTTGTTCCAGACTAGGCGCGCACCCGAGCGATAGTCAGCTATCGCGAGGATGCGCAACGACGTATGGGGCAAAAAGACGCGCTTTTATGTGCAGACAAGTGTGAATCACTGCACCAGCACCGCCGTGGTCGGCGTGCTTCCTTGCAGAAAATCCTTGCCTGCCTGCAGGCGCACCTTTGAACGATGACCTCATGAAGATAGTTCCGCTATCGATTCGTCCCGGCCGGCCTGCATGCGCGCGGTAACTTTCAGCGCAGATAATCACATCACGCTATTGCATAACGGCGCCGCTTTTTTTCCGGCGCTGATTGCGGCGATCGATGCCGCCCTTACCGAAATCTATCTGGAAACCTATATCTTTGCCGCCGACGACACCGCGCTGTCGGTGCAGCAGGCGCTGGCGCGCGCGGCGCGGCGCGGCGTCACTGTCAGGGTGATTACCGACTGGCTGGGTACGGGCCGCCTGCGTTCGGCGTCCCTGGAGCAGGAGTTTCACACCAGTGGCGTCATGTACCGCGCCTTCAATCCCTGGTTCCAGCGCGGCGTCGCCAGGATGCATCGCAAGATGTGCGTGGTCGACCGGCAGCTTAGCTTTATCGGCGGCTTGAACATCATCGACGATATGGTTTCCGATGATGACCTGCGCTTGCCCTTGCCGGCGCCGCGTTGGGATTTCGCGGTGAGCATCAGCGGTCCGCTGGTGGCGTTGATCCATGCCGAACTGGAAGCGCAATGGATGCGCCTGGGCGAGATGAAACTGCTGGCGCGCTTCCAGCAATTCAAGCGCAGCCGTGCCCGCCTCCGCGGCGCGGCGCATGGCCCCGCGCTGGCCGGCCTGGTGTTGCGCGATAACTTGCGCAACCGCCGCACCATCCAGCGCGCTTATCTGCAAGCGCTGGGCCACGCCCGCCACAGCGCCTTGCTGACCAGCCCGTATTTTGCGCCGGGCCGGAAATTGCGGCGCGGCCTGGAAGAAGCGGCGCGGCGCGGTGTCGACGTGACGCTGTTGCTGGGAGTAGGGCATTATCGCCTGCAGGATGCGGTGAGCCAGTCGTATTATCCGAAACTGATGAAAGCGGGTGTCAGGATTGTCGAGTACCGCAAAACCACCCTGCATGCCAAGGTGGCGGTGGTCGATGACGATTGGGCGACGGTCGGCTCGAGCAATTTCGACGGCTTGAGCCTGCTGGTGAATCAGGAAGCCAACGTGGTGATCAGGGATGCCGATTTCTCCCGCGCGCTGCGGCGTCAGATCGAAATCGGCATTGCCGATGGCGACGCGGTCGCAGTTGATGCGTTCGACAACCTGTCATGGCAGGCGCGGGCCTGGCACGGTACCGCTTTCTTTCTATATCGTTTGCTGATGCGTATCATCACCATCGGTGACCGTGAATAGAGGGAAAAGCGAAGATCCGATGCATCACCGCCGAATCATCTTCAGCGGGATGCATCTTTTACCGGCATCTAGATCTGCACCCAGGCGCCCTTGAAGACGATCGGTCCGGTCGGGCCGTTAGGATTCGGCGATCCGCCCTTCGGCTCCAGCGTCACCGCCAGCAGCGGTATCGACTGCGGTGTCGCGTTGGCCGGCAATGTCAGGGTGACGCTGCCGTTTGCCGCCAGCAGGCCCAGCGAACGCGGCGGACCTTCTTTTGGCACCGCCCATAGTTCCAGGCTCTTGTCGGCTGCGATTGCCTGCGGCGCCACTACCTTGACGGTCAACTGGCCGCCTTGGGCATTACCAGTCACCACGGCAATCGGTTGCGCCTGATCGTTGCTTAGCATCGCAATATAGGAAGCAGGGGCGGGCGCTGCGGCCGGCAGCGGTTGCAATTGCTTGGTCAGCAACAGCGAGGTCAGGATGATGGCCGCAGTAGTCGATACCATGCCCAGTCCGCGCCAGAAGCTGATGTCTTCGCGCAGCTCAAACCAGAAAGGGCGCTTGCGTTGCGGCTTGCCCGATAAGCCGAGCTTGGCTTCGATCGCCGGCCACACTGCCGAAGAGGGCAGTGCGACAGGTGCAAGTTCCGCCATCGGGTACAGCCGGTCCTGCCATTCAACAACCGCAAGGCGCAACACATCGTGCCGTCGCAGCAAGCTCTCGAAGCGCCGCCGCGCGCCGCCGCGCAGCGTGCCTAATACATATTCGGACGCCAGTTTGTCTACCAGGGATGGGTTGCTCTGGATATTCATCAGACGCTCCCCAGCTTGCCGAGGCAGGTTTTCAGGCGTTCTAGTCCGCGCCGTATCCATGTCTTGATGGTGCCAATCGGCAATTTCATTTGTTCTGCGACTTCGCTGTGCGACAGGTCGTGATAAAAGGACAGGGCAATGGCTTGACGATGCAATCCCTCAAGGCGCCCCAGGCAGTTCGCCAGCGCCTTCGCATCATCAGTGAGTTGCAGCGCTTCCAACGGCGTTGGGTCGGCGCATTCCATTGCGTTCATGACTTCCTTGTCAAATGTGTCGGCGTCGATTTCGACCGCGCTATCCGTGCGCCGCAAAAAATCGAATGCCTTGTTGCGCACGATTGTGGTCATCCAGGTCATCGGCGCCGCCAGGCTGGCCTGGTAGCTGTCGGCGTTGTTCCAGATGTTGACGAAACTTTCCTGCAAAACCTCTTCCGCCCACTCGCGCTTAACTAGTATACGCAGCGCGAAGCCAAACAGTTTCGAAGAAGTTGCGTCATAGAGTGCGCGAAAAGCGACAGCGTCCTTGCGCATGACTGCAGCAAGCCAGATTTTCAGTTGTTCCGGTTGCAAGTCTTTGGAGGGCAATTCGACTTCCTTTTAATAGGCATGTGATATGCCGTGAGGGGATTTGTTGTTGCCGAAACAGACATGTTGATATGCAGATTACCGCATGGTAACTCGGGGCGCAACCGGCAATGCCAGGCGTGGCCAAAAAATAAAAAAGTCCGCTATGGATTAGCGGGCTAGCGGGCTTTTGCGCGGCTGTCGCAGCAGTCCGGATTATTTCTTCAGGGAGTCGCGGATTTCGCGCAGCAACACAATATTTTCCGGATCGGCAGCAGGTGCAGGCGGTTCCGCGTTTCGCAATTTGTTGATGATGCGCACCATCTGGAAAATCACGAAGGCGAGAATGACGAAATTCAGCGCGATGGTGATGAAGTTGCCATAGGCCAGCACTGCGCCGGCTTTTTTGGCTTCAGCGAGGGTCAGGTCGGCGCTTTGGCCATTCAGAGGGAAGTAGTGGTTGGCAAAGTCCAGGCCGCCAAAAATCTTGCCGACCACCGGCATGACGATGTCCTGTACCAGGGAATCGACGATCTTGCCGAAAGCGCCACCGATAATCACACCCACGGCCAGGTCCATTACATTGCCTTTGAGTGCAAAGGTCTTGAATTCTTGCATCATGCTCATCTTGCTGATTCTCCTGAATAATGTTGAACAATCGGAAGATACTGCGATCACGGCCGGATTAAAAGGATAAATTTGTCAATTCTTGTTAGTTTTCTCCCCTTGGAAACACTGCCATCGCGAGGGTTTGGTTGTTTCCTGGGGGAATTGTGCCAGATTTAACGGCAGATTCAATGTAATTAACGGATTTTGTACTTGACTGCATGTATTTCCTTTAAAACAGTCGCCAGCTTCGATATAATCTTGGGTTGCTAGAAGTTCCGTGCAATTTTCGTATTTTGACTGATTGGGGTTGGTATGAGTATCGAAAAGCAGGTCGATTCCGGTCGGCGTGGTTTGCTCGTCGCTACATGCGCGGCGGGTGGCGTGGCCGGTCTGGCCACGGCGGGGGCTTTTGTGTCCACGTTCCAGCCGTCCGAGCGGGCGAAAGCAGCAGGAGCGCCAGTGGAAGTGGATATTTCCGGCATTAAACCAGGCGAGATGCAAGTCTTCGAGTGGCGCGGCAAGCCAGTCTGGATCATGAAACGTACCCCCGAGCAACTGAAAGGGTTGGAACATACCGCCTCCGAGGTTGCCGATCCCGAGTCGCTCAAGCCCTACACCATGGACTTGCCCGACTACTGCAAGAACAAGTCGAACAATCGCGGCCACGTCGGCCACGAGGAAACTCTGGTGCTGGTCGGTATCTGCCCGCATCTGGGCTGCTCCCCATCTTCAAAATTCACGCCGGGCGCACAGGCGTCGTTGCCGGATGACTGGCAAGGCGGTTTCCTGTGCCCTTGCCATGGTTCCACCTTCGATCTGGCCGGCCGTGTCTTCAAGAACAAGCCGGCGCCGAACAATCTCGATGTGCCACGCTACATGTACCTGTCGGATACCAAGATCATCATTGGTAAAGACGAGAAAGGTGAGGCTTAAACCATGGCATTCCACGAAAAGCAGCTGCCGGCCGATGCGCCGCTCGCTGATAAAGCCTTGAACTGGGTCGATGCACGTTTTCCCGTGACTTCCACCTGGAAGGCGCATCTGTCGGAATACTACGCGCCAAAGAATTTCAATTTCTGGTACGCCTTCGGTTCGCTGGCGTTGCTGGTGCTGGTGATCCAGATCGTCACCGGGATCTTCCTGGTGATGCATTACAAGCCGGACGCGACCCTCGCTTTTGCCTCGGTTGAATACATCATGCGCGATGTGCCCTGGGGCTGGCTGGTGCGCTACATGCACTCGACCGGCGCCTCGGCTTTCTTCATCGTGGTCTACCTGCACATGGTGCGCGGCCTGCTGTACGGTTCCTACCGCAAACCGCGCGAACTCGTTTGGCTGTTTGGCGTCGGCATTTTCCTGTGCCTGATGGGCGAAGCCTTCATGGGCTACCTGCTGCCATGGGGCCAGATGTCGTATTGGGGCGCGCAGGTGATCGTCAACCTGTTCGGCGCGATCCCGTTCATCGGTCCTGATTTGTCGCTGTGGATACGCGGCGACTACGTGGTGTCAGATGCTACCCTGAACCGTTTCTTCTCGTTCCACGTCATCGCCATCCCGCTGGTTCTGATCGGCCTGGTGGTGGCGCATATCATTGCCCTCCACGAAGTCGGCTCGAACAACCCGGACGGTATTGAAATCAAGGAAAAGCTGGATGCCAAGGGCATTCCGCTGGACGGCGTGCCTTTCCACCCTTACTACTCGGTGCATGACGTCATGGCGGTGGCGGTATTCCTGATCGTCTTCAGCGCCGTGGTGTTCTTCGGCCCGGAAATGGGCGGCTACTTCCTCGAGTACAACAACTTCGTCCCGGCCGATTCGCTGAAGACGCCGCCGCATATCGCACCGGTCTGGTATTTCACGCCTTACTATTCGATCCTGCGCGCGATTACTTCGGATTTCATCATTTACCTGCAAGCCGGCGTCGCCGCCTTTGTTGCGTTGTTGTGGCTGAAATCCAGCTTGAGCAGCCTGATCAAGATCATCGCCACCGTCATCGGCCTGGCGATCATCGGCGCGATGTTCATCTTTGACGCCAAGTTCTTCGGCGTGGTGCTGATGGGCGTCTCGGTCATGATCCTGGCCGGCCTGCCTTGGCTGGATCATTCCAAGGTCAAGTCGATCCGCTATCGCCCGAGCTGGCACAAGTACATCTATATCCTGTTTGCGATCACGTTCGTGGTGCTGGGCTACCTCGGCGTGCAACCGCCGTCGGCCATCGGCAACTACGTGTCGCAGGTCTGCACCTTTATCTACTTCGGCTTCTTCTTGCTGATGCCTTGGTGGAGCGCCGCTGGTACGTTCAAGCCGGTGCCGGACCGTGTTGTGTATCACGCGCACTAAGCACCCGCGCTAAGCCAAAGGATAAGAACATGACATTGCTTAAAAGATTGATGGCGACTCTGGTGTTATTGCCGGCGCTTGCCTTTGCCAGTGAAGAAGGCGGCTATCCGCTGGACTCCGCGCCGCCACAGGGGAATAACATGTCGGCGCTGCAAAACGGCGCCAAGCTGTTTGTGAATTACTGCCTCAACTGCCACTCCGCTTCGTCCATGCGCTACAACCGCCTGCGTGATATCGGCCTGACAGAAGAGCAGATCAAAACCAATTTGTTATTTACCACCGACAAGGTCGGCGGTTTGATGACAATCGCCATGGCGCCGAAAGATGCGAAGGAATGGTTTGGCGCTGCACCTCCGGACCTGTCGGTGATTGCACGCGCCAAGGCTTCCAGTGCCGGCAGCGGGCCTGACTGGTTGTACACTTATCTGCGTACATTCTACAAAGATGACAGCCGTCCTACCGGTTGGAACAACATGGTCTTCCCCAATGTCGGCATGCCCCACGTCTTGTGGGAACTGGAGGGAATTCGTACTGCCAAATACGAAGACGTAAAGGATCCTCACGGAGAAGGCAAAGAATCGGGCAAAACCGAGCACAAGTTTGTCGGTTTCGAGCAAGTCAAGCCAGGCAAGATGAACAAGGTCGAATACGATGTTGCAGTCGCCGACCTGGTTTCCTATCTTGAATGGATGGGCGAGCCTGCTCAGAATACCCGCAAGCGCCTGGGCGTCTGGGTTCTGCTGTTCCTCGGCATGTTCTTTGTTCTGGCATGGCGTCTCAACGCGTCATACTGGAAAGACGTTAAGTAGTTCATACCCGCGATTTTGCGGGTATGCGTTCTGGGGTGAGCCGTATCGGGTCTCACCCTTTTGTTTCTAAGGAACTATAAAAATGATGGTTCTCTATTCGGGTACAACCTGCCCATTTTCACAACGCTGCCGTCTCGTTCTGTTCGAGAAGGGCATGGACTTTGAAATTCGCGATGTCGACTTGTTCAACAAGCCGGAAGACATCTCGACCATGAATCCTTATGGTCAAGTGCCGATCCTGGTCGAGCGCGACCTGATTCTGTACGAGTCCAATATCATCAATGAGTACATCGACGAACGTTTCCCGCATCCGCAACTGATGCCGGCCGATCCGCTGATGCGCGCCCGTGCGCGTTTGATGCTGTTCAACTTTGAGAAAGAATTGTTTATCCACGTGCACACGCTGGAAAACGAAAAAACCAAAGCAGCAGAAAAGAGCCACGACAAGGCACGCTCTGAAATCCGCGATCGTCTGACCACGCTGGCGCCTTTGTTCCTGAAGAACAAATACATGCTGGGCGACGAGTTCTCGATGCTGGACGTGGCGATTGCGCCATTGCTGTGGCGTCTGGATCACTACGGTATCGAGCTGTCGAAGACGGCTGCGCCGCTGATGAAGTATGCTGAACGTATTTTCTCGCGTCCAGCCTACATCGAAGCGCTGACGCCGTCGGAAAAAGTCATGCGTCGTTAAGACGTAGTAGTTGACTGTTCTGTATTGCTGCGGCAGTACAGGACAGCCCTTGCTTAATCATTTGTACCGAACCAGCTTTTACCCATGTCCGAGACCTCTACCAAACCGTATTTGTTGCGCGCCATCTATGAGTGGTGCACCGACAATGGCTATACCCCGTATCTGGCGGCCAGGGTAGATGCGCACACGCGGGTGCCGATGCAATTCGTCAAGAACGGCGAGATCGTATTGAACATCAGTTTCGAAGCCACCAGCGGTCTGAAAATGGACAATGAATTCGTCAATTTCAGCGCCCGTTTCGGCGGCGTATCGCGTGACATCTCTGTGCCGGTAGAAAACGTCATCGCCATCTATGCGCGTGAAAACGGCCAAGGCATGGCATTCGAACCGTCGGCCCCGGCCGACTCGGATATCAGCGAAGCCGCTGCCGAGCAAGAGCTCAACAGCGAACCGCCAGCCACAGTGACGCCGATTTTGACCTCGGTGCCGTCGCCAAGCGGCGTTGTAAAACCGAATCCAGCCGAAACAGGCCCGGAAAAAGATCCGGAACCACCAAAAAAAGGTGGAAGACCTACCCTAACCAGAATTAAATAGGTATAATTGCCGTCTTCGCAGTTTAGCTGGCTTAGCTCATCTGGTAGAGCACCTGACTTGTAATCAGGGGGTGGCGGGTTCAAGTCCTGCAGCCAGCACCAATATCTAAAAGGCCCACAGCGATGTGGGCCTTTTTCTTTTGCTCCGCAAAAGGGGTTTTGCTCCGCAATTCCTATTTTTCCCGCTCCGTGAGCTTCCCGGCGCCGGCATTTTTGGACTGTTCCGGGCAAAGAAAAAGCCGCAAAAATTGCGGCTTGGTAGGTGCTTACTTAGTAGGCGTCACTTTGTCACCCCGACGTTTTCTCACATAATGCTCTGTCATCACAACGCTTGCGTGGCCTAGCTGTTCTTGAGCCTGCCGGATATCACCGCTGCTATCTGTCTTGTCGGTGCCGGCTTTCGCCCGTAGATCACGAATCTGAAAATCCAGTTTTTCAATATTTGCAATTTCGCGTGCTTTGTCAAAACGTGAGCGTAATGCGAAATAGGTCAATGGTTGTCCTGTCTCATTAACCAGTAGCCGGGTCGACACAACGGCATTAGTGATGGCACGTTTGCGCTTCAAGATTCTATCGATCAGTACAGCGAGTTCGCCTTCAATCGCAATTCGTTGTTTTTTTGTCGTCTTATTTTGCTGTACCTCTATGGAGCCTTCCCGAAGATCGCGCTCGTCGATTTTGAGGACGTCAGACGGTCTGGCGCCAGTCAGGTAGGTCAGGTCCATCGTTTCTTGCAACGGGACGTCAGCGGCCTTCCAGACGATTGCAAACATTTCATCGTAAACGTAACTGGCAAGTACGTACAACCTTTAGCGCCACACTTGATGTATTGGTTGCAGGTTCCTTGGCCGGATCTGCACAACTTAATAAGGCGCGGTCGATGGAGATCGAGATTATTTCAGAAGACGAATTTCGTCAGCGAATTTAACGTAATGCAATGTATGGCATAGGGGACATACCAAGAATGGCAGATGGAACAGAATTCAAAGGGAATGTTGGGCAAGCTGTTATCGGCAATGTAAACGAAGCACCTAGACTAAATAATATAGTGCAGATTATTGGCAGGGGGAGTGATGAAGTCGAACCGAAGCCGATTAAGGTTTTGACGGGACTTCAGCGCAAGGCAATTTTTGCGAAAGTCGAAGAGGTTGTCGCGGCCAGCGGATTGAATAAATTTGACGTGTACAACGTCATCAAAAATGAATTCGGTGTCGAGACCATAAAAGAAGTCCCGTTGGACAATTACAAAGATGCGATGGACCTGCTTAACCAATCGTTGGCAGAGGCGACAGGCATGGATGTGATGGCGTCAGAACAGGTTACGGAGAAAGTACCAACAATAGTCCATACGCCAGCGACCTGTTTGGGATGCGCCGAGAAGTCAGCCAGTTTCAATCGTCTACAAAGAGCGGCACGGGCGCAATTATTTGCTCTAGCTGCTTGCATTGGTTTATGTGGTTGGCTGTTGTACAAAATGCCGACTACAGCCGGCGCGGCGACAATATCGCTAAACGCAGCAGACAACAAATGCTACTTCGAAAACAAAATTTACTCCGTGGGCAGTACCGTGAAGACTGTATCAGGCAGTATGCAAGAATGTATGACATCGAATGACCAAGCACCAGCTATGTGGGGCAGTAGCAAGCGGGGGAGATAAAACCACGTGTTTATTTTACCTGTAGCCGATAGTATGTAATCGGCCGAGGCTGTGTAAAAACGTAAATCTAATAGAAATTCATGGGTAGGGACACCCTTGCCGATATCGAGAAAATTGTATGGTGGCCGTTTTAAGCAGCCGATTTTCTGGTCGGCGATTTCTTTTCGAGTTTTTACACAGCCTGGGCCAATTGCAGACGGTCGAAAGTGTCTGCAAAACTGATGGCGATTCATAGCAATAATTCGGAGTGTTGGGGGAAAAGCTTGGGAATTTTGATTAATATCAGCTTGGGCATAATTGCAGGAATTCCGCTTCCGATTGCATTGCTATCTCGCCGGTCTTTAGAAAAGGCGCGCCCCGCATCTAAAATTGTACGATTTTTCCGAAACCTCCTTCACCTAATTCTAATGTTATTGGGCGTAGTAATCCCTTGGTCTGCTTTTTGGCTTAGTCATAAATTCGAATCAACGCCAAATGCTATCAATGCAATTGCATTCATTATCTCCATCGTCACGACTTTCATTTCTTTGGTTGTTAAGTTGCACCTGCACGATTCCAGTACTTGGAAACGTACCTATTAATCAGCGAAGGTCCGCTTCGGGTCGATAGCGGAAGTTCGTAATCTGGCGCAAATTATCAGATAAAGTCACTACTGATGCGCGTAACGACGCCATGGCGATCAACTCGTTTTTCCTTCTCTGTTTTCGTTGATGACCTGGCGCCGCTCCCGAATTTTTCCCCATTCAAGTTTTGCAGCGCGTGCGGCCGTTTGCTTGTTGGCGTAGACGTGTTGGAGCGTTTTAGTACTAACCATCGCGCCAGCGGCCGGCGCCGTATTCTTGCCCTTGCCGGTCGAAGGGGCAAATTCCTGACCGGTCTTCTTGTTGGCAACGTTGCGCCATTTGGCGTACACGCCGGTAATACCAGGATCTGGGTCGACTTCATCCTCGCGCTCGACTTCCGCTTCCTCTGTGCGCGTCTCCAACTCGATGCCGCTCGTAAAACCGGCATCGCTGATGCTGTGCCTAACCTTGGCCGTTAGCCAGTCCTGGTTATCGATATCAGTTTTGAATCCAACGACTTCCACAGGCGATTGTGGCATTAGCGTCGGGTCACCAATTGCCAGCGACAATTCCAGGGTTGCCGCGCCACGCTGGATGCGGCCCCATTCAGCGACGGCGGCGGCACGGGCGTCGGCCTCGCTGGCGTAGGTCGTGCGCAGCCGCTTGCTGTTGCCTGGCACGCCGGCCACCACACTGCGGCGCAGGCCGTGCCGGTCGTCATGCCAGAAGACACGCACGCCACTGTAGCTGTCGCGCTCGGCGCTATGGTATCGGTGCCGGTCTCCAAGGTTGCGCCTGATCTGAATCAAAGGCAGGTCGCGGCCTGACGCTGTCTTGCTGCGACCCGCCGGCATGAATAGCAGGGTGTCATTTTTCACAGTCGCTGCCGCATCGTATTTCTTGCCCAGCCTGCGCAGGAAAGCCGCGTCGCTCTCTCTGGTCTGATCCAGATGCTTCACTGGCACATTGCGCAACGCGTCGGCAATGCCGGGAGCGCAGGATCTGCATTTGTTCGCCTTGCTGCTGGCCGGCCAGCTTCAAGGCGCTGGCCGATTTCACGGCGGCGTTGAATTCGCGGGTCATGGCACGTGTGGGTTGCGCCGCTTGCTGCATCTTCTGCGCCAAGGCGGCAATCTGCTGCTGCGTCTCGCGCAGCTTGCCAGAGCTGGCCTGCAAGCCGGTATTGAGTTCGCGGAAACGCCCAACATCTTTCTGCTGGGCGTTCAGTTCTTTCAGTCTGTCATTGTTGGCCTTGATGGCTTTGCCCAAAGCGGATGATTCCCCTGTGATCTTCTTTAAGGGGCCGGTCAGCTTATCAAGCGCCGCAAAGACCACCTGTAACCGCAATTGCTTGTCGCTCATTTTTTATAGTCATCCTATTCTTCCGCGCCGCTGCGCACCCTGGCGCGTTCGCGCCAGGCCATCAAGTCCGCTATGTCCAACTCATCCATGGCCTGCGGCGGCCAGTGAAACACCACCGCAATGTCGGCCATTGGATCTTCTACTCGGTCCGGAAGGCCGCCAGCCGATCGGCTTTCTTCACCAAAAAAACGGCCACCTCCGCCCCGATTTCGGTCAGGTCCGCCGGGTCCATGCCGGCGACTTCGTGCGCGGTCAGGGTCGGATGGCCGTTCCCTTCTGGCGGTGGATCTTCATGGCGTTGCGTACGCGGGCGCGTCGCACTTCTTCCGTCCAGTACGATTTCCAGCTGTCGACCGACCAGTGCCAGGCTAACCAGGGCAACAAATTGATATCGATGGTGTCCGGGTTGTGCAGCGTGCGCAGCGGAACCGGCACATCTGAAATGCGCGCCGTGACCGCTTCCAGCGCCCGTTCCAGTGGCGTCGAATTCGGCGGCAGCAGGGATTTCATCTTTTTCTTGCTCATGCTTTGCCCCAAATGCCAGCGTACTCGATGTGCATGTCTTCGCAGTAATGCGCGACCAGCTTGGAAATTTCCGGGTCGTCGGTCGGCGACGACAGAATGACGCGCTCAACGCCAGGCACGTGGAGCGCCGCATCGATGCCGGAATGGGTAGGAACGCGGCCCAGCTGGTGTGCGTCCTTGGCATATTTCTGCATGCGCTTGACGGCTTCGGCCAGGACCACCGACGGGTCTGGGCCAGAGAAGCTATACAGCTTGGCGCGCACCTGGTAGCGGACGACTTGGGCAGCGTGGACCTGGACATAGTCGGTCAGTGGGCGTATGCCGTCTTCAGCCATACGCGTGGCGACGATATCCAACAACTCCTGCGACGGTGTGCCGTCGCCTTCGTGCGACAAGATAGCGACGACCACATGGCCGGGCGATGGGCTGGTGGCCGTCGCGTTGCGCACGCGGCCGTCCGCGCTCAGGGCGTGGAAAATGTAAGCGCCTTCAGGGCCTGCGACGGACATGCCTTGTGGCGCCAATTGGATGCGGCGGCGGTAGTCTTCGTCTTCCTCCATGGCGGCGGCAGTACCCTTGTCGGGATCTGCCGGCCAGATCTGCAAGCGCGGTACGTCCATGTTGGCGCCGATCTGGTCTAGGTCCGTGCCCTTCGCATAGGCCAGCATTAGGGCACGTCCGCCCTCATTGACGCGTTGGCGCAACTTCAGCTCACGGTAGGCGCTCAGTTGCAGTACCTTGATGGCGGGATCGGATTCCGTCAATTCCTCCATATCGACGCCATGCGCTGCCAAGTCGACCAAGTTCTCCGCCAGAATAGTCTCAAAGTCCAGCGGCTCGATGACGTTCGGTGCCGGCAATTGCGACAGATCGATAGCCGCGCTCATAATGCAGCCCCGGAGCCAACAGGCACATCCAGTTGGACGCCCTGTGCATTGGTGACGCCGTCCAGGAGCAAGGTGGCCTGTCCATCAGTGCCGCGTTGCAGTTGCATGCCGGTCAAGGCAATGCGGCGCTCCCAGCGCAGGACAGCGTAAGCGGTAGTTGTCAACAAAGATGTCGCGTCGCTTCATGCTGCAATCTTTAGTTCTTCATGCTCTTCCCGTTCAGGATTGAGCCATACTTCGTCCTTCAATTGCCAATTCCGCGTTTCGCCTGACCAGCGTTCCGGGCGGCGCTGTTTTGCCGCTTCAT
>NZ_JBDTCG010000096.1:0-65221 GCF_039923675.1 Collimonas sp.
CAGATTTGCCATCTATCGCAGCGACATAGGTGGAGTCGTCCGACAGTTTTAACGTATGGCCTTTGGCGGTATGTTCATAGTGATAATGCCATCCCAAATCTTCCCAGCGTCGATGCAAAAAATTAGCAGGGGATTCGTTGAACATTACTCTTTCGGTGACGCTTGGGTCATCATGGTGTACCGCACAATCCCAGGTCGCGAGTGCGCCGTAATCGGCAAATACTTTCGCTGTCAATTCTTGCAGGGACAGTTGATGAAACACTTGGCTGTCCTTCCCCGCTTTGATGTAGGCTAACCATGGCACGAGATGGGCTTCATAAAATGCAACCGCTCCATCTGTACGTTTCAATCTGAAGCTGTCGATGAACCCAGTGTAGTACCTGGGCGTGCCGTCACTGCGAATCAGCTCTACGCAGAGCTGCTTGCCCATCATGAGTTTTAAGGGAATGTGTGCGTCATTGCTCAGTAATTCGACGGTGTAAGAAAAATCCCGGCTTAGCGCCTCGCTGGCATCCAGGCGATTGATTAACAACTCGGCCTTCGGACCGTCCTTATTGATGAACGAGACACGCAAAATCCTATTGTGCTGTCGATCCTGGATCAAGCTCTGTAGTGTTTTTGCGGCGTCACTCATACTATCTTTCAATAAAAATGAATTTACCCTGCGGAAGTATTTGATACATCACACCGAAATTTGCATGATGAATTGCAAATGATTGCGTTATGACATAATTGTCTAATAATTAATAATAGCATTGTTTTGACCGACGCGGCGCAGTCGCCCCACTCCAACTCTGTTCGCCCAGATCTGGACTGGCCGGTAAGATCGGTGATGGATCTTCCGCGCTTTGCGGCGGCCAGACTTGCCGTTGCGAATATCGCTGCACATTCGCATTTTGAACTTCGGGCTACGCCATCGACAAGGTGTTCTCGCTGGCATGGTGCTGCTATTTGGGTAAGGGCACAGCGAGCGTATCAAATCCTTCTCTCGGCAGGCCCCAACTGCAAGAGTCCACTTCAATCGAATATCCGATCTGGTGCGATAATTAGCGCCGAGCCGTATTCAGGCCATCAAACAAGCTTTCTATAAAAATATGCGCACAAAGGAAAACTGCAATGCATGTCCGTGACCTGACCCAATACCTTGCGGAACTCTCTGAAAACAACAACAGGGCCTGGTTCGTCATGAACAAGCCGCGCTACGACATCCTGCGCGCGGAATTCCTGGAACTGGTGGTACGTCTGATCGCCGACATCAGCAAATTCGATCCGGCGATTGCCGGTTGCAATCCGAAGAAGGCGCTATTCCGGATCAACCGCGACATGCGGTTTTCGCATGACAAGAGTCCGTACAAGACGTATTTTTCGGCGTCGATCACCGCCAGCGGCTTAAAGAAGCCGAGCCAGGGCGGCGGCCCTGCCTATTATTTTCACATAGATGCCGATGGCACGTTGCTGGTGGCCGGCGGCGAATACATGCCGCCGGCAGACCGCTTGCGGGCGATCCGCAACCAGGTGGTGGCGGATGCCACCGGTTTCGGCAAATTGTTGAAGAACAAGAAATTGAAAGAGACTTACGGCACGCTGCAATCCGAGGGCAAGCTGGTGCGGCCGCCGCAAGGCTTCGACGTCGACTCGCCGCATATCGAATATATCAAGCTGAAGAATTTCATCGTCTGGAAAGAACAGCCGCTGAAGAAGATGCTGTCTGAAGCGTTGGAGAAAGAACTGCTGAGCGGTTTCAAGGACGCCTATCCGCTAGTGGGCTGGCTGCGGCAGATCAAAACACCGGTTGCCGAATAGAGACTACAAAGGAGCGGCCGCACAGCCGCTCCGGTTACATCCTTACACCGTTTCTTCCGACTCGACTGGCGCCTGGGTCGCCTTGACGAACAGCGGCGCTACCAGCAGGCCGATCTCATACAGCAGGCAAAGCGGCACGGCCAGCAGCATCTGGCTCATGATGTCCGGCGGCGTCACCACCGCAGCCACCACGAACGCACCGACGATCACGTAAGGACGGATCGATTTCAGCTTTTCCAGCGACACCAGGCCCATGCGCACCAGCACGATCACCACGATCGGCACCTCGAACGTCATGCCGAAGGCGATGAACATGGTCATCACGAAATCGAAGTAATTATCGATATCCGGTGTCACCGATATCGAAGCCGGCGCCACCTTGTTGATAAAGTGGAAAATCACGCCGAATACCAGGTAATAGCAAAAAGCGACGCCGGTGATAAACAGTATCGACGACGATATTACCAGCGGCGCAATCAGCTTCTTTTCGTGCGCATACAAACCCGGCGCGATAAATGCCCACAACTGGTACAGCACCCACGGCAAGGCGATCACGAAAGCCACCAGCAGTGTCACTTTGACCGGGATCAGGAATGGCGTGATGACGCCGGTGGCGATCATCTTGCTGCCATGCGGCAGGGCGTTCAACATCGGCGCAGCCAGGAAGTCGTAGATATTCGCAGACCACGGCATCAGGCACAGGAAGATCACGATGATCGCGATCGATGCCTTCATGATGCGATTACGCAATTCCACCAGATGCGAAATGAACGTCTCTTCGACGCCGCTGGTTTTATCGAAACCGCTGGTTTTCTGTTCTTCAGTCATGGGGGCGGCTATTTTGCGAACAAGCTAATTTGCGGATATCAAGCCTCAACCGGAAGTGCATTGAGTTGATGCGTGCATCATGAAAAGCGTCATGAAAAAAATGAACCGGAAGACTTGCCCTGGCTGGCCGGACGGTATTTGGCAACCCGCGCAGCGCCCGACAAGACGCGTGATTTCTGGCCGCTTTGCTGCTTGTACCAAGCCGGAATGGCGCTGCTGCGCGCCAGCTTTTTCTTGCGAAAACTCTTGGCCTTTGCCGCCAGCTGCTCAACCTTGTATATTTCGGGCGTGCTGCCAACGCCGTCATCCCAGGCGGCATGGACGTATTTGTTGGCGTCGGAAACCCCGCGCGAGATGCTTTGCTCGATATCGGTGGCCGCTTCCTGCACCTCTTGCTGCATCTTGCGCAGCTCTTCCAGCTCGATCTCTCGGCTGACTTCCGATTTCACTTCATTGATGTAACGCTGCGCACGGCCGAACAGCGAGCCCGCCATGCGAGCGACCGTCGGCAGTTTCTCAGGGCCGACCACAACCAGGGCGACCACGCCGATCAGAGCGAGTTTAGTAAGACCAATATCGATCATGGAGAGGAGCGGCAAGCATCAGGTAAGCCGATAGCACAAAAGCGCGCCGGCAGACATGACTCAGTTGCCAGACTTGTCCTTTTCTTTGGCGGTGACATCAATCGCCTGCTTGTCAGCAGCGGCTTTTTCTTCCTCGCCCTTGACGCCATCCTTGAAGCCCTTGACGGCCTTGCCCAGATCGGAACCCATGTTGCCGATTTTCTTGGTGCCAAATACCAACATCACGATGACCAGCACGATCAACCAGTGCCAAATACTGAACGAACCCATTTTTTTCTCCTTGCCGGACATCCTGTGCCCGGACCTGCTAAGTCAGATTAACCGTTAAATCCTTACAACCCGTCAGCAATCGCTCGCCGTACAAACCCGGCTTAGCGCTGCCCGCGCCACGGCTTGGGACCGCCAATGACGTGCATATGCAAATGGTACACCTCTTGGCCACCATCCGGTCCGGTGTTGAACAAGGTCTTGAAACCGCCGCCAGGCTGGCCCTGCTCATCGAGCTGGTAACCGCAACCTTGCTCTTTTGCAAGACGTGGCGCCAGGAGCGTCATTTTACCTAGCAAAGCGGCGTGGTGCTCATCACAATCGGCAAGAGTCGCAATATGTTGCTTCGGTACAATCAGAAAATGGACAGGCGCCGCCGGATTGATGTCATGGAAGGCGATCAGCTCGTCATCTTCATAGATCGGCTTCGATGGAATCTGTTTGGCTGCAATTTTGCAAAAAATACAATTTTCCAAATTATCTCCAGAGATCAAACAGCCGTAGGGAATCAGGTCTTGCTAATAAAATCACCATGCTTGCGCAGGTATCAACTCTCAGGCTTGCCGACTAGCGGAACTACAGTCTCGGCCGGTGCGCGGCTGGCCTTTTCTTCAAGTCCGGACAAGCCTTCGCGCCGCGCCAGCTCCGCCAGTACATCTTGCGGCGTCAGGTTGAATTGCGCCAGCAGGATCATCGAATGAAACCACAAGTCGGCGCACTCATACAAGACATGCGAAACGTCGCCGTCGACCCGCGCATCCTTGGCGGCCATGACGGTTTCGGTGGCTTCTTCGCCGATCTTTTTCAGGATCGCATCGTCGCCCTTGGCGAACAGGCGCGCCACATACGAAGTAGCAGGATCGCCACCGTTAGCCGGTTTACGCGATTCGATGACCGCCGCCAGGCGTTGTAGGGTTTCACTCATGATTGATGCTAATCCGCTTATTTTTCAAGTTACTTGTAGATCTCGTCCGGTTCTTTCAACACCGGCTCGACCGCTTCCCAGCTCTTGCTGTCGCCTTCGTATTTCTGGAAGAAGCAGGAATGGCGGCCGGTATGGCAGGCGATATCACCGGCCTGGGTCACCTTTAGCAGCACCACGTCTTCATCGCAATCGAGGCGGATTTCGTGCACTTTTTGCACATGGCCGGACTCTTCACCCTTGTGCCACAGTTTCTTGCGCGAGCGGCTCCAATAGACTGCCTCGCCCAGCGCCACCGTCTTCGCCAAAGCGTCACGGTTCATCCAGGCGAACATCAAGACATCGTTCGATCCCAGCTCCTGGGCAATCACCGGCACCAGGCCGTGTTCATCCCAGCGCACCTTGTTTAACCAACTCACGCTACTCATGCTAGCCTCATCGGAATCTGCTGTGCCGCCATGAACTTCTTGGCTTCTTGCACAGTGTGTTGACCATAATGGAAAATGCTCGCCGCCAGCACCGCATCGGCGCGGCCGATCTTGATGCCGTCAGCCAGGTCTTGCAAGCCGCCGACGCCGCCGGAGGCAATCACCGGAATCGTCACGGCGTTGGATACGCTGCTGGTCAAGGCCAGGTCGAAACCGACCTTGGTGCCATCGCGATCCATGCTGGTCAGCAGGATTTCACCGGCGCCCAGCTGCTCCATCTTTTGCGCCCACTCGATCGCATCGAGGCCGGTAGCCTTGCGGCCACCGTGGGTGAACACTTCCCACTTGCCCGGCGCGACCTGTTTGGCGTCGATGGCGACCACGATGCATTGCGAACCGTACTTGGCGGCCGCATCGGCCACCAGCTGCGGATTGGTAACGGCAGAGGTGTTGATGCCAACCTTGTCGGCCCCGGCATTCAGCAAACGCCGCACGTCTTCCACCACGCGCACGCCGCCGCCGACCGTCAGCGGGATGAATACCTGCGACGCCACGGCTTCGATAATCGGCAGGATCAGGTCGCGGTTATCGGAAGAGGCGGTGATGTCGAGAAAGGTGATTTCATCGGCGCCCTGATCGTCGTAGCGGCGCGCGATTTCGACCGGATCGCCGGCATCGCGCAGCTCCAGGAAATTGACGCCCTTGACCACCCGGCCATTGGTCACATCGAGACAGGGAATGATGCGTTTGGCGAGAGTCATGGTTTGTCAGCTTCGGGCTGCTCCGATAAATCTTCGTCCTCGGCAAAATCAATCAGGTCGCCGCTCAATTCGTCGGCGCGCTCTTGCGCCGAACGCAAATCGAGCGTGCCTTCATAAATCGAACGGCCGCAAATCACCGCCTCGATGCCTTCATCCTGCACCGCGCATAATGCTTCAACGTCGTGGACGTTATGCACGCCGCCGGAAGCGATCACCGGGATCGTCATGCTTTGCGCCAGCTTGACCGTGGCTTCGATATTGACGCCGCCCATCATGCCGTCGCGGCCGATGTCGGTGTAGACGATCGACGCGCAGCCGTAGTCTTCGAATTTCTTGGCGAGGTCGATCACTTCATGGCCGGACAGCTTGCTCCAGCCGTCGGTGGCGACCTTGCCGTCCTTGGCATCCAGGCCGACGATGATCTGGCCCGGGAACGCGCTGCAGGCGTCATGCAGGAAGCCGGGATTCTTGACCGCGGCGGTGCCGATGATGATGTAGCTTAGCCCGTCGTCCAGGTAACGTTCGATGGTATCGAGATCGCGAATGCCGCCACCGAGTTGGATCGGGATTTCCTCGACGCCGTTGAGCAGGGCGAATTCGCGCACGGCCTTGATGATGGCCTTGACCGCAGGTTCGTTCTTCGGCTTGCCGGCAAATGCGCCGTTCAGGTCGACCAGATGCAGGCGACGAGCACCCTGCATCAGCCAATGCCGGGCCATTTCGCCCGGATCATCGGAAAATACAGTGGCTTGGTCCATATCGCCTTGTTTCAGGCGTACGCAGTGACCGTCTTTGAGGTCGATGGCAGGTATCAGCAGCATGGCTACAGGTTCAGTTAAAGGTCAATGTTTGGTTTAAGGCTGCCATTGCACAAAGTTCTTGTACAACTGCAAACCGGCGGAAGCGCTCTTCTCCGGATGGAACTGTGTCGCGAAAATATTATCACGGCCGACGGCGCAGCTGAATGCGGCGCCATAAACGGTCTCGCCGAAGGTATGTTCGGCGGCGGCCGGGACAGCGTAGTAACTATGCACGAAATAAAAATAATCATCATCGGCAATGCCATTCCAGAGCGGATGAGACTGCGCCTGGCGCACGCGGTTCCAACCCATTTGCGGCACTTTGAAACGCGAGCCGTCTTGCTGCAGCTGGCCATCGAGCTGGAAGCGCACTACTTCGCCCGGCAACAGGCCCAGGCCGGCGGTGTTGCCTTCCTCACTGCTGTCGAACAGCATTTGCTCGCCCACGCATACGCCCAACAAGGGCTTGTTGCGCGAGGCCTCCAGCAAGGCTTCCTGGACGCCGGACTCGCGCAGGCAGCGCATGCAGTCCGGCATTGCGCCCTGGCCCGGCAGCACCAGCCGGTCGGCCGCCTTGATATCGGCGATGGCGCCGGAGATCAGCACCTCGGCCTCAGGCGCTACCTGACGCAGGGCCTGCGCTACAGAGCGCAAGTTACCCATGCCATAGTCAACCACAACGATTTTGTTCATGATAAAAATTCAGGTCTGAAGAAACAAACCCTGTGCCACGCTGCTGCCTCCGCCGGCCAGCACCGGCGCAATGGATTACAAGGACGGCAACACAGGATTAAAGCGGCGCTTTGGTGATTACATTAGTCGTCAAACAACTACTGATCTAGAGACTGCCCTTGGTCGAAGGAATCGTCCCGGCGGAACGTGGATCCAGTTCTGCAGCCATGCGCAACGCGCGGCCGAACGCTTTGAATACGGTTTCGCATTGATGGTGGGCGTTTTCGCCGCGCAGGTTGTCAATATGCAAAGACACCAGCGCATGATTGACAAAGCCCTGGAAAAATTCGTGGGTGAGGTCAACGTCGAAGCCGCCGATCATGGCGCGCTTGAACGGTACGTGGAATTCGAGTCCGGGACGGCCGGAGAAATCGATGACGACGCGCGACAGCGCTTCATCCAGCGGCACATAGGAGTGGCCGTAACGGCGGATGCCCTTCTTGTCGCCGATGGCCTTGGCGAACGCTTGCCCCAAGGTAATGCCGACGTCTTCCACCGTGTGGTGGGCATCGATATGCAAATCACCATTGGCTTCGATATCCAGGTCGATCAGGCCATGCCGCGCAATCTGGTCCAGCATATGGTCCAGGAACGGCACGCCGGTATTCAGTTTTTGCTGGCCGCTGCCGTCAATATTGATGGAGACGCGGATTTGCGTCTCATTGGTGTTGCGGGTGATCGATGCAGTACGAGGCGTAGACATGTTGAGCTTGAGACCAATTTACGATGTGGTGACGCACCAGGCGCCATGGAGGTAAGTGTACTAGATGCTAAATATTACAGCTTCTCCGTTATTGAAGCTTTGGGCGCAGCCTTTTGAGTCGCACCGCCATTTTACCGGCATTTTCGGGCTTTCCTGCTAAGACCCGTCTTGATAATCTGTATCAGCGTTGCTTTTCCCCGAATCTCAGGCCAGCGCACGTTCATCCGGCTTCTTGCCATCAAGTTGCGCCAGCCGCTGCTCTATCAGTGCGCAATACTCCGGATTCAACTCGAAACCGACAAAATTACGGCCGCAACGGCGCGCCGCCACCGCAGTCGTGCCGCTGCCCATGAAGGGATCCAGCACCACTCCGCCGGGCGGACAGGATGCCTTGATCATGCGCTCGACGATTTCCAGGGGCTTCTGGGTCGGATGGTCGGCGCGCTCGCGATGTTCGCGATGCAGGCGCGACACGCTCCAGACATCTTTCGGGTTGTAGCCCAACTCCAGCCATTTGGCGCCGACGAAGATCGAACGCGAACGGGCTTTCTTGGTTTCAGCGTCGTAGGGAATGCGGATGGCGTCAAGATCGAAGTGATAATCCTTGGCGCGGGCAAAGAAACCGATGGTATCGTGCACCGACGAAAAACGCCGCGTTCCGCCGCCCATCGACGGCACCCTGCGGTCCCAGACGATTTCATTGATCATGGTCATGCGTTGCTTCAGCATGACAAAGATTTCCGGCGAAAAGCGCCATGTCAGGAAAATGTACAGGCTGCCGTTCGGCTTCAATTTCGGCAATGCTGCATCGATCCATTCCTCTGTCCACTTCAGGTAGGCGGCGGTATCGAGCTTGTCGGAATCGTTGCCGTAATCCTTGCCGAGGCCATACGGCGGGTCGGCCAGCAACAGATCGACCGAGCCATCCGGAATGCGCTGCAAACCTTGCAACGCATCTTCGCCGAAGACGTGGTTGATCCAGTCGCCGCTCATGCCCGGCACGCGGCGGCCATTAAGGTTTGCCTTTCAGGCGGTATTCCGCCGAGCGCGCATGCGCCTGCAAACCCTCGCCATAAGCCAGTTCAGCAGCCACCTTGCCCAAGGTCTGGGCACCGGCTTCGCTGATGTTGATCATACTGGAACGCTTTTGGAAATCGTAGACGCCGAGCGGGGAAGAGAAACGCGCCGTGCGTGACGTTGGCAGCACGTGATTCGGTCCGGCACAGTAATCACCCAGCGCTTCCGAAGAATAACGGCCGAGGAACATGGCGCCGGCATGGCGGATCCGGTCAGCCCAGTGCTGCGGATTCTCGGCCGAAATTTCCAGATGTTCGGCGGCGATGTAATTGGCGATCTCGCAGGCTTGTTCCATGTCGCGCACTTTGATCAGCGCACCGCGGTCAGTGAGCGAGGTGCGGATCACCTCGTGGCGTGGCATCGCCGCCAGCTGGCGGTTGATGCTGGCTTCGACCGCCGCGATATAGCCGGCATCGGGGCATAGCAAAATCGATTGCGCCAGTTCATCATGCTCGGCTTGCGAAAACAAGTCCATCGCGATCCAGTCAGGATCGGTCGTGCCGTCGCAGATCACCAGGATTTCCGATGGTCCGGCGATCATGTCGATGCCGACCATGCCGAACACGCGGCGTTTGGCCGCGGCGACATAGGCATTGCCGGGACCGACGATCTTGTCGACTTGTGGAATGGTGTCAGTACCATAGGCCAGCGCCGCTACCGCTTGCGCGCCGCCGATGGTGAATACGCGATCGACGCCGGCGATGGCAGCCGCCGCCAGCACCAGCGGATTCTTGACACCGTCCGGAGTCGGCACCACCATGATGATTTCCTGCACGCCGGCGACCTTGGCCGGAATCGCATTCATCAACACCGATGATGGATAAGCGGCTTTGCCGCCAGGGACGTAGATGCCGACGCGGTCCAGCGGCGTCACTTTTTGGCCCAGCACGGTGCCGTCGGCTTCGGTGTAGCTGAAGCCATCCGAACCGCATTCTTTCTTTTGCCGCACATGATAAGCGCGCACGCGGTCTGCGGCGGTTTGCAAGGCGTTGCGGCGCTCTGGCGACAGCTGGGCCAGGGCATCCTGCAATTCCTGCCGGCCGATTTCCATCGCGCTTACGCTGGTGGCGCCGAGACGGTCGAAACGGTTGGTATATTCCAGCACGGCGGCGTCGCCGCGCGCTTTGACATCGGCCAGAATCCGCGCTGCGGCCTGGTCGATGGCTTCGTCCTCGCCAGCTTCAAAAGCCAGCACGGCGGTCAGTTGCGCCTGGAAATCCGGCTGCGCCGCATCGAGTTTTCTGATTGCTATGCTCATGTTGCTTCCTGTAATAACCATCGCAGCGTCATTCCCGCGCACGCGGGAATCCATTTTACTCAGTAAGGCTCGGCGCCTCCTACATGGATCCCCGCGTTCGCGGGGATGACGGCGTTATTGGAAATCCCCTTGAATCGATGCTCTTTCGAAGGCATCCAGGATCGGTTGCAACCGTTCGCGCTTCAGTTTCAAGGCGGCCTGGTTGACCACCAGCCGCGATGAAATATCCATGATGTGTTCGACTTCGACCAGGTTATTGGCGCGCAAGGTGCCGCCGGTGCTCACCAGATCGACAATCGCATCGGCCAGCCCGACCAGCGGCGCCAGCTCCATCGAGCCGTACAGCTTGATCAGGTCGACGTGCATGCCTTTGGCGGCAAAGTGCTCGCGCGCGGTCAGCAGGTATTTGGTGGCGACCCGCAGACGCGCGCCCTGACGGATCGCGCTGGCGTAGTCGAAACCGGCCGACACCGCGACCGACATGCGGCACTTGGCGATTTCCAGGTCGATCGGCTGGTACAGGCCTTCGCCGCCATGTTCCAGCAGCACGTCCTTGCCGGCCACGCCGAAATCGGCGGCGCCGTACTGCACATAGGTCGGCACGTCGGAGGCGCGGACGATGATCACGTTGACCAGCGGATCGGTGGTCGGCAGGATCAGCTTGCGCGAGGTTTCCGGATCTTCGGTGACCTCGATGCCGGCGGCCTTCAGCAGCGGCAAGGTCTCTTCAAAGATGCGGCCCTTGGACAGGGCCAGCGTCAGTTTTTGACCCACATGCGTCTGGCTCATTTGATTCTTTCGATGTTGGCGCCGACCGCCGACAGCTTGCGTTCCATCTGGTCGTAGCCGCGGTCGAGGTGATACACGCGCTCGATCATGGTTTGGCCCTGCGCCACCAGGCCGGAGATCACCAGCGACGCGGAGGCGCGCAAGTCGGTCGCCATGACCGGTGCGCCGACCAGCTTGTCGACGCCCTTGATGATGGCGGTGTTGCCTTGCACATCGATGGCCGCGCCAAGGCGGTTCATTTCCTGCACGTGCATGAAGCGGTTTTCAAAGATGGTTTCAGTGACGTGGCTGGTGCCTTCGGCAATACTGTTCATGGCCATGAACTGCGCTTGCATGTCAGTCGGGAAACCCGGGTATTCGGTGGTACGGAAGCTGACCGCCTTCGGCCGCGCCGCCATCTGCACGCGGATCCAGTCTTCGCCGGAAGTCAGGATCACGCCGGCTTCGCGCAGCTTGTCGAGCACCGCGTCAAGAATGTGGCTGCGGGTGTTTTTCAGCATGACGTCGCCGCCGGTGGCTGCTACCGCGCAGAGGAAGGTGCCGGTTTCGATGCGGTCTGCGATCACCGAATGCTCGGCGCCGTGCAGCTTGTCGACGCCCTGGATCACCAGGCGGTCGGTGCCGATGCCGTCGATCTTCGCGCCCATCGCCACCAGCAGGTGCGCCAGATCGCTGACTTCCGGTTCGCGCGCAGCGTTTTCCAGCACGGTTTCGCCGTCGGCCAGGGTGGCTGCCATCAGCAGGTTTTCAGTACCGGTGACCGTAATCATGTCGGTCACGACACGGGTGCCTTTCAGCTTCTTGGCCTTGGCATGGATGTAGCCGGCCTCGATCGAAATCTCGGCGCCCATCGCTTGCAAACCCTTGATGTGCTGGTCGACCGGACGCGAACCGATGCCGCAGCCACCCGGCAGCGATACCCGCGCCTCGCCGAAACGCGCCAGCAGCGGGCCCAGCACCAGGATCGATGCGCGCATGGTTTTCACCATTTCATACGGCGCTTCCAGATTGGTGATGGCATCGCCCTGCAGGGTCACGAAATGGCCGTCCTGGGTTGCTTTCAAACCCATCTGGCGCAGCAGCTTGAGGATGGTCGAGACATCGTGCAGGTTCGGCACATTGCTTAGTTGCAGCTGGTCGGAAGTCAGCAAACCCGCACAAAGGATAGGTAGCGCCGCATTTTTTGCGCCGGAAATAGTGATTTCACCGGAAAGGCGGTTACCGCCTTGTATCAATAATTTATCCATTCTTGCTTCTCTCTCTGCTACACGTTAAGCCTGGTCATCCGGACCAGAAATGTTCATCGGGCTACTACGCTGTCACCAGCTGTGCTGCAATTAATTGGCGAATTCTTCGGGCGTCAACGTCTTCATCGACAACGCATGAATCTCTTCACGCATGCGATCGCCCAAGGCGGCGTAGACGATCTGGTGACGCTGGATCGGGCGCTTGCCGGCAAACGCCGCAGATACGATTACTGCCTTGAAATGCTGGCCGTCGCCCTCGACTTCCAGGTGCGAACACTCCAGGCCGGCGGCGATGTAACTTTTAACGAGATCGGGTGTAGGGAACATGATATTTTCTTACCGGTTACGAGATTACAACATTACAAAATAACGAAGTGTAATGACATGGATTAGTGACGCAGCTTGTAGCCGCGTCTCAGCATCTGTACTGCCAGCGTCGACAACAGCGCCAGCGCAATGCAGATGATCGCCAGGCTGATCAGCGGGTTGACATCGGACTGGCCGAAGAAACCGTAACGGAAGCCGTCGATCATGTAGAAGAACGGATTCAGGTGCGACACGGCTTGCCAGAACGGCGGCAACGACTTGATCGAATAAAACACGCCGGCCAGGAAGGTCAGCGGCATGATCAGGAAATTCTGAAACACTGCCAACTGGTCGAACTTGTCGGCCCAGATGCCTGCGATCAAGCCCATGGTACCCAGCAGCGCAGCGCCAAGGAAGGCGAAAATGATGATCCACCATGGCGCCACGAAAGACAGGTTGCCGAACCAGGCAGTGATCACAAAAACTCCAAAACCAACCGCCAGGCCGCGCACCACGGCGGCCAGCACATAGCCGCCATACAATTCCCAGTGCGACAACGGCGGCAACAGCACAAACACCAGATTGCCGGTCATTTTCGACTGTGTCAACGATGACGAGGTATTGGCGAAGGCATTTTGCAACACGCTCATCATGACCAGGCCGGGGATCAGGAACGCCGTGTATTGCACGCCCGGATAGACTTCGACGTGGTCTTTCAGGGTATGGCCGAAGATCAGCAGGTAAAGCATGGCAGTCAGGATCGGCGCGCCGATGGTTTGCGTCGCGACCTTCCAGAAGCGCAGCACTTCCTTGTAGAACAATGTTTGAAAACCGACCATCATTTGACACCGCCTGCGTTGTATTCGTCGGCGTAGACATTGAAGCCATTGGCGCTGACCTTGCTATCCATGATCTGCAAGAACACGTCTTCCAGATCGGCCTGTTGCAGCTGCATGTCTTCGATCACCGCACCGGCTTGGCGCAAGGTCGCGAGGATCGGTTCGACATCGGCATACTCATTGACGCGCAAGGAGAACTTGCCGCCGTCTGCGTGCAACAACAGATGCTGTAGCGCCGCGGGCAGACTGCTGCCGGCCAGTTGTATCACCAGTTGTGAACCAGCGATGCGCTTGATCAGCGCCGAGGTGGTGTCAAGCGCCACCACCTGCCCCAGCTTGAGCATGGCGATGCGGTTGCACTGCTCCTGCGCTTCTTCCAGGTAATGGGTGGTCAGGACCACGGTGTGGCCTTCGCGGTTGAGGCGCGAAATGAAGCGCCACAGGGTCTGCCGCAATTCGACATCGACGCCTGCAGTCGGCTCATCCAGCACGATCACCGGCGGCTTGTGCACCAGCGCCTGCGCCACCAGCACACGGCGCTTCATGCCGCCCGACAGCGCGCGCATATTGGTGTCAGCCTTGTTGGTGAGGTCGAGATTTTCCATCACCTCATCGATCCATTTGTCGTTGTTTTTCAGGCCGTAGTAGCCGGATTGCATGCGCAGGGTTTCGCGCACGGTGAAAAACGGATCGAACACCAGCTCTTGCGGCACCACGCCGAGGTTGCGACGTGCGGCGCGGTAATTGCTGACGACATCGTGGCCGTGGATAGTGACATTGCCGGAATCGGGACGATTGAGACCCGCGATGATCGAAATCAAGGTGGTCTTGCCGGCGCCGTTAGGACCCAGCAAGCCGAAGAATTCGCCTTCTTCGATGGTCAATGAAACGCCGCCCAAAGCCTGCAGGGACTGGTAACGTTTCTTGACGTTAGTGATTTGAATCGCCGCCATAGCTGCCTGGATACTCTTAAATTGGGTGCCGCCGCAAAACCGCTGTTACGTATCTGGAAACACTGTGTTTCCAGGCGCTCTGGCGCTCTGCCTAATGGCGTAACCCTTGATTATATTGGATTTTTGCTGCGGGGGCCGGGCAACAACGACAAACCCGGCGGACTACGAGGGAAGAGAAGGATGAGGTCAGTGATGTCGCGATGGTGACTGTTGACTAGCAACAACAACCGCCGGCGATGACAGCAACTCAGTCACGCCGTACAAGTCGATCAGGCTTTCCAGGTTGGCTGGCAAACTGGAAAAATGCAGGGTAAGGCCTTGATTTAATGCGGCAACTTGCCAAGCCAGCAAGGTTGCCACCGCAGCCGAATCGACTGCGACGACATCGCTCAGGTCGATCTCGGTCTCACCACCGGCGATCGCGCGCAAGCCCTCTTCCAGAGTGACTTTGGCGTTACCAACGGTGAGTGAGTGAGAAGGCCTGAACATGGTAGTCAATCAATAAAAACGATAAGTTACTATTACTTGCCCTGAGCAGCACGGGCTTTATTCTTGTCCGACAACGCCTTGATCAGACCGTCGATGCCGGACTTGCCGATTTCAGAGGCAAATGTACCCTTATATGACTCAACGAGCCAGGCGCCCAGAACGTTGACATCATAGATCTTCCAGCTGGTTCCGGACTTTTCCATGCGGTAGTTCAGTTGGATAGGCTCGCCGCGGGGCTGGATCACTTGCGAACGGACTTCGACGTCGGTATCGGCCGGATCGCTGCGCATTGGCTTGAAATCGATCTTTTGATCGCGTACCTGGCGCAATGCGCCGGAATAGGTATAGATCAGCAAGCTGCGGAATTGCGTGATCAGCTGCTTTTTCTGGTCGTCGGTCGCATCACGCCAATAGCGGCCCGCTGCCAGCGATGTCATGCGCTCGAAGTCAACGTAAGGAATGATCTTTTCTTCAACCAGCGCCAGGATGTGCTTTTGATCGCCGCCCTGGATGCTTTTATCCGACTTGGCGGAATCGATCACGTCCTGGCTGATGCGCTTGACCAGTGCATCAGGCGCTTCTTGCGCGTGGGCCGCCGCGGTGAACATCAGACTGCCGACAGTCAGCGACAGCGCCAGGTATTTTTTCAGAATTTTCATATTTTCAACAATCTTAAGGGTTGTTAGAGGACGCCTCAAACAGCTTCATAGGTGGGGACTAAGACGCTAAATTCAAGCATCGGTTCCAGCTGCAGTTGCGGCCCTCTTTGTGAATCAGTCGTCGGATGACTTGGTTTTGGCCGGCTTGTCGGCCTTATCGCCCTTGTCACCGCCGTCATCGTCGTTGCCACGAATCTGGCTTTGGCGACGTTGCGTATAGGCATCACGCACGAATTCATATTTATCCAGCGCAGCATCTTCCAGCAGTTCGCCGGCGTCCAGCAGGTTGGCGCGCTTGTCGATCAGGCGCACCACGGAACCGGTATTACGCACGGCCACCGGATACTTGTAGGACCAGAGGTCGCCATACATATCCACCGGCAACGCAGCAGTATCACGAATATTCGACGGCCCGAACAACGGCAACACCAGATAAGGACCGGAGCCTATGCCCCATTTGCCCAGCGTCTGGCCGAAGTCTTTGGTGTGTTTCTGCAAACCGGCTTCCGAACCGATATCCAGCAAACCGCCCAGACCGAGCGTGGAGTTGACTGCAACCCGCATGACATCGGTCGTACCGTCTACAACGTTTCCTTGCAGGAAACCGTTGACCGAACTCCAGACATCGCCCAGGTTGCCGAAGAAATTGTTGACGCCGGTCTGCACAAAGCTTGGCAGCCAATTGCGGTAAGCAGTTGCTACCGGCTTCAGAGCAACTTTATCCAGCGTGTCGTTTAAGCTGAACATGGTGCGGTTAAAGCCTTCCAGCGGGTCTTGCGGATTGCTGGTGGTGGCGCAGCCGCTCAGTGCCACAACCAGGGCCAGAGAGCCGAAGCGAGTCATTGTTTTCATTGTTCCGTGTCCTTTACATCCGCAGCTTTGCTGTACAAGAACTGACTGATCAGGTTCTCCAGCACAATCGCAGATTGCGTTAATTTAATACGATCGCCGGCAGCCAGGTTCTTGGTGTCGCCACCCGCCTCGATACCGATATATTGTTCACCCAGTAAACCTGCAGTCAGGATTTTTGCCGAACTGTCCTGCGGGAACAGAAAGCGTTGGTCCATGTTCAGGGTCACTACGGCCTGGAAATTCTTGTCGTCGAAATTGATCGACGCTACACGTCCGACCACAACTCCGGCGCTTCTCACGGAAGCGCGCACTTTCAAGCCGCCGATGTTGTCGAATTTGGTGATTACCGGATAGGTTTTGTTGAAAGTCGAGGTACTCAGATTACCGGCTTTCAGCGCCAGGAATCCCAGAGCCAGGACCCCGATCAACACAAATAAACCCACCCATACGTCTACTGTTTTTTGTTGCATGATTCATCACCTTAAAAGTACCACTTGAGGCGAATAATCCCCCAAGAAAATAGTAACGAGAAGTAAAGCGCGCTGCTCCCACTGACGACGTAGCCTGAGCAACCGGTTCTGTCGCAAAATCTGCCGCGAGGATTCTAATTAAACATCAATGCCGTCAGCAGGAAATCCAGCCCTAACACTGCCAGCGAGGCGATCACTACAGTCCGCGTGGTTGCCCTGGAAACACCTTCCGGGGTCGGCTTGGCCTCATAGCCTTGCCACACCGCAACAAAAGTCACTGCAATACCAAACACAACGCTTTTTACCACGCCATTCGCCACATCCAGCCAGACATCCACACCGCCCTGCATCTGCGACCAGAACGCGCCTTCGTCGACGCCGATCAACTTGACGCCGACCAGGTAGCCGCCATAAATACCGAGGGCGCTGAACAGCGCCGCCAGCATCGGCATCGCTACCACGCCAGCCCAAAAACGCGGCGCCACCACCCGCTGCATCGGATCGACCGCCATCATTTCCATTGCCGACAACTGCTCGCCGGCTTTCATCAGGCCGATTTCAGCCGTCAGGGAAGTACCGGCGCGACCGGCAAATAGCAAGGCGGTCACGACCGGCCCCAGCTCGCGCACCAGCGACAACGCCACCAGCAAACCCAGCGCCTGCTCGGAACCATACTTGTTCAGCGTGTAATACCCTTGCAAGCCCAGCACGAAACCGACGAACAAACCCGATACGCCGATGATCACCAGCGAATAGTTGCCGATGAAATGAATCTGGTCGGTAATCAGCCGCGGCCGCCGCCACAAACCAGGCGATGCGCGCAGAATGGTCAGGAACATGCGTGTCGCCACACCCAGTCCGGTGAGCGACTCGCGCACGGTACGCCCTACGGCGGCAAGAGAATTACTTACAATTTTACTGAGGAAATTCATCAACCACGTCCCTTCATTCCCAGATCCTCGGCCAGCGACTTGCCTGGATAATGGAACGGCACCGGTCCATCCGGTTCGGCGTTGACGAATTGTTTCACATACGGATGGGTCGACGCCAGCATCTCGGCCGGCGTTCCTTGCGCCACGATTTGTCCCTGGGACAGGAAATACACATAGTCGGCAATTCCGAACGATTCGTTGACGTCATGCGACACCAGGATACTGGTGGAACCGAGCGCATCGTTCAGCTTGCGGATCAGATTGGCGGTGACGCCCATCGAAATCGGGTCGAGCCCGGCGAATGGTTCATCGTACATGATCAGCGACGGATCCAGCGCAATCGCGCGCGCCAAAGCCACGCGCCGCGCCATGCCGCCGGAAATCTCGGACGGCTTGAGTTGCGCGGCGTTGCGCAGGCCGACAGCATTCAGCTTCAGCAGCACCAGGCTATTTAATAGCGCGGGCGGTAAATCGGTGTGCTCGCGCAACGGGAAAGCCACATTTTCAAAGGCGGTCAGGTCGGTAAACAAGGCGCCGCTCTGGAACAGCATGCCCATCTTGCGCCGCAAAGCGTACAGGCCCGAAGTCGACAAGGTATGCACTGTTTCACCATCGACCTTGACGCCGCCTGCCTGTGGCCGTAACTGGCCACCGATGAGCCGCAGGATGGTGGTCTTGCCGGAGCCCGAGCCGCCCATGACGGCGATCACCTTGCCACGTGCGAAGTCCATGTTGAGCCCCGATAAAATCGATCTCTCACCATAGCCAAACTGCAGATCACGAATCTCGACGATATTTGCCACACTGCTCACCGAATAAATCAAAGGGGGTATTGTAGTGCAAATGCGACAATCGTTCAGAGCCCGGCAATAGTAGACAGTTCGACATGTGCCTCTATTACAACAGTTTGACTATTGCTTGAATGCATGTACAAAACATCTGTTACAGAAAAAAAGAGTATGCCGGTTTGCCACGGACATACTCTTCTATCGCGGCTGTGAACTCCAGCCCTTGATACTTTACTGCCAAATCAACGCGGCAAGACCGAAGCTCCCATCAGGAATTCGTCCACAGCGCGCGCGCATTGACGGCCTTCACGGATGGCCCATACTACCAAGGATTGGCCACGGCGCATGTCACCGGCGGCGAACACCTTGTCCACCGATGTCTTGTAACAGGCATCGCCTTCGGTAGCCGCCTTGGCGTTGCCACGCGCATCCTTGTCGACACCGAACGCTTCCAGCACTTGCGCCACCGGCGAGACAAAGCCCATCGCCAGGAACACCAGGTCGGCCTTCATCTCGAATTCCGAATTCGGCACTTCCTGCATCTTGCCATCTTTCCATTCGACGCGCGCAGCGATCAGTTTTTCAACTTTGCCGTTCTTGCCCTCCAGCCGCTTGGTCGCCACGGCCCAGTCGCGATCGCAGCCTTCGTCGTGCGACGAAGAAGTGCGCAGCTTGGTCGGCCAGTAAGGCCAGACCAGCGGCTTGTTTTCCTGTTCCGGCGGTTGCGGCATCAGTTCGAACTGCTGGATCGATGCCGCGCCCTGGCGATTGGAGGTGCCCACGCAGTCGGAACCGGTATCGCCGCCGCCGATCACCACTACGTGCTTGCCGCCCGCCAGGATCTGGTCCTTGACCTTGTCGCCGGCATTGATCTTGTTTTGCTGCGGCAGGAAATCCATCGCGAAATGGACGCCCTTCAGCTCGCGCCCGGGCACCGGCAAATCGCGCGGTTGCTCGGCGCCGCCGGCAATCACCACGGCGTCGAACTCGGCTTTCAGCTCTTCCGGAGATATGGTCTTCTTGGCCCAGTTGTTGACATTGGAAGGAAAATCCTTGCCCACCAGAACGCCGGTGCTGAAGGTCACGCCTTCCGCTTCCATCTGGTCCACGCGGCGGTCGATATGTGATTTTTCCATCTTGAAATCAGGGATGCCATAACGCAGCAAGCCGCCGACCCGATCGCTCTTTTCAA
The DNA here is from genome assembly GCF_039923675.1 of Collimonas sp. GTDB lineage: Bacteria > Pseudomonadota > Gammaproteobacteria > Burkholderiales > Burkholderiaceae_D > Collimonas. Next base: position 19,680 of record NZ_JBDTCG010000096.1, read on the forward strand.
ACACGGTGACATCGTGGCCGATGCGCGCCAACTGCTGTGCTGCGGCCAGACCGGCAGGACCGGAACCAACCACGGCAACCTTCTTGCCGGTTTTCACCAATGGCGGCTGCGGCACGATCCAGCCGTTTTCCCAGCCCTTGTCGACAATGAAATGCTCGATCGACTTGATGCCGACCGGGTCACTGTTGATACCCAGGGTACAAGCGCTTTCGCATGGCGCCGGGCAGATGCGGCCGGTGAACTCCGGAAAGTTGTTGGTCGAATGCAGGGTCTCCAGCGCTTCGTGATACGCGCCGCGATAGACCAGGTCATTCCAGTCGGGGATGATGTTGTTGACCGGGCAGCCGTTGTTGCAAAATGGAATGCCGCAATCCATGCAGCGCGCGCCCTGCGTCTTGGCCTCGTCATTGCTCAGGCTGAGGATGAATTCCTTGTAGTGTTTCTTGCGTGCCTGCGGCGCTTCATACGTTTCGCCGACCCGCTGAAATTCCATGAATCCTGTTACTTTTCCCATTTTCTACTCACATTCCTGGCTGCAGGAGACACCGTGACCGGATCTTGCCGATCGCGGCGTTCCTTATTGTTACTTGGTTTAAGCCGACTTCGAATAACCCGGTTTGTCATTCCCGCGAACGCGGGAATCCATTTTGCGATCCGTAGCCTGGATCCCCGCGTTCGCGGGGATGACGGAGTTATTAAAAGGCACTTTGCCGCTGCCTGCTTCAACTGACTACGCGGCGACTTTTTCCTTGGCTGGCGCAATGCTCTTCGCCGCATTCAATTCACCCAAGGCCCGCTTGTACTCAGTCGGGAACACCTTGACGAACTTGCTACGCGAGACCACCCAGTTATCCAGCAGATTGCGCGCACGCGTGCTGCCGGTGTACTTGAAGTGGCGTTCGATCAGCCCCTTCAAGATGGCTTCATCCGCCTGTATTTCACCGCCGCGCGTGGTGCTGTGCCAGATCGCCTTGTCGATGGTGGCTTCTTGCTCGCCTTGGCTCAAGACCGGTTCCAGGATGACCATGGACATATTGCATTGGGCAGCGAATGCGCCGTCCGGATCGTAGACATACGCCAGGCCGCCCGACATGCCGGCGCCAAAGTTACGGCCGGTATCGCCCAGCACGACCACTGTGCCGCCAGTCATGTATTCGCAACCATGATCGCCGGTGCCTTCCACTACCGCAATCGCGCCGGAATTACGCACCGCGAAACGCTCGCCGGCGACACCGTTGAGGAAGGCTTCACCGGCAATCGCACCATACAGCACCGTGTTGCCGGCGATGATATTGTCGACTGCGCGGCCGCGGAATTCAGTGTTCGGACGGACGATGATGCGACCGCCCGACAAACCCTTGCCGACATAGTCGTTACCCTCGCCAACCAGATCCAGTGTCACCCCGTGCGCCAGGAAGGCACCAGCCGACTGGCCAGCCGTTCCCTGCAGCTGGATGTGGATGGTATCGTCGGGCAAGCCTTCGTGACCGTATTTTTTCGCCACTTCGCCGGACAGCATGGCGCCGACAGTGCGGTTGAGGTTGCGGATCGGCGAGATGAACGACACCCGCTCGCCTTTATCCAACGCCGCCTTGGCTTGCGCGATCAGCTTGTGATCGAGCGCCTTGGCGAGGCCGTGGTCTTGTTCTTCGGTGTGGTAGTACACGCCGCCTTCAGGCAATGCCGGCTGATAGAAAATGCGGCTGAAATCCAGACCTTGCGCTTTCCAGTGCGTCAGCGCCCGCGACTTGTCGAGCAAATCGGCGCGGCCGATCAGTTCGTTGAAACTGCGGATACCCAGTTGCGCCATGATCTGGCGTACTTCTTCGGCGATGAAGAAGAAGAAATTGACCACGTGTTCAGGTTTTCCGGAGAACTTGGCGCGCAGCACAGGATCTTGCGTGGCAACGCCAACCGGGCAAGTATTCAAATGGCATTTGCGCATCATGATGCAGCCTTCCACCACCAGTGGTGCGGTAGCAAAACCGAATTCATCCGCGCCCAGCAAGGCGCCGATCACGACGTCGCGGCCGGTCTTCATCTGGCCGTCAGCCTGCACCCGGATACGGTTACGCAAACCGTTCAGCACCAGCGTCTGCTGGGTTTCCGCCAGGCCCAATTCCCATGGCGAACCGGCATGCTTGATCGACGACAACGGCGAAGCACCGGTACCGCCGTCATGGCCGGCGATCACCACGTGATCCGACTTGGCTTTGGCGACGCCGGCGGCGACCGTGCCGACGCCCACTTCCGATACCAGCTTGACTGAAATCGAGGCACGCGGATTGACGTTCTTCAAATCGTGGATCAGCTGCGCCAGATCTTCGATCGAGTAGATGTCATGATGCGGCGGCGGCGAAATCAAGCCAACGCCCGGCACCGAGAAACGCAGTTTGGCGATGTATTCAGACACCTTGTGGCCTGGCAGTTGACCACCCTCTCCCGGCTTCGCGCCTTGCGCCATCTTGATCTGGATCTGGTCGGCGGAAATCAGGTATTCAGCGGTGACGCCGAAACGTCCGGACGCCACTTGCTTGATCCTGGAACGCAGCGAATCACCCGCTTGCAGGGGGATATCGACTTCGATGCGATCCTTGCCGATCACCGACGCCAATGTCTCGCCTTGCTTGATCGGGATGCCCTTCAGCTCCTGGCGATAGCGGTTCTCATCCTCGCCGCCTTCACCGGTGTTCGACTTGCCGCCGATGCGGTTCATCGCCACTGCCAGCGTGGCATGCGCTTCGGTCGAAATCGAACCGAGCGACATCGCGCCGGTAGCGAAACGCTTGACGATTTCCTTGGCCGATTCGACTTCGTCCAGCGGGATCGCCTTGCTTGGATCGATCTTGAATTCAAACAAACCGCGCAAGGTCATGTGACGCTTGGACTGGTCGTTGATCAGCTGGGCGTATTCTTTATAGCTGTTGAAATTGTTGGAACGGGTCGAATGCTGCAGCTTGGCGATCGCATCCGGCGTCCACATGTGTTCTTCACCGCGGATACGGAAGGCGTATTCGCCGCCGGCGTCGAGCGCGTTGGCCAGCACCGGATCGTCGCCGAATGCAGCGCGATGCAGGCGCAAGGCTTCTTCCGCCACTTCAAACACGCCGATGCCTTCCACATTCGAAGCGGTGCCCTTGAAGTATTTCTGGGTCATGCTCTTGTTGAGACCAATCGCTTCGAAAATCTGCGCGCCGCAATACGACATGTAGGTCGAAATACCCATCTTCGACATGACTTTCAACAAGCCCTTGCCGACTGCTTTCTGGAAGTTGTAGATGGCTTTTTCCGGCGACAATGCGCCTGGCAAGCCGTGCGCCAGTTCGGTCAGCGTATCCATCGCCAGGTAGGGATGGATGGCTTCCGCGCCGTAACCGGCCAGCAGTGCGAAGTGATGCGTCTCGCGCGCCGAACCGGTCTCGACCACCAGGCCGGTCGAGGTGCGCAGACCCTTGCTCACCAGATGCTGGTGAATCGCCGAGGTTGCCAGCAGTGCCGGAATCGCTACCTGTTCTGCATCGACCTTGCGGTCCGAGATGATCAGGATGTTGTGGCCGGACTTGACCGCATCGACCGCCTTGGCGCACAGCGATGCCAGACGCGCTTCGATGCCTTCCTTGCCCCACGCGACCGGATAGCAGATGTTCAGCTCATGCGACTTGAACTTGCCGCCGGTATGCGCGCCGATGTTGCGCAGCTTGGCAATATCGTCGTAGTTGAGAATAGGCTGTGATACTTCCAACCGCATCGGCGGATTGATGTTGTTGGTATCCAGCATGTTCGGCTTCGGTCCGATGAAGGACACCAGCGACATCACCATCGCTTCGCGGATCGGATCGATCGGCGGATTGGTGACTTGCGCGAACAACTGCTTGAAGTAGTGGTACAGCGTCTTGTTCTTGTTGGACATGACCGCCAGCGGCGAGTCGTTGCCCATCGAACCGATCGCTTCTTCGGCGGCCGCCGCCATCGGAGACATCAGGAACTTGATGTCTTCCTGGGTGTAGCCGAACAACTGCTGGCGGTCCAGCAGCGGAATGGTCGAACCGGATTCGGACGGCTCCGATTTCACCTCGTCCAGCTTGACCCGCACCGACTCGATCCATTGTTTGTATGGCTTGGCGTTGGCGATCGTGTCTTTCAATTCCTTGTCGTCGATGATGCGGCCGGCGTCGAGATCGATGAGGAACATCTTGCCCGGCTGCAGACGCCATTTCTGGATAATCTTGGATTCAGGAATCGGCAGCACGCCGGATTCTGACGCCATCACCACGAAGTCGTCATCGGTCACGATATAGCGCGCCGGACGCAGGCCGTTACGGTCGAGCGTGCCGCCGATATGACGGCCATCGGTAAACGCCATCGCTGCAGGACCATCCCATGGCTCCATCATCGCCGCGTGATATTCGTAGAAAGCGCGGCGGTTGTCATCCATGGTCGTGTGGTTTTCCCACGCTTCCGGAATCATCATCATCATCGCTTGCGCAATCGGATAGCCCGCCATCAGCAACAGCTCAAGCACGTTGTCGAAACAGGCGGTATCGGACTGGCCTTCATAGATCAGCGGGAACAGCTTTTTCAGATCGTCGCCCAGCACGTGCGATTTCATCACGCCTTCACGCGCACGCATCCAGTTGAAGTTACCCTTGACGGTATTGATCTCGCCGTTGTGCGCCAACAGGCGGTACGGGTGGGCCAGCGGCCATTCTGGGAATGTGTTGGTGGAGAAGCGTTGATGCACCAGCGCCAGCGCCGACAGGCAGCGCGGATCTTGCAGGTCTTTGTAGTACACGCCGACCTGGTCCGCCAGCAGCAAGCCTTTATAGACCACGGTGCGGGCCGACATCGACGGCACAAAAAATTCCTTGCCATGCAGCAGATTCAAAGCCTGAATCGCGTGGCCGGAGGATTTGCGGATTACATACAGTTTGCGCTCCAGCGCATCGGTCACCATGATGTCCGGACCGCGGCCGATAAAGATCTGGCGGATCACCGGTTCCTTGTCGCGCACGGTGGGCGACATCGGCATCTCGATATCGACCGGCACATCGCGCCAGCCCAGCACGACCTGGCCTTCAGCCACCACCGCGCGTTCGATTTCCTGTTCGCACGCGATGCGCGAAGCGTTCTCTTTTGGCAAGAACACCATACCGACCCCGAATTCGCCAGGTGGCGGCAAGGTCACGCCCAGCTTCGCCATCTCTTCGCGGTAATACTGGTCCGGCACCTGGATCAGTATCCCGGCGCCATCGCCCATCAGCTTATCCGCACCGACCGCGCCCCGGTGATCCAGGTTCTTCAGGATCAGCAGGCCTTGCTCAATGATCGAGTGGCTCTTGTTGCCTTTGATATGTGCAATAAAACCGACGCCACAGGCATCATGTTCATTAGCCGGATCGTATAAACCTTGCGCTTGCATAACGTTGCTCCACCACTTTTAGAGTAAGGATATTAAGAATAGTGCAGACGCTCTCAGACTTCAATCACAATAAATGGGGTCAGAGTCAAATTAACTTAGCTGTTTTTTGCACCAAAATTAAATAGGGACAGAGTCAATTTAGTGCAAATGATATTTTTAAGTCATTTCTATTATTTTTTTGCGACCAGTTCCACCGGCTCCGCGGCCGCATCAGGGGACTGCTTGAATGGTCGCCCGCGCCTGGCCGGCCGCACTCTGAGATTGCCCTGCTTTTCCAGGCCGGCCTTGAATTTGTCCGAGCCCAACGGCCAGCCCTTGTTGGTGGCGTCCATCAGCTGCCGCGCCTGATCCGAAGTAAGCGCCTGCTCTGCCATTTCCTTATATGCAGCCTCGCGATCGAATGGCGTGTTACCCAAGGCCCAATACAAAGCATGGTCTGTCACCAATGGGTCGGATTTGATCCCAACGTGGTGCAAATAGCTCGACCACGGGTACTCTCCAGCCGTCGAAGTGATGCCTCCACGCACCGGATTCTGATCGATGTAGCAACTGCACAACATGAAATACCGCTCTGAATCTATCACTGTGGCCCTGTAGCGTCCTTGCCACAAGGTCCCCACTCGCGCATATTTCTGGTTGAAATAAGGCACATAGAATCGCCCCACCCACTGCATCATCCGCGCCAAGCCCTCGGCATCGCTGGGCGTCGCCAGCAAATGGATGTGGTTAGTCATCAATACATACGCATGAATGGCCACCTTGAACTGCTTGGCCGCATCACGCAAACGCCCGAGAAAATTCACATAATCTTCGATTTCCCGAAAAATAGCCTGCTTATCAACACCCCGTTGTATCAGGTGATGTGGCTGATTAGGAATAACAAGACGAGGAAGGCGAGCCATGGCAAATAGAGAGCAGTTTAAGATGTCCCGATTTTACCAATTAATTCGACTCTGACCCCAATTAAATTGCATTAATTAGGGTCAGAGTCGAATTAATGCTTCGGCTTGGAGGATTTGGCTTAGGGCGTCGAAGGCTGGGGAGCTGTAGTCTTGGCGGCGGATCAGGTAGGTGGGGACGTTGCCGGCGGGGCCGATGGGGTAGATGGCCAGGCTTTCGGTGCAATTGTGCAGCTCTAGCACCGAGCGCGGGGCCAGGGCGATGCCGGCGCCGGCGGCGACGCAGGCTAGCATGGCGTGGTAGGAGCCAAGTTCGAGGATGCGGTCGGGGCGGCGGCCGGGGATGCTGCCTGAGGCTAGCCAGTTTTCGGCGTGGCGGCGGTAGGCACAGCCGTGTTCGAAAGCTACCAGGGTACGGGTTTGCAGATCGTCCGGGCTGCTTATCGGCGGATGGCTGCGTGCGGCTAGCAACACCAGTTCTTCGGCGTATAGCGGCAACGCCACCAATAAAGGATCATCCAGTGGACCGGCTACCAGCGCGGCATCGAGCGTGTATGCGCGGACCCGGTCGATCAGCATCTGGGTCGGGCCGGTGCTGAGTTCCAGTTGCACCGCTGGCCATTGCTGGTGAAAGCGCGCCAAAGGGATAGGCAAGCGGCTGGCGGCGGTGCTTTCCATAGAGCCGATGCGCAAGCGCCCTTGCGGCACTGCCGGCTGTACCGCCTCGCGCGCTTCGCCAGCCAGGTTCAGGAGGCGTTCGGCGTAGCCCAGCAGGGTTTCGCCGGCGGGCGTCAGCACCAGGCGCTTGTGGTCGCGGGAAAACAGGCTGACGCCCAATGAGGTTTCCAGTTGGCGAATGCGGGTCGTGACATTCGACTGCACCCGGTGCAGTTGCTCAGCAGCACGAGTAATGCCGCCCTCGCGCACCACGGTGCGGAAAATTTCCAGGGATAGGAGATCCATACATCATCTCTTTTTAAGATGGATAACATTCTAATTATTCATTTTTCAGGATGATGCTGTCAAGGTAGGATGAATACTGTCAACTTCAGCGCAATATCGATCAAAACGCATTCGCCTCATGACGGCCATCCATCAGGAGCTTTAGCATGTCCAGCACCCACATCACCACGCATCCCGATACCGGCGCAAACGGAGCGCAGCCATCATTCGCCGCCGCGCTCGGTATTCGCTATCCGATCGTACAAGGTCCCATGAACGGCGGCTCGCCGATTGAACTGGTCACTGCGGTCAGCAATGCAGGAGGGCTGGGTTCTTTCGCCGCCACCCTACTCTCGCCGACGGCAATCATCGAGGTCGTAAAGAAAATCCGCACGCTGACGACGTGGCCGTTCAACGTCAATTTATTCATCCTGGAAACAAGCCAGCCTGACGATGCCGAAATCGCCGCAGCGCAAGCGCTGTTGCAACCGTTCCGAACCTCACTCGGCTTGGGGCCGGCGAGCAAGCCGCAGAAATTCAGCGAGAATTTCAAAGAGCAATTGGCCGCCCTGCTGGAAGCCGCGCCGCCGGTGATCAGTTTCACCTTTGGCATCCTCGATGCAGCCACCGTGGCGCAATTCCAAGCCAAAGGTTGCAAAGTGATCGGCACCGCCACCACGGTTGCCGAAGCCAAAGCGTGGGAACAGGCGGGCGCGGATTTCGTTTGCCTGCAAGGCGCGGAAGCCGGCGGCCATCGCGCCACATTCCTGGGCGATATCGAACAATCCTGCGTAGGCTTGATGACATTGATCCCGCAAGTCGCAGCAGCGGTAAAACTGCCGATCATCGCCGCCGGCGGCATCATGGATGGCCGCGGGATTGCAGCGGCCTTGCTGCTGGGTGCGCAGGCGGCGCAGTTGGGCACCGCCTTCCTGGCTTGCCCGGAATCCGGAATCGCACCGGCCTGGCGCGAGCAACTGGCCAGCGCGCGCGACGACAGCACCCGACTGACGCGCAGTTTTTCCGGCCGCTACGCGCGCGGCATCGTCAATCCTTACATGGAGCAAATGCGGCCGCACGAAAGCGCCTTCCCGGCTTATCCGATCCAGAATGCGCTGAGCGCTGAAATCCGTCAGAGCGCCGCTAAAATGCAGCGCCCGGAATTCATGTCCTTGTGGGCCGGCCAAGGCGTGGCGATGACACGGCCGATGCCGGCAGCGCAATTGGTGGCAACGCTGGCGGCTGAATTGCAAACGCCGCACGCGATCAATTATTAAGGCTAACGATGCACAAGGTGCAAGGTACAAAGTGAATAATTACCGGCAAGGCGTTACGACAACCATCGTCATGAACACCGAACAGAAGCAGGAAGCATCGCGCGTGGCGCTGGCAGGCGCACTGGCCATGGCGGTAGCGATGGGTATCGGCCGCTTCGCCTTCACCCCGCTGCTGCCGATGATGCTGCACGACGGCGTGATCGATCTGACCGCAGGCGGCTGGCTGGCAACGGCAAATTACCTCGGTTATTTTATCGGCGCCTTGCTCTGCATGGCGTTGCGCGGCAGCGCCACCGGCTTCATCAAGATTGGCTTGGCAAGCACGGTATTGCTGACACTGGGGATGGGGATATTCCAGTCGCCGGTGGTGTGGCTGGCGTTGCGCACGCTGGCTGGCATCGCCAGCGCCTGCACCTTTGTCTTCGCTTCCGGCTGGTGCCTGCAACGCCTGACGCAACTTCACGCACCTGCGCTGGGCGGCATCATTTATTGCGGCCCCGGCTTCGGCATCATGCTGACCGGACTGGCGACCAGCGCGATGGTGGCGCATGGCTGGACGGCATCGTATGGATGGTTGACCTACGCCTTGCTGGCATTGATATTGACGGCGCTGGCCTGGCGCACGTTTTCCGGATCTTCAGCCGCATTGCCCCCGCCTGCGCCTGCATCGCATACGCTGCCGCCAGCACAGATCGCACGGCAGGCGCGCGGCCTGACCATCGCTTACGCACTAGCTGGATTTGGCTACATCATCACGGCAACTTTCCTGCCGGTGATTGCGCGCCAGGCCTTGCCGGGTTCCAGCTGGCCGGACTTGTTCTGGCCCTTGTTTGGCATCTGCGTCGCCGTCGGCGCCTGGCTGGCAACCAAGTTGCCGGCACACTGGGATAATCGCTTGCTACTGTCTGCCTGTTATCTGTTGCAAGCAGGCGGCGTATTGATCAGCGTGGCGTCGCCCAGCGTCGCCGGCTTTGCGCTTGGCAGCATTTTGCTGGGCATGCCGTTCACCGCGATAACCTTGTTTGCGATGCGTGATGCCCGTCGCCTGCATGGCGACCATGCGCGCAGCCTGATGGGATTGCTGACTGCGACCTACGGCATAGGCCAGATCATCGGGCCGCCGCTGACCACGCGCCTGGTCCATGGCAGCGGCAATTTTACCTCGTCGTTATGCGTGGCGGCATGCGCGCTGCTGGCCGGCGCCGTCTTACTGGGAGTGATGTTCCGGCAGGACCGCCAACAACGCGCTTGAGCTCACTCCGCGGCAAACTCGGCCGCGGCCTTGGCGGTCCACAGCGCCTTGTTATACGAAGGGAACGGGGCATCGTAACCGTCGATCGCGCCATCCTCGCTGACAAAATGCACCCACCAGCCGTCATCGTCCTGCACCAGGGCAATGTCACCGTTGCCGCAGTGTTCCAGGATTGCCTCGCCAGCGGCCAAGGTGATGATATTGATGCGCCGGTGCTTGATTGCCGTTGGCATGGCAGGATTAACGGAACGCCGGTTCGCTGAAGCTGCGCAGCTTGCGGCTGTGCAGTTGTTCCACGCCCTGGTTGCGCAACAGTTCCAGCGCCTTGATGCCGATCTTCAGATGCTGGTTGACGCGCTGTTCGTAGAAACGATTGGCCATGCCGGGCAATTTGATTTCGCCGTGCAGCGGCTTGTCCGAGACACACAGCAAAGTGCCGTAGGGAACCCGGAAACGGAAGCCGTTGGCGGCGACAGTCGCACTCTCCATATCCAGCGCAATGGCGCGGCTTTGGTTAAACCGCAGCAAAGGCTTGCGATGATCGCGCAGTTCCCAGTTGCGGTCATCGATCGAGGCCACCGTGCCGGTGCGCATGATACGTTTCAGCTCGTAGCCTTCTAGCTGGGTAATGGTGGCCACGGCATCTTGCAAGGCCAGTTGCACCTCGGCCAGCGCCGGTACCGGCACCCACAATGGAAGATCGTCATCCAGCACATGGTCGTCGCGCACGTAGGCATGCGCCAGGACATAATCGCCCATCCGCTGCGACGTCGACAAACCGGCGCAATGGCCCAGCATGATCCAGCCGTGCGGACGCAATACCGCGACGTGATCAGTGATGGTTTTGGCGTTCGATGGCCCTACCCCGATATTGATCAGCGTGATGCCGGAACCGTCGGCTCGCTGCAAATGATAGGCCGGCATCTGCGGCTGGCGCGCCGGCGCCACACCGGTCAGAGAACGGTCGGACGGCAGATCATCCAGGTTGGCGTTCCAGGTAGTGAGATCGCCCGGTTCGACAAACGCCGAGTATTGCTGGCGGTAGGCGCGCTGTTCCGGATCGCTGGTGGCTTGCATCAGCTCGCGGCCCATGCGGATGAATTCGTCGATGTAGAAAGCGTAATTGGTGAACAGCACATAACGCTGGAAGCGATCGGGCGAGGTGGCTGTGTAGTGCTTCAGCCGATGCAATGAATAATCGACGCGCGGTGCGGTGAACAGGGCCAGCGGATGCGGATCGCCCGGCAATTCTTCAAACGTGCCGTTGACGATACGGTCATCCATGGTGGCCAGGTTCGGCAGGTCGAAGACATCCGGCAGCGTGCGCAGATGATCAGGATCAAGCGTGCCCTCGACGTGGATCCCCTCGGGGAAGGCGAAATGCACCGGAATCGGCATCTCGCTGACGCCGATTTCCAGCGGCACGTCGTGATTATCGCGCAACAGCTTGAACTGGCTGACCAGATAATTGGTGTAGAGCGAAGGCCGCGTCAGCGTGGTTTCATAGACGCCTGGGCCGGAGACGAAACCAAACGAATGGCGGGTATCGGCACGGGTATTGAATTCGGTGGTGACGCGCACGAACGGATAGCAGGCACGGATCCGTTCCGGCATCACTTCGCCGTTGGAAAATCGCTTGAAAGCCTCCCGCAGCAAAGCGGTGTTGTGCTCGTAAATTTCACGCACGCGCTCGACGGCTGCGTGGGGATCGGTGAATTGCTCAGTGGGGAACATTGACTCTCCGTAGCGGTATCAGTTGCGCTCGGCCCGGAGATTTTTATCCGAGCCATATGACGCAATTCTACTGTGATTGGAGAGGGAGTGCGCGTCGAGCGCGCAGCCGCCGGGACTATTTCAATAAATCGTACTTGCCGCCTCTTTCGATCGCGCGCAGATAGGCAGGCCGGGCGTGAATGCGCTGCAAGAAATCTAGCAGGCGCGGATAGTTGGCGCCGAGGCCGCCACGCGACTGAAAGGCTTCCAGCGGAAAGCTGATCTGGATATCGGCGGCGCTGAATTCCTCGCCCGCAAACCAGGTCGATTTGCCCAGCTCGCCTTCCATGAAATCCATATGCGTCTTGAGTTGCGGATCGATATAGCTGCGCTGCACACCCTTCGAAATCATGCGCGCCACAGGCCGCAGCAACGCAGGCATCGGTGGCAGTCCCAGGCGGCCGAAGATCAGCTTCATCAGCAATGGCGGCATGGCAGATCCTTCGGCGTAATGCAGCCAGTAGGTATAGCGCAGGCGATCCTTGCTGTCGGCAGCAGGAATCAGGCGGCCGTAGCCGTATTTCTGCACCAGGTATTCGATAATCGCACCCGATTCGGCAATCGTGTTGTCGCCATCCGTGATCACCGGCGATTTGCCGAGAGGATGCACCGCCTTTAGCGCCAGCGGCGCCAGCATGGTTTTGGGGTCGCGCTGGTAAGGCTTGATCTCATAGGCCAGCCCCAGCTCTTCGAGCAGCCAGAGCACGCGCTGCGAACGGGAATTGTTGAGATGGTGGACAATAATCATGGTCGAGGGGTCTGGTCAGGTAAATGGGAAAGTTGCAGCACTCGGTTGCAAACAAGTGCCGCTAGCGTAACCCATTTACCCCGATTCATCCCTCCTTTAGCGATTCTTCCACCTTGGGTTAGAGGCTACGCTCGGGTCGGACTCAACAAGCCCTGGCAAGTGGCGCGTTGGCCGTCTGCCGTCGGCAGCTTGACGCATACGCTGTCCAACTGGCCGCGCAAACGGCCCAAAGCGGCCTGGTGGGTGCCGCCGCTATTCCAGGCCGTGAGTTTTTGCCCGAGGCGTTCCAGCGCCGAACGGTTGCGTTCATAAAACGCGTTCTGGGTGCCGCCAAGTTCCTGGAACACGCCATGCGCGACCTTCTCGACGCGCGCTTCGTCTTGCGGCGCCAGTTCCAGCAATCCGGACAGATACGCAACGCCCCATTGCAGACGTGTCGCCGGTCCTTGCGCGGCCTGATAGGCTTGCTCGTACCAGTTGATCGCCGCGCCTTTGTCACCGCGTTTCCTGGCATTCGACGCCAGGCTGAGCATGAAATAGTAAGGCGCATGCGAGCGCTTCAGTTCGGCTTTCAGCAAGCTGTCCGAATCGTCCAGCAGACCGGCGTCGCTCAAGGCATGGGCAGCGGTATTGATCACCGATTGCCGTTCGAAGGCATCAGTGGTGGCGCTGTCGGCCTGCGCCACTTTTTGCCGTACTTCCTTGATCAACGCCGGCGACAAGGCGCCGTCCGGATTATCTATGCGCGCCAGCGATACCTGCGCCGCCAGCGCCGACAGCCGGTCAGTCTTGGACAAGGTGGCGTCGATCGACAGGCGTTGCATGGCCAGGTTGGAGGCCGCCAGCAATTTGGTGCGCGCCGCCGTTTTAGGATCGCTTGCCAGTTGCACCAGTTCGGCCGGATAGTTGGTCAATATATCCATGTTTTCACGCGCGCTGCGGACATCGCCCAGCGTTTTGTTCAATAACGCAGCTGCTGCGGTTTTATCAACCGCGCCGGCCTCGCCCGGCCTCGCAGTGGCAGCCGCCACCAACGCGCTCAAGGCCAGGCGATTGGCGATATCGCCCGCCGGACCGGCCGCCGCCAAACGCTTCAAGGTCGCCGGCAAATCCTTGCCGCTGACCAGTTGCTGTTCATCGGTATCCCACGAGTAGTACGCCAGCAAGCGCCATTCGTCGGCCGTCAGCTTGCCGCCGGCCAGCGCCGCTTGCAAGGTTTGCCGCACCGGGCGGTTGGCGCTGATACCCAGCGTCAGCGTCTGCAGATAGCGTTCGGCATCAACCTCGCCCGGCAGGCGGGTGATTTCCGTGCCGTCCGGCTTGAACAGGATCATGGTCGGATAGCCGCGCACCTTGAAACGCTCGCCGAGTTTTTGCGCACCGGCGCTATCGCCATCGATATGCACCGGGACAAAAAACCGCGAGCGCTCGATAAAGCCCTGGCGGTTGAATATGGTTGCCTTGACTTGATTGCAAGGCGGGCACCAGGTCGCGCCCCAATACAGGAACAGCGGTTTGTTGTTGGCCTTGGCAAAGGCGAAAGCGGCGTCGACGTCGCCCTCATACCAGTTGATGCCGTCGGCCGCAGCAGCTGTTGCAGCTGTTGCAGCTGTTGCAGCGGCAGGTTTTTGGCCGGCGGCGGGTAGCGCCAGGGCCGTTCCGGTCGCGCAAATCAGGGTGGCGAAGAGCGCAACGGTAGCAGATTGGATTTTCATCGTGTGCATGTATAAATGGTGAAACCGCAAAAGGGGCGGCGCGGCGCCGTCCCTTTTGCGGTCGGATAAATACCGGTCAGGCTCTATGAGCCAAAATGATAATTAAACTCCAGCCAGCCTTGTCGGCCATAGGGATTGTAGTTACCAGTAGGATAATACGGCCAACCTGCGGTGTTGTCTTGTTTCACCGAATTGAACACATTGTTGACGATCAGCGATACCGACGCCTGCGGGCTGATCTGATAGCTGGCGCTCAGGTTGACCAGCGCAAACGGCGAGATGCGACGGGTCTGGTCGGCGCTAGGCAAGCTGCCGTAACGCGTAACTTGCGCCGTGCTGGTCCATGGGCCGCGCAGCCAGGTGACGCTGGCGTTGACCTTGGAACCCCAGTCCGGATTGGTCAGTGAGTTCAGCAGATCCTGGTCCGGATCGGAAGCAAACTGCCGGTAATGGTGGCTGAGCACCTTGGTGTAGTTCGCCTTCAGCAGGAAATCGCCGACGCCACCACCCTTGATGCGCCATTTACCGCTGAAATCCAGGCCGCTGGTGCGTTCCGACGCGGCATTGATCGGGTTCACCAGGATATTCTGAATCGCATTCGGCTGGTAGATCGCATTGGCGGGATTGCGTATCACGCGCGACAGGGCGTCGACGCAGATCGGCGAATTGATATCCAGCTGGCCGGCGCGGCAGTTGGCTTCATTGTGCAGGATGATATCGGGATCGAGATTGGTCACCAGGTTATCGATCTGGATGCGCCAGAAATCTGCGGATACGTCAAAGTCGGAACTTGGCGACCAGACCACGCCGTAACTCCAGGATTTCGCATTCTCCGATTTCAAGTCCTTGCTGCCGGTCTGGATGTAATTGGCGCCAGGCGAATAATTATTGTAGTCGCATCCAGCCAAAGGCTGGCCGGCGGCCTGGCAACGGTAGTAATCGGTGGTCGCTGAATAATAGCCGCGCGTCGTCGACGAGTAGATATAGTTCATGTCGGGCGCGCGGAAACTAGTGGCGTAGTTTCCTCGAAACAGCAGCGTCTTGGCAGGACGGAACTCGAGCCCGGTGTTGTAGGTGAACTTGCCGTCGTTGCGGCCGGCGAAATTGTACTCGTCATAACGCCCGGCCACGGTTGCTGTCAATTCCTTGAGCAGCGGGATATTCAATTCCGAGCCCAGGGCATAGCGCTTGCGCGATCCACTGGCGCCATTGGCTGCGGACTGGTTATAAAACACGCCCTGGTTGATTTGCGGATCCGGGGTGCTGCTGAAACCCTGGTTGCCGAATTCGGTCACGGCGGCCAGGCGCACCGGCCCTGCCGGCAAATTGAACAGTTCGCCGTTGGCGCTCAGGCTCAAGGTCTGGGTCCATGACTTGTCGCGGCTGATGCCTTCTCCGGTGATCGAGTTGAACTCGTCCGGCGTCAACGGCTGGGACAGCCTGCCGGGATTGGGCGCGTAGATGGCGACGCCATCGGCATTGTAGCCAAGCCGCGGGCCAAGGAAAAAGCTGTCGACGTTGTTCAGCAGCATAGGCGTGGTCTTGCGGCTGGTGTACGCGGAAATATTATAGGCCGCTTCGTAGTTCCAGCTATTGGTGCCAGGAATATCGCCACGGACGCCTATCGTCCAGTTGCCGGCGACATCGTTCCATTTACGGTTATAACGCGTCGCTCCGCCGATTTCTTCCGGTGAAATACGGCGATACCAGCTCTCGTTGTTGCCAGTATTCTGATTGAAGAAATAACTGTTGCTGACCGCTTCGGAAGTCCAGCTCGGGCCGCGCGTATTGTTTTGGGTGGTGTTAAATCCCAGCATCAGGTCGCTGAATATCTCTGTCTTGGGAGTCAGCTGATAAGTCAGGCTGCCGAACAGGTTTTCACTCTCGTTCTGGGTCATGGTGGTCCAGAATGCCGGCTGCGCCTTGCCGCTGCCGCAGTACGGACCGCTTTTCGACTGCACCCTGACGAGGCTGTCGTAGAACAGGTTGCCCAGCTGCGTGCAAGTTGCGCCGGGATCCAGATACTTGCCGCTGTCGACGTTCTGGCGCGAAAGCACGCGCGTCGGCAAAGCGACACCATCAGAGGAGGTGGAGGACATGAAATCGCGCTGGCGGCTCCAGATCGGCTGGGTACGGCTCAGCTCGATGCCGAACACGCCGCTCAGATCACCGCTACTGCCACCGCCGGTGAACTGGATCCGCTGGTTAGAGCCGCCGCCGTCTTGCGTGCCGCCAGCCTTGACATTCAGATCGAAGCCGCTGGCTTTCTTCTTCAAAATGACATTGACCACACCGGCAATCGCGTCGGAGCCATAGACCGCCGAGGCGCCGCCGTTCAATATCTCGATGCGGTCGACCAATGCGGACGGAATATTCGCCAGGTTGACGAAATTGACGGAGCCGTCATACGCCACCGGATAGTCGGCCACGCGGCGGCCGTTCACCAGGATCAGCGTGTGATTGGGCCCGAGGCCCCGCAAGCTGATGGTATTCGCCGCGGGCGTGAAGGTATTGCCATAGTCGGCGCCCTGCGTCATGCCGGTGTTTTGCGTTTGCGCGCTGAGCGCATCGAAGACGTTGCGGTACCCCTGCTTCTCGATATCCGCGCCGGTAATCACGGTAACGCTGGTCGGACCTTCCTTGCCGGCGCGAGGAATGCGGGAACCGGTGACAAATATCTGCTTGTTGTCGCTGGCGGAAGCCGCTGCCGTGTCATCTGCTGCCGGGGCCGGCTGCGCCGTTTGTGCATATGCCGCGTGATAGAGGCTTGGAACGCCATAAGCGATCATTAACGACAGCGCGGAACGCGCCGGCCAGGTTTTGAATCTCTGCATGTATACGTCTTCCTTCCCATGTTTTCTTTTGTAAAGAACTGTTTCGTTCTTTAATGGGAGATGAGAATACAATATCCATGCAGCAATAGAAACTGATGTATTTACATATCTTTATGCGTTGCATGAGGATGGGAAATTACTGTCTCGACAACTGCATCGGAGGGTGAAATTCGTACGGCTAGGCGTCCCTTCCAATTACTGCGGACAGATCATTTGAGGATTTTCCGGGCCGCCGCAATGATCTGACGCGACAGGTTTTCCATGCGCGGCGATTGCACCTTCCAGGTGTGCCAGTACAGTTCCAGCTCTAACGGCCGGGTCGGCGCCAGATGGATCATTTCACCCTTCTTGCCGGCAGCCTTGAGCAACAACTCAGGCACCATGCCATAACCCAGCCCATAACGGATTGCATTGAAATGCGACGCCGCTCCCGGCACGTAATGGCAGGGATAGGCGCCCTCGGGCAATCCCAGCTTGCTGAGCAAGAACGAAGACTGCAAAGTGTCTTTATGGGTGTAGGCCACCACCGGTGCGCTGCGCGCGGCCTTGCGCGTCAGGCCGTCGGCGAACCAGCGCTCGCGGAACGTTTCCGCCGCCACCAGCCAATAGCGCATGACACCCAGCAACTCGGCGGAACAGCCGCGCATCGGTTTCGATTCCGTGCTGATGCAGCCGATTGCCAGGCCGGTCTCCAGCAAGGAATAGGTGTGATCCTGATCCTCGACAGTCAGGTCCAGCAGCACGCGTTCACGTATCAACACGTCTGACAATGCCGGGAAAAACCAGGTACCGATCGAATCGGCATTCAACGCCAGCACCAGGGTTAGCGGCGCATCCTGCTCCACCGCCAGTTCCGCCGCCAAATCGGTCTCCAGCAATTTTGCCCGTTTCAGGTATTGCATCAGCCGCTGTCCCATGCGGGTCGCGCGCGCCGGACGGCTGCGCACCACCAAGGCATTACCAAGCTGGCTTTCGAGCGCGCGTACGCGCTGGGAAATGGCCGGAGCTGTCAGATGCAGCCGCAGGGCCGCCTGTTCAAAGCTGCCGGTTTCAATCACGGCCCGGAACGCCTCGGTGTGCTTGGGATTCAGATTCATCCGCGCCATCCTTACATTAGAAATATTTATGACTACTTAATAATGCTTAATTTTATTAATTATAACTCTTGCTGCCTTCACAATAACCGCTCATCAGTCTGTCGCACCCCGCATCCGCCAAAGATTCGTGTGTCATATCAACAGGAGCGACCATGCGGCAACCCGCCACGAAAGAAAAATCCGGCACTACCCGCCGCCTCAAATTCATTCTCGGCTTCGCCATCGGCCTGATGCTGGCCGCCAGCCTGGCCGGTGGTTACTGGCTGCGCCAAGCCTGGCAACAACTCCCTGCAGTCGACCATCTGGCCCGATATAATCCGGCGCTGCCATTGCGGATTTACTCCAGCGAAGGAATCTTGCTAGCGGAATATGGCGAAGAGCGCCGCGAATTTGTTCCCATCGGGCAGATTCCGCTGGTGATGCGGCAAGCGTTGCTCGCCATTGAAGACGCCCGTTTCTACGAACACGGCGCGGTCGATTTCTTCGGCCTGCTGCGCGCCACCTTCGCCAACCTGGTGACCGGCCAGCACGCGCAAGGCGCCAGCACGATTACCATGCAGGTAGCGCGCGGCTTCTTTCTGACGCGTGAAAAAACCGTGCAGCGCAAAGTGAAGGAAATACTGCTTTCGTACAAACTGGAACAGCAATACAGCAAGGACAAGCTGCTTGAGCTATACATGAACCAGATCTACCTCGGCGAACGTTCGTATGGATTCGCTGCGGCGTCGAACATCTATTTCGACAAGCCGCTGCAGCAGATCAGCGTCGCCGAAGCGGCCATGCTGGCCGGCTTGCCGAAAGCGCCATCTGCCTACAATCCTGTAGCCAACCCACAGCGCGCAACCATCCGTCAACACTATATTTTGCAGCGCATGCTGGAACTCGGCTATATCAATCAAGAGAGTTTTCAACAGGCTGCGGCGGAAAAACTGGCGATCAATGCCAGCCGCAATCCGTCGGTACGGGAAGCCGCCTACGCAGTTGAGGAAGCAAGGCAGATGGTGATGCAACTGTATCAGGAGCGTGCGTATACCATGGGATTGGATGTCACCACCACCATCCAGATGGAATCGCAACTGGCGGCAGACAAACACTTGCGTTCCGGATTGCTGGATGCGCAGGGGCGCCGCGGTTATCGTGGTCCGGAGGCGCAGCTTGCCGCAAGCGACAACGCCGAAACCGCCAGCCTGCTGCAACCCTATCCCGACAGTGGTGAAATCCGTGCCGCAATCGTCACCGCCATATCGCCAAAGCTGATCAACGCCACTTTACGCAACGGCCAGGCATTTCAGATCAGCGCCATCGATCCGCGCATCGCCGGCGGCTGGGCCAAATTACCCGCCAGCGGCAAACGCAGCATCGCTGCCGGTTCCGTGATCCGGGTCTACCGTGACAATGCCGACCGCTGGTTGCTGAGCCAGACCCCGGAAATGGAGGGCGCGCTGATTTCCGTCGACGCCCGGAACGGCGACATCCTGGCGCTGGCGGGCGGCTTCGATTTTTTCCGCAATCCCTTCGATCACGCACTGCAGGCATATCGCCAGCCTGGTTCTAGTTTCAAGCCTTTCGTCTATTCGGCGGCGTTGGAAAAAGGCTATTTCCCTGGCACCATGGTCGATGACACCCAGCGCGTGCTGCTGCCGCAAGACACCGGCGCCCGCGCCTGGCGGCCACGCAACTACGGTAACAACTATGAAGGCTTCATCACCGTCAGGCGCGGCCTGATGCGCTCGAAGAACCTGGTGGCGGTGAGCCTGATGCAAGCGGCAGGCGCGGCTTATGTCCAGGAATTTGCGACACAGTTCGGCTTTCTGTCCGAGCGTAATCCTGTCTCGCTGCCGCTGGCGCTGGGAGCCGGCGCGGTCACCCCGTTGCAACTGGCGCAATCCTATGCCGTGTTCGCCAACGGTGGCTATTCCCAGACGCCGCGGCTGATCAAGGAAATCCGCGACCGTTCCGGCCAGGTGCTGTTTGCCGATACAGCGCGCAAAACTCCCGGGAAAAAGATCGTCTCGGCCCGCAATGCCTACGTCATGGACAGCATGCTGCAAGACGTGGTCAAGTCCGGCACCGGCCACGGGGCCAAGGTGCTCGGGCGCAGCGATGCGGCAGGAAAAACCGGCACCTCCAACAATGCTTACGACGCCTGGTTCGCCGGTTACTCATCGGGCGTGGTGTCGGTGGTCTGGCTGGGCTATGATCAGCCTAAATCGCTGGGCAACACCACCGGCGGCGTAGCAGCGTTGCCGATCTGGGGCCGCTACATGCAAGTCGCCCTGAAGGACCGCAGTGAACGTGCACAAGAAGAACCGGCAGGACTCAGCGTATACGATGGCGACTACGTCTATGCCGAGTATCTGAAAGGCAGTTGCGTGGCAGACAGCAATCCCTTCATCCACAGCAAGCTCAAATGTCAGGCCGACGGCAGCACTGACCTGGCGATTGAAAAAGACGTCTTGAACGCGGCGCAAGAACGCGAACAGGTTCTGAAATTATTTTCTTCCGGAGATTAGCGCCATGCTGCTGCATACCATCTATCTGATTGCGATCGTCGCGGAAGCCATGTCTGGAGCCATCATGGGCATGCGGCGCGACATGGACCTGTTCGGCATCTGCGTGGTCGGCACCATCACCGCACTGGGTGGCGGCACCATCCGCGATGTCTTGCTGGGAAATTATCCGCTGGGCTGGATCGCCCATCCGGAGTACCTGCTATTCACCATCGGCGCCGCCATCGTCACGGCACTGGTGGCGCGCTTCCTGCATCATTTGCGCAGCGTGTTCCTGGTGGTCGACGGCCTCGGCCTGGTGGCGTTCAGCGTGATCGGCTGCGATATCGCCCGCGCCAACGACATGGTTCCAGGCATCGTGATCCTGGCCGGCATGATTACCGGCGTCTTCGGCGGCTTGTTGCGGGATGTGTTGTGCAACGAGATTCCACTGGTGCTGCAACGCGAACTGTACGCCACCATTGCGCTGTTCACCGGCGCCTTGTATGTCGGCCTGCTATGGTGGAATGTCGATCCGAGCGTCGCGCCCCTGGCCGCCATCGGCATCGGTTTCGTGTTCCGTCTGCTGGCCATGCGCTTCCATTGGAAACTGCCGAGCTTTAACGGCAGCGGGATTCGGGGATTTGAATGAGATTTCGCCGGAGGCGCCGCTCATATCAGGCAAGCGAACTACTTCTGCAACATGGCTGAAACTGGAATGCTCACAATCAGCCACCCATGTAGCGCCCCCGGTAACCGCAGCTTGCCGGGAGCGTAGCCTGTTTTCTGCCCGCTATCTTTACAGCACAGGTCTCATCAAGGCTTGATTCTGGTGATCTCGCTGATGTGCGCTTTCCCTGTTAGTGGTTTAAAGATATACACCAAGGCCGGGAAACGGGGCGCATTAGGCACACTGACTTCACCGGTGGTCAGGAAACAGTAATTTGTACCGGCAACGACTTGCGTCGCAAAGGCGGACGGCACGTAACTCACGCCGACAAAACCTTCCAGCGCTTCCTTGAACACGGCTTTCGCAGCGCTGGTTAATTCATAGTCAAAGGAACTCCAACCACCGACAATTTCTGTTGTCATGATATTCACCCTTATGATGACCGCTTGTTCGGATACCTGCGACTGTTGCGGCCTTCCAGACGCAAGTTACAAAAACTCCTTAAAATCATGCTGTCTTGAATTGGCCGTCATCCAGGTGATACAACAGCGCAAATTTATTTCCGCGCGGAAATCAGAAGCTCATCCTAGTCGTATGCAGGAAGAAAAAATACTGTTGAAAGTGATAGGTCCGGTGATGAATTCAAGCCCGAAGCGGAGAGTGTCTTAGAGGCTGTTGCAAAATTAAGATGGCTAGGCGCGCCGATGAAGACAGTACGAGTAGTACGGCTAGGAGGCGCAACAACGCCAGGTTAATTTTGCAATAGCCTCTTAGAACAGGGTCGCAGCGAGCGCCGTCAATGCAACCACCAGCCAGGACGGCCATTTCCAGACCACCAGCAAGAGAAACCCCAGCGTAGCAAGACCGAAGTCTGCCGGCCGCAGAATGGCGCTGGTCCAGACCGGGTTGTAAAACGCGGCAAGCAGCAGTCCGACCACAGCGGCGTTAATGCCTGTCAAAGCCCGTCTGGCGCCTTGGTGCCGCCGCAACGCTTCCAGGAATGGCAGCGCGCCGCAGACCAGCAAAAACGAGGGGAGGAAAATCGCCACGACGGCGACCATCCCGCCCAGCCAGCCGTTCGGCGTCATGGAAGAGGCGCTGCCGAGATAGGCTGCAAAGGTAAACAGAGGTCCGGAGACAGCTTGGGCGGCGCCATATCCCGCGAGGAATAAATCATTCGAGACCCAGCCTCTGGGCACGACTTCCGACTGCAACAATGGCAGCACAACATGGCCGCCGCCGAACACCATCGCGCCGACCCGGAAGAAGACGTTGAACAGTTCGACGACGTAGCGTCCGGAAATCTCTGCCAGTAATGGCAGCGCCGCCAGCAATGCCAGGCACAGAACAATTGCCGAGATGCCGGCGCGCCGGCTGATGTTCGTGACGGGAAATTCTGCCAGCGCAACCGGCGCAGTCTTCAGAAACAGCGCGCCAACGATCCCCGCTGCCAGAATGACGCCGATCTGACCAAAGGCATTGGGCAGGACAGTGGCGATGCATGCCGCTATCAATGCGATGGAAGCTCTTTTTACGTCCGGCGTCAGCGTTCGCGCCATACCCCATAGCGCTTGCGCCACAACCGCAACCGCGACAATCTTCAAACCGTGCAGCCAGCCGCCTACCGAGCCGGCGTCCACATGGCTGACGAAGAGGCCAAAAATGATGAGCGCTAGCGCCGATGGCATCGTAAATCCCAGCCATGCTGCAATACCGCCGACGTATCCGGCCCGAGTCAGGCCCAGCGCAATGCCGACCTGGCTGCTGGCCGGACCTGGAAGCAACTGGCAGAGTGCGACCAGATCCGCGTAGGCCGACTCCGCCAGCCATTGGCGCCGCACTACGAACTCCGCCCGGAAATAGCCGAGATGCGCGACCGGCCCGCCAAACGATGTCAGGCCAAGCCGCAGGAAGATGAGGAATACCGACAGGGGTGAATCGCGCATGTTTTCGGAAATTGAATTTTCTGATCGCCAGCATTTGATCTAATACATCTCATGGCTTTAACAAACCGGGCCGGGCCCACGTACTATAATTCATGACCTGTTGACGTTGCGATTCACAGCAGCATGACGTCTGGCATTTCGCTTCAGTCGGATTTTTTCCTATTCATTTCCAACGAAAGAAATCCATCCATGTCTACGATTTCGGTTGCAGGAACCACAGTCCACTATACGACATCCGGCACAGGGCCGGGACTGGTCCTGGTCCACGGAACGAGCATCGGCACCCAGGCAAACTTCGGCCACGTGGTCGAACGCTTTACCGATCAGCGCCAGGTGATCAGCCCTGATTACGCCGGCTGCGGCAACTCCACCATTCCGCCAGGCGACCTGACGCTTGATATCCTGGTGGAACAGATTGCCGGTACGATTCGCCATGCTGCGGACGGACCGGTTGATTTGCTGGGAGATTCACTGGGAGCGGTGGTCGCCGCTGCGACTGCGGCCCGCTATCCGTCCCTGGTGCGCCGGCTGGTGCTGGTTGCCGGCTAGGCCGACAGCGGCGATGCGCCTCTTGGCCGTCAGCAAACGCACTTCTACGATATCCGGTTTGTGGCGTAAAACTGACTGTTGTGTGATTTAACAATTGTTTGCCAATGCAACATTGAATATGCCATATGCTTTGCTTAGCCTCTATGGAAGACGGCGCGATGCCCGGTCAAACAGGATTCCAGCGCATGGCGGCGGGTTCAGAAATTTTTGCCTTGTCATCTTTTTGTCACACAATTTCATGAAGATGGTATGCAGGACTTGATGCCTCTCTCAAGCCGATTGATTATTTGTTGCCTCTGACTACGTGAGTTAAAACATGAGAACATTCATGCATCTGTATCGCTACTATCGGCGCGGTGGCTACAGTATCGTTCCTGCTGTCAAGCGCGCCAGTCGCGCCTGGAACCACGGATTTTAGAATCTGCATACGTTGTTTTACATGCCCGGTTTCCCTGTTTTCATATCCCTGGATATCTTCCCTCGGGTATGTAGATAACACGTAACAACGGCCGGTGCCGGTCTTGCCGCCGAACCGCAACCAGCCATCAAGATGCTGTCGGCTATCAGCCGATCCGCAGACACAGCTCTGCCACAATCGTACGTCACGGCCAGCACTTCCCCATCGTCCACATTTGCCGGACCGCGTGCTCCGGATATCCGGCAATGGCAGATGCAAACAGACAAAGTCAGATAGCCTTTTGATTCGGCCTCCACTACTGGAGTAGTGGATACGTCGAAAAATGCAAGCGCTTCCTCAATCAACTTCAGGGCGATAACCATTAGCGAGCAATTGAACCTAGAAGGACTCGACCTGCAGTTTTTTCAAGGCGCGGACCCACAATGAGATCGCGTAGATTGAGCAATTGACCGAGGGCTGATCGGTGAAAAGTTTGAAAAACAAATTGGCAGCATTATTTGTTGAAGAACCAGCGTCTCCGGTGCGTGGCGACGCTGGCGCAACGGGCCAAGCTGGTTCTTTAACAAGCTTGGCCCCTCGCAGTTGGTATTAAGCGATATCGAAACGGTCTGCGTTCATGACCTTGACCCAAGCCGCGACGAAGTCCTTGACAAACTTCTCCTTGGCGTCTACACCGGCATAGACTTCGGCATAAGCCCGCAGCACCGAGTTGGAACCGAAGATCAGATCGTTGCGGGTGCCTGTGTACTTGACCGCACCGGTCTTGCGATCACGTCCTTCGAACAATTCGGCCTCGCTGTCTACGGCTTGCCACTCCAGGTCCATGTCCAGAAGATTGGCGAAGAAGTCATTGCTGAGCACGCCGACCTGGTCGGTGAACACGCCGTGCTTGCCGCCATCAAAGTTGGCGCCGAGTACCCGCAGGCCGCCGACCAAGGTCGTGAACTCCGGTGCGGTCAGCGTCAGCAACTGGGCGCGGTCGACCAGCAAAGCTTCGGTCGCAGCGCCGATCTTGCCCTTCTTGTAGTTGCGGAAGCCGTCGGCGACCGGTTCCAGCACGGCGAAGGCCTCGACATCCGTCTGCGCCTGCGTGGCATCGGTGCGACCCGGTGCGAAAGGTACCTCGATCGAGATGCCGCCTGCCTTGGCCGCCTGTTCAACCCCAACGCTGCCGGCCAGCACAATCACGTCAGCCAGCGAAGCCTTCCCCGAAGTCTTCTGGATATCGACCAGCTTTGGCAATACACTCACCGCCACCGCGTTGACTTCCCAATCCTTCTGGGGAGCGAGCGCCAAGCGTGCGCCATTGGCGCCGCCACGTTTGTCGCCGCCACGGAAGGTGGAGGCGGATGCCCAGGCCACCGATACTAGCTCGCTCACCGATAGACCGGAGGCCGCGATCCTGGCCTTGATGTCGGCAATGTCGGCCGGTGTTGGCTGGTGCGTTGCAGCCGGCAACGGATCTTGCCAGATCAGATCTTCCTTCGGAACTTCCGGGCCGAGGTAACGTGCTTTCGGCCCCATGTCACGGTGCGTCAGCTTGAACCAGGCGCGTGCAAAAGCTTCTGCAAAGGCTTGCGGGTCTTCATGGAAGCGCTTGGAAATCTTGCCGAACTCCGGATCGAAACGCAGGGTCAGGTCGGTGGTCAGCATGGTGGGCTTGTGGAACTTGCCTTGCACATGCGCGTCGGGAATGATGTCCTCGGCATCCTTGGCCACCCACTGTTTGGCGCCGGCTGGCGAATGGGTGAGTTCCCAGTCGTACTTGAACAGGTTTTCGAAAAAATTGTTGCTCCACAGCGCCGGGGTCTTGGTCCAGGTCACTTCCAGCCCGCTGGAGACGGTATCTTTGCCGTGCCGCTGCCCAAAGTTGCTATTCCAGCCAAGGCCCTGCGCCTCGAGCGGCGCGCCTTCAGGTTCGGGGCCCTTGTGCGATTCGGGCGCGGCGCCGTGCGCTTTACCGAAGGTGTGGCCGCCGGCGATCAAGGCAACGATCTCCTCGTCGTCCATGGCCATGCGGCTGAAGGTGGCGCGGATGTCCTTGGCCGCAGCCATGTAATCGCCGCTGGCGTTCGGACCTTCGGGGTTCACGTAGATCAGGCCCATGTGGGTGGCCGCAAGGTTGTCGTCCAGTTCGCGGTCACCATGGAAACGCTTGTCGGTCCCCAGCCAGGTGGTCTCGGCGCCCCAATTCACGTCCATATCCGGTTCCCACACGTCTTCGCGGCCGCCGGCGAAACCGAAGGTGCGGAAACCCATGGACTCCAGCGCCACGTTGCCGGTCAGGATGAAAAGGTCGGCCCAGGAGATTTTCTGGCCATACTTCTTCTTGATCGGCCACAACAGGCGACGGGACTTGTCGATATTGACGTTGTCCGGCCACGAGTTGAGCGGCGCAAAACGCTGCTGTCCGCGACCGCCGCCGCCTCGACCGTCGAGGGTACGGTAGGTGCCGGCGGAATGCCAGGCCATGCGGATGAACTGCGGACCATAGTGGCCGAAGTCGGCCGGCCACCAGTCCTGGCTGTCGGTCATGAGCTTGATCAGATCCGCCTTGAGTGCCTTGTAGTCGAGTTTGTTAAACTCTTCAGCGTAATCAAACTTCTCACCCAACGGGTTCGATTTGTTGGAATGCTGATTCAGCAGATCAACGCGCAGCTGGTTCGGCCACCAGTCTTTGTTCGTCGTACCGCCACCGGCTTGGTGGAATGGACACTTGGCTTCAGTAGACATGGGAAATCTCCTTTGTGGTAGGTAAATTGGGTAGCTGCAATTGCTCTTAAATCAGGCCGTTCAAGGCAGCTGCCTGGAAGAAGCAATGCCACCCATGCTACTCCGTCACTATCCAATAGAAAAATTAATATATTCTATCTATCTGATAGGGCAGGCCGCCGATGAACCACGTCTTTTCACGAAGCTGGGGATTTTAATATTTGCAATATTTGCAATATTTAAAATAGAGTGTTTTTCACCTGAAGAAAATTCGTGGTCGTCATCATTATGACGCGGCCTTGTTCCTTGACGACCCGTACAAATTCACGGGCAGCGAACTGGCTAGCCTGATCTGTGTTCACGATCTCCGGCCGACCGGGGTGATTAGATGCCAAAGCAGAAGCCGCTTTTGTAGATTCAATCTTTGACAAGATTGATGCAAACAAGAATGGCTCGATTGGCCGGTCAAGTTGATGCAATTATGCAAGGCATTTCCATCCTTGCCGTCGGCTTTATACAAATTTTCAAACGAGCTCCTATCTTGTCAAAGTCGTGCTTGTACGAATCCGCACCATTACAACTTCCCTGGCCGAAAAAAAACCTCCCTATCCTTTACCGAATTGGGAGGCGTCGATTCAGCATTTTCCCCTTGAAAATCAATAAATCAAGGAAGAGAAAAAAGTGAATTTACTTTACAAGAATTTCTTTGTCCGATTCAAAAAGGTTGTGCATACCAAAATATGTAAACAACTGGCGATGCCATAGACAAAATCTTTAGCTAACTGTGATATTTCCAGATAATAAGTAAACAACTCGCAAATTAGCCGCTGTACGTTGTTTACTCTTTCCCCTGTGAGGATTGAATAGCTATCCGTGCAAAGTTGGATGTTAAATTGCGGGCTATGCCGCCGGTAAGGTCCTCTTGCTGACATGATGTCGCTCCTCCTGAGAAGGCTCGACAAGCGTATCACTTCCTCCCGTGGCCTTGATCCAATCCGAGGGGTTCAGTCCATTATTGGGTCAATTTTCAGTCAGCGGCAACAGGTATATCGCTGCCTCGAGGTACTTTGCCTTCACTTGGTGGATCGTATTTACGCGAATACCGCAGAACCCGAAGATTATGCAGTTTTACGCTGTGAGCCGATTTGTTTCGTTCCATGCGCCATGTGGCGTCTGACGCCTTCGCTAAACTGGCGTCAGTTTAAAAACACAACTCAGGATCGAAACCGACATGAAACCTCCGATGAAGCAAACTTCTGAATCCGGCCTGGATCGCGCCATGACGGATGTGACTTATAGAGAGCAGGGGATTACTTCGCTGCAAAGGGATTTTTTGTCGCAGATCGCCGTGATGCTCGGCATCAGCCCCAAAGATTGCGCAACTCTGGTAGCGCCCGCCACGTTCACCGGACGGGCCGGTCTGATCTGCCGCTTTCAACTTCTCGACAATGAATGCGCCGTGTGCCCGGAAGTGTTGCTGCCGCTATCGGCGGGCGAACTGATGGGGACTGAAGTCGTGCTTCTGCTGGACATGCAACGCGCGCTGCTCACCGAGTTCGGCTGGTATCTTGGGACATCTGCGGAAGGCATTCTGCAAATCAGTCCCACGACGTGGATAGACGATGCGCATGCGGCGGTCCTGGCGCTCGATCTGATCAATGGCGCCGGCGTCGAGGCGCTCCAGCAACTGCTGCGCAGCTCTGCTTCGCTGCATTAAACTGAAAGCGATATCATGCCTCCCGTCAACCGGTCGTCCTCCATCGGCAACATTCCTCTTCAGACGCAAGGTGAAACATCGACGCATGCGGCGGATGTTGCTGCGGCAAAACCTTCGACGCCGTCGTCTGCCAAAGTCGCTCGGTCTCAGTCGGCATTCGTTAAGGAAGGGCCGCTCCGTTCGCTCGCCGATATCCGTCGAACCCAGTCGCTGGATCATTGCGTCACAGCGCCGGTATCACGTGCGCCTGCCTCTCCTGCCCCTGCAATTACGCGCCAGTCCAGCGCCTTGTCGCAGCCCAGTGGACGTTTCGAATCGACGCACTGGAGCGGCCATCCCCTGATGAGTCAAGACTCGGCATCGATCAAGCGCAACGCAGCAACGCCCGGAGTGTCCTCGCGTTTCGGGGAAATTCCCGGTAATACGGAAATCGTGCTGGACGACGCAGGCGACAGAATGGGGTTGCCTGCTTCCCACTTCGCTGCGAGTCCGTCCAGGGTGTTGTTGTCGCCCGGTGTGGAGCGCTCCGACTCGATGTACTGTAACCTCGATTCCTCGATGAGGACGCAGTTCAATCCATCGGAGTTTGGCGTATCCTCGCATTTCGTGAATATTCCTCTCCATGAGGCTTCTCTCGACGAGGTGAGGATCGACATGCCCGAACGGTCGCCGCGCGAATTGATTGCCAGCGCCCTCGATGATATCCCTTGGACTGAGCACGCGCGCGAAGGGCAGCCGCAGCACGAGGCGCAAAATCTGCTCCAGGGGGAATACATCACGTGGGCGGCGGATGTGCTCAAGTCGCGCCAGAAGGCTTTCGGTTCAGCGGCGTATACGCTCGGAAAGGATATGAAAGCGCCGACGCATGACGCCCTGTTGCCGGCATTATATGAGGGTGTGCGCCAATTCATCAGTTCAGCCTCGCGCTCGCCGTTGCGCAACGCGATGGTCACGTTTCTCGGACCGCGCAATAACAAGCAGGGCCAGAGAGTCGGTGAACTCGCCAATAGCTTCGATCCCGCCGTCATCGGCGGCGCGATGGGCGGCCTGACCGCATACACCACGGATGCCTGGGTGTTGCAGGCTATGGACCGCCGTGCAAAGCTTTCCAATTTCCCTGCGATCAAGGAAGTGGACGTCAAAGCGCTGGTGCCCAATCCGGGGCCGGTTCGCTTGCGCGTCAAGGACGGCGTCAAGGAATACTGGCGTTCGGCATCGGATCAGGCCGGCGGCCATAGCAGCGCATTCGGCCAGGCCGGCAACCTGAGTTTGCCGCGCGCTGGCGACGCCACCACGGTGGCTTTGAAAAACGATGCGATTGCTCTGCGCGAGTCATTGTCGCGGTGGCAGGGCAATCTAGATGGCAAAGGTCTTATGACCTGGTTTCAGCCGGGCGTCAGCGGTGCAGTCAACGTAGTGCGTCGCTTGGCATCCACAGCGCATTCGCTGATCAAGCCGCTGCCTGTATTCGGTAGCTCGCTGCTGGCATCGGCCAGCGCCGGCGGCGCGGCCAAATTCACACTCGGCATGGCCAAGGCCACGCCCGGCCTGGCTCAGGCGCAGGTCGACAACCTAATCGGAGGCAAGCAAAATATCAATCTCTTCGTCGTCAAAGCGCCGGACAAGGACGTTCCCTCCGCCAATTGGGGCGATATCAAAGGCTTGCCGAAGGTGGCCCTCGATACTGCGGTGGAGGCTGGGAGCCTGCTCAAACATTCCTTCAACCTCAGCCGTCCCTGGACCGAAATGGGCGGGCAAGCCAAGGATGTCGTCCGGGTCATGCTCGCCAGCGCAACGGCCAGCGTGGTGGCGGCCGCGACCGGGCAGAAGCTGGCGGAAATTCTGCGCAATGGCAGTCCTGTGCCGTTGTCGGGAGAGACTTTCAAATCGGGAGCCAACTTGCTACAACAGTTCGGGCAAAGCACGATGAACGATTACATATGGAATGCGACGAAAGACTATACCAAGAACGACGCCCACGATCTCAGCATGAGCCTGGACAGGAACCGCGACCACAAGCAACAGAAGCTTTTGATCAAGGCCGGCCAAGAACATCGAAAACTTCCGGACTTGATCGAACAGTGGAACACCTTGCTGCCGCCGCAGCCGGAGATGAGCAGATTGGGCGCGTTGATACGGACCAATCCGGATCGGAACATCGAGGTCGAGAGCATCAAGACGATCCGCAGCGGCCTGGGCAACAATGGTGGGGTCCCGGAGGCGAACATGAGCCATGAACAGCAGCAAGCGCACGCCAAGCTGCTCAATGGACTGGATACGGTGATCAAGCTGATTGCAACGCGCGACGAGCTGGTGCAGTGGCGCAACCCAGCGGGCGCATCTAGCGCAGACCGGACACGCTAGGACGCCTGTTCACACTCGCAAATCCAGTGTAAACAAGCCCTAGTGCGGTGTCCGGGTAATCTCGTACACCAGGCCCGATAGATATCCCTCGGTAACAAGGGCTTGGTTCCTGTATGTATCGTCCTTCATCAGATGATGATGCAACTGCTTCAGCCTGAAAAAAGGGATCGAGGGAAACAGATGATGTTCAGCATGAAAATTGACACCGTTCTGGCAGAGCATCAATCTCTCCAGCCATCGCGCGCGCACTGTTCGTGAACTGTACATGCCGGGCTTCGGCATGCCAAAATGCTCCGCCACATCCCGTATATAAAGAATGCCCATCAGGACGGTGAATAAAGGAAAGAGCCAATACAGCAATACGATTTGCCATAGATGAAAATAGCTTGCCGCGCCAACCAGCACGATGACAAACACGATCCGGCAGAGACGGGTGGCAAGCGGGAGATCGAGCGACATGCCGGCGTCGACCGTGTATCCCTTCAGTTCGCTCCAGGTGTAAATCCCGCCGGCGTGTTTGAGCACCTCAAGAAAGAACTGCCGTTTTTTCATCGGGAACTGGAATCGTTGTTTTTTCATCGAAGAGCGCCAGTTCGGATCTTGCGCCGTCGATACGTATCGGTGATGCGGCATATGATCCCTACGGAAGCCGTGCACCGTTATAAAAAACGGAAACGCCGTGAAAATATCCCCAATCATGTCGTTCAGCCATTTTCTTTTTCTACTGAACTGACAATGGGAAAACTCGTGCATCAGTACCAGCAAGGCATGCTGTCTGGTGCCAATGGCAAGCATGCAGACAATACCAGCCGGAATGCTTGAAAAATGGACAGCTGCGCATATGGTAGCGACGATGCATACCCACTCAAGTGCGACTTGCGCCAGCAGACGCGCAGGCGCGGTTTGAGACATTGCTTTTAATAGCTCGCGCTCCAAGCGGATTGGAGCGGGTTGAGATGTTGCCCGGTTCATGTTGAGATTTTCAGTCAGATCGGAATTTTTGAAGAAACAGCGATGGACGGCGCGGGGTGGCATACACAATTGTTCCGGCGCCACAGGCCGGCCCGATGCAAGCTGTGGATTGCGCCTGTGCACAGCCATTGACGCAGCATCCCTGCTTTCGCATCGAAGAAACCGCTGAGCAGGATGCTCGGCTCCAGCGTCACCACCTCGTGCCACCATCGCTTCGGCATATACAGCGCGTCCCCCGGCAGCAGATCGACAACATACAGCGCTCCGGTGCTCGCGCCATGTGCGGCGAGATCGTTGATGCCGATGCGCGACAAGCATGCCCAGCGGTCGTATTTGTTCGATACCTGGTCAAGCGCTTCCACCGTGCCCGGACTGGCCAGATAGAATCGCTTACGGCCCGAGACCTGAAGGGCCAGGTTGTGCAGCCGGTCGAAATGCAGCCCGGTGCGCGCGCCGCTCTCGCTGATCCATGCGCTGGACGATACGATCGCGCCGTGCGGGAACAGCTTGGTAGGACGAAGATCCTCACGCAACTGCGGAAAAATCTTGAGCAGGTCGAATTCCTTGAGTTGTCTCGGTTCGGCACTGGTCTGCGGAGCATTTTGCAGATGCGCGAGATAGTCGCCCAGCGTCGATGCCACGAAACGTGTCAGCCCGCGTTCTCGGTTTCCCGCAACCAGTTGAACGGGCAGCGCGGGAGCGAGCGATCCAAGATAGGCAAAGCGCCACTTCCGAATTGCCGGCCAATCCTTGCCCAGGCCGCGCAATACGCAGGGCGCGTCCGGATTCCCGGTGATGTAGCCGATGTTTTTTGCCTCTGCCAGCGGCGAAAAATCTTGACCTCTTGCGGATGCAAGCAGCATTTTTTTCATTGGCCGCCGCCGTTTATTGCAAAACGAACAGCCATTGTTTCATCGCCTGCAGCCACGGCAAAGGTAGCCGCTTCCAAAGCGGCGCCAGGCTGCCGAGCGGGATGCGGCCGCCGATCACCACTCCGTAATTCATCGACGCTGCATGCGGAAAATATTCGCGCCGGACCGCCACAATGCGCTGAAAACCCTTCTTGTGGTAATAACACAGCTGCCGGTCGCGCGGCAAACCTTTGCGCCGTTCGAAGACATAATTCTCGACCGCTTGTCCCGGGTTGTCGCGTATCCAGTCGCGCAGTCCCGGGATGGGGGAGCCTAGATACATTTCCTGCCAGCCGTTCTTGAGCGCATGCGGCCAGAAGAACGCGAAGATGGCCTTGGCGGCATCGCCGTCGATACTGCTCAGGCTGATGCCGAACAGTGCTTTTTGACGGGATGCCTCGGAATCGTCATGATTCACGCAGTCCTGCCAGCTACGCGCGCGTTTGACGGCTTCGAGGCTGGTCGGCCTGGCGAACAGCGAGGCCAATGCCCTGCCCGTTTCCGAGCAGAATGCGCCGATCGCCAATGTCGGATAGCGCGTAATGCGCACGCTCATTTCCGTTACGCTTGCCGCCTGTGTTTCATCCCATACAGCCCGCTCAAGCTCCATCAGATTTTGCAGATCGTGCTGATTGAGAAAACGCACTTCGATGCGCTGACGCGTCGGGACTGAGGCTTTCGCAGCCATGACGCTTGGTTTGCCGACGATGGCAGGATCGAAATAAATGCCGTTTTTCAGGATGCCGTCGGCTGAAGCCCGACGCGTATTGAAAATTGAAAAAATATGCATGCATAAGCCAAAAAGAGAAAACAAGCAGCAGAGTAAACATTGAGTGTTACAAGCCGATGACCATCACTTTAAGGATTTGCATTCACGTATCAAAAACGCAAAAAACGGATGTGGACAACTACCACCGTAATTCCCCATTTTTAAAACACGCGAGTCATAAAGTTCGCCTGTCGCAGCAAGCTTTCGCAGGCGGATCATGCAGCAACTCCCTTTGAGGTGAAATATGAAACATCTGATCCTTTCAAGGAGAATCGCATGTTCCAGAATTTACCTGCCGTAGATACTCCCTCTTCAGTCCTCCGTCCGAGTCGCACTGCATTACTGCAGGCCACTGCGGACATCATGGGGCTAAACGCCGAAAGCAGGCAATCGTTCGCCCAATCCGGCCTGCTTTACAGCGACGGCATCGAGTTCGCGATTCATGTCAAGGACCTGCCTGAGGCCACGCGCATCGTGGCCTCAGCCGCCATGGCCAAGCCGGACGGTGTCGAGCCGGCCGCCTGGCATGACGCCATGTTGCGCGCCAATGCTTCGGCCATGATCGTCGCCGACTGGGGTTTCACCCTGGATGAAAGCGACAGCGCCTGCCTGCTGATGAATCTGCCGTCGACCATGCATGAACCGGAACTGCTGCGCGCTGCATTGGAAGGCATGCACGATCTGTGCGTGGCCCTGCGCACTGGCGCAACGAATGGCACTGACACCAAAGGGAGACTCCAATGAAATTCGGCAACACATTGCATCTGAAGAACGCGCAATCAGCAACACTGCCAGCCGCATTGCAGGAATTCGAGGCAACCAGGGAAGTGCTGGTGCTGATTGCCGAAGTGATGCTGCTGCTCGGCGCCACCAAGGAAGTGGCCCGGGAGGCAGCGCGTACCGGCCGCATCCTGATCGGCGAACAACGTTTGTTGCTGGCCTGCGCGCCGGATGATTCGGCATTGATTGTGAGCGCACTGCTTGACCCGACCTGGGCCAATCCGGCTGCACGCAAAGCGCTGCTGCTGGCCAATGCCCAGTTGCTGCTGTCGTCGGGCGTCATTGCAACGGACGGTTACGGTGGCCCCAGCCTGATGTGCCGCTGGCCGCTGGCTGAGCCGCAACCCGCGGCACTGGCCGGCCGGCTGCGGGAACTGGGCGCGTTCGCGGCTGGAATCCAGGCGAAGCGTCATTAATCCGACGCAATAGTCTCGAGCAACACAACAACAATCGATCACAGCAATTTTTGACAGGAAGGATGCATCATGGCAGGAGAAACAGGAGGAGTATCCCGGACGAACTCGATGCAGCACACGACCTCGATCTCTGAAGAGACTACAGGCAGCAATCCGTCATCGCCTCGGGCGCGAACGAATCCGGCGACGAGCGCAGCGCTTGAAGAACTGAAAACGAAGCCGGAATCTCTGTCTTCCGGTCGCAATTCAGCTGGGAATTCGGCACGGATTCTGAATGCAAACCTGCCGGGAACCTCGAACGCAGGCGGGAAAAGCACGCATACTTCGCGTCGCCATCATGAAATCGGCACCGCGACACGGCCCGAGATTGGTACTGAAAGTGGCAGAAAATCTGACGTCAGCCAAGGGTCCACTTCCTTGCGTCGCATGACCGGAGGACCAGTCTTCACCCAAAATTCGCCGTTTCACGATGTCGCGATTGAAATCGACTTTCCTCCGCCACCACCACCCGCATCGAGTTGGCGGGCGATCGCTGCGGCGCCGTTAAATAGTCTCGCTGCCATGGGCGGCAGCGCATTGTCGTCCCTCAAAAATGGCGTCGAAAAGGTAAAAGACGGCACGGTTGTCGCCGGCAAATTCGCCGGAAAACAAGTGATTGCAGGCTACGAGAAAGGCAAGGAACTAGGCGCTGCCGGCGCTGCGAAAGGAAAGCAGGCCGCCGTCTTCGTAGGCGAACAAGCCGGCCACGTCGGCGCCAGCGCCGTCTCGGGGCTGGGAGTGATGGGCATCGAAAAGAAATTCCTCGGCGCTACCGCTGGCCACCTGATTCATCAGACGGTCGCGGTCGGCGTGCCGACCTTCCTGCGGGAATGCATGAACGAGGTATTGTTTGCCGGACTGCGCCAGATTCCCCACGAACATGCGGTGGCCCTGCAGGTGGTCTCGGGCACGGTCTCGCTCTGCCTGCACCGTGTACGCCAGTACCGTGAACAACGCAGCCCCGAAACCGCGGCATGTGGGTTTCACAACCTCAGCGCCGAACAATGGGCCGCGCTTCCACCGGAAGAAAAGCAGACGAAAATGGCGCAGCAACGCCGCTATTCCGATGCCGTCACCACGCTGGCCACCGGCGGCATACTTACCAACATTGCACTGGGCGTCGCCGGCCCCCACATCGGGCAACCGGAGCTTGCCGCGAAGCTGGTGGCGTCGGATATCAAGGTGCTGGCTTACGCAGGCGCGCGCGATACCATACAGGCCACATTCAGGATGGTAGGCACGGAAGCCGACACCAATGGCGGCGTCAGCGGTTCACATATGAACGCTTCGGGCGAATTCTACGCAAAAGTAAATATTGCGGCTAACTATGCCTTCAGCGCATTTGTGCCGGCAGCCTTGGGCGATGCCCGGCTCGCCCTCGCGGGACAACATTCTCCTCTCAGCAAACACGAAGCAATGAACGTCGTTTATCACTCGTCCGCAATCAAGGCAACCATCAATACAGTGCTGGAAACCTCAGACTGGACCAATGTGACCGAGCAAGAAGCCAAGGAAGCCGGCACCAGTCAAAAAATCGATCCTGCATGGAAAGGAAAGCGCCAGGATTACATGCGCGTATTCGATCAATCCGTCGCTCGCACGGCGGCCATCAACAGCAACATCGCGGCCGGCAATGCGCTATCCGTCATCGGCGAGCAGATAGGGTTGTCGCCGGCGGCGACAACCCTGCTTTCCAACGGCGGCTCAGGCGCCATGGCGGGCCTGAGTTACAAAGTGATTGGCGGAACCTGGCAAGCTGAGGGAGCGGTGCGCGCGGAAAAGGATAGCCGGCCCGAGGCGGCTGGGTGAGCCTGAGGAGTCGGGAGCCGCTGCGCAGGTAATACGCGCTCTGAAACCTGCAAGCGATATCGATTGCCAGCGCCTGTATCGATGTGGATCACGCCGGAACGATGCATTCCAATGCTGGTAAGCACGGCATGCAGCGAAAAATCCGACAGTCGGCCCAGATTGCCATCCATACTCCGAAAATGGAAAAACATGCAGGCGCAATAGCGCCCAGAGATAAATTTTTCTTAGAATTCTTTACATGCAAACGATTGAATCACGTACGGGAAACATGATTTTTCCCTGACTCGGTGTCGATGGTCGAAGCATATAGTGTGGTTTTGACAGCAATCAGCAAACTCCCTATCCAGCAGCAGCCAAACACATCAAGCGATGTTGTTATTGCCAAATGGAGATAATAATTAAACTTAGAAAATTGGCATATCAGGAAATCACCATCTTCTTGTAGATGCAAAACAGTCACGGCGGGAAATTCCTTACTTATCAATCTTGATGGCATTAATGCCTAAGAGGCTGTCGCAAAATTAAGATGGCTAGGCGCGCCGACGAAGACAGTACGAGTAGTACGGCCAGGCGGGTGTGGCAGGGGTTTCAGACGGCACCGCCATCTGCCTGCGGACCGGCCCAGGCATGCCGGCCTGGATGCGCCCTGCAAGGGCAACAACGCCAGGTTAATTTTGCAACAGCCTCTAAATAATCACCAGTCGCATGCCCCGCCCCTAGAGAGATCTATGGCACGCGCACGGTCCTCGGCGTACTCAGGCGGGTGAAGCGCCAGTATTGGCGAAGAGATAGGGAAATTGAGTTGGGGCACACCAGGAATTCCCGAGAGTTGCAAGCCGCCTTCCATGCATTGCGAAGTTGGATTCTGAAAGTCAGAGCAAACAGCAGCGCAATGCATGTCCGGCCGTTCCGCCCGGCGCCTAGGCGTGAAGCCAAGCTCCCAGCTGGTCAAGCAACGCCGAAGTGACCGAACCGCGATGGATTGTTTCATCGTATTTATGCAGTGCACGCGACATTGCTTCGTGCTTCGGCCCCAGGTTCTTCTGTTCATTCGTCTTCAGATGCGCCGCCGCGAACGCGCGGAGCGGTAGCTTCAATACCTCCTCGCCCTTGACATATTTATCGCTATGCAAGTGCAGGAATACCGGCGGCGCCCGTTCACCGCTAGACAACGGTTTGGGCTGGATGCGTATTTCATAGAGTGTATCTTTATCGGACGGTAATTGAATCGGGGGCCGCACGCTTTCAATTTCGCCCAATTGCAGCAAGCGGCTCACGTGTTTTCCCTTGGGAAATTTGTGGCCCTTGAGCGCATCCCCTTCCCGGGCATCCATGTCCCGGTGAATTATTTCCAGCGCCTGCAAGCGGCTCCCGATCAATTCGACGGTAGACTTATCGATAACCGGAGACTTGCGTGCTTCGTCGCTCGTTGTGCGCAGACGGCCGATGTCGCCGAACCAGCTTTGCGCCGACGAACGGACCAAGCTAGCGACATCTATTGGATCGTCCTTCGGACCGTTCAGCGCCTCAATACCTCCCGTATTTTTCTTTATCGACCGGGCAATGGCGATGACATCTCCGTCCAGGCTCTTCGCCACATCGAGGTCGATCGGATACTTTCTCAAGGCCCGCTCGATCTTCCCCTGGAGACCGTCATGCGGCTCCGCCGGCGGAGATTCGACAAGAATTTCGGCCGGCGGCGCCGATACGCCGGTATCGGCTTTGGCGTGAGACACCAATGCTGCGGCGGGTGATGGCCGGGGAGCGGCCGGCTTCTGCAGCTGTTTGCCGCGTCCGTGCGACTTCTTGGCTTTGCTTGATGTCGCCTTGTTCGATCCTTCGGTAGCGCTCGCCAAACTCTCGGGCGCCGCCTCCGGCGTTGGGGAAGGAGCGCCGCCGTCCGACTCGCATATCTCGCGCAAGCTTGCTTGATACGCTGAAATGGCATGAGCCAGCTCCAGCGAATGTTGCCAGATCCCGGAGTTATCGCTCATTTCCAGCGTACCGGCCGCGTCCAGGCAAAAAAGTTCTCCAGCCGCGTTGAGCTGATCGGCATATGCGGCGGTGAGCGCCTGGTACTGATTGCGCGTCTCTGGACCGAGTTCGTCACCCCGTTCAAGGGTTCTTATCGCCTGCTCGGTATCGCTGCTTCGCTTGGATATGGCGTCCAAGAGTCCCAGCACGCGCGGCATGAGATGCAAGGAGGCCCTGCCGCCGGTGCGCAAGCAGAGCATGACCAGGCGATCAACGTTGACCGTAATTTCCTTGCCGGCGATTGCCAACAGCGTTTTCCTGCCCATGGCCGCGCCGGATTTAACGACAGACAGTTGCCTTAACATATTCCCAGGCGTACCGGGCTGTTCGCACTGGCTAATAAATTTATGCAGGGTGCCGCCATGCTTCACAACTACCTCTCGAAAACCGTGCAGCTCTTCGAGCGCCTGCGCCATGGCGGCCAACTCTTCCTCTGTGCCGATCTGCTTCCCGCTGCCGTGAGATGCCGCGCCTTGCGCTCCTGCCCAAGACCACAGGGCCACCTGATCCGAACTTGTACTGATGCCGTACTCGGCCGACTGCGCGCTACGCACGTACAAGGTACCTTTTATTTCTTCGTATTGGCCATCAGCGATTTTTCCTTTCAGTCCCTCCAGCCCCGCCAGGCCAGATTCGGCGGATTTGACGCCCGCCCCGGCGAGCTTCAATCGCTGTGGCACCTGCGTCATCGATCCAT
Organism: Collimonas sp.; assembly: GCF_039923675.1. Classification (GTDB taxonomy): domain Bacteria; phylum Pseudomonadota; class Gammaproteobacteria; order Burkholderiales; family Burkholderiaceae_D; genus Collimonas. Next base: position 58,928 of record NZ_JBDTCG010000096.1, read on the forward strand.
TCACCAGCAGCTGCCAAGTATCGCCATATTTCAGCGCTTTCTTCACCCCTGTTTCGTGTTCCTCGACGGTCACGGCGCGGCGCGGCGCTTCCGCCGGCGCCTGTGGAAGAGCTCCGCTGCGCCGTGACCGTCCGGAGGACGTCGGCCGCGCCTGCACCTGGTGCGCCAACGGAGGTGGCAACCCTTCCAGCGCCGGCGGCAACCCTGTGCGCCGCCTATTTCGTGCGCCGGAACGCTGGCCGGCATTGGCGCCGGTTTCTTCCCGTCCGGCGATCACCGATTCCGACGACGAGGGGATGTGTTGGCCACCGATTTTTCCGCTTTGCATTGTCATTCTCCCGATAAGGTATTTGGGCGTTTTATGGAAACACGTTCCAGGCAGCCGCCACCGCCGATGGACATCATCGACAGCAAAATTTTCGTGCTCGCGCGAATGGCGCATTGGGAGATTATTCTGGAACAAGCCTCCAATGAAATTCGCCACAGCGAAATGGAAACGCCTGTTCCGAAGATGATTGACGGTCACTCAAAACGCATCAGCTGATGGCCACCAGCCCCTTCGGAAGAACTATTTCTGATGGCGGACGTGATTTTGTTGGCGACACACTCTACAGAAATATTGGGTGAGGCTGCCCCTTCGGAAATTCTCTTGGTTGACAAAACAAAAACGTCTGCTAAGCGCCTTAGGAACGTTGAGGGAGTGCAGCAGGCGTTAAATGCACCAGGCTCCATACAAAATATAACGCTCACTCAACTTGGACGCACTAGAAAATTATTTTTGTCGAGGGAGTGATTGATTATCGAATTATCAGAAGATTTGCACGAATCCAAGGTCTTGATGAGTTGGCGTCATTAAATGGCATCAGTAACTCTGCTGCGAAAACATCACACCAAATTTCATTGATGTCTCGCTTAGCATAGGACCACGAAGGTACGACATCATGGGCGGAATCAAGACCAAGAACAATGTGAGCAATTTCATGACAAATTGTGAAACGTTGACGGTATTGCAATACCGATGAATTTGTTGTTATGACATGCTGTCCATTAGGTTTTGTTATCGTAAAACCCGACTCGCTCTTCCCCAGCTCTTCTTTGCGCAATTTCGCATTGACCGCAATGATATAAACGCTAAGGTCAGTTCCGACATTGCTAGTATCAAGGTTCGCTATAAAAGCCCGGGCTCGAACAACACTCAGCACCCTATTTCGTCAACGCCGACACTCAGAGTAGTTGAACCAATCTCGTACCAGCCAATCCGCGAATTCAAATAGCACATCCCCTGTTTCATCGGTAGCATTTAAGAAATTGTTGCAAATATACGTGACCGAATAGCGTACTCCGTTCATCTGGTCCTCCCGGCATCGTCGACCGGAATCTGAACCCGGACAGTGGTGCCGACACCCGGTACACTAACAATGTCGACGCTGCCGTCGAGCATAAAAGCCCGCTCCCGGATGCAAGTCAGGCCGAACGATTTTTTCTTGTGCAAGAGAGGATCAAAACCCCTACCGTTGTCGCGCACTTCCAGCAGATATTGTGCATCTTTTCTATCCAACCGGATTTCTACCAGGCTGGCATGTGCATGGCGACCGATATTCGTCAGGGATTCCTGCACAATGCGGAAAAAAGTTGTCGCTCGTTTCTCGTCCAAGACAATTGTTTTCTCGTCGACATACAAGACGCATGGAACACCGGTGTTTTCAGAAAATTCATTCACCAGCCATTCCAGCGCTGACACCATCCCCATATCCAGTGCTCCCGGACGTAGCGCAGAAACAATATTCCGTACTATCTTGATGGTGCTGTCGACTAGCGTCACCTGCCGTTGTATTTTCCCTTGCAACCCCGGATTTCTCTCCCCGAACTCGATGCCGATCACCGAAACTCCCATGCGCATGGCCGATAGGTATTGACCAAGCTCATCGTGAATTTCACGCGTCAGATGCTTGCGCTCCTCTTCTCGCGACAGTTCAAGTTCATAAGCGCGCTCACGCGCCAATCGTTCTTTCAAACGCTGGCGAGCAAGCAATCGCCGGATACGATTGCGCTCTAACAAGAACAACGCCAGCAGCAAAAGCAGGCCGCAGACAACATAAAAAATTGTGGTCCGCCACCAAGGTGAAAGAATCACGATTTCCATTTCCACTGCCGGTGAAGAGGTCTGCATGGCGACGTTTTCTGCCGTAACTTGAAGGCGATAACGGCCAGGCGGCAAAGCCGAGTAGCGTACTTCAGGCGTGGCGGTCTGCGACCACTTTTGCTCCAAGCCTTCCATTCGATAACGAAATTCGATTGCTTCGTGATTCTGGTATGAAAGCGCTGCGAATCTGAAATTCAGCGCCCCGGATGACCATGGCAAACGAACCGGTTTGTCCAGAGGAAGTTGCCGGTCGTCGCTGGCGATGCTTTCCACCAGCAATTTCAGGGAAAGTGGTAAAAACAGGGATTCTGGCCGCAGAATATGCGATGCGCCACCGCTGGTTCCCACCCATATGGAACCGTCGCCGTCTTCATACAGGGCGTCGGTATTGCTGTCGTTCGAAACCATGCCGCTTTGCTGATTAAAAAACCGCCATTGATTGCGATTCCATACGGCGGTTCCCGCGTCGGTGGCGACCCACAGCCAACCGCGGCTATCTTCGAGTAGCGCCAGAACGCTTTGCTTTTGCAGCTTCGCCGGAGTAATGTCACGGATCGCCAACGTACCATCCTGTTCCGTAGCGCGCCAAAGCCCTGCGTCCAGGCTAGCCAGCCACAAATTGCCCTTGCTTGAACAGGCAATAGTATTGAGTTCGCCCCGAGGAGAACCGTTCCCGGCAAGGCGGGGATTGCTCCACTCCTTGCCATCAAACCGCAGCAAGCCTTTGTCGGAGACAAACCAGAACACGCCAGACGTACTTTGGCAGCCGTGGAAAACATTGACGTCTTTGGCGCCAGTCACCAACGATATTTCCTTTACAGGCAACGGCAAGCTGCTTGCATCAGGATGCCTGATGACATACAGCCCACGCTGCGTGTTCAGCCAGAGCTGTCCGGACCTGTCGAAGAACATGCCATTGCTCACGGGCAGCTTGGCAATCACCGTGTCTTGCGTAGCGCCAGGCTCTCGACGCACCAGAATTCCTGAAAGTGTGGTGGCCCAGGTTCGTCCTTTGCCATCTTCGATCATGCTGATCCACTCGTGTGAGCTGCCGCCGTAACGACCCCGTAAAATGGAAAAGCCTCCTGTCTTCTGTAGTACAGCCGATCCGGAGCGAGTGCCTACATGAAGCCGGCCAGCCTGGTCGCGCAAAAAAGACCATACGATGTTGTGAGGCAATCCTTGCTGCGAGGTCCAATTTTCCCAGTCGGGGTAGCCAAGCCAATGAATCAGGCCATGTCCGGTTGATCCCAGCCAGAGGCCATCGTTTTGCCCCGCCAGAATGGCGCTGATGCCGTCGCTCACGGCCAGTCCATTGCCTTCGGCGAAGGATCTCCAGTTCTGGCCATCCCAGCGGATGATGCCGCTATCCTGCTGGCTAAAAATCATGCCGTTATTGTCTTCGGCGAGAATAGGAACGCGTTCCTGTTTTTTTTGTTGGCCCTGCGGCGGCGAGCGATCCAGGAACAGTTTGGCGTCGGCTGGTAACGCAAATACGTGGTTTTCACCGCGTAGCCACAATGTCCCCTGCCGGTCGTGCAACAAGGCCTTCCATTGTTTGGCGGGCAGGCCGTCTTGTTTGCCGAGGACGACTAACTTGCCTTGATCGTAATGACATAGCGAATGGTCGCATCCCATCCATACATCCCCTTTCGGCCCGACATGAAGACTGTGCAGAGCTCGCATCTCTGGATGTTGCAGCAACTCCTCGGCGCTGAAAAATTGCTGCGCCTGCCAGGTTACTCCGCCGTCTGCCGACGTAATCTGCCATATGCGGTCGTGGCTTAGCGCCAGTAAACGGTCCGGGCCAAGCTGGGCAAAAACCTGGCCCGAATGAAAAGCAAGCTCCGCATTTTGAAATTGCATAGGCACGAGCCGTTGATCCTGCCAGAGATACAAGCCTTTCAATGTCCCGATCCACAAGCGGTCGCTCGCATCGACGTGCAGCGCGGCGATATAAAGGGCGCCAGCCTCGTCGCTTATTTCAAACCGCTGGAAGCGTGCACCGTCATAGCGGAACAAGCCGTTTTCCGTGCCCACCCAGATATAGCCGCTCGCTTGCCGCACGAGAGCAGTAATCCCGAGATTACGTAGTCCATCGGCTTGGTCGTAGTAGTGCAAGGGCAGTTGCTGGCAGATTCCTGCCATCGGAAGAAAGATTTGGCACAAAAATACGATAACTCCCAGCCAACTGCGCAGGGCCTTTATCAATCCTGACTGTTTTGGCATCGTTGAAGAAGTATCGTCGCTGTAGGGCATATTGTTTGTGCTTGCCTATTTTTTCCCGGTGCAGTATTGCAAACTTACAACAAGCAAACTCTATGCCTTTCCAAGGTGGCGATCGTCTTTGCCAGAAAACAAAGCATCATTTTACGTAAGCGTGATGCATTGATATACAGGTAAATACTCCTCAGGCTTTCAAAGCTATTAAAAATAAATGCGTCATCAATCCAATTGATTGGCGACGCCGTTGGGGTATTCAGATAGTGTTTTTACGAGAAACAACGAACTTGTACAACAAGCGGCTTGAATTTTTTAATTTCCCCGGTCCGGCCGCAAGAATCCATGGATTCGACGATCATTACCTCGCCAACGCTGAAAACAGGAACGGATCAATTCCGCGAGCAAATCAACACTATGGAATGGGTTAGAAGCAGGTGCCCATTTGTGTTTGGGGGAGATGTCAGTCGTATGGCCATGGATATCGATCCGGCCATCATCAATCTAACGCTCCCCCAAAAAAAAGTTCCCTTCACAGTTTTCGTGATCATTCAGATAACAATGAAGGAAATGCCTACCAGCAATTCAGGAAATTCTGATTGAAATAATATTGAGATTTGGCAACTATGAAAATCCAGCAAGCGTATTCAATACGCATTTCTACAGATGAAAGGTAGCGCCCGGATAACTAGCCCGGAAAAATTCGCACTGCATGCATCATCTTTACCACGAAATGGTACTCACTGAGAGAAAACAACTTTGTTCTTGAGCATAACTTTCACCATAAATGATCGTGGTGGGCGAAAAAGAACAGATGTTCGATAAATCACCCAGCGTCTGCCGTCGGTTTTCTGGCAGCGGAAAATTTCAAAAATGCTCAATCACCGTTTCAGGGTGGTTCCGATAGAGGATTAGGCATGCGATTTGCAATTTTGACTGACGATTCGGTTTTAGCGAAAAAACTGGCGCAATATTTCGAGAAATATTCAATCGCCATAGATGCGTACTGTACTGAACTGCTGATACTGCGTGCGATGCGCACCATCATCTATGACCTGGTGCTGCTTGACGCCAGGAGCACCGTCGAACTGGCCAGCAGCCTGCTGTCATGGCGCAGCTGCAACGCTGATTGTTATACCCCGGCGATCATATTGACTTCGCTCCTGACATGGAATGTGATGCAGGATTGGATTGATGCAGGCGCGCACGACGTTGTAAGCCGCACAGACATTGATCAGATCGGGCTGAGAGTATGCGTCGCCCTGCGGCGCCTGGCGCATGGCACCCGGGTCGACACGATAAAGATCCTCGGTTATGTACTGACTCGGGGAAACGACACGGTGACCTGCGACGGTACTGACATCAGTCTCACCCCGCGAGAATTCTCCATCGCATGGCTGCTGTTCTCCAATCCGGGAAAATTTCTGAGCCGCTCTCAGATCACCACTAGCGTATGGGGAAATTCCGAAGAAGTTGCAGCTCGCTCGCTGGAACAGCATATTTATAAGCTGCGCAAGAAATTAGGCCTATCGTCGACGGGTACCGGCGCCAGCCTGAGAACGGTATACGCCCTAGGCTACAAACTTGAAATTTCTCCGGACCTGCAGCAAATTGACAAAACCGTTCCAGCCCAACTTTCGATTGGGCTTAGGATAGAGGACGAGAGCAGGACGGTTACGGCAATTCCCTGACAGCCTGATCAAGTCGCATCAACTCGACACGAGCTCTTTCCATTAAAGACCGTTCAGCATCTTGGCGTACGCGGTATAACTGACGGAAGACGAGAAATCATCCGAGATATACGCTCCATATTTCTTATTGAGCAATTCGCCGTTACGTTTATCGCCATGGTTGACGTGATGATGGAAGTCGAATTTCATCTGTTTCAACTGCTCCATGCTCATTCCTCGTTCCCGAAGAGCTTGCCGGGC
>NZ_JBDTCG010000097.1:0-157706 GCF_039923675.1 Collimonas sp.
CGATAATCCTGGCAAGCATCGCCTTTCCCTCGGCGAGCACGTTGCGCGCTGCTTCACCGACGACCGGATCGTCGAGGATCGCCGGATACGGTCCCGACAATTCCCATGCCTGGAAAAACGGTCCCCAATCCATGAACGGCAGCAACAGCGACAGGTCGACGTTGCGCAGCGGGCGCTTGCCGATCAGCGTCGGCGCCGGCGGCGCGTATTGCTTCCAGTCGGTGGCGAACGCGTTGGCGCGCGCGGCGGCGAGCGTGACAAGCTTCGGGCCCGACTTCGCGGCATGCTGCGCGCGCACGCGTGTGTAGTCGGCGGCCGTCTCGGCGATGAATGCGTCGCGCTGGTCGGGTGACAAAAGGCGCGTGGTGACCCCCACGGCGCGCGACGCGTCGGGCACGTACACGGTAACGCCGGCGTAATGCGGCGCGATCTTGACGGCGGTATGCACGCGCGACGTTGTCGCGCCGCCGATCAAAAGCGGCAGCGTGCAGCCCTCGCGCTGCATTTCGGCCGCCACATGCGCCATTTCCTCGAGCGACGGCGTGATGAGGCCCGAGAGCCCGATCGCGTCCGCGTTGCGCTCGCGCGCCGTGGCGAGGATCTTCTGCGCCGGCACCATCACGCCGAGATCGATGACGTCGAAGTTGTTGCACTGGAGCACGACGCCGACGATGTTCTTGCCGATGTCGTGCACGTCGCCCTTGACCGTCGCCATGACGATCGTTCCCTTCGGCTTCGACGCGGTGCCCGTCAGCCGCTTTTCGTCCTCGATGTACGGGATCAGGTGCGCGACCGCGAGCTTCATCACGCGCGCGCTCTTCACCACCTGCGGCAGAAACATCTTGCCGGCGCCGAACAGGTCACCAACGATGTTCATGCCATCCATCAGCGGGCCTTCGATCACATGGATAGGGCGGCCGCCGTTGTTCAACAATTCTTGCCGGGCTTCTTCGGTATCTTCCACGATCCATTGCGTGATGCCCTGCACCAGCGCATGCGCCAGCCGCTGCTGCACTGTGCCGCCGCGCCATTCCAGCGTCGCTTCTTCCTTCTTGTCGCCAGCCTTCAGGGTCGAAGCGATTTCGATCATGCGTTCGGTCGCATCGTCTCTGCGGTTCAACACCACGTCTTCAACCCGCTCGCGTAATTCCGCCGACAGGTTGTCGTAGACGCCCATCATGCCGGCGTTGACGATGCCCATGGTCATGCCGGCCTTGATCGCGTGATACAGGAACACGGTGTGGATCGCTTCGCGCGCCGGATCGTTGCCGCGGAAGCTGAAGCTGACGTTGGAAACGCCGCCACTGATTTTTGCATGCGGCAGGTTTTCGCGGATCCAGCGGGTGGCGTTGATGAAGTCGACTGCGTAGTTGTTGTGTTCTTCGATACCGGTGGCGATCGCAAAAATATTCGGGTCGAAAATGATGTCTTCCGGCGGGAAGCCGATCTGGTTCACCAGCAGTTTGTAGGCACGCTCGCAGATTTCGATCTTGCGCTCGAAGGTATCGGCCTGGCCCTTTTCATCGAAGGCCATGACGATCACGGCGGCGCCGTAGCGCCGGCACAGCTTGGCCTGGCGCAGGAATTCCGGCTCGCCTTCCTTCATCGATATCGAGTTGACGACAGCCTTGCCCTGCACGCATTTGAGACCGGCCTCGATCACCGTCCATTTGGACGAATCGATCATGATCGGCACGCGCGCGATATCCGGTTCGGAAGCGATCAGGTTGAGGAAGCGCTGCATGGCTGCGATTGAGTCCAGCATCGCTTCGTCCATGTTGATGTCGATGACCTGAGCGCCGTTTTCAACCTGCTGCCGAGCCACCGCCAGCGCTTCGTCGTATTGCTCGTTCAGGATCAGCCGCGCAAACGCCTTGGAGCCGGTGACGTTGGTGCGCTCGCCGACGTTGACGAACAGCGAGTTGTCGTCGATGGTGAACGGCTCCAGGCCGGACAGGCGCATTTCGTGCGTGGTTTCCGGCACGGTACGCGGCGGAATTCTGGCGACGGTATCGGCAATCGCCTTGATGTGCGGCGGCGTGGTGCCGCAGCAGCCACCGGCGATGTTGACGAAGCCGCTCTCGGCGAAATCCTTCAGCAGTGACGAAGTGACGTCCGGGGTTTCGTCGAAGCCGGTGTCGCTCATCGGATTGGGCAGACCGGCGTTCGGATAAATGCAGACGAAGGTATCGGCGATCTTGGACAACTCTTCGGCGTAGGGACGCATCAGCGCCGCGCCCAGTGCGCAGTTGAGGCCGACCGTCAGCGGTTTGGCGTGGCGGATAGAATTCCAGAAAGCGGGCACGGTTTGTCCCGACAGGATACGTCCCGAGGCATCGGTGACGGTGCCGGAAATCATGATCGGCAAACGCAGTCCCGACTCTTCAAAGAAGGTATCGATGGCGAACAGCGCAGCCTTGCAGTTCAGCGTATCGAAAATGGTTTCGACCAGCAGCACATCGGCCCCGCCTTCGACCAAGCCGCGGGTTTGCTCCAGGTACGTGGCGACCAGCTGATCGAAAGTGACGTTGCGCGCCGCCGGGTCATTCACATCCGGCGAGATCGACGCGGTTTTCGGCGTCGGGCCGAGAGCGCCGGCGACGAAGCGCGGCTTGTCCGGCGTCGAGTATTTGTCGCAAGCAGCGCGCGCCAGCCGTGCCGAGGCGACGTTCATCTCATAGGCTAGATGCGCCATATGGTAATCGTCCTGCGCCACAGTGGTGGCGCCAAAGGTATTGCTTTCGATCAGGTCGGCGCCGGCCGCCAGGTATTCCTCATGAATGGCGCTGATGATATGCGGCTGCGTCAGCGACAACAATTCGTTATTGCCTTTGACGAACAGCTCCCGACCCGGCCCGGTGAAGTCGATGAAGCGGCCATTGGGACCGCCGCGATAATCCTCTTCCGTCAGCTTGTATTGCTGGATCATGGTGCCCATGGCGCCATCCAGGATCAGGATGCGTTGCGCCAGTAGCTCGCGCAAACGCGTTTCGACGGGGTTGATTGAAGCGGCAGGATTTGTTGCGGAAGGCGTCATTAGCGTACTCAGTCGGTCAGGACGCAAAAAACCCGGTCGCCGATAGCGCCGGGTTGTTTGCAAGGGCAATGCCAGAAATTATACGTTAAATCAATGGCTTGCGTATTCCAGATAGCTGATTAGGCAGCTTCTTGGCGGACCGCCTGTGTAGCGCCTTGATGTGGTTCATTGAGCTTCAACGTCAGGCATTTTGCTGCGCCGCCAGCCTTGAGGAACTCGGTCAATGCTGTCTGATGCACAATGAAACCGTGTGCCTGCAGCTGAGCGACCAGCGTGTCCGATGCCTGGTTCAGGAAAATATGACGGCCGGAGTTGACGGTATTGCAAGCAAAATGCAGGGCATCTTCGCTACCGACGATAATGCGCTTGTCGGCTGGAACACGGGCTGTGATGTGCGCTTGCGACTCGGCGTCGAATGCTTCAGGGAAATACATCACATAGCCGCCAGCCAAAGGACAGAAGCAGGTATCCAGATGATAGAAGCGGGCGTCGACCAGTTTCAGCGGCTGCACTTCGATGTCCAGCAGTTCAGACAAACGGGTGGCGCAAGCGATATCGGAGCGATGGCCGTGGCCGAACCACAACAGGTTTTCACTGCGGTCCATCAGCGCGTCGCCGGCGCCTTCGAAAGGCAGCTCCGGCGGCAGGGTCAGCACTTCAAAACCGTGGGCGGTGAAGGCGGCGTCGAAATAGACTTCCTCAGCTTGCCGCTCAACGTGGCGGAAACGCGACAACACCACTTTATTGCCCAGCACTACGCCGGCATTCGCAGTAAATACCAGATCGGGAACGCCCGGCATGGCCGGCATCATCTCGATCTTCGCTACCTGGCCGATGGCTTCCACCAATGCCAGCCATTGCTCCATGGCGATGCTACGGTTGCCATGCGCAATATTGCCAGCCATCCACGGATTAATGACATAAGACACTTCAAAATGGTCCGGAGCGCACATCAAGAATGTGTCTTCCGCGGTATGGTCCAGCAGTTGGTTGGTCATGCGTAGCTCCTTTCGGTCAGGTTGGTTGCGGGTGTATCAGTCAAGGTCGAAAATGTGTGGCGAATGGCTTCGAGTGCGGTATCGATGTCGTTGGCGGTGATGATCAGCGGCGGCGCAAAGCGCACCACGGTGTCATGCGTGTCCTTCGATAAAATACCCTGGCTCATCAACCGTTCGCAGAATTCGCGGGCGGAAATAAAGCTCGGATCGAGGTCCATGCCGATCAGCAGGCCCTTGCCGCGGATCTGCCGGATCGCAGGATGCTGAATCGCCCGCAAGCCGCTCAACAGGCGCTCGCCCATGCGTTGTGCGTTCTCAGCCAGCTTCTCTTCGCGCAGCAAGCGCAGCGCCGCATGGCCGACAGCCGCCGCCAGCGGATTGCCGCCGAAGGTGCTGCCATGGTCGCCGGGCGTAAACACCGCCATCAAATCTTCCCTGGCTAAAAATGCGGATACCGGCAGCAAACCGCCACCAAGGGCCTTGCCCAGGATCAGGCCATCCGGCTTGACGCCGTCGTGGTCGCTGGCCAGCAGGCGGCCGGTACGGCCGAGGCCGGTTTGCACTTCATCGCAAATCAGCAAGACGTTGTGGCGGTCGCAGATTTCACGGCATTTTGCCAGATAGCCATCGGGCGGCACAATGATGCCGGCTTCACCCTGGATCGGTTCCAGCAAGAAGGCTGCGGTGCGCGGCGTAATTGCGGCTTCCATGGCGGCGGCATCGCCAAACGGCACGCTGCTGAAACCACCGGAAAACGGCCCGAAACCATCGCGATACTGCGCTTCAGAGGAGAAGCCGACAATGGTTGTGGTGCGGCCGGAGAAATTGCCGTGGCAAACGATGATTTCAGCGCTGTTTTCAGCAATGCCCTTGACCTTGTGGCCCCACTTGCGAGCCGCCTTGATCGCGGTCTCGACGGCTTCCGCGCCGCTATTCATCGGCAAAGCCTTAGGCATGCCGGTCATTTCGCATAATAATTGCAGGAACGGTCCGAGCTGGTCGCTATAGAACGCCCGCGAGACGATTGCCAGCTGGGCGGCCTGTTTGGTCAGCGCGCCGACCAAGGTAGGGTGGCTATGGCCGAAACTGACGGCAGAGTAGGCCGACATCATGTCCATGTAGCGCTTGCCATCCTGATCCCACAGCCAGATGCCTTTGCCGCTGCTGAGCACCACCGGCAGCGGTTCATAGTTGTGCGCGCAGTATCGGTCTTCGAGAGTTATTGCATGGTTCTTCATGGTCTGCTCCTGGTGAGGCCACTTCTAAGAACCTAGCCTGGCCAGGCGATGACGTTATGTCCGCAGGCGGACGCTGGCTGAGACGCTTAGAGGTAGCTGCAAAATGCTGTTGTATATATGTATTGCATCTGGCTACATGATAATCACAAGCGATGGAAATATTTGTGCATAATGAAGCATGAATTGGTTGTAATACGCACGAATCGTGCATAAGTGGGAGTAAAGATGGAAAGCAAGGTGGAAAAACTCGATCGTTACGACAGGATACTGCTGCGCACCCTGCAGGCGAACGGCCGCGCATCCAATGTGGAACTGTCGGAACAAGTCAATTTATCGGCGCCGCAATGCTACCGGCGCGTCCAGCGGCTGGAGAAAGACGGCATCATCCGGGGTTATGCCGCGCAGGTGGAACCGGCGGCCATCGGCTTGGGCGTGGTCGCCTTCGTCAACCTGAATATCGCGCGCGAGCAGTTCAAGCAGGTGCGCAAGTTGGAGAAGGCGATCCGCCTGTTTCCTGAAATCCTGGAGTGCTATACGATTTCGGGGGACTTCGATTATTTGCTGAAGGTGGCGGCCAGCGATTTGAAGTCGCTATCGGCATTTTTGACGGATCGTTTGATGCAGGTGCCGGGGGTGGCGGGAGTGCGTTCCATGGTGTGTCTGGAAGAGATCAAGCCGTCCAGTCCTCTGCCGTTGGCGGATTGAGTGAGAAAACTCCTGCAAGGATTGAAGCGACTTGGTACGGGTGTGATGTTGCGAATAAATTAATTTAATGATGATTTGTGCTGTTCTTGCACAAATCATGTGTTATCTACCCGCTGTTCTAGCGCTGCTCGCGGGCTTAAGCTGTGTACTCCAACTCACCAACAGGAGCTCACATGAATGCCTCGACCAACAACCTGGCCGGTAATCCAACCATCCGGACCCTGGTAGGCGCGACAGCCAGCACCAGCCTCGATCCGAAAACGACCGCTCTGTTGGTGATTGATGTTCAAAATGAATACTTCAGCGGCAAGCTACCGATTCCGGATGGCTTGGCGGTAGTGCGCAACGCCAATCGCCTGATTACGCTAGCCGACAAGCATGGCATGACAGTGTTTCATGTGCAGCAATGGAATGCAGTCGAGCGGCCACTGTTTACGAAAAACACGGTGATGGCCGAATTCCATCCCGATATGCAAGTGGCTTCGCATCATGCGATTGTCCGCAAAACCTTCGCCAGTGCTTTTGCCGGCACCGATCTGCAGCAACAACTACAGGCGCGTGGCATCAAGACGCTGATCGTGACTGGCTTGATGACTAATAACTGCGTGGCGGCGACTTCTTTCGATGGTGTCGCCAACGGCTACAAAGTCATCATCGGCAGCGACGCCAGCGCCACGCGTGACATCCGCAGCTGGGACGGCGGTGTAGTCAATCACAAGGACTTGCATCGCGCCGTATTGACCGGCATGTCGGACGCCATTGCTGAAATTCGCAGCACCAGTGAAATCCTGGAGCTGGTCAGCTAGAAATAGATTTTCCTATTGCTACAGCAGCCGTTGCTTCTTTTTCTACCCTATATTGAAAGCGCATCATGCCCATACTTACCGTACTGTTATCCACTACTCCGGACACCGCGATGTCAGCCAAGGTCGCCGGCACCTTGTCACGTCTGACCGCGGAGATTTTGCACAAGAAACCTGAACTGACCTCGGTTGCGATTTCGCACGTCGATCCGGCGCACTGGTTTGTCGGCGGCCCGTCATTGGCGGCGCAAAGAAAGACCAGCTTCTTCCTGGACATCCGTATCACCGATGAAACCAACACCGCGGATGAAAAGGCGCGTTACATCGATGTAGTCTTCAAGGAAATCGGTGCATTGCTGGGCGAGCTGCATCATGAAAGCTATGTCCACGTCCACGATGTGCGGGCAGCCGCTTACGGTTTCGGCGGTTTGACGCAGCAGCATCGGGCGGTGGCGGCGCGCCTTACTTGATAAGTTGCGTGGCACGCGGTTCTTCGATGACCAGGTCGGATTGCGGATAAGCGATACAGGGCAGGATGTAGCCGTCTTTTTTTTCATCGCTGCTCAGGCCCGGCCACGCGATCTGGTAGCGAATTTCTCCACTGAGAAGACGGCACATGCAGGTTCGGCATGTGCCGTTTCTGCATGAACTCGGCAAGTTGATTGCGGATTGCCTCGCTGCTTCCATGACAGGGATGGCGCCAGACGCTTCAAAGTCCCAATTCTTTGGCTCGATCCGCACCATGAATCTTCCATCAGGCGGCATGTTTCATTCCTCTATATGTCGATATGTAATAGAACTTACGCAAAACTGCCCCAGCGGCGTTACTCCTCCTAGCCGTACGCCGTACTGTCTTCGTCGTCGTGCCTTGCCGGGACAGTTTTGCGTAAGTCCTATGTAAATCTCTCCGTAAGATGGCGGCGATCTTGTAGAATCGCTGATCGGTCAGAACCCCTGTCCGCAGTCCGCATTGCGCCGTTTTCCATCCTATGGATTTACCCATGAATATACATTTTTCGCTCGTTCCCATCGTGTCCCTGATCGCCGGCATCCTGATTCTGATCACGCCCAAGCTCTTGAACTATATCGTGGCTTTCTACCTGATCGCCATCGGGCTGATCGGTCTGTTCGGCGCCGGCCATTTCCGTCTGCATTGAGAATTGACGCGCTGTTTCAATCCCAGCGCGGAGTGGCATACCATGTCACCGCGAAATCGACAAAAGCCCTTACTTTCGGCGACAAGTGCCGATTTTGCGGATAGATCGCGTACAGGTCGCGCGGCTTCAGCGTGAAGCCGGGTAATACCTGCAACAGATCGCCACGCCGCAAGTCTTCGTGCACGATAAAGGAGCTGGTGGCGGCGATGCCCAGCCCGGCCAGCGCCGCCGAACGCAAGGCAATCCCGGTGTTGGCTTGCAAGTTGCCACGTACAGTCACCGTGTGTTCGCTGCCATCGGCTGCGTAAAATTCGAATTCGTCGGGTTTTTTCGCCAACGTGTAAGTCAGGCAGTTATGCCGGGTCAGGTCAGCGGGCTGGTTCGGGACGCCCTGCCGTTTCAGATATGCCGGTGAAGCCGCCAGGAGTATTCCACAAGTCGCCAGGCGCTTGGCGACCAGGGTCGAGTCGGGCAAGCTGCGGGTCAGGCGCAACGCCACGTCGAAACCTTCTTCGATCACATCGACCAGCCGGTCATTGCACACCAGGTCGACTTTCAACTGCGGATTGGCGATGATGAATTGCGGCAGCCATTGCGCCAATTCCAGCGTGCCGAACGCCATCGGCGCATTAACCCGCAAGGTGCCGGACGGCCGCGCCTGATGCGCCGATACGGCCTGGGTGGCGTCGTCTATCTGGTCGAGTATGTGGCGGCTGCGTTCATAGTATTCCTGGCCGGCCTCGGTCAGCGCAAAGCGGCGCGTTGTGCGGTTCAGCAGTTGCGCGCCCAGCTCCAGCTCCAGTTGCCGTACCTGGCGCGAAACGATGGTGTGCGACTGGTTGAGTTCAGCGGCGGCAGCGGTGAAGCTGCCGCTCTCCACCACACGCCGGAAGGCGCGCATTGCAGCCAGTTGATCCATGCGCCATGCTCCAGGATAAATAAAAGCACAACGCTATCAGAATCGACCGGCTACCGCTATTTAATCTACCTTGAGTTTGCCGCTGATGATTGCAGTGCTGGCTTCGCGCAGCTTTTGCAGCAGCGGCCGTTGATGCAAGATGTCGCACTCCGAATAGGCGGCATCCAAGCTCAGTGCGGTCAACGCCACGGCCCCCTCTTTCAGGCCGAAATCAAAACGCGGTGAGGTCGAACCGTTGGCCAGCAAGCCGACCGCCAGGATAATTGCGCTATCCACATGCACTTCGACGTTGTCCAGTACCTTGCCCGGCGCCTGGATGCATTGGTTGACGCCGCTGCCGATGGCCTTGGCATGGGACTGTGGCGTGAGTGCCTTGAACACACCGGAATTGCTGCCGGCGGCGGCGGCCCAGATGACGTCGACGCCGTCGCCGAGCATGGTCTTGGTCAGCGCCTCGGCGCGCGACGGATCGTTGAACGGCTGAGCGCCTTCCACCCACAACGGCTCGTGCACCGAAATCGCCGGTTTGGCGGCTCGTGCGCCATTGGTGAAGGCCTGGCTGTTTTTCTGGCGCAAAGCGGTATCGCTGGCGCCGATCAGGCCGATCTTGCCGGTTGCAGAGACCAGCGCCGCCTGCATGCCGGCCAGGTAGCTGGCTTCGGATTCACGGAAAGTGATACAAGTGATATTGCTGGCGGCGTTGTCAATGCAGTGTTCAAGAATCAGAAAACGGGTCTGCGGCGCCTGGCGCGCCACACTGTCCAGCAGTTCCTTGAACTCCACTCCCATTACCACCACGATCTTGGCGCCTTGCTTGACCGCGTTGTCCAGCTGTTGCAGGCGGCCGGCGCGGGTAGGCTGGCTTTCCAGCGTGCCGGCCTGCATCTTGTACAGTTTGGCGGCGTTGTTGACGCCACTGCTGCCTTGCTGCAGGAGGAAGTCGTCGTTGTTTGGCACCGGCCGCACATAAATGATCTTGGGCAGGTCGGCAGCGTTGGCATTAGCGGCGGCAGACTCCACAAAAAACCCTGGCAGCAATGCCAACGGCAGAAACAGGCAGCGCCATTTGGCCACATTGTGCGGCTTGCGGCATTCCATGCCGGTCATAACGGGACGTGAGTTTGTGTGCGGCGTACGAGCGGCCAGTGTCATTGTCTCTTCCTTTTTTATACGGCGCCGGATCTGATGCCGGCACGCGGTGTGCCCACATATTGCTGGCAAAGCGGTTGCGCTCCATTTGGAGGAAGATATACAAGGTATTGCGCCGAACTGATGTGCGGCGCCGTGGGGCGCGGCAGCGGCACGATATTTAACTTTTTATTGCGGCTTCTGCGTGATACCGTTATCAAATTGAATATTGCCGCAATAATGCGGCAGCAAATTACGTTTATCTCACCTGGTTCAGGAATATGTGTCAGTTACTTGGAATGAATTGCAATGTGCCGACCGACATTGTGTTCAGCTTTACCGGCTTCGCCACACGCGGCGGCCAGACCGATCATCATAGCGACGGCTGGGGCATCGCCTTCTTCGAAGGCAGCGGCGTGCGTCATTTTGTCGATTACCAGGCGGCGATCGCCTCGCCGGTGGCGGAGTTGATCCGGCGTTGTCCGATCAAGTCGAAAAACGTCATCGCGCATATCCGCAAAGCCACCCAGGGCCAGGTGGCATTGGAAAACTGCCATCCGTTTGTACGGGAGTTGTGGGGCCGCTACTGGGTCTTTGCCCATAATGGCGATCTGAAGGAATTCGCGCCGCGCCTTAACGGCCCTTACCGGCCGGTCGGTAATACCGACAGCGAGCTGGCGTTCTGTTATCTGCTGCAGCAGCTGCGCCAGCGTTTCGGCGACAGCCCGCCATCACAGGCCGAGCTGACCGTTGCGTTGCGCGAACTGGCAAGTGAAATTGCTGCCCACGGCACCTTCAACATGATGCTGTCCGATGGCTCGGCGTTGTTTACGCATTGCTCGACCAATCTGTATTACATCGTGCGCCAGTTCCCGTTTGCCGAAGCCCATCTCTCAGACGAGGATGTCAGCGTCGATTTCTCGCAAGTAACCACGCCGCAAGACCGGGTCGCAGTGATCGTCACCGAGCCGCTGACGACCAATGAGGTATGGACCAAATTTGGCCAGGGCGAACTGATCGTGTTCGTCGACGGCCAGCCGGTCTAGGAGTCCGACAGACTCCTAGGGCTGCCGTCGGAACCAATCAGGAGTAATCGATCGTCAGCGGCGCGTGATCCGAGAAGCGTTCGTCCTTGTAGATGGCCACCGCATGCGCGTTGGCGGCGATGCCCGGTGTGGAGATGTGGTAGTCGATACGCCAGCCGACGTTCTTGGCCCAGGCTTGGCCGCGGTTGCTCCACCAGGTGTATTGCTCTTCGCGCTGGTCGACCTTGCGGAAGACGTCGACCAGGCCGACTTCGTCAAACAGCCGGGTCAGCCAGGCGCGTTCTTCCGGCAGGAAACCGGAGTTCTTCTTGTTGCCCTTCCAGTTTTTCAAGTCGCGTTCCTGATGCGCGATATTCCAGTCGCCGCAAATTACGACTTCGCGGCCGCTGGCTTTGAGTTCTTGCAGATGCGGCAGGAATGCTTCCATGAAACGGAACTTGGCGATTTGCCGTTCTTCGCTGGACGATCCGGACGGGCAGTACAAGGAAATCACCGTCAAATCACCAAAATCGCACTCCACATAACGGCCTTCGGCATCGAATTCCGGATTGCCAAAGCCGATCCTGACCGATTTCGGCTTGCGTTTGCTATACAAGCCGACGCCCGAATAGCCCTTCTTTTCGGCGTAATGGAAATGTCCGACGTAACCTTCCGGCGTCAGGAATTCCGGCGTCATGTCAGCGGCTTGCGCTTTCAGTTCCTGGACGCAGATGAAATCGGCGGACTGTTTGGTCAGCCACTCGAAGAAACCTTTCCTGGCTGCGGAGCGGATACCGTTGAGATTGGCGGAAATGATTCTTGGCATGGTTGTTATTGGTAAAAAATTAATGGGAAATGATGTCCGGTGAGGTACCAAGGATAACCGAAGCGTAGCCTGGGCGTGTAGACCGCTCTGTATGCAAAGCATTGACATGGCAGGCACGTTGTTTGCACTTACCGCTGTGTAGCAGGTGAACTCCATTTAAAATGGCGGTCTGGTGTCGCTTTTGGTTTATAAATAGCGACAAAATTTGTCAGCCTCAACCGTCTGGAGTGCATTTTGAACAATTTACGTCAACAATTTATTGAATTTGCGGTGAAGGCCGGGGTCCTGAAGTTCGGCGAGTTTGTCACCAAGGCAGGGCGCACCTCGCCGTATTTCTTCAATGCGGGCATGTTTAACGAGGGCGCCGCCCTGGGCCAGCTGGCGCAATTTTATGCACGCACCCTGATTGATTCTGGTTTGCAGTTTGACATGCTGTTCGGACCTGCCTACAAAGGTATTACGCTGGCTTCGGCCACCGCGGTGGCGCTGGCGGCGCAAGGGCGCAATGTGCAGTTTGCCTATAACCGCAAAGAAGCCAAGGATCACGGCGAGGGCGGCAACATCGTCGGCGGGCCATTGAAGGGTCGGGTGCTGATTATCGATGACGTGATTTCAGCCGGGACCTCTGTGCGGGAGTCGGTCGACATGATCCGCGCCGCCGGCGCTACGCCTTGTGCGGTAGTGATCGCGCTGGACCGGATGGAGCGGTCCGGCAAGGATGACGCTTTATCGGCCAATTCCGCAGTAGAAGAAGTGACGCAAGCGTATGGCATGCCGGTGGTTTCGATCGGCAACCTGAACGACTTGCTGGAATATATTTCCGGTGCTGGCGCCGATGCTGAACTGAACCGCTACCAGGCTGCGGTAGCAGCTTACCGGGAGCGCTACGGGGTAGCATGATCGCGCGGCTTGTGTGACGCACGAGCCGTTGCCTTCGCGCTGCTGGTATCGCTCGCGCCGGATTGCAACGTGTTGTGTGTCGACATTTGTCGTGGATGATGGGAATGAAGCGGATTGCACTAACTCTTAAGCGAACTTTGTTTTTCGGTGTAGCAGGCTTGCTGCCTTTGCTGCCCATCATGGCGCACGGCCAGATTTATACCTGCAAGGATGCCGCCGGGCGCACCGTCACCGGCGACCATCCGATGCCGGAATGTGCCGACCGCCGGATTGTGGAATTGTCCAAGGCGGGAGTGGTGAGGCGAGAAATCCCGGCGCCGCTGACCGCGGAACAAAGACGGCAGCAGGACATCCTGGATGAAAAACGGCGGGCGGAGGCGGCGACGGCAGAGCAGCGGCGCCAACAGGACCGTGCTTTGCTGGCGCGTTATCGCAGCGAGGCCGACATCGAATCTTCGCGCCGCTATTATCTGTCGTTGTCGCAAGATTTGATCAAGCGCGACCAGATCGGCATCGACGATGCGCAGAACCAGCTGAAAACAGCCAATACCGAAGCCGAGTTTTACAAGCACAAGAAAAGTCTGCCGATGAGCTTGCGCAACAAGATGGACGAAGCTAATCGCGATATCGCCTATAACCAGAAAAACATGGCGGATCATCAGTCCGAATTGACCCGTATCAATGGCAAGTTCGACGAAACCCTCAAGCACTATCGGGAATTGGCCAGCGTCGCTGCGGAAGCGCAGGCCGCACGCTGAGAGAAGCTGCCGCAGAAAGCAGAACGGCTGGCAGAGCGTCCAGCCGTTTTTTTTCGTCCTGCTGTCGTCCTGCTGTTATGTCGTCAGTTTCCGTTTCAACAGCTCGGTCAATTGCGCCGGATTGGCTTTGCCCTTGGTGGCTTTCATGGCCTGGCCGATCAGGGCGTTAAAGGCCTTTTCCTTGCCGGCGCGGAATTCCTCGACTGATTTGGCGTTGGCCGCCAACACGTCATCGATTATTTTTTCCAATGCGCCGCTGTCGGAAATCTGCTTCAGGCCCTTGCTTTCGATAATCTCGTCGGCCAGGTTTTCCTGTGCGGATTTTGCTTCCCACATCGCGCCGAATACTTCCTTGGCAATCTTGTTGGAGATGGTGCCGTCGGCGATACGCTGCAACAGCACGGCCAGCTGCGCCGCACTGACAGGCGCGTGCGCGACATCGACGTTTTCGCGGTTCAGCGCCGACGCCAGGTCGCCCATCAGCCAGTTGGCGGCAGGCTTGGCTTGTTCCTTGCCGGCTTTGACCGTCACTGCTTCAAAGTAACCCGCCATGGCTTTTGACTGCGTCAATACCGCTGCGTCATATTCCGACAAGCCAAAATCGCGGACGAAACGTTCGCGCATGGCGTCCGGCAGTTCCGGCATGGTGGCGCGCACGCGTTCCACCCATTCCGCAGCGATCACCAGCGGCGGCAAATCCGGGTCGGGGAAGTAGCGGTAATCCTGCGAATCTTCCTTGCTGCGCATCGAGCGCGTTTCCTTCTTGTCCGGGTCGTACAAGCGGGTTTCCTGCACTACTTTGCCGCCGTCTTCGATCACTTCGATCTGGCGCCGCACTTCGTAGTTGATTGCTTCTTCCAGGAAGCGGAAGGAGTTGAGGTTCTTGATTTCACTGCGGGTGCCGTAGGCAGCCTGGCCGACTGGGCGCACCGAGACGTTGGCGTCGCAGCGGAACGAGCCTTCCTGCATGTTGCCGTCGCAAATGCCCAGCCACATTACCAGCGAGTGCAAAGCCTTGGCATAGGCCACCGCTTCAGCGGCGCTGCGCATGTCCGGCTCGGTCACGATTTCCAGCAGCGGCGTACCGGCGCGGTTGAGGTCGATGCCGCTCATGCCCTGATAGTCTTCATGCAACGATTTGCCGGCGTCTTCTTCCAGATGGGCGCGCGTCAGTTGCACGCTGCGCAGCTCGCTCTTGCCGTCTTTTTCCAGCATGAAGGAGACTTTGCCGCCTTGGACCACAGGAATTTCAAACTGGCTGATCTGATAGCCTTTCGGCAGGTCAGGGTAGAAGTAGTTTTTACGCGCAAAAATGGATTGCGGCGCAATCGTGGCGTTCACCGCCAGGCCGAACTGGATCGCGCGTTCTACCGCGCCGCGATTGAGCACCGGCAGCACGCCTGGCAAGGCCAGATCGACCGGGCTGGCCTGGGTGTTGGCTGCCGCGCCGAACTGGGTCGAGGCGCCGCTGAATATTTTTGACTTGGTCGAGAGTTGCGTATGCGTTTCCAGACCGATCACGACTTCCCACTGCATAATTATTTCCTCATTTATCTTGATAACTACAGTCGCCGGTCTTCAAGTCTACCGACAGTTCCGTAAAATTTCCTCTAGAGCCGCATAGCGCCGGGCAGCTGGGTATCACGTGCAATTTGTCGCCATCGCGTTGCAAGCGAATACTGCAATTCATGCCGTGATTGAAAAAATCGTAACCGCGCTGTTGGCGTGCCGCGGCAGGATCTTTCAAGGTGATGCGCCAGTTGTCTTTCTTGCCGTCCTGCTCGACTTCGGCTTGCGGATCGTCGCTGGTGTCGATGCTGCATTCGAAACCGTGGGTCGGCCGGTACAGCGCCGATTCCCAGCGCAGCGCTTCGATGCGGTCGCCATCCAGCTTGAACTCGCCGGTGTCGCCGTAAATCACTTTTTCGCCATCCTCATTGCGCGTCATGTTGCAGCCGAACTTGGTCTGCAACTGTTGCGCCTGGCTGGCCGGCGCCAATAACGCCGCACTCAGGGTCAGCAGCGCCAGCAAGCTGACGCGATTGCGCGAAACAGATGGCATCAGGCGGCTCATCAGTCAGGCGAACGCAGATGCCAGTCGGTGACGCGCTGGAACTGATGCGCGACGTTGAGCAGCTTGGCTTCGTCATAGTAATTGCCGATGATTTGCAAGCCCACCGGACGTCGTGCATTCTTCTCGCCCTGGCCGAAACCGCACGGTATCGACATGCCGGGCAAACCTGCCAGGCTGGTCGACAAGGTGTAGATGTCGGCCAGGTAATTGGCCACCGGATCGTTGGCCTTGGCGCCCAGATCCCACGCCACGGTCGGCGAAACCGGCCCCATGATGACGTCGCACTGGCGGTTCGGGCCGCTCAGTGCGTTCTGGAAATCCTGGGCGATCAGACGGCGGATCTTTTGCGCCTGCAGATAGTAGGCGTCATAATAACCGTGCGACAGCACATAGGCGCCGACCAGAATGCGACGCTTCACTTCTTCGCCGAAACCTTCCGCGCGCGACTTCTTGTACATCTCTGCCAAGTCTTTGTAATCGGCCGCACGGTGGCCATAGCGAACACCGTCGAAACGACTCAGGTTGGACGACGCTTCGGCCGGTGCGATCACGTAATAGACCGGGATCGACAGTTCGGTTTTCGGCAGCGAAATGTCGACCAGCGTCGCGCCCAGTTTTTCATATTCGGCTAGCGCCGCGCGTACCGCCTGCTCGACATCCGGCGCCAGGCCGCTGCTGAAATATTCGCGTGGAATACCGATGCGCAAACCCTTCAAATCTTTTTCCAGATCGCGGCTGAAATCTTCTTTGGCGCGTTCCAGGCTGGTCGAATCGCGCGGATCGAAACCGGTCATGGCGTTTAGCAGCAGCGCGCAGTCTTCCGCAGTCTGGGCGATCGGCCCGGCCTGGTCCAGCGACGAGGCGAAGGCGATCATGCCGAAGCGCGAGACGCTGCCGTAAGTCGGCTTGATGCCGGTGACGCCGCACAGCGAAGCCGGTTGGCGGATCGAGCCGCCGGTGTCGGTTGCGGTGGCCGCCGGCGTCAGGCGCGCAGCTACTGCCGCCGCGGAGCCGCCAGACGAACCGCCAGGAATCGCGCACTTGTCCCACGGATTCTTGACTGCGCCGAAATACGAATTTTCATTCGACGAACCCATCGCGAATTCATCGCAGTTCAATTTCCCCAAGGTCACCATGCCGGCGTTGTTGAAGTGTTCGACGACGGTGGCGTCGAACGGGCTGGTGTAATTTTCCAGCATCTTCGAACCGGCGGTGGCGCGCCAGCCGCGCGTGACGAATATATCCTTGTGGGCGATCGGCACGCCGGTCAGCGGCGTCGTGTCGCTTTGCGCCAGACGCTGGTCGGCGGCGCGCGCCTGTTGCAAGGTCAGTTCCTGATCGACATGCAAGAAGGCGTTCAGGTCGCTTTGCTGGATACGCGCCAGGTACAGTTGCGCCAATTCCTCGGCGGAAATCTTCTTTTCGTGCAACAGCACTGACAATTGCTTGAGTGTTTTGGTATGCATGAGTACTTTTAAATATTAACTTTGCGGGACCGCCCGCCAGGCTTCGGAGCATTTATCGTGCGCACATCGCTCGCAGATCGGTGCAAGCAAGCGCGAAATGATTTATTCGATTACCTTAGGCACCAGATATAAACCATCTTCAATCGCCGGGGCAACTTTTTGATATTCTTCGCGTCGATTGGGTTCGGTCACTTCGTCGTCGCGCAAGCGCAGGGCGAGATCATGGCGGATCGCGGCAATCGGGTGGCTCAGCGGTTCGATACCGGTGGTATCGACTGCGCGCATCTGCTCCACCAGAGAGAAGATACCGTTCAGTTTGTCCAGCGTGGAGGCGGCCTGGTCTTCGGTGAGTTCAAGGCGTGCTAAATTGGCAATGCGCTTAACGTCGGAAAGGGCTAATGACATGATTTTCGTTCGCGCTTCGGGGCGCGGCTGCTAGTGTGGTTAAAAAGTAAATGCTTTGCTTGCGGAAAATTGCTCGGATTTTTGTAAAAAGCAAGCATTTTGAGCGCTATACGCCCTAAGTTGAGTCAAATTATAAGGTAGAATGTTGCGTCCATGCGGCAGGTAATAGATCTTTACCATGCGCGGGATACTAGACACCCCCCTAAAAAACGTTTAAGCGCACCATTGTTGCGCATTGGAACAATTCATGTTTGGATTTTTACGCAGCTACTTTTCAAATGACCTGGCGATTGACCTGGGTACCGCGAATACGCTGATTTATGTACGCGATAAAGGTATTGTCCTGGACGAGCCGTCGGTTGTAGCAATTCGCCAGCAGGGCGGCCCGAACGGCAAGAAGACAATTCAAGCCGTCGGCCGTGAAGCAAAACAGATGCTGGGCAAGGTTCCTGGCAACATCGAAGCGATCCGCCCGATGAAAGACGGCGTGATCGCCGACTTCACTGTCACCGAGCAAATGCTCAAGCAGTTTATCCGCATGGTGCACGACACCAAGCTGTTCAAGCCGTCGCCACGCATCATCATCTGCGTACCTTGCGGCTCGACCCAGGTTGAGCGCCGCGCGATTCGCGAGTCGGCATTGGGCGCCGGCGCTTCGCAGGTGTTCCTGATCGAAGAGCCGATGGCCGCGGCGATCGGCGCCGGCTTGCCGGTCTCGGATGCGACCGGTTCGATGGTGGTGGATATCGGTGGCGGTACGACCGAAGTCGGCATCATCTCGCTGGGCGGCATGGTCTACAAAGGCTCGGTACGGGTCGGCGGCGATAAATTCGACGAAGCCATCGTCAACTACATCCGCCGCAACTACGGCATGCTGATCGGCGAACAGACTGCCGAAGCGATCAAGAAGGAAATCGGTTCCGCCTTTCCTGGTTCGGAAGTGCGTGAGATGGAAGTCAAGGGCCGCAACCTGTCCGAAGGCATCCCGCGCTCGTTCACCATCTCCAGCAATGAAATCCTGGAAGCGCTGACCGATCCGCTCAACAACATCGTATCGGCCGTCAAGAACGCGCTGGAACAGACACCGCCGGAACTCGGCGCCGACATCGCCGAAAAAGGCATGATGCTGACCGGCGGCGGCGCTTTGCTGCGCGATCTGGACCGGTTGCTGATGGAAGAAACCGGTTTGCCGGTGATCGTGGCCGAAGACCCGCTGACTTGCGTGGTGCGCGGTTCCGGTATGGCGCTGGAACGGATGGACAAGCTGGGCTCGATCTTTTCTTACGAGTAATCCAGGCTGATGCGACGCTTACCCAACCTCGTCAGTTTTATCTTGAGGGTGGGTAACGGCAACCGGGTCGGTGCACCAGTGCATACGACCCGTTGTCACATCTGCGGTATCAGCATGAACCTGCTGGTGCCGCCAGTTACCGACCATACCGAACCTGTCCATTACTGATGGAATACAGTCCACCACCCCTCTTCAAGCAAGGCGCTTCCGCCCGCGCCAAGGCGGTGATATGCACGCTGCTGGCGTTGTCGCTGCTGATTGCCGACTCGAAGATACATGCCTTGCTGCTGCTACGCCAGGCAGTCGGCACCGCGCTTTATCCCTTGCAGATGGTCGCTCTGGTGCCACGTGACGCCAGCAACAAAGTGATCGATTATTTTTCTTCGCTGTCGACGGTGGAAAAAGAAAATCAGGCATTGCGCAGCAAGCAAGGCGAGCGCGCGCAGCAATTGCAGCAGGCGCTGCAGCTGGCCGCGGAAAATGCGCAACTGCGTAAATTGCTCGGCGTCGAGCAGCGCTTGCCGGTGAAATCGGTGATGAGCGAAATCCTGTATGACGCGCGCGACCAGTTTGCCCGCAAGGTCATCATGGACCGTGGTTCGCAGCATGGCGTCGCTACCGGCCAGCCGGTGATCGACGACGCCGGGATTGTCGGCCAGGTGACGCGCGTATTTCCATTCACTTCCGAAGTCACGCTGCTGACCGACAAAGACCAGGCGATTCCGGTGCAAGTGCTGCGCAACGGCTTGCGTAGCGTCGCCTACGGCCGCGGCCAGTCCGGTTACCTCGACCTGCGTTTCATGTCGTCCAACGCCGATATCCAAAAGGGCGACCTGCTGGTCACCTCCGGCATCGACGGTGTCTATCCGGCCGGTCTTGCGGTTGCCAAGGTGATACAGGTTGAAACCAAGTCGGCCGACGCCTTCGCCCATATCGTGTGCGAGCCGGTGGCAGGTATCGACAGGCACACGCAGTTGCTGATCCTGTTGGTCGATCCGAATCCGATCGCTCGGCCGGATGATGAGGCGGCTGTCCCCAACAGCAAGGCCGACATTCTCAGCAAACGCCGTCTGACCGAGAGCACCCGTGACAAGACCAGGGAAGCTGCTGCCAAAGATGCCGGCAAAGAAAATAATCCGGAAGCGGCCCGCAAAAATCCGCAGGGAGCCAGTGTCCGATGATGCGTCCTCACTATATTCTGTTGCCGGCCAATCCGCTGTTCATTGCGATGACCTTGCTGCTGGCGTTTCTGCTCAATTTGCTGCCATGGGGCCAATGGCCCGGGGTGCCGGATTTCGTCGCGTTGACGCTGGTGTTCTGGAGCATTCACCAGCCGCGCAAGATCGGCATCGGCATCGCCTTTTGCATGGGCTTGCTGATGGACGTGCATGAAGCCACGCTGCTCGGCCAGAACGCCTTGGCATACACTTTGTTATCGTATTTTGCGATCATGATCCATCGCCGCGTATTGTGGTTTTCGGTCGGCGTCCAGGCCCTGCATGTGCTGCCTTTGATGCTGTTTACACAGCTGATACAGATGGTGATCCGCATGTCGGTCAGCGGCAAGTTTCCCGGCTGGCTGTATTTCTCCGAGAGTTTTGTCAGCATGGCCTTGTGGCCGCTCGTGGTGTGGTTATTGCTGGCGCCGCAGCGGCGCGCAGTCGATCGCGATGACAATCGCCCAATCTAGCATTTATCGCTACGACTGCTATTGAACCGTTGCAGAGTTATTCATGACAGAATTTAAAAACACCGAACGCGAACTCAGAAATTTCCGCCTGCGGATTTCGGCGGCTATCGCGTTTGTGCTGATCTGCTTTGGCCTGCTGTGCGCGCGCTTTGTCTGGTTGCAGGTGGTGCGTCACGATGCCTACGCCGCACAAGCTGAAGACAACCGGATTTCGCTGGTGCCGGTGGTGCCCAACCGCGGCCTGATCATGGATCGCAACGGCGTTATCCTGGCGCGCAACTACTCCGCCTACACGCTGGAAATCACCCGCTCGAAAATCAAGGGCGATATCGATAGCGTGATCGATGATCTGGCGCAGGTGGTCAGTATCACGCCGAAGGACCGTCGCCGTTTCAAGAAATTGCTGGAAGACTCCAAGAGTTTCGCCAGCCTGCCGATCCGCACCCGCCTGACCGATGAGGAAGTGGCGCGCTTCACCGCACAGCGTTACCGCTTTCCCGGCATCGATGTGCAGGCGCGTTTGTTCCGCCAGTATCCGCTGGGCGAAGTGGCGGCCCACGTGATCGGCTATATCGGCCGCATCAACCAGAAGGACGCCGACCGCATCGACGACAGTGACGACGCCGCCAACTACAAAGGCACCAGCTACATCGGCAAGGACGGGCTGGAAAAAAGTTACGAAAAACAATTGCACGGCACCACCGGCTACGAGGAAATCGAAATCGCCGCCAGCGGACGGGCGGTGCGCAGCATGTCGCACGTGTCAGCGACGCCGGGCGACAACCTGATCCTGTCGATCGACATCGAATTGCAGAAGGTGGTTGAAGAAGCGTTCGGCAACCGCCGCGGCGCAATGGTGGCGATCGAGCCATCCACCGGCGACGTGCTGGCGTATGTGTCACAGCCTTCCTTCGACCCCAACCTGTTCGTCGAAGGCATCGACCAGCAAAGCTGGGATGAGTTGAATAATTCGCCCGACCACCCGCTGATCAACCGGCCGATGAGCGGCAGCTATGCACCAGGCTCGACCTACAAGCCGTTCATGGCGCTGGCTGCGCTTGAGCTGGGCAAGCGAACGCCAGCGTTTGCAATCAACGATGTCGGCTATTTCATGCTGGGCGGCCATCAGTTCCGCGACGACAAGGTCGGTGGCCACGGCCGGGTCGATATGTACAAGTCGATCGTGGTTTCCTGCGATACCTATTACTACATGCTGGCCAACGATCTGGGGCCCGACACCATCCATGATTTCATGAAGCCGTTCGGCTTCGGCCAGCTGACTGGCATCGATCTGGAACACGAGCAGCGTGGCCTGTTGCCATCGACCGACTGGAAGCGTAAATACTACAAACGCGTGGCGGCACAGAAATGGGTAGGCGGCGACACCATTTCCCTCGGCATCGGCCAGGGTTTCAATTCCTTTACGCCTTTGCAGATGGCGCATGCGGTGGCGACGCTGGTCAACGATGGCATCGTGATGAAACCGCATCTGGTGAAAATCATTGAAGACGGCGTGACCCGCCAGCACACAGAGACGGTGCCAAAGGAAAGCTATCGGATTCCGCTGAAGCAGGAAAACGTCGACTTCATCAAGAAAGCCATGGTCGGCGTGACACGTGAAGGTACCGGCGCCAAGGTATTTGCAGGGGCTGGTTACGAGTCGGGTGGCAAGACCGGGACGGCACAGGTGGTCAGCATCAAGCAAGGCGAGAAGTTCGATGCCAAGAAACTGAGTTCGCGCCAGCTGGACCATGCTTGGTATACCGCATTTGCCCCTGCCGATAAGCCGCGCATCGCGCTGGCCGTGATCGTCGAAAATGGCGGCTTCGGAGCGGCGGCGGCGGCGCCGATCGCACGCAAGGCCCTGGATTTTTATCTGTTGGGCAAGCGCCCTGGCGATTCCGGCAAGGCAGCGCCAGCCGCTGCACCGACGCCGGTGGAGGAAGACATCACTCCTGCGCAACCGACGGACGACATGAAGTCCAGCGATGGCTCGGAAAACAGCTATAAGCCGGGTGAAGAAACCCCCGGGAACCGGGAATAACAGATGGCCGCCGAATTGAAAGCAACAGCATGAGCCTGACCGATAAACACGCCTGGCTGCGCAGCATCAAATCACACATCGTGGTATTCGATGCAGCGCTGTCTCTGATCATTTTCCTGATCCTGGCGGTCGGCATCGTCACCTTGTATTCGGCCGGGATCGATTTTCCTGGGCGGGTTGAAGACCAGCTGCGCAATATCCTGGTGGCGTTCGTCATCATGTGGGTCGCCGCCAACGTACCGCCGCAGACCCTGATGCGGTTTGCAGTGCCGATCTATACGGTCGGGGTGGCTTTGCTGATTGCGGTGGCCTTGTTCGGCATCGTCAAGAAGGGTTCGCGGCGCTGGATCAATTTCGGCGTCGTCATCCAGCCGTCCGAAATCATGAAGATCGCCATGCCCCTGATGCTGGCCTGGTACTTCCAGAAGCGCGAAGGCATGATCACCTGGCGCGATTACCTGGTGGCGGCAATATTGCTGGCGCTGCCGGTCGGCCTGATCATCCGCCAGCCGGACCTAGGCACCGGCACCCTGGTGCTGGCGGCCGGCTTCTATGTGATTTTCCTGGCCGGCCTGTCGTGGCGTGTACTGGTCGGCCTGGCGGTGGCCGTCGCGGCCAGCCTGCCGGTGCTGTGGTCGGTATTGCACGATTACCAGCGGCAGCGCGTGATGATGCTGATCGATCCGACCTCGGACCCGCTCGGCAAAGGTTTCCACATCATTCAATCGACGATTGCGGTCGGCTCTGGCGGCGTCTTCGGAAAAGGTTGGCTGAAAGGCACACAAGCGCATCTGGAATTCATTCCCGAACGCACCACCGACTTCATTTTTGCGGTATTTTCCGAAGAGTTCGGCTTGATCGGCAATGGCGTCCTGCTGTTCTTGTACATGCTGCTGATCGGTCGCGGCATGATGATTGCGGTCAATGCGCCCACCATGTTCACGCGTTTGCTGGCCGGCTCCATCACGCTGATTTTCTTTACTTATGCCTTCGTCAACATGGGCATGGTCAGTGGCATTTTGCCGGTGGTTGGCGTACCTTTGCCATTCATGAGCTATGGCGGCACGGCGTTGGTTACGTTGGGCCTGGGCGCCGGCATCCTGATGAGCATCCAGCGCCATCGCAAACTGATACAAACATGACCATGGTTGAACTTGTGTCGTCAAACTCGAGTCCATTGCTGCAGTTATGCATGAGCAATGGCCAGCGGAAAGTCAGGGAGAATGCATGGTAGGCAGGCAGGGCGCGCGGCGCCACGGTAAAGTGAGCACCAGCTACGGCATCGCCGCGTATGCCGGCGCATTGCTGACGGCGCTGATACTGACCGGCTGCGGCTCGTCGCCGAAAGCGCCTTCAGCCTCCTCCGCGCCGACCAAGACCGCTGCGAGCGGCCGTGGGGGGCCGTCGCTGCCCGCGGCAGGCTCCGGCCGCGGCGGCTACTACAAGGATGACGGCCCGGGCGATGTCACGCCAGAAGGGCTGCTGGACGTTCCTGATGCGATTCCCGCCATCGAACCTTATTCGCGCACCGGCAACAAGCCGTATGTGGTATTTGGCAAGACCTACACGCCGCTGACCGACGACCAGCCGTTCAAGCAGCGCGGCACCGGCAGCTGGTACGGCAAGAAATTCCATAATCAAAAGACATCTTCCGGCGAACTGTACGACATGTACAAGATGACCGCCGCCCATCCGACCTTGCCGATCCCGTCCTATGCGCGGGTAACCAATCTGAAAACCGGCGCCCAGGTGATCGTGCGGGTGAATGACCGCGGACCTTTCCATTCCAGCCGCATCATCGACCTGTCCTATACGGCGGCGCTGAAGCTGGGCTACATCGGCAGCGGTAGTGGCCAGCTGGAGGTGGAACGGCTGCTGCCGGCAGATATCATCGCGATGAACAAGCAACGCCAGAACGGTACTTTAGCGTTGCCGCAAGCGCAGCTTGAGCCGGCCAGGGATATCGGCGCGCCGGCGACCGTAGTCACGGAATCCGTCGACATGCCGGTGCTGACGGCGCAGCCGCTGCTGCTCGGCCCGATGCCGTCTGCCGCAGCCAGCGTTGCGCCAGCCGCGGCCCAGGACGATAGCAACAGCACGCTCGCCGCCGGCTTCTACCTGCAGTTCGGCGCCTATTCCCAGCAAGCCAATGCCGACGGCGCCCGCGCCCGTCTCATGCAAGAGTTGAGCGGCGTAGTCAATTCGCTTAACAGCGTTGCGGTCAACGGCTTGTATCGCTTGTATGCCGGACCTTACGCCAGCCGCTCCGACGCCAACAGCATCCTGCAACAGATCCGCCAGCGCACCAGCGTCAATCCGATTGTGGTGCAGCGCTAGATTATTGGCCGGGTACTGTCGCAGATCGGCTAGACGGCCAGCCGATCTATCCCTGCTGTCAAATCGTTCCATTCCCGAGTACGCCGGACTACCCGGCAGACCAGCACGCCCGCTGCCGCAGTTGCCAGCAAATGCTTGAGCGTGTGGCCGCTGATGACTCCCAGAAGATCAAACAGCTGGTGATCGTTCAGTTCCGCGATCTTTGCCCCGACATACAGCAACAGGGCGATGCCAACGGCGCGGCGGTCTGCAACCGGGGCCCGGTAAATCCACTGCCAGAGCGGGATCAAGACCAGCGGCAAGCCCTGTATCAGCAGATACGGCCGCAGATCGCCGACGCCATGGCGTTCGCCCAGCCACCACCAGCCGACGCTGAATAATGCGCAGACCGCCAGTAGTGCGACATTTGCCTTGCTGTCGACATTGGTGACGGTCTCCGCCCTGATAGCCGCCAGCAAACCGGTGCAAGCCAGGGCAATCGGCAAGCGGTCCCATAGCAGCCGTGAATTGTCCGGCGCCAGGTGGTAAAAGCCGGAACCCAGTGCGGTCAGCAACAAGCCGGCCAGGAACAGGTGATAACCACGCCAACCAGCTTCGAGAAATGCCTGTTCGCGTACTTTCCGTAATCTGAACAAGCCCCATACAGCGATTAATGCAAAGCCGAGATTGGAAAAAACATCGGCGGCATGCGGTACCCTCATGAAGGCAGACTGGTCGGCAAATTCGTTGTAGTGCGGCAGTTGCGCTATCGGCCCGTGAAATAAAAACAGGCCGCAGATTGTCGTGGTGACTAGCGTCGGCAGATAGACAAGCAAACGTCTCAAGATGCATCCCCTTGGTAATGGTGTGCTCGCAGATTGCCGGAATATCGCTATAAATGGTACTTTATAGAAACAAGTATTTAATTCTATAAAGGAAAGTATCGAATTCCGATACTAGTCGTCATGACCGAAGCAACCCAACTCGTCGTAACGCTCAAGCAGCAACTGAGGCAGCAAGGCAAAACCTATCGCGACGTCGGGCGCGAGCTGGGCATGTCGGAAGCGAGCGTGAAGCGCATGTTCGCCTCGGGGCGCTTTGCCCTTGAGCGATTGGTGCAGGTGAGTAACATGCTTGGTTTCACCTTGGCGGAGCTGGCGCAAACCGCCAGCGCCGGCGAACTGAGACTGCGCGTGCTCAGCGCTGAGCAGGAACAAGAACTGGTGTCGGATCCGAAGCTGCTGCTGGTAGCCGCTTGCGCGCTTAACCATTGGACCCTGATTGACA
Organism: Collimonas sp.; assembly: GCF_039923675.1. Classification (GTDB taxonomy): domain Bacteria; phylum Pseudomonadota; class Gammaproteobacteria; order Burkholderiales; family Burkholderiaceae_D; genus Collimonas. Next base: position 26,068 of record NZ_JBDTCG010000097.1, read on the forward strand.
TCCTCGCGGCTTATCGCTTGAGTGAAGCGGAATGTTTACAACGCCTGCTGCGGCTCGATCGCTTGCGCCTGATCAGCCTGTTGCCGGGCAACCGGATCCGGCTGGATGTCGCGCGGGATTTCGACTGGATCCCGGAAGGCCCGATCCGCAAATATTTCCGAGAGCAAGGGCTGGGCGATTTTCTCGACAGCGGCTTCAACCGCGCCGATGAGTCATTGACGTTTTCCAATGGCATGCTGACGGAAGCCGCCATCGTTAAAATGCAAGGCGAGCTGCGCCAAGTCCGCCTCAAATTCGCCGAACTGCACGAAGAAAGCCTGGCCTCGCCTTTGGCCAAGCGGCGCGGCAGCGGCATGTTGCTGGCGATGCGGGAATGGGAACCGGCCGGTTTTACCCGCTTGCGGCGCTAACCGGTTCCGGTTTATCTGCAGTGTTGATAGCGCGTCAAAAGCTTGCCTGACTTAGGCCTGCATCCAGTATAACCAAGCCCTCTGGGGCCATGGAAATCAAGTAAAACAGACTTGTAGATTGTCTACATTCATGCCTTTTGTAACCGAATGGTCATAAAACATTCATACGCCTGACATATTTGACCGCAATACTTCGGCCATTCAAAAGCGTAATGGCGGTAACAATCATGGTTGAAATCAAAGGTTTGTCAAAGACGTTTCGCGGCGGTTTCCGGGCGCTGGATAATGTCAGCCTGCGCTTCGCGCAGGGCGAGATGGTGGCCTTGATCGGTGCATCCGGTTCGGGAAAATCAACGCTTTTACGGCATATTTCCGGTTTGATGGCGGCAGATGGCGGTGGCGGCACGATTTCCATCGATGGCCACTCGGTACAGAAGGACGGCCTGGTCGACCGCAATATTCGCGCCGTCCGCGCCAACGTCGGTTTCGTGTTCCAGCAATTCAACCTGGTCGGCCGCCTGCCGGTCCTGACCAATGTGCTGACCGGAGGCCTGTCGCGCATGCCGCTCTGGCGCAGCTGCTTCAAATTGTTTACCGCGGAAGAGAAGGCACTGGGCCTGGAAGCGCTGACGCGGGTCGGCATTTCCGATCACGCCTATAAGCGCGCATCGGCGCTGTCCGGCGGCCAGCAGCAACGGGCGGCGATCGCCCGCACCATCGTGCAGAAGGCGCGCGTGGTGCTGGCCGATGAGCCGATCGCATCGCTGGATCCGGAATCGGCGCGGCGCGTGATGCAAACGCTGGCCGACGTTAACCAGCGCGACAAGAGCACCGTCATCGTCTCGCTGCACCAGGTCGATGTGGCGCTGCGTTTTTGTTCGCGTACGGTGGCGCTGCATAAAGGCCGTGTGGTGTACGACGGCCCGTCCAACGCGTTGACCGAAGCCATGTTGCGCGACCTGTACGGCAGCGAAGCGGAAGACATCCTGGGCGGCTCCAACAGCTTGACCCGGCCGGCGGTCGCAGTGCCGACGCCCTTCGACAGCATACCGGCGCTGGCTGTCGCCGCCTGAGCATAATCGAAATCAGCATCAAAAATCAGCACCAAAAATCAGCACCAAGATACGCGCTACAAATTCATAACACTCATCCCAATCAGGAGTTTCAAATCATGTTTGCAAAATTATTTTCCGGCGTTGCCCTGGCGATGCTGGCGGTGACAGCTTCTGTAGCGCATGCCGACGATGCCAAGGTGCTGAACTTCGGCATCATCTCCACCGAATCGTCGCAAAACCTGAAGCAGGACTGGCAGCCGGTGCTGGACGAAATGAGCAAGCGCATCGGCATCAAGGTCAATGGCTTTTTTGCCTCCGACTATGCCGGCATCATCGAAGGCATGCGTTTCGGTAAAGTGCAGATGGGCTGGTTCGGCAACAAGTCGGCGATGGAAGCGGTAGACCGCGCCAGCGGCGAAGTGTTTGCGCACGTGGTCAATCCGGACGGCACATCAGGTTATTACAGCCTGGTCGGCGTACAAAAAGACAGTCCGTACAAGAGCATCGAAGACGTCCTGAAAAATTCCAAGAGCCTGACTTTCGGCATCGGCGACCCGAACTCGACTTCCGGTTTCCTGCTGCCTAACTACTACATCTTCGCCAAGAACAATGTCGATCCGAAGACAGCGTTCAAGGTCATCCGCACCTCCAACCACGAAGCCAATATCCTGGCCGTGGCCAACAAGCAGCTCGATTCCGCCGTGTTTGCCTCCGACACCATGGACCGCATCGAAGAGCGCCAGCCGGCAGTCGCCAAGGAAGTCCGCATCGTCTGGAAATCGCCGCTGATCGCCGCCGATCCGCTGGTATGGCGCAAGGATCTGCCGGCCGACACCAAAGCCAAGATCAAGGATTTCTTCCTCACCTACGGCAAGACCGGTCCTAACGCAGCGCAGGAAAAAGTGCAACTCGCCAAGCTGCAATACAGCGGCTTTGCAGAATCCAGCAACGTCCAGCTGAATCCTATCCGCCAACTGGAACTGTTCAAGCAAAAGGGCAAGCTGGAAGCGGACGAGAACCTGAGCGCCGACGAAAAGAAAACCAAGCTTGACGACATCAACCGTAAATTGTCCGACCTGGCCAAATCCTAAGCAATGACAAGTTCCGCACCTCTGAAAATGCAAACCACGTACCCGGTCCCGCCTAAGCAATCGATAGGCCGGACGCTGTTCTGGGGCGTGCTGCTGGCAATCCTGATCGCGTCATGGAAGGGCGCCGATATGCGCCCGCTGGAATTGTTGCGCGACGGCGGCAACATGGGCACTTACGCCGCCAGCTTTTTTCCGCCCGATTTTCACGAGTGGCGCACTTACCTGCAAGAGCTGCTGGTGACGATACAGATTGCGGTCTGGGGTACGGCGCTGGCGGTGGTTTGCGCGGTGCCATGCGGTTTGCTGGCATCTTCCAATATCGCGCCTGCCTGGGTCAACCAGCCGGTGCGCCGTTTGATGGATGCGGCACGTGCGATCAATGAAATGGTGTTTGCGATGCTGTTCGTGGTGGCGGTCGGCCTCGGGCCGTTTGCCGGCGTACTGGCCTTGTTTGTGGCGACTACCGGCACCTTGTCGAAATTGTTTTCGGAAGCGGTTGAAGCCATCGATCCACAACCGGTTGAAGGCATCCGCGCTACCGGCGCCAATGCCCTGGAAGAAATCGTCTATGGCGTCTTGCCGCAGGTGATGCCGCTCTGGATTTCCTACGTGCTATACCGCTTCGAAGCCAATGTGCGTTCGGCGACGGTGGTCGGCATGGTCGGCGCAGGTGGTATCGGCGTGATCCTGTGGGAAGTCATCCGCAGTTTCGAATATGCGCAAACCTGTGCTGTGCTGATCATGATCGTGGTTGCCGTCAGCATGATCGATCTGGTTTCATCGCGCATGCGCAAACTGTTTATTTAACCAGTTCCTGCCGCTGTTTTTGCCAATGACGGGGCGCCTGGATTGCAGGCGCCCCGTCATTTTTCCACGCACGGGATTTTCGGTATAGTCTTTATCCTTACGCCTAATCTCGCAATGGAGCAAAGACCGATGACTGCCGCCCCCGATCATTCCCTGCTACAAATTACGGTGCGCCAGGCCACGGCCGACGATGCCGAGACCCTGGTGACCTTGCTTGCCGAGATGGACGATGTCGCCGCTCGTGCGGCCACGCTGGACGCGGATGGCGCTCGCAAGATCATGGCGTCGATGGCTGCCTATCCCTACTTCCGTGCGTACCTGGTATTTGCCGACGGCGTTGCCATAGGCACCTTCAGCATGTTGGCGTTTTGCAGCCTGACCCACGAAGGCACACAACAAGCCGTGCTCGATGCGGTCGTCATCAGCCGCGCTAGCCGCGGCCAAGGCGTCGGCAGTGTGATGCTGGATCATGCGGTACGGATTGCCGGTGAGGCGGGATGCTACAAGATCGCGCTGTCATCCAACCTGAAGCGCATGGATGCACATCGTTTCTATGAAAATTTCGGTTTTACCCAACACGGCATCAGCCTGGCGGTCCCGGTTCCGAAAGCACACCGACTGCCGTAGGAAAGATGGCTGAAAAGCTCTGCCAGCCTTCAGAATTGCCGAACCCGGGCGCATAATACGCGGATAGCCATCGGAGACAAAATTTTGCCAACTTCAGAAAATCCGCAACCGACCAACGGATTCATTATCGCCACTGCCGCCGATGGCGCGCAGGTAAAAGTGAGTTTGCATGGCGCTCATGTGTGTTCCTGGCAGACGCCGGACGGCGTCGAACGGCTGTTCATGAGCCCGTTGAATTCATGGCGCAGCGACAGTGCCATTCGCGGCGGCATCCCGGTGATCTTTCCGCAATTCGCCAGCGAAGGGCCGCTGCCGAAGCATGGTTTCGCACGCGTCAGTTTATGGACTCTGTGGGAGACTTCCAGGCAGATAGATGGCAGCGGCCTGATACGCCTGGGCCTTAGCGATGTAGAAGAAACCCGGCGAATATTTCCGCATGCATTCTCTCTGGAACTGCGCATTGAATTTTCCGGGAAGACGTTGAACATCAACCTAAAGGTGACCAATAACGGCGATCAGTCTTTCGACTTTACTTGTGCCTTGCACACCTATCTGAATACGCAACTTGCCGAGGCTGCGATATACGGCTTGGCCGGCTACGAGTACCGGGATTCCGTCGACGGCCGCCGGATCAAGCACGCGGATCAAGAGCTTCTGCATATCCACGAAGAAGTCGACCGGGTTTATTTTGCAGTCGATAAGCCAATCACCCTAAGCGACCACAAGCACAGCATGATTGCCAGTCAGGCAGGATTTGTCGACGCTGTGGTGTGGAATCCGTGGGAAAACGGCTGTGCAAAAATCGCCGATTTGAAGCTGGACTCTTATCAGCATTTTGTTTGCGTTGAAGCAGCAACGGTCCGGCATCCGGTTACATTGGAGCCGCAGGCAAGCTGGAGCGGATCGCAGAATCTGGAATGCCTCTCGATCGGCTGATATTCAATCGAACTTGCCACCATGCATAGGGAAAGCCCTCAAAAATTCAGCTGCCGGCAACCGCTTGCCACCGGGCCTCTGTAGTTCTGCAATACGCAAAGCGCCATCGCCACAAGCCACCACCACGCCATCCTGAGGATCGGCGCTGACGATGGTTCCCGGTGCTTGGGCGCCGATAGCGGCAACCACCTGTGCCTGCCACAACTTTAATGTGACGCCGGCGAATGAAGCCGAGGCCGCCGGGAAGGGATTGAATGCACGTATTTTGCGTTCCAATACTTCGGCCGAGAACGTGAAGTCCAGCGCCGCTTCTTCCTTGCTGATCTTGGCGGCATAGGTGACGCCCTGTTCCGGCTGTGGCGTGGCCGGCAATGCATCTTGTTCCAGGCGGCGCAGTGCTTCCACAATCATTTCACCGCCTAGCGCCGCCATCTTGTCATGCAGGCTGCCGGTGGTGTCGTCGGCGCAGATCGCCAGTTTTTCGATCAACAGCATGGCGCCGGTATCCAGACCCTGGTCCATTTGCATGATGGTGATGCCGGTCTCGTTGTCGCCAGCTTCGATCGCGCGGTGGATGGGCGCCGCACCTCGCCAGCGCGGTAGCAGAGAACCGTGGATGTTGAGGCAACCGCGCGGCGGAATGTTTAAGACGCTGAGCGGCAGGATCAGACCGTAGGCCGCGACTACCATGATGTCGTGCGGCGTTGCTTGCAACAATGCTTGGGCTTCTGCGGCGACATCGGGATATTTGCCGTCCAGCCGCAGCGATACCGGCTGCGCCACCGGAATCTGGTGATCGCGTGCGAATTGCTTGACCGGCGATGCATGCAGCTGCATGCCGCGACCGGCCGGCCGGTCCGGCTGCGTCAGCACCAGGACGATCTGATGGCCGGCCTCGTGCAAGGCCTTGAGCGCCACTGCGGCGAATTCGGGAGTGCCGGCGAAGATGATTTTCATAGTGAACGATATGACGAATGGTAGCCAAAATGACTGCGGGACAAACTGCAAGATCAGCTAAAAGGCGCTTCTTGCAGTTTGTCCCGCAACTTGGAAAAGATGCTTATCTAGTACCGTATTGCTTGTCGCGCTTCAGCTCGCGTTCTTCCTTGAGCATCTTGGCCTTGATCCGGTTGCGCTTCAACGGTGACAGATACTCAACGAATACCTTGCCTTGCAAGTGATCCATCTCATGCTGGATGCAGACCGCCAGCAAGCCATCGGCATCGACCTCAAACGGATTACCGTCGGCATCCAGCGCACGCACTTTGACCCGCGCGGGGCGTTCGACGCCATCGTAGACGCCCGGCACCGACAGGCAGCCTTCGTCGTAAATCTGTTTCTCTTCGCTGGCCCAGAGAATCTGCGGATTGATGAAAACCCGCAAGTCTGTGCCGCTATCGGAGGTGTCGATCACCATCAGTTGTTCGTGGACGTCGACTTGCGAAGCGGCCAGGCCGACGCCGGGTGCTTCGTACATGGTTTCAGCCATGTCGGCGATCAATTTTTTTAACCGACTGTCAAAAACTGTCACTGGCTTGGCAATTTTATGCAAGCGGACATCGGGATAACGCAGAATATTTAATAAGGACATGCTTGAATGCGTAACAATTAGGCGGTTTGGAAGGGGTTTTCTCTTGCTAGTTCAATCGTTTATGGGCAAAATTTGATTCACTATGGCAAGTTTTTTGCTTTCTTTTGCTGTTTTTGCTTTTACCTAGATCAAATGCCATGGCGACGAACCAGCCAGAAGCCTGCCGGGCAGGGGAAGATCAGCTTGCGCTTTGATCCCCTGAGCTGGACAGTCTCCTGCGATGCAGGCGCCAATTTAACGCAGTATTCACCGGAAACAATATGAAAAAGTTTAGCACAGCTGCACTCCTTCTTGCTTTATGCACCGGATTTGGCATTTCCAGCATGGCCAGCGCGCAGGCGGTCAAGCCCATGCGCTGCGAGTTTTTGCCGAATGCGCCGGACCAGCACGTGGTAGTGCGTGGCGACACGCTGTGGGGGATTTCCGGTCAGTTTTTGCAACATCCATGGTGCTGGCCACAGGTGTGGGGTTTGAATCAGGACGAGATTCGTAATCCGCACTGGATTTATCCAGGCCAGATCGTGTATTTCGATCGCGTCAATGGTCGCCTGCGTTTGGGCAATACCACCAGCGGTGAGGGCGGCGTGGTCAAATTGTCACCGCAAACCCGGGTGCAAGGTATCGGCCGCGATGCGATCACGACGATTTCCACCGACGCCATTGGTCCTTTCCTGTCGCAACCGTTGATCATCGAAGGCGATGATTTGAAAACCGCGCCGCATATCGTGGCCGTGCAGGAAGGCCATGTGAACCTGGGCAAGGGCGATAAAGCCTATGTGCGCGGCAATCTCGCGGATGCGACGGCTTTCCAGGTATTTCGTCCTGGCAACGCGCTCAAGGATCCGGTCACCGGCAAGGTCATCGCCAATGAAGCCTTGTATCTGGGCACCTTGAAACTGGAGCGCCGCGGCAGCACGCCCGATGAGGCGGCAACTTTCAGCGTGGTCGACACCAAGGAAGAAATGCAGGTCGGCGACCGCATCATTCCGCGTCCGGTCGAGCCGATCCTGAATTATGTGCCGCATGCGCCTGCCGGCCCTGTCGACGCCCGTATCGTCTCCATCTATGGCGGCGTGGCGACGGCGGCGCAGAACCAGATCGCCACCATCAACCAGGGCAAGGCTGACAACATTGACGTCGGCACGGTGTTGCAGCTGTCGCGTCTGGGCCAGGTCATCAAGGATCCTGCCGATCACAACAAGAAGGTCAAGCTGCCGGACGAACAATACGGTACCCTGTTCATCTTCCGCGTGTTCAACCATATTTCGTATGGCCTGATCATGGAAGTGCAAAATACGGTCGATATCGGCGACATCGCCAGATCTCCTCAATAAAGGTTCTTGCTGTTAATAAAGATAATCTTCATGACGATGGTGGCGCGGATCCAAGCCACCATCCGGCTGCAACCGATGCCGATGATCTGGCAGCCTGGTTGCGTCTGGAACAAACTGCCGGTGTCGGCGCCGAAACCGGGCGTCGGCTGCTGGCTGCCTTCGGTTTGCCTGAGAGCATCTTTTCCTCTTCTTTTTCCGCTCTGCACAAAGTGGTGCCTGATCGTATTGCCTATGCTTTGCTGGCGCCGCCATCGGACGCTACCCGGGCGCTCGTCGAACGTACCCTTGAGTGGCTGCAGCAACCCGCAAACCGATTAATCACCCTGGCTGACGCTGCTTATCCACAAGCTTTGCTGGACATCGCCGACCCGCCGCTGATGCTGTATGTGAAGGGCCGCGTCGAATTGCTGGCGCGACCGGCAATGGCGGTGGTCGGCAGCCGCAACGCGACTGTGCAGGGTATCGCCAACGCCGACCGCTTTGCCGAAGTGCTGAGCCAGCGTGGCCTGACCATCATCTCGGGGTTGGCTTTAGGGATCGATGCGGCCGCCCATCACGGCGCTTTGCGTGGCGCCGCTGGTAGCCCGGAGGCAGGCAGTACGATCGCCGTGATCGGCACCGGCGCCGATATTGTCTATCCGGCGCGCAATCGCGGGCTGGCGCATCAGATCGCCGAAGCGGGCTGCATCGTCAGCGAGTACCCGCTGGGCATGCCCGGCATAGCGGCCAATTTCCCGCGCCGCAACCGCATCGTTTCCGGTCTGGCGCGCGGTGTGCTGGTGGTGGAGGCCGCAGCCCAATCCGGTTCTCTGATTACCGCCAGGATGGCTGCGGAGCAGGGACGCGATGTCTTTGCGATTCCCGGCTCCATCCACTCGCCGTTGTCGAAGGGTTGCCATCAACTGATCAAGCAGGGTGCCAAACTGGTCGAATCGGCGCAGGATATTCTGGAAGAGTTGAGTACTTTCCAGATGATAGCTGCAGTGAATGCGGAAGCGGGCGTTGCCGACAGCGAGCCTCAGATAGCCGGTGAAATCGACGAGGCCGTAGCCGACGACAATCAAAAGCTGCTGCGGCAACTCGGGTATGATCCGGTCAGTTTCGATGTGCTGGCGGCGCGTAGCGATAGCGACGCGGCCAGCCTCAACGGCCAGCTGCTTGAGCTGGAACTGGCAGGCCGGATCGAAGTTTTACCGGGCGGTTTATACCGCCGTATCGACTGATATTGCCATACTGCGCCTGAAGGGCATTTTGCCATTTCGCGCAGCTTTGCCCAAATCCTGCGATACTAATATACGTATACTGACGATCAAAGTTGCAACATTGCTGCAATGCATTTCACACTTACGTCGCACTTTACTTGTCATACCCTTACCTTAGCGATACAGTAGAACCATGTTTGAAGTCCTTGTTTATCTGTATGAAACTTATTACCGGCCCGATGCCTGCCCTGAACCGGAGGCCTTGGTCAAGAAGCTGTCGGCGATCGGTTTTGAAGAAGACGAAATCACCAAAGCGCTCGGCTGGCTGACCGATCTGGCGGAAGCCAATCACGAATTCGCCGACAAGTATCCGCAGCAAACCTCTTTTTCTTTTGGCATCCGCATCTACGCCCAGCAGGAAATCGACGTGCTGGGGATCGCTGCGATCGGCTTCATCCAGTTCCTGGAGTCGGCCAAGATGCTCAACCCGGTGCAACGCGAGATAGTCATCGAGCGCGCACTGACCGTCAGCGAGACTCCGGTCCCGCTCGACAAACTCAAGGTGATCGTGCTGATGGTGCTATGGAGCCAAGGCAAGGAACCGGATGGCTTGATGTTCGACGAGCTGTTTCTCGACGAAGACGAGGACCCGGAACCGCGCCTCTTGCATTAGCCGCGGCAAGCGCCATCTGAGGCATGCCGGCAAGATACCGGCAAAACCGCGGTCCGCCGCGCTTGCGACTTTCCCGACAACCCGCTTATCATTGCCGCAATAATTGCTAACCGTGGCGTAATTTTGATGTCAGCCTGGGAGTTGACAGCAAAATCGTCTGGCGCGAGTGGTATATTAAATGAGAGAATTTCTCTCTGGCAACTAAAATTCCGAATTGCCACAATGGTGAAACACTGATCCATTGCGTGCAAAAAGCAAAAAATGCGCTGAAACATGGCGCGCTACTTCGAGACAACACTATGAGCAAGACCCTCATCATTGCCGAGAAACCTTCTGTCGCGAACGATATCGCGAAGACGCTCGGCGGCTTCACCAAGCACGATGAGTACTTTGAATCCGACGAATACGTCCTGTCATCGGCCGTTGGCCATCTGCTGGAAATCGCGGTTCCTGAAGAATACGACGTCAAGCGCGGCAAATGGACCTTCACCCATCTGCCGATGATTCCGCCGCATTTCGCGCTGAATCCGATTGCCAAGACCGAGGCGCGCCTCAAGGTGCTCAACAAGCTGATCAAGCGCAAGGATGTCACGTCCCTGATCAACGCCTGTGACGCCGGGCGTGAAGGCGAGCTGATTTTCCGCCTGATCGCGCAACATACCAAAGCCAAGCAGCCGATCAAGCGGCTGTGGCTGCAATCGATGACGCCGGGTGCGATACGCGACGGTTTTGCCAATTTACGTGAAGACAAGGACATGCTGCCGCTGGCCGACGCGGCCCGCAGTCGCAGCGAGGCTGACTGGTTGATCGGCATCAACGGCACGCGCGCAATGACCGCCTTCAATTCGAAAGAAGGCGGCTTCTATTTGACCACCGTCGGCCGGGTGCAGACGCCGACGCTGTCGATCGTGGTCGAACGCGAAGAGAAAATCAAGAAGTTCGTACCGCGCGATTTCTGGGAAGTACGCGCCGAGTTCGTGTGCGCAGCCGGCATCTACGAAGGCCGCTGGCTCGATACTGCCCACAAGAAGGACGAGAACGATCCGGAAAAGCGCGCCGAGCGTCTATGGAGCAAAGCCGCCGCCGAATCAATCGTCGCCGCCTGCCGCGGCAAGATGGGTGCCGTGCGTGAAGACTCCAAGCCGACCACTTCGATGGCGCCGGCGCTGTTCGACCTGACCAGCTTGCAGCGCGAAGCCAACTCACGCTTCGGCTTCTCCGCCAAGAACACCCTCGGCCTGGCGCAAGCGCTGTACGAAAAGCACAAGGTGCTGACCTATCCGCGTACAGATTCGCGCCATCTGCCGGAAGATTACCTGAGCACCGTCAAGCAAACGCTGGAAACAGTCTCGGAGAACAACAACTATCAGCAGTTCGCTGCACAGATCCTGAACAAGGGCTGGGTCAAGCCGAACAAGCGGATCTTTGACAACACCAAGATCAGCGATCACTTTGCGATCATCCCGACCCCGCAGGCGCCGAAGAACCTGTCGGAGCCGGAACAAAAATTGTACGACCTGGTGACGCGCCGCTTCATGGCGGTGTTTTTCCCGGCCGCAGAATTCCAGGTCACCACCCGTTTCACCGAAGTCTCCGGCCATCAGTTCAAGACTGAAGGCAAGGTCATGACCAATCCAGGCTGGCTGGCCATCTACGGCAAGGAAGCCGCGGATGAAAAGGATACGGAAAATAGCGGCACGCTGGTTGCCGTGGCCAAGGATGAGAAGGTCAAGACCGACAAGATCACCGGCAATGGCCTTGTCACCAAGCCGCCTGCGCGCTATACGGAAGCGACCTTGCTGTCCGCCATGGAAGGCGCCGGCAAGCTGCTCGACGACGGCGATCTGCGTGAAGCGATGGCCGGTAAAGGTCTTGGCACACCAGCTACACGGGCGGCGACGATTGAAGGTTTGATCTACGAAAAATACCTGCTGCGCGAAGGCCGGGAAATGATTCCGACCGCCAAGGCGTTCCAGTTGATGACCTTGTTGCACGGTCTGGGCGTTGATGAACTGACCGAGCCAGAGCTGACCGGCGAGTGGGAACACAAGCTGTCGCAGATCGAGCGCGGCACCATCAGCCGTGAAGAATTCATGCGCGAAATTGCGCAGCTGACCCAGATCATCGTCAAGCGCGCCAAGGAATACGATAACGATACGATACCGGGCGACTACGCGACGTTGCTGGCGCCGTGTCCGAACTGCGGCAGCGTGGTCAAGGAAAACTATCGTCGCTTCGCCTGCACCAAGTGCGAATTCTCGATGAGCAAGACGCCGGGTAGCCGTCAGTTTGAAATTCCGGAAGTCGAAGAATTGTTGACCAAGCGCACCATCGGTCCGTTGCAAGGCTTCCGCTCGAAGATGGGCCGGCCGTTTGCCGCGATCCTGAAAATCAGCCGCGACGAAGAAATCAAGAACTTCAAGCTGGAATTCGATTTCGGCCAGAACGATGAAGGCGAAGATGGCGAAGGCGTCGACTTCACCGGCCAGACCGCGTTGGGCCCATGTCCGAAATGCGCCAGCGGCGTGTATGAAATGGGCCTGGCCTACGTTTGCGAAAAAACAGTAGCCAAGCCGAAGGCTTGCGATTTCCGTAGCGGCCGCATCATTCTCCAGCAGGAAATCCTGCCTGAGCAAATGGTCAAGCTGCTTAACGATGGCAAGACCGATTTGCTGCCTGGATTTATCTCGCAACGCACCCGCCGTCCGTTCAAGGCCTTCCTGGTCAAGGGCAAGGATGGCAAGGTCAGCTTTGAGTTTGAAGAGCGCAAAGCCAAGGCGCCCGCCAAGGGCAAGGCCAAGGCGGCAGCGGTTGAAGCGGAAGACGGCGCGGTTGAAGTCAAGGTAGTAGCCAAGAAGCCGGCGGTCAAGAAACCTGCTGCTAAAAAACCAGCGGCTAAAGCGGCGGCACCCAAAAGAGTCGTGGCCAAACGCAAGGCAGCTTAAGTGCTGATCTGCACCGGAAAAGCCGCTCGTTGAGCGGCTTTTTTATTTTCATCTGAAGCTTTTCACACACTGGCTTGGTGATTTTGCCGTGCCACCAGTTACCGCACTTTCAGCTACACTTCCTGACAAGTCACGCTGATGCCGGCTTGCGCCGCCGGCATTGCAATCCATTCCTGCTAACCGGATATCGTCATGTCTCTGGATCATCCCGCCGTTGCCCGTGCCGTAGTACGTGAACTGGGTGCTTCGCGCATCCGCGAAGTCGCCAATGTCGGCATGGGCCGCGACGATGTGTTGCCGTTCTGGTTTGGCGAGCCGGATCAGGTCACGCCCGGTTTTATCCGCGATGCCGCCAAGGCGGCGCTGGATGACGGCGACACGTTTTATACCCACAACTACGGCATCCCGCCGCTGCGCGAGGCGATCACAACATATCTGTCCACTTTGCATCAGCCGATAGACGCCGGCCGGGTGGCGGTCACGTCTTCCGGCGTATCGGCCTTGATGGTGTTGGCGCAGTTGATCATTAGTCCCGGCGACCGGGTGGTGGCCGTGACGCCACTGTGGCCCAACGTCAGCGAGATCCCGAAAATCCTCGGCGCCGACGTCGTGCGGGTAGCCTTGCAATTCGGCCAGACCTGGGAGCTGGACCTGCAGCAGTTGCTGGATGCCTTGATACCAGGCACCCGCGCAGTGCTGCTGAATTCACCTAATAATCCGACCGGCTGGGTCATGCCGCGAGCGCAGCAGGAAGCCGTGCTGGCGCATTGCCGGCGGCACGGCATCTGGATCGTTGCCGATGACGTGTATGAGCGGCTGGTGTACACCGAGCAAGCTGAAGCGCATCCATGCGCGCCGTCCTTCCTCGATATCGCCGATGCCGACGACCGCGTGATTTCCTCCAACAGTTTTTCCAAATCCTGGCTGATGACCGGCTGGCGTCTTGGCTGGCTGGTGGCGCCGCCCACGCTGATGGCGGATATCGGCAAGCTGATTGAATACAACACGTCGTGTGCGCCCGGGTTTGTGCAGCGTGCCGGCATTGTCGCCATCGAACGCGGCGATGAAATTATCGGGAATACCGTGACCCGCTATCGCCAGGCCCGCGATTTTCTCTATGAGCGCCTGAATGCCTTGCCGGGCATTACCGCGCCACGGCCGAAGGGCGCGATGTATCTGTTCTTCCGCATCGACGGCGTCAGCGATAGCCTGGCGTTGTGCAAGCAACTGGTGCGCGACGCCGGCCTCGGTCTGGCGCCGGGCAATGCCTTCGGCGACGAAGGCGAGGGTTACGTGCGCTGGTGTTTCGCCAGTTCGCTGGAGCGGCTGGAGGATGGCGCGCAAAGATTGCAGCGCTTTTTGTCTGCCTGATCAGCCGGCCACAATGCTGTGGCCGGCATGTCAATTTCTTCATTCCAGCCTTCCGATTTCATAGCGAAATTCGACGTCGGCGCGGCATCCTGAAGCGGATTGCGCCACACGCTTCCTTTCCGTCAGCTTTCTTGCAAAGCGGACAAGAGCTGCTTGGAGCGCTATTTTTGACCTTTTTTTTTGCCGGTTCTGGTGCTATCATCAAAAAGCGCAAACGTTTGCGCGCTGCAAACGATGACATGCCGACCCGAACGGATGTGTCATTGACAATGAACTTATTACCAATAAATTCAATAACGACTTTCAGGAGACTTTTGATGAATACCCGTATCCGCCTCAAGCTGATTGCTGCCACCATTCTGGTCTGTGCCCTGCCTTCCCTGCCTGCGATGGCGCAAACTGCCGCCAAGCCTAAGGTCGCGCTGGTGATGAAGTCGCTCGCCAATGAATTCTTCCTCACTATGGAAAACGGCGCCAAGGAACACCAGAAGGCGCATGCAGCGCAATATGACTTGATCGCCAACGGCATCAAGGATGAAACCGACACCTCGAACCAGATCAAGATCGTCGAACAGATGATCGTCTCCAAAGTGAACGGCCTGGTGATTGCACCTGCGGATTCCAAAGCGCTGGTGCCAGTCATCAAGAAGGCGATCGACGCCGGCATCATCGTGGTCAACATCGACAACAAGCTGGATGACGCCGCACTCAAGGAAAAAGGTATTACCGTGCCATTCGTGGGTCCGGATAACCGCCTCGGCGCCAAGCTGGTCGGTGATTACCTGGCCAAGCAGGTCAAGAGCGGCGACAAGGTCGCCATCATCGAAGGCGTGTCGACCACCTTCAATGCACAACAACGTACGCTGGGCTTCCAGGATGCCATGAAGACTGCCGGCGCCAACGTGGTTGCGGTGCAATCCGGTCAATGGGAAATGGATCCGGGCAACAAGGTTGCCGCTGCGATCCTGAATGCACATCCTGACGTCAAGGCACTGTTGGCTGGTAACGACAACATGGCTCTCGGCGCTGTCGCTGCAGTCAAGGCCGCCGGCAAGACCGGCAAGGTACTGGTGGTTGGTTACGACAATATCAACGCCATCAAGCCGATGCTGAAAGACGGCCGCGTGTTGGCGACAGCCGACCAGTTTGCCTCGCAACAAGCCGTGTTCGGTATCGAAACCGTGTTGAAGGCGATCACCGACAAGAAGCCGCAGTCGAGCCTGGGCGGTACGGTTGAAACCAAGGTCATGCTGGTGACTAAAGACAGCAAGTAATCAACCTCATTGCGGCGCAGGGTTGAATTGCCGCCGCGCTTCAAGCGCGGCGGCATACCCTGTCCGTAACCAGTTATGCCATTGGTGGAGGACGTAATGTCCAATGAATTCAACGCCGCGCATCAGCCTGACGCGCGCGCCGCTGCCCCCGCAGTTCCCATATTGTTAAGCTTGACCGGAATCGGCAAGACCTATGTCGAACCGGTATTGAGCGACGTCTCGATCAGCATCAGCCCGGGCCAGATCCTGGCGCTGACCGGTGAAAACGGCGCCGGCAAAAGCACACTCTCGAAAATCGTCTGCGGCCTGGTGGAAGCAACCACCGGCAGCATGCTGCTGGACGGCCAAAGCTATTCGCCGGCATCGCGCAAGGAAGCGGAACATCTCGGCATCCGCATGGTGATGCAGGAACTGAACCTGATCCCGACGCTGAGCATTGCCGAAAACCTGTTCCTGAACCAGTTGCCGAACCGCTTCGGCTGGATCGACAAGCCGAAGCTGGCGGAAGCCACGCGGATCCAGATGGCGGCCGTAGGCCTGACCGATCTCGATCCCTGGACGCCGGTGGGCGAACTCGGCGTCGGCCATCAGCAAATGGTGGAGATTGCCCGTAACCTGATCGGTCACTGTCGTTTGCTGGTGCTGGATGAACCGACCGCCATGCTGACCAGCCGCGAAGTCGAACTGCTGTTCACGCAGATCACCCGCTTGCAGTCGGAAGGTGTCGCCATCATTTATATTTCGCATCGGCTGGAAGAGCTGAAACGGGTCGCCGACCGCATCGCCGTGCTGCGCGACGGCCAACTGGTATGCGACGATCCGATCGCCGGCTATAGCACCGACGCCTTGGTGCAATTGATGGTCGGCCGCGCCGCTGAAGCGGAACTGGATCTCGGCCATCGCACCATCGGCGCGCCCATGTTGCGGGTGCGCGGCCTGGGTCGCGGCAAAGCAGTGGCGCCGACTTCCTTCGATTTACGCGCCGGTGAAATCCTCGGCGTCGCCGGTTTGATCGGCTCCGGCCGCACCGAATTGCTGCGCTTGATTTTCGGCGCCGACCGCGCCGACCAGGGCGAGGTATTCATCGGCGATCAAAGCGATGCAGCCAAGATTTCATCGCCGAAAGACGCGGTAGCCGCCGGTATCGCCATGATCACCGAGGACCGCAAGAGCCAGGGATTGCTGCTGTCGCAATCGATCGGCCTCAACACCACACTGGCCAAGCTCGCTGATGTCAGCAAGTACGGCATTCTCGACGTAGAGGCTGAAGCCGCGGTCGCCGACGACTTTATCAAGCGCCTGCGGATCCGTTCGCGCGATGGCACGCAGGCTGCAGGCGAACTGTCCGGCGGCAACCAGCAGAAGGTGGTGATTGCGCGCTGGCTGTATCGCGATTGCCCGATCATGCTGTTCGACGAACCGACTCGCGGCATCGATATCGGCGCCAAATTCGACATCTACAAACTGCTGGCGGAATTGTCACGGCAAGGCAAAGGCTTGCTGATCGTTTCTAGCGACTTGCGCGAACTGATGCTGATCTGCGACCGTATCGCGGTGATGAGCGCCGGCAAGCTGGTCGATACTTTTGAACGCGGCAACTGGAGCCAGGAGACTATTCTGGCGTCGGCCTTCAGCGGCTACATGAACGGCAACGGCGCCCCGGCCGACCCAAGCACCGCGCAAGCGGCCTGAACCCTGAGCGCCTGCTGAAAACAACATAACCAACATCATGACAACTAACTCTCTTACCCGAAGCATGTCCGGCCTGAAGAATTACCTCGGCTTGATCGGCGCGCTGATCGCCATGTGCGTGCTGTTCTCCATTCTCAGCGAAAATTTCCTGACCATGGGGACTTTCACTACCCTGTCCAACGATATTCCGACGCTGGTGGTGATGGCGGTCGGCATGACTTTCGTGTTGATTATCGGCGGCATCGATCTCTCGGTCGGTTCGGTGATGGCGCTGGCGGCGTCGGTCTTGTCGATGGCCATGGTGCGCTGGGGCTGGCCGCTGTTCGGCGCGGCTTTGCTGGGTGTGCTGGTGGCCAGTCTGTGCGGCATGGTGACCGGCCTGATTTCGGTCGGCTGGCGGATTCCTTCATTCATCGTCTCGCTGGGTGTGCTGGAAATGGCGCGCGGCCTCGCGTATCAGGTCACCAATTCGCGCACGGAATATATCGGCAGCGCGGTCGACGGCATCAGTTCGCCGATCCTGTTCGGCATGTCGCCGGCTTTCATTTCCGCTATCGCCATCGTCATCGTCGGTCATCTGGTGTTGACCAAGACTGTGCTGGGACGTCACTGGATCGGCATCGGCACCAATGAAGAAGCGGTGCGGCTGGCCGGCATCAATCCACGCCCGAGCAAGGTGCTGGTGTTTGCCTTGATGGGTTTGCTGGCCGGCGTCGGTGCGCTGTTCCAGGTATCGCGGCTGGAGGCCGCCGATCCGAACGGCGGCGTCGGTCTTGAACTGCAAGTCATCGCGGCCGTGGTGATCGGCGGCACCAGCCTGATGGGCGGGCGCGGTTCGGTCATCAGCACCTTCATCGGTGTGCTGATCATCTCGGTGCTGGAAGCCGGCCTGGCGCAAGTCGGCGTCAGCGAGCCGATGAAACGGATCGTCACCGGGCTGGTGATTGTCGCTGCAGTGGTGCTTGACACCTATCGCCGTCGCGGCGAACGCACAGCCCACTGAAAAAATATCAGGACGAAGTAAACTACGCGAAGTAAGCTACGCCTCCGCAAACCGGCATCGAGTAAATACTATGGCAACCATCAAGGATGTAGCGCGTAAGGCCGGGGTGTCGTACACCACAGTGTCGCACGTCCTCAACCAGACCCGTCCCGTCAGCGCCGACGCCCGCGCCCGCGTGCTGGAGGCGGCCGAGTCGCTGGCCTATGTGCCGAGTGCGCTGGCGCGTTCCCTGCGCAGCAAGACCACCGGCAGTATCGGCCTGATCATTCCGAACAATACCAATCCGTATTTTTCGGAAGTGGCGCGCGGCATCGAAGACAGTTGCTACGCGGCCGGCTACAGCGTCATCCTGTGCAATTCCGACGACGACCCGGCCAAGCAGCGCGATTATCTGAACGTTTTGCTGACCAAGCGCTGCGATGGCCTGATCGTGGCGACGCTGGCGCAGACCGACGGCGAGCTGTTGCGCAAGATGAAGGTGCCGACCGTGCTGCTGGACCGGGCGCCGAAGGACATGGGTATTGATCTGGTGGCGGTCGACAACGCCGCCGGCGGCGCCTTGGCGGCGGAGCATCTGCTGGGCCTGGGCCGGCGCCGCATCGCTTGCATCGGCGGTCCTGCGGATATCGATATTTCGCGTGAGCGGATTGCCGGCTTGCGCCAGACCATGTATAGCGCCGGCGTCGCGCTGCCGGACGACATGCTGGTGTATGCTGACTTTACCAGCGCCGGCGGCTATCTGGCGGCGCGCAGCTTGCTGGCATCGCAAAAGCCGGACGCGATTTTCTGTTGTAATGATTTGATGGCGATCGGCGCCTTGCGCGCTGCGGCGGAGTACGGCATCGCGGTGCCGCAGGCGCTGGCGGTGGTAGGCTTCGACGATATCGACCTCGCGCAGTTTGTGCATCCAACCTTGACCAGTGTCGCCCAGAATACGCGTCGGCTCGGGCAACTTACCGCGCAATGCCTGCTGGAGCGAATTGCCACTCCGGAGCGGCCGTTGCAGCGGCAGACCATTGCGCCGGAATTGCATGTCCGTGGTTCGACCGTGGCGGCCTGACTATGCGGGCGCTTGTTATTCTATTTTGTAATCCTAATTTCTAAGACACACATGATCGTCATTATCGGCAGTATCAACATGGACCTGGTGTTGCGCGTGCCGCGCATGCCGCACCCGGGCGAAACCTTGTCCGGCGGCCAGTTCCGCACCATCCCCGGTGGCAAGGGCGCCAACCAGGCGGTGGCATGCGCGCGGCTTAGCGCCGATAGCGTCAAGGTGGCGATGATCGCCTGTCTCGGTGACGACGCTTTTGGCACCGAGCTGCGGGCCGCTTTGCATAACGACGGCATCAACCATCAACACGTCAGGACCATGAGTGGCATGGCGTCCGGCGTAGCGTCGATCATGGTCGACGCCAGCGGCCAAAACAGCATTGTGCTGGCGGCCGGCGCCAATGATGCGCTTAGCCCGGAACATATAGACGCCGCCCGCGCCCTGATCGAACAGGCACGCATTGTCGTGTTGCAGCTGGAAACGCCGCTCGCCACCGTGCGTCATGCGATCAAGCTGGCGCATGCGCTGGGCAAGACCGTGGTGTTGAATCCGGCGCCGGCGCAAGCCTTGCCGGCCGATTTGCTGGCGCAGGTGGAATATCTGATTCCTAACGAAATTGAAGCGGCGATGCTGGCCGGCTTGCCCGAAGCAAGTCTCGACAACGACGCCGCGATCGACGCCGCAGTTGCTACATTGCGCGCCAACGGCAGCGCCAATGTGCTGGTGACGCTCGGTTCCAAGGGCGTGTATGCCGCGTTGGCGTCCGGCGCCGAGCATTTCCCTGCGCAGCCGACCAAAGCGATCGATACCACGGCTGCCGGCGATACCTTCATCGGCGGCTTTGTCGCGGCGCTGGCGGAAGGCCGCAGCGAATCCGATGCCATCGCTTTCGGCCAGCGCGCCGCTGCGATCAGCGTGGCGCGTATCGGCGCCCAGACTTCGATTCCTTATCGTCACGAACTGGAGGCTTGAGATGAAGAAGAGCCCATTGCTGAATATCGCCTTGTCGCAACTGATTGCATCGCTAGGCCATGGCGATAGTATCGTGATCGGCGATGCCGGTCTGCCGGTGCCGCCAGGCGTGCCGCTGATCGACCTCGCATTGACTCGCGGCGTGCCTGGTTTCATGGTGACCTTGCAAACGATATTGACTGAAATGCAGGTCGAGCACCATGTGCTGGCCGACGAGTTGCCGTTGCACAGTCCCCAACTGGCGCAGCAGATCGACGCCCTCGGCGTGGCCGACAAGCGGACCTTGGCGCATGCCGATTTCAAGCGCATGACGCATAGCGCCAAGGCGGTTATCCGCACCGGCGAGTTCACGCCGTATGCCAATATCATCCTGGTGGCCGGCGTAGTTTTTTAATAATATTTTATGACTTGGCTGACAAGCTGTTGGCGACAGGTACAATAAAGGCATGAATATCTCATTGCCCGAACTGGAACAAGCCATCAATTACTGGCGCCTGCAAAGGCCTGCGGTAGGGGAAGAGTGCGCCTTGTCGCCCGAGGTCAATGCGCTTGCCGACGTCTACGCCATGATGATCATCCATCACAGCAGCAGCGTTGCGCTGGCCTCGATGGGCAACATGGCGCAGCAGCTGATCGCCACCTGGCGTCAGCACATGCTGGACCTCAACGCCGCCAGCTGGTCAGTGAGCTAGATGACGCGCCTGGCGCTTAGGCGCCGCGGCGACATCCGTTTCTTTCTTCGCCACCAATTGTTGCACCTCCGCCAGCTTGGCCGGCTTGCCCGCGTAATCGGTACTGAGCACCGCATTTACCGCGGCTTCCGTCATACCCTGCAAGCGTAGCCATTGTCCGACCAGTCCTGCCAGCCGGTCCAGCGCGATGCGGTGGGTGGCGTCGGTTTTACCGTATAGCCAGTCTGAAAACGCCATAAAGTTATAGAACGGCGTCCCGCCCAGCAGGATCGGCAAGGTGTGGGCGAAGCGGCCCGAGTTGGCTACCAGATCCCAGTAACGCGAAAAGCGCTGCAAACGCTGCATGGTCGGGAAATCGATCTTGTTGGTGGCGAGGATGGTGTAGGGCGGGTGCGGATCGAAGATCAGGCCGAACGGTTCGGTATGGCGGATGATCGGCGTGCCGCGCAGGCGCTTGAGAATGCCGAACTGGATTTCGTGCGGCTGCAATTCCACCAGACGATCGAAACCGCTGGCGAAACTTTCCACATCTTCACCGGGCAAGCCGGCGATCAGGTCGACGTGCAGATGGGCTTGCGATTGCTGTATCAGCCAGCGGATATTTTCTGCGGCCTTCTCATTGTTTTGCTTGCGGCTGACCAAAGCCTGCACTTCGGGATTAAAACTCTGGATGCCGATTTCAAACTGCAGTGCCCCCGGTGGGAATTGCGAGATCGCATCTTTCAAGGCATCCGGCAAATGATCCGGCACCAGCTCGAAGTGGGCAAACACCGGATCGTCGGGATTGGCCGCCAGCTTGTCGAGAAAGAATTGCAGGATCTTGAGGCTGGTCTTGACATTCAGGTTGAAGGTGCGGTCGACGAACTTGAACAGCCGCGCGCCGCGCGCATGCAATGACTCCATCTCCGCCAGGAAATTATCGAGCGCGAACGGCCACGCGGTCTTGTCCAGCGCCGACAAACAGAATTCGCACTTGAACGGACAGCCGCGCGAGGCTTCGACATACAGCGTGCGGTGCGCAATATCGTGGTCGCTATACAGGCTGTAGGGCAGGGTGATATCTGCCATCGGCGGTTGTACGCCGACATGGATTTTCATCAGCGGTTTCGGGCCGTGCAGGATCTGCTTGCACAGTTGCGGCAAAGTCACATCGCCCCAGCCGGTCACCAGGTAATCGGCCAGCTGGACGATCTGCTGTTCGGCCGATTCGTAGGAAACCTCTGGTCCGCCCAGCACGATCACCATCTCCGGCGCCACCCGCTTCAGCATTGCCACCACCTTGGTGGTTTCCTCGATATTCCAGATATACACGCCGAAGCCGACGATGGTCGTCCCTGCGACCGCCTTGTGCGCCAGCAGTTTTTCGACGATGTCGGTGGTCTTGGCGCCGATCACGAATTCATGCAACTGGGTGGCGTCGCGCAGATCGCCCATGTTCGCCTGCAGGTAGCGCAAGCCGAGCGAGGCATGGGAATAGCGGGCATTGAGCGTGGACAGCAGGATGGTCATGTGTGGCTAGCGGAAAGAGGGCAGAAACTGCGGAATGCGCCATTTTACGCCCAGCACCAGTTTGCTCTTGCGCTTTTAAGATAATTGCCAAATTGACAAAATCAATCTTGATTATCATCATTGCAATGACTGGCAGGGAAATGAACAATTTGAAATTTGTTTCTGCAACTAATTTTCAGTTGCAATTTATAGAGTCATGCAGGATAATCAAATGACTAGAAGCGACAAACTACGCAGCCGGGCTGAATCTGTCCCGGCAGACTTCACGTGGCACGAGCTGGTCGTCCTGCTCGATATCTATGGATTTAGCGAGTTCTCCGACAAGGGCGGTTCATATCGCAGTTTTAAAACCGAAGCGGGCCTGAAGATTTTTGTACACAAGCCCCATCCCGGAAATATCGTGAAGAAATACCTGTTGCGAAAGGTAATAGGCAAGCTGAAAGAGTTCGGCTTGATGAGCGCCAATGAGGAATGAAATGAGCGATAAAGTACTGAGCCATAAAAATTACCAGGGTTCGATCGAGGTCAGTATCGAAGACGGCTGCCTGCATGGCGAACTCCTGTTTATCAATGATCTGGTCAGCTATGAATCCGACAGCGTCGGAGGGCTGCAATCCGCCTTTGAAGACGCCGTGGATTTTTATCTGGAAAAATGCCGGCGCGAGGGACTCGTACCAGACAAGCCTTGCAGCGGTACTTTCAATGTGCGCATGACGCCGGAACTGCATCGCAGCGCCAGCATGGCGGCGGCAAGAAAGGGGCAATCCCTGAACGATTTCGTGAAAGACTGTGTCAGCAAAGGCGTGTCCGAAACAGAAAAAAATGGCGGTCCGGATTTGCATCGGAGCCATTTGCGTCCTGTGATCTCCAAGCCGCACGCGCGCAACAAATAAGGTGCCGGGAAGTCCCTCAGCGTTTCGATGTATTGTTGCGCCCTGATGAATCGTGCATGATGATGTTTCTCCGCCGAAGGTCCTGTCCCATCTCGATCATGCAATCGACGAAGTGGCCCGGCATCAGTCCGAATGTCTGGCACGTTGTGGCATTCTCTTTATAAATAGCATCACTTTTTGGATATGAATCATGGCGAAGTACATTGTGGTCGGCTTGGAATTTGGCGTTGTGCTGCTGGTCGGACTGGCGGTTTACATGATCAGGAAGAAATAAGCGCCTGATGCCTTCACGCATGAAAAAGGCTGGCGAATCATTCGCCGGCCTTTTTTACGCCCGACAGCCCTGATAATTTGTAGCCGGCGCGATTGCGGTTATCGTTTGTGAAGGTTTCATGACATATCAGTCGTCGCCGTTACCGCTCGCCGCGATGGGGTAATATGTTTACTCTTTCACACGCAAAGATCGGTTTCAAATGAGTAATAAAACCACTTCCAAGTCACAAATACGCACCACCGGCAAAGCCGAATCGACCACGCCGCGAGTGGCGCTGGTGTTGCAGGGAGGCGGTGCGCTGGGTGCTTATCAGGCCGGCGTTTATCATGCGATGCACGAGAATGGCCTGACGCCGGACTGGGTGGTCGGAACCTCGATCGGCGCGATCAACGCCGCCATCATCGCCGGCAACGAGCGCGATCTGCGACTCTCGCGCCTGAAAGAATTCTGGGAGCAGGTCGGCCACGGCGACCTGACGGATTTGAGCAAAGTCCCTGACGCCATGCGTCAATTCAACACCTGGTGGACCACTACCGACGTCACTACCCGTGGCGTCCCTGGATTCTTTTCACCGCGGGGAATGAATCCATTCATGCTCGGCATGGCGGTGGAACCGGAACAAGCCAGTTTCTACGACACCACACCGCTCGCCGAGACCTTGGCGCGGCTGGTCGATTTCGAACATCTGAACGCCCCGGGCGGCATGCGCCTGACTGTCAGCGCAATGAAGGTCGCTTGCGGCAGCCTGGTCAATTTCGATTCGCAGGAGCGGAAAATCGGCGTGGAGCACATCATGGCCAGCGGCGCCTTGCCACCCGGCTTCGCCCCGGTGCGCGTCGATGGCGACCTGTACTGGGATGGCGGCCTGTATTCGAATACGCCGCTGGAAGTGGTGCTGGACGATGAATCCAAGACTGATGTCGATGGCAATACCTTGTGCGTGATGGTCGATTTGTGGAGCGCCAACGGCCCCGAGCCGTCGACTCTGGACCAGATCACCAATCGCCAGAAAGACGTGACATTCGCCTCGCGTTCGGAACGCCACATCGAAAACTACCTGCGCATGTATCAATTGCGCCGCGCCGCGCAAGCGTTGTATGACAAGCTGCCGCCAGCCCTGCGCAAGAAATCCGATCTCAAGGAATTCGAAGGCTTGTCCGATGACAGCACGATCCATATCGTGCGGCTGCGCTATAGCGGCCACGACTGGAACATGCCGTCCAAGGATATCAATTTTTCGCGCGGCTCGATCGAATGGCGCTGGGAGCAAGGCTATGCCGATGCAATGCAAGCTGCCGAGCGGATCAAGGCTAACGGTGACACCTTCGGCAATTCCGACGCCGGCCTGGTGGTGCACGAACTGGTCATGCCGCCCGTGAGCTGATGCCGTGATGTTGCAGAAATTGTGCTGGTTGTCTTCTCTCTTGGTGCTGCTGTCGGGTCTGGCGCAGGCGCAGCCTGCCAGCCTCGGCCTCGATCGCCAGCAATGCGAGCTGCTTGAACAGCAGGTGCTGCAGCCAGGAGGGCCGGTTTCTTGTGGGCAACTACAGATGGTACATTTTTCTTATGTCGACTTCGACAAAGTGCGTCACGACGACGGCGAAATCATGGTCATGGCCGCCGTTGCGTCGCAGGTAAAAGCGCTGTTCGACGAACTCCTCAAGCGCGGTTTCCCGCTTGCGCAGGCGCGTCTGATGGAGCATTATCAAGGCAACGACGACGCATCGATGGCGGACAATAATACCTCCGCCTTCAACGACAGGCCGATCACCGGCGGCAAGGCGATTTCCTTGCATGCTTACGGTTTGGCGATCGATATCAATCCTTTGCAAAATCCGTACGTGTTGCGCAATCCGCAAGGCGAGCAGATTTACAGCCCGGCGGCCGGGAAGGCTTTCGGTCGGCGAGACCCCAGCCGCGCCGGCAGCAGTGAACAAATTGTGGAACTATTCGCCCGGCACGGCTTTCTGACCTGGGGTGGAGACTGGAAAAAACCGGTCGACTACCAGCATTTCCAAGTCAGCCGCAGCATGGCTGAACGGCTGGCGAAACTGCCGCTGCCGCAGGCGCGCCAGTTGTTTGAAAATTCTGTCGTGGCATACCGCAGTTGCCGTAGCGGCAGTGATCACGGCAGCAAACAGAATGGCAGGAAAGTTTGCGCTGGAGCAGCAGGCTGAGCAATTTGCTGTACTGCGCTGTTAGATTTGGCAGGAGGTAGATGTACATTTTTATTGTATAATAAACAACGTTTCCATATTCATAGCAATCGATGATTTGTTCACACAGGAGAAGGCCATGTTTTCGTTTCACGAACAGTTTGCCGCAGCAACCAAAGCCCATTTCGAAGCGCAGTTGGCATTGCTCAATACACTCACTGCAAAGACCTTCGAAGGCGTTGAAAAAGTAATCGAACTCAACCT
The DNA here is from genome assembly GCF_039923675.1 of Collimonas sp. Taxonomy (GTDB): domain Bacteria; phylum Pseudomonadota; class Gammaproteobacteria; order Burkholderiales; family Burkholderiaceae_D; genus Collimonas. The sequence goes on from NZ_JBDTCG010000097.1 coordinate 51,893, forward strand.
GAGCGCAGCCAAGGCATCGCTGGAAGAATCCGGCGCCGGCGCCAAGCAGCTGTTGAGCGCCAAGGATCCGCAGGAATTCCTGAACATCTCGGCCGCCCAGGCCAAGCCTAACGCTGAAAAAGCCGCGGCTTACGGCCGTCATCTGGCCGGTATCGCCTCCGGCGCCCAGGCCGAATTCACGCGCGCGGCGGAAGCCCAGGTCGCGGAAACCCAGAAGAAAATCAACGCCTTGATCGAAGAAGTCAGCAAGAATGCGCCGGCCGGTTCGGAAAACGCCATCGCCATCCTCAAATCGGTGATCAGCAACGCCAACGCCGGTTACGAACAGTTGACCAAGAACGCCAAGCAGGCGGTCGAAACGCTGGAAGCCAATCTGAATAACGCGACTACGCAATTGACCAAGGCCGCTACGCCACGCGCCAAGAAGTAAATCGCAGCGCTGCTTCAGCAAACAAAAAGGTCGCAGATGCGGCCTTTTTTCATAGAGGCAGATCGCGGTCCCAGTCGGGTATTTCGCCGAACTGCTGCGCCAGGAAATCGACAAAGGTACGCACTTTGGCAGACAAATGCTGGCGGCTCGGATACACCGCATGGATCGCCAGCGCATCGCCATGATAATCAGTCAGTAGTGGAACCAGGCGGCCATCGCGGATCGCATCGCCGATGATGAAAGTGGGCTGGCGGATGATGCCCATGCCGGACAGCGCCGCCGCCAGCAACAGATCGCCGTTATTGCAATGCAGGCCGCCATGGATGCGCACCGTGTGGATTTTGCCATCGCGCTGCAAACGCCATTCGTTGTCTGGCTGGGTGTAGGCATAGGTCAGGCATTTGTGCTCCGCCAGGTCGTCCGGATGTTGCGGAACGCCGTGTTTTTCCAGATAAGCCGGCGCGGCGCAGGTCAGCACCCGCGCCGCCACCAGCCGCCGCACGACCAGGCTGGAACTTTGCAGCTTGCCGATGCGGATCGCCAGATCGAAGCCTTCTTCCACCAGATCCACCACCCGGTCCGACAAGGTCACATCCAGCTCGACATTGGGGAACTGTTCCGCATACAAGGGCAGGACCCGGCCCAAGTGGTGCACGGAAAATGATAGCGGCGCGTTGATTCGTAATACACCACCGGGATTGGCGGCGTGCATGCCGGCGGCCAGCGTGGCCTGTTCCAGGTCAGCGAGTACTTGCTTGCAGCGCTCCAGATAGGCGCTGCCGGTGTCGGTCAGGCTGATACGCCGGGTGCTGCGATTCAGCAGGCGTGCGCCGAGGTATTCTTCCAGATCGGCGATATGCCGCGTCACCGACGGGTTCGACAAGTTCAAGATGCGCCCCGCGCCGGACAAGCTGCCGGTTTCAGTGACTTTGACAAACACTTTCATGGCTTCGAACAGGTTCATCGCGGAGTCCTATTGTTTCGAAATTCGGAAATAGTATTTTAGTAAAAGCAGATTTTTCTTTCCATTGCAAGAATATATAGTGAAATACGATCCAGAAGTCACCTCGGCTTTTAACCAATTTTCAGAAAGTAAGCAATGAACCCGATTAACACGACGAACACGACGAACACGACGAACACGACGAACACCGGCATATATGCCGCAACCCTGCTCAGACTCACCCTCGGCATCGCCTTGCTGGCGCATGCCTACCTCAAGGTTTTTGTTTTCACATTCCCGGGCGCCGCTGCATTTTTTGCCAGCCAGGGTTTCCCGGCATGGTCGGTGTACCCTGTAGTGGCAATCGAAGTACTGACCGGGCTGGCGATGGTGCTTGGCCTGCAGGCGCGTATCGCGGCGATCATTTCCCTGCCGGTGCTGCTGGGCGCCTTGTCGGTGCATGCGCCCAATGGCTGGGTATTCACCAGCCCGAACGGTGGTTGGGAATTTCCGGCCTTCATGATTGTTACGGCGCTATCCATCGCATTGTTAGGCAATGGCGCGTTTGCAATCGGTAACGCCAAGGCCGCCAAGTAACCTTGTTGACACTTTATTGGATGATTGGATGAGATTACGATGAGCATCAATGCCACCCGCATGCCGGCGATTTTCTTCGGTCACGGCAGTCCGATGAATGCACTCGAAGATAATATCTACACCGCTGCCTGGGCCAAATTGGGGGCCAGCGCAGCGCAGCTGAAGCCGAAGGCGATCCTGTCGGTATCGGCGCACTGGTACACGCGAGGCATCGGCGTCACGGCGATGACGATGCCGAAAACCATTCACGATTTCGGCGGCTTCCCGCAAGCGCTGTTCGATGTCCGCTACCCGGCCGCGGGCGATCCGCAACTGGCGGCGCAGGTGCGCGATCTGCTGGCGCCGCTGAGCGTCGCCATGGACCAGTCCTGGGGGTTGGACCACGGCACCTGGTCGGTGTTGGTCAAGGCTTTCCCCAAGGCAGACGTGCCGGTGATACAGCTGAGTATCGACGCCACCCAGCCGGCACAGTTTCACTTTGATCTGGGGCGCAAGCTGGCAGTGCTGCGCGAGCAGGGCGTGCTGATCATCGGCAGTGGCGACGTGGTGCACAACCTGCGGTTGATGAACAGGCATGCAGATGCGCCGCCCCATGCCTGGGCCGAACGCTTCAACGATCACATCCGTGAGAGTTTGTTGGGCGGCGACATGCAAGCCCTGATCGATTACGCCGATCAGGGCCAGGATGCGCAATTATCGGTGCCGACGCCGGAGCACTACCTGCCGTTGTTATATATCGCCGGCGCCAGACAGGATGACGAGGCAATATCGATTGCAGTCGACGGCATCGACATCGGCGCCATCAGCATGCTGACCGCAGTGGTCGGCGTGGTCTGAGACCGTTCTTCCTAAGACGGATTATTCCTTGCCCTTCACCGGCTTGGGGTAATCCCTCATCACATCGATAGGCTGGGCGTAGGCCGAATCCCAGGTTTGCTGGTGCAAGTCGGCGATCCGCTGCGCCATCTTTTGATTGCGCAGCACGATTTCCAGGTTGCGCGACAAATCCAGGTAGCCGCCGCTCCAGTTGCTGGTGCCTATCCACGCCACCTGGCCGTCGATCTCCATGGTCTTGGTATGGATCACGCGGGCGAAAGGGATGAAGCCGCTGCCGGCTTGCGGCAAGGTGACGATCCTGATTTCCATGCCCGGCAGCAGCGCCAGGCTCTGCAGGTAGGCGATCCCCGGTTTCTCGGTATTCCAGTTCGACACCATCAGCTTGACCTTGACGCCGCGTGCCAGCGCCGCACGGATCGCATTGTCGATCACCGCGTAATAAGGCCGGGTATGATTCGGACCATAGCTCAGCGGGGCATAGTCGAGCAGTTGAATTCGCACTTCCGATTTGGCAGCCGCCAGCAGCTTGATTAATTCGGACTCAGAATCGCCCACGCCAGCCGGATTGAAGGCGTTCGGGCTGGCGACCAGGAATGCCGCTTGCCGGTCGTCGGCGGCCACCGTGGCATGGTTCAGGCGCGGTACTTCCTTGCCTTGCGCAACCAGTTCCTGCGCATGCCAGTCATGATCAAAGATCTTTTGCACCTGGGTGACCACAATGGGGGCGGTAATCCGCAGCCCGGTCTCATGGATATGGGCAAATGAACGCCAGTCGAAATTCTGGCTGCCGACATAGGCCTCTTTGCCATCGATCACCATGTATTTCGCATGAATGATGCCGTTGCCGGTCAGCTTCGAGTAATCAAGATAGCGGAATTCCAGGTTCGGAATTTTCTTCAACCGTTCGATGGTCTCCATGTCGGAGGCGAACTTGCCCTTTTCTTCCATCAGGAAGCGGATCTTGACGCCGCGTTCGCCGGCGGCGGCCAGCCGCGCTATCACCTGTTCGAACGCCGCGCCAGGCTGGCTGGCGACATAAAACTGGCCAAGTACGATCTCGCGTTTAGCGCCATCGAACATGTCGCTCCAGACCTGCAGCGGCTCGCGTAAATCAGGCGTCGCCAGTGTGGTTTCCACCGGTGCGGTATGCACCAGTTCGTAGCCGGGAATGCTGAATTCGGCATGTGCGGCGCCGGTACAGGCGAGCAGGATGGTTGTCGAGACGATCAATTTGCGCATGCGTTGCTTCCGAAAATTTGATAAGAAATTAATGCACGCGCACAATACGGGTATCCGTCTGCGTGCTGCCGACGGGATGTCCCTCGCGTTCGCGGGCAATCAGATAGTGGCTAAGGGCGTCCAGGTCATTGATGCCGGTATCGATGCGGTCAGTACCCTGGGTGAGCAGGCTGAAGCCGTCGCCGCCTTGGGCGATGAAGCTGTTGACGCTGAGCCGGTATTGCTTCTGCGGATCCAACGCAAGGCCATTCAACCTGACGCTGCCGGGTACTACGCGTTGTCCGAGCGGCTGCCGGGCATCCCAGCTATAGCGCAAACCGTGCGAGACCTGCAACATGAAGCGCCCGCCCGCACGGTCCTGATCGAGCCAGCTCTGTTGCTCAAGCAAAGCCAGGATCTGTTTGCCGCTAAGGGACATGAGCACCAGCGTGTTGCCATACGGCGTGGTGGCGGCAACCTGGGCGTAGTTGCTGCCGCCCGCGCCGCTCTCCAGGTTTTCGCGGATGCTCTTGTGATTGATCAGCGCAATTTGTGCGCCGAGCTTGCTGGTGGCTGCCAGTTGCGAATCAGCGATGACGTCGCCCAGCGGCGATTCGCCGGCATCGTCGATCTGCTTATCGATATGTGGCACGGCAATGCGGGCAATCGGCTGCGCAAGTACGACATCGCTGCGCGCTTTCAGTTTTTGCAGGAAGCTGGCAAGCGCCGGATCGGGCGCAAAGCGTTGCGGGTCCATCAACACGTTGCGTGCGCTGATGGCGGTAATTTTTTCCGGCAAGCTTGCATTGCGCGGATCAATGGTCAGGGCAATGCGGGTCAGCATGTGGCCGAAGGATTCGCCTTGCGTCACGGTGCGGCCATCGACCTGGCAAGTGTAGCCATTGTGCGAATGGGCGCTGATGACCAGCTTGATGGCAGGATCGAGCCGCTTGACGATGTCGACGATCGGACCGCGCAGCTGGCTGCAGCCGGCCTTGTCGAACGGTTCGGGTGTTTCTCCGCCCTGGTGAATCAAGACCACGATGGCGCTGACGTTTTGTGCTTTGATCTCGGGAACCCATTGATTGATCGCGTCGGCTTCATCGATAAAATGGACATTGGCAATGCCGTCGGCGGACACCATTTTCTCGGTTTCGCGCACGACAGCGCCGATGAAAGCGATTTTGACGCCATGCGCCTGTTCAATCCGATAGGGCGACAAGAGCGGGCGGCCGCTATCGTTGACGATGACATTGGCTGCCAGATAAGAGAATGTGGCGCCCGGGAATTTGTCCTCGTAGTGACATGCCTTGTCCTGACGGTTGGATTGGCAACCGCCATGCTGATAACGCAGCAGTTCCGCCGTGCCTTGGTCGAATTCGTGATTACCGACCGAGCTGACCCGCAGCTTGAGCTGATTGAGCGCGGCAATGGTCGGTTCGTCAGCCCAGATCGACGACAGCGCCGGACTGGCGCCGATCAGGTCGCCGGCGCCGACCAGCAGCAGTTGTGAATCTTCGGCGCGCCATGCATTGAGCGCGCCGCCGATGGTATCGATGCCGCCGACCTTGAGTTTGCGCGGGTTGGCGTCGGTGACGCTGGCAAAGCTTTTGGTTTCCGCTTCCAGATGACCGTGCAAGTCGTTGATGGCGACCAGGTTGACGATGACCGGCGCGCCTGGCGGCTGGCTTGGCATGCCGCTACAGGCTGTCAGGAAAAAGGCCGCCAGGCAGCTCGCCAATCCGGTCCGGCTGAAAGATGTTGCACGCATTTGATTCAACCGGTCCTTTACCATGAATTAATCAGGCGAGATGCAGCTTTCCTGCTTCAACCGCTGCAGCAGCCTTCGCAATCTTGCCGGCATCGCGGCCAACGCAAGCGCGCAACATCAAGACCTTCAAGTGATCGTTGATGCGCTCGATCCGTTCCTGGAACATGTTGAAGAAGAACATGCCGACTACCGCAATGCCGATCCCCAACGCCGTTGCATACAAGGCGGTGCCGATACCCTGAGATACCTGGCCCGGATCGGAAACACCGGAGACCGCGAGCGCCTTGAAGGTATCGATGATACCTAAAATCGTGCCGAGCAGGCCGAGCAATGGCGCGGCGGTCACAATCGTATCGAGAATCCACAGACGGTGCTGGACCGCGCCGCGGTTGGCGATATACACCGATTCGCTGAAATCTTCGAGATCCTTCTCGGTGGTCAGCTGGTGCTTTTCAGCCAGGATATCCGACACCAGAGTCAGCGGCAAGCTGGCGCGCGCCGTCAGTTCGGCCGGCAATTCCTGTACGTGCTGCACGGCGTGCGTCATGGCTTTTTCCAGGCCGACGGCCTGGCGCAACGTGTAGTTGAAAAACAGTCCGCGTTCGACAATCACGAAGATCGCCAGCGCAGCGCAGGCGTACATCAGATAGAAAGCGAGCTCGTGGAATAATTGCATGTTCATGGTGACCTCTTTGTGCACTTATGTTGCAGCGGCAGACCCCGGACTGGAGTCCGCCGCCTGGGATGACAACCGGTTTAGAAATCCGCGACCAGCGTTACGCTGAAGGTCCGCGGAGGACTGACATAGAAAGATGGCGCCGATGCCGCGATATTGCCGACTGCGACGGCATTCGTGGTGAACTGGCTGCCGCTGCCGGAACTCAGGCTCAGGAATTGTTTGTCGAAGATATTGTTGACGTTGAAACGGACCGTCGGTTTCTTCAGCCAGGTTGACGACGGGAAGGTATAGCCTGCGCCGGCGTTGAACACGGTGTAGCCGCCGATGCTATCGTCATTGACCAGCGTCGTGTAGCGCTTGCCGGTGTATTTGCCCTGGCCGAATACATACCAGTTGTCCTGTTGATACTGCAGGCTCAGGCCGCTCAGCCAGTTCGGCGTATCCGGGAATTCCTTGCCGCCGGTAGGCAATGCCGTGGTGGCTGAAAACGGCATGTCGTTATCCATTTTGCTCTTGATGTAGGAAAGCGAACCGTACAGGCTCAGATTCTTGGTGAGCGAATAGCCGGATTCCAGTTCCAGGCCCTTGGAGGTGGAGTCGCCAACGTTAAAGTCGGTGTTGCCGCCAGTCAGAGGGTTGTAGGAGGTCGCAATGCGGTTCTTGAAATCGACATAGAACAAGGAACCCGAGAAAGTCCACTTGTCGGCAGCAACGCGGTAACCGAGATCGTAGTTCCACGAAGTTTCCTTGTCTACCTGAGGGTTGCGCACGGTGCCCCCGGTATACACGCCGTTAACAATAGTGCCGCCTGAGATCAGGTTGAAAAAAGAGAAATTGCCAGGTGTTTTGAAATTTTTCGCAGCATTGAAAAATATCGAATCTGTTTGTGTCAGCTGATAACGGGCGCCGAAACTGGGCAACAGATCGGAGTAGGTTTTTTGTAAAGTATAGAAGCCGGGCGCACTCTGGCTCGGATTGTTGACGATGTCGCGGTCGACGCTCGAATAGCGTGCGCCGATCTGCAGGTTCAGCTTGTCTTGCAGCAGGCTGATATTGTCCTGTGCAAAAACCGATTTCCCGGTGCTGATCGTCATTGTGTCGCGGTACTGCACGTAAGAGCCGTTCTGGTTCTTCAGCCACAGGTCGGGATTGTTGAGCCAGATATCGGCGGCGTTGCCGTTGTTGTCGATCGATGTGTAAGGACCGGTTTGCTGGTGACGTGCACGCTCGTACCAATAGCCCACCAGCAACTTGTGATTGTCGATCTGCTGGTTGAATTTGATCGTCACGCCTGGACGATAAGTGCGGGTGCGGCTGCCTTCATAGGCGAACACGGTGTCTTTGGTATCGCCGTCGCCGTTCGCGTCACGTACGCCGCCAGCCAGCAGGTTGCCGGCATTGCCTTCGGTGACAGTCTGCAGCTGATTGGCGCCGGTACCGAAGCCGTACCACATGTAGGGGCTCACATCCAGGCTAGATGCCGGCGTCAGCGCGAAGTGCGCGTTCATGGTCGCCAGCCAGTTCTTGAACGGATTGAGGTTATAGCCGTAGTACAGATTCTTGTTGCCGTTGTTGATGCCTGCGTTCGGACCGTAGGTCGAATCGTTTTGCGCGCCGGGACCGCCGGGCTGGTGTACCGGCGGCACCGTGCCGAAATCCAAGCCGGGACCGTACTGGGCGATCTGCGCCTTGGTCAGCGAGCGGAAGTTGTTGTTGATCGCCGAGTTGTACATGAAACCGGTGTCGACATAGCTACCGCCACCCAGGTCGAATTTGCTGTTGAAATCGATATGCTCCTTGTCGGCGCGGCCTGCACCTTTAAATTTGTCGGCCTGGGCCTTGGAGTAAGAGATGAAGAATTTGAAGCGGTCGTTGAACAGCTTGCCGGAATCGAAGCGGACGTAGCTTTTTTGCAGATGACTTGAGCCAAAGGTATATTCGGTGCGGAAACGCTGCTGGTCTTCCGGCGTACACATGGTCATGCCGATATTGCCGCCGGAGGCGCCGACGTGCGGCGCTTCAGTATCGGTGGAGCCTTGCGTGACGAAGATGTCGCACAGATTTTCTGCGTCTGTGTATTCTTGCGGATAGACTGCAAAACTGCCGGAATCGTTGACCGGCGCGCCGTTGATGGTGAAGCCCAGCTGGTCGCTGTTGAAGCCGCGCACCCGGATATTGCCGCCGAACAGGCCGGTACCGTCCTGGTCATAGGAGTTCACGCCTGGCAGCAGATTGATCATCTGGTAAGGATTGCTGGTCGTCCCTTGTTTTTCCATATAGTCGCGATTAACCGAGCTGCGCGCCTTGGCTGACTCTTCTTGCTGGATCAGGCCGGTGCTTTGACCGCCGCCGGCGTCACCCTGCACGGTGACCTTGCCGACGTCGGAGGTATCGGCGGCGTAAGTTAGCGGACTGATGGCGATAAATAGCCCGGAGATCAGCAGTGACAGCCGGGTGACTTTGAATTGCATGGTGTTACTCCCTGTATGTTTTTGGTGTGTGTTTGAACCAGGCGTTCAAACGAAGTCTTCAACTCGGTTTTGAAACTGCTGCTCAGCCCGCTCCCGGGATGAACTCCAACTCGGCGCTGAATCGATGGGTCGCTTCTCCGGCCCAGCTGGATTCCGGGAAAGCGGTAAAGGTGGCGCGGTTGATGGTCTTGCGGGCCGCTTCGTCGAGCAGCATCGAATTCGACGATTCCTCGATGCCTTGATCGGCCAGCGTGCCGTCGCGGTTGAGCACGAACCACACCTTGACCTTGCCTTGCGGCCGCTGCTGGCTGGCCTCACGGCCGGTCGGATAGCGCTTGATGCTGTTCAGATGGGCGCGCACCTTGCTGATATAGCCGGCTTCGATGTTGGCGTTGTTCGGCTTGACGACAGGCACAGGCGGCGCTTCAGGTGTTGGTACGGCTAAAGCGGCTGCGGCCGGCGCAGCTGGCAGCTTGGGCGGCGCCGGTGCCGCCAGTTCCGGATTCGGCGTATTGCTGACAGCTGCCGGGGTGACTGTTTGCGGCGGCGTCGGCAATGGCAGCGGCTGACGTACCGGCTGTACCGGCGGCGCTATTAATGGTTTGACTACCTGCGGTGGTGCTGACGGCGTCACCACAGGCGGTGCAGGCGGCTCCGGTTCGGTCAAGGCGATCTGCACCAGTGAATCGTCACTATGCGGCTGGATCTTCACCGCCTTCTGGATACCGGTAAAGATCAGGATCGCCAGAATGAGAATGGATGGCAGCGTCGCCAGCGCATCACGAAAGCGATAAAAAAACGGCATGGTCGTCATTGCCTGCATCACGGTTTGCGGGTAGCGATGGAGATCGACTCGAAGCCATTCTGCTTCAGGGTATCCATCACTTCCACCAGCCGTTGCACCTCGACGCCGCGATCGCTGTTGACGATGACGTTGAGTTTTTCACCGTTCTTTTTTGCCAGGTTCAGGCGCGCCGGCAATCCGCTGATCTTGGTGTCGACGCCGTCGACCTGCAACGCATCGTTCAAGCCGATGGTAATCACCGCCTTGTTTTGCGGCTTCAGGTCTTGTGAACTGCTGGCGCTCGGTAGATGTGTTTTCAGGCCCAGGGCCGGAATCACGTTGAGACTGATCAAGACGAAAAACACCAGTAGAAACATCATGACGTCGATCATCGGAATAATCTCGACGCGGGCTTTCCGTTTTTTTTGTTCGTCCCAACTACGCATTGCTATACCCCCGGTTGAAGATGTGCGGTGAGCGCGATAACGTGCACGGCGCTACGCAGTTTGCGCAACACTACACTGGTTGATCGCTATAATTTCTATAACTGTCGGCAGAATAGCGAGGAATTATTTCGGCAGTATTACAATGAATAACAATGTGGCGATCGCGCCACGTCTTGGTTTGCGGTACTCTGGGAGAGTGTTGGATCAACCTCGGATTTTCGCGGCGTGCGCGTCAGGAATCAGTTGCGCGGGAGGGGGAAGAAAGATAACAGGAGCTTGATCGCATAGACCACGATCAGCGAGCCGGTCAGGTCGCCGATCGACATGACGATCAGGCCCGACCAGAAATGATAGGAGACGCCGCGCAAGACAAACCACATCAGTTGCAGCAGCGGATTGGCGAGGCCATAGAGCAGGATGCAGGCCAGCAGGTTAGTCGTGGTCAGGTTGCTGAGCGACGGCTGCAAGCGCATTTCCCGCAAGGTGAAGCGATAGGAAAGATAAGGCGCCAATGCCGAGATTGCGCTATAGCCGATGGTGGTGACAGGATCGCCGGGAAATAGCGCGTAGATGCTGGAAGTTAGCAATGAGCCAATCAGGATGCCGATGACGCCGGCTTCGGCAAATAGCAAAGTACAGATAAGGCGTATCCCTGCCGGCAAATAGATCCAGGCAATCCCTTGGTTAAACTCGATGTGCGTGAACAGCCAGACATTGGTCGTGTACACGAGCGTGTACACCGCCACCGTGATGGTGATGGTCAGCAGATTTTGGCGCAGCTTGTCGGCAAGGGGTGAAGTAGATCGCATGGCGCGCTTATTCTACTGAATTAAGTTGCCGATGTATCTGCATGTGTGGCGCAATGTGCTTGCGGCGGCTGCAAATTGACAGGTATGATCGTTATGTAATCAATAGCGCCAGCTTTTGGTTTTTTACTGCAGTTTATAAAATAGCCATGAACAAAGACAACCGACCTGCAGATATCTATGTACGTTTTCTACAACTGGCGAATGCGCTGCGCGGCTTGCCGTCATTGCCGTCGCTGGACCCGCTGGAAGACCGCATCCTGGCCTTTGTCGCCCGCTCCGGACAAGCGCGCGAGCGGCTTTCGGTACGCGACATGATGGCGCAGAGCGAACTAGGTTCGCCGGCCATGTTGCATGCGCGGCTGAAATCGATGCGGGAAAAAGGCTGGATCGTGTTGTCGGATACCGACGATACGCGCCGCAAGCAGGTCGAGCTCAGCCAGGCCGCCTGGCTGCATTTCGATAAGTTGTCCAAGTGCCTGGTGCAGGCGACGCGGGACGCCAGTAAATAGATGTCGTTTGCTCACAGTGGGGCCGGCAAGTTCCTTGCAATGAAAAATACGCCATCGGCGTATTTTTTTTGCCTGTCGTTTGTAACAGGCAGGTCATATTTTCTTTTTATAATTTGCCAACTCTCCGTCATCTACCTTCAATTCTGTGAGCACCATGGACGCCATCAAGCAGCAACAACAGCGGAAGCCATTTGCAAAAACCATAGGCCTGGCTTCGACCATGACTCTCAGCCTGCTGGTGGCAGCCTGCGGTGGTAGCGACAGCAATATCGATGCCGGCGTCAAAGCTGCCTGGGTGACGGTCAACAGCAACAACCAGGCGATCGTCCGGGTGATCACCACCGATGCCAGTTGCCCCGAGGTGCATGATGGTTTCAGCTACACGGCGATGACTTTGCGCGCCGTCGCCGGTACCGTGGCGCAGCGTCCGACCGCAAGCGCGGCCACGGACTCCAAGCCTTCCGCTTTCCCGGTTACTGCCTGTGAGTACAAGGTTCCCGCCGACAGCAGCGGCATCTCTGTCGGTTCGCGCAACTTGCCGCTGCCGAAGAAGACACCCCAGCGTATCGTGGTGCTGGCCGATACCGGATGCCGTTTGAAAAAGGCCGACAATGCCTGGCAAGCCTGCGATGACAACGACTCCTGGCCATTCCCTGAAATCGCCAGCACGGCGGCCGCCATGAAGCCCGATCTGGTGCTGCATATCGGCGATTATCATTATCGTGAAAACGCCTGCCCGGCCGATATCGCCGGTTGCAAAGACAGTCCCTGGGGCTACGGCTGGGATGCCTGGCAAGCCGATCTGTTCAAGCCGGCGGCGCCGCTGATGGCCGCCGCGCCGTGGGTCATGGTGCGCGGCAATCATGAAGAATGCGCGCGCGCCGGCCAGGGCTGGTTCCGCTTCCTCGATACGCAAGCGCTTGATCCCAAGCGTTCATGCGACGATCCGGCGAATGACGCTGCCGGCAATCTCTCCGACCCGTACGCGGTGGCAGTCGGCGCCGACACGCAAGTGATCGTGTTCGATTCAGCCAAGGCGGGCAGAGCCGCGCTGGCCACCAACGATCCGCAATTCATCGTCTATCAGGCGCAATTCCAGACAGTCAACCGGCTTGCGGCGAAAACCGGCGTCAACAGCATATTTACCAACCATCATCCGATTCTCGGTTTCGCGCCGATCGCCGGCGCACCGCCGGCGCCGGGTAACCAGGCGCTGCAATCGGTGATGCAAAGCGTCAACCCGACCGCGTTTTATCCGGCTGGCGTCAAGACGGCGATCCATGGCCACGTCCATGATTTCCAAGCCATCAATTTTTCTTCGAACCATCCCGCCACGTTCGTCTCCGGCAACGGCGGCGACAACTTGGATGTGAATTTCGCCGATCCTTTCCCCGCCAATACCAATCCGGCTCCCGGCGCCATCGTCGACAAGATTTCGCACACCAGCAGTTTCGGCTTCATGGTGATGGATCGCCAAAGCAATGGCAACTGGGCATACAAAGCCTATACCCGCAAAGGACTGCTGCTGACCACCTGTATGCAAAGCGGGAACCAGATCAGTTGCGACAAGACCGGTTATCTGGCGCCAAACTGATGCGTTGGAAGTCGATGCAGATCCTGGGGGCGCTATTGCTGCTGCCGCTTTTGGCAGCAGCAGCGAACACGCCGCTCTACCCTGAAATGCCGGCGCCCGCTGCTGCGCCTGTCGATTCACCGGCACTGGTCGCCTTAGGCCGCAAGCTGTTTTTCGATACGCGGCTGTCGGAACCGCGCGGCACCAGTTGCGCCGGTTGCCATGCGCCGCAGCAGGCTTTTTCAGGCAATCACGGTTCACGCATCGGCGTCGCGCTCGGCAGCCGTCCGGCCAGCCTCGGCACGCGCAACACACCTTCGGTGCTTTACCTGCGCTATACGCCGCCACGCTTTTTCTACCAGGACGACGACGCCCTCGCGCCGATCCCATTCGGCGGTTTATTTTGGGATGGACGCGCCGACACCCTGGCAGAGCAGGCGCAAGGCCCCTTGTTCAATCCGTTGGAAATGAATAACCGCAATCCGCGTCAGCTTGCCGCAAAACTGGCGCAGGCATATGCGTCGGATATGCGGGCGCAATTTGGCGCGGCGATATTTGAGCGGCCAGCGAAAGCCACGGAAGCCGCCACGCTTGCGCTCGCAGCATTTCTACGCAGCGACGAAATGACGCCGTTCAGTTCCAGGTACGACGCCTATATTCGCGGCAGCGGCAAACTGGACGAGGCCGAAATGCGTGGCCTGCGCTTGTTCAAAGACCCGGACAAAGGCAACTGCGCGTCCTGTCATAAATTCAACGACAGATCGAGCAATCCGGCGCGCTCGATGTTCACCGATTTTGGCTACGACGCGGCGGCTGTGCCGCGCAACCGCCGCATTGCAGAGAATCGCAATCCCAAGTTCTATGATGTCGGTTTGTGTAAAACCGCGGATCAGCTGCAATGGCCGGACAGCAGCCAATGGTGCGGCTATTTCAAAACCCCCGGCTTGCGCAACGTCGCCGTGCGCGAGAGTTTTATGCACAACGGCGTATTCACTTCCTTGCGTGATGCCGTCGCGTTTTACGCAACCCGCGCCACCAAACCGGGCAACTGGTACAAGACCGGTGTCAAGTTCGATGACGTCCCTCCCGCCTATCGGGAAAACGTCAATATCAATTCGGTGCCGTACAACCGGCGCGAAGGTAGTGCGCCGGCGTTGAGCGACAGCGATGTTGACGATCTGGTGGCTTTTTTGAAGACGCTGACGGATGCTCAGTTTGTCAAACCGCAAACTAATGCGGCGAGTAGATAAAAATTCTGGCCCGTTCGAATGGTCTTTATCTCATGACGTATGCATTTTTAGTTAACACTTATGCATGTCATTATCAACAACAGGCACGCGCAGAGCGATACGAGGATTTTTCACTTGATGAATGCTTTCTAATTCCTGTTGGATGGCTTGCTTAGGAGTGTTACAAAATCAAGCCGCGTTTGGTCTACGAAATACGGGACGTGCAACTGATCGTGCAGGTGGTGGCTGTCGGAAAGCGTGAGCGCAATGCCGCGTACAAGCTTGCAGAAAGACGTTAGGGAGTGTCTTGCGGCTCCCCAACGGGACACAGCAGTTTAATTTTTGTTCAGCATGCTCAGCGCAACCGCTTCCGCCACCCGGATCCCGTCAATCGCCGCCGACATGATGCCGCCGGCATAACCAGCGCCCTCACCAGCAGGGAACAAACCGGTCGTATTCAAGCTTTGCAAACTGTCGTCATGGCGCTTGATGCGTACCGGCGACGAGGTGCGGGTTTCGACGCCGGTCAATACCGCATCGGCCATGGCGAAGCCGCGGATTTGTTTGTCGAAAGCCGGCAACGCTTCGCGAATCGCTGCGATTGCGTAGTCCGGCAAGGAGGTGCTGAGATCGCCCAGCAGCACGCCGGGTTTGTAGGATGGGATCACCGAGCCAAGTTCAGTCGATGGGCGGCCGGCAATGAAGTCGCCCACCAGTTGGCCCGGCGCATCGTAGGTACCGCCACCGAGTTCAAAGGCGCGCGATTCCCATTGCTGCTGGAAAGCGATTCCCGCCAGCGGATGGCCGGGATAGTCGGCCGGGGTGATGCCGACCACGATGCCGCTGTTGGCGTTGCGTTCATTGCGTGAGTATTGGCTCATGCCGTTGGTGACCACACGGCCGGGTTCCGATGTGGCCGCCACCACGGTGCCGCCAGGGCACATGCAGAAACTGTAAACCGCTCGACCACGTGCTTGACCAGATTCACAGTGATGTACCAGCTTGTAATCGGCGGCGCCGAGAATCGGATGACCTGCACTTGGGCCAAAACGGCAGCGGTCGATCAGCGATTGTGGATGCTCGATGCGGAAGCCGAGCGAGAACGGCTTGGCTTCGATATAGACGCCGCGATCGTACAGCATCTGGAAAGTATCGCGCGCGCTGTGGCCGATCGCCAGCACCACATGGTCGGTGACGATGGTTTCGCCGCTGGCCAGCACGACCGCTTGCACCTGGCCCTGGCCATCGTCCGACTTGATAACGATGTCTTCCACTTTTTGCTGGAAGCGGAATTCGCCGCCGAGCGCCTCGATCGTCGCACGCATTTGCTCGACCATCTTGACCAGGCGGAAGGTGCCGATATGTGGCTTGCTGACATACATGATTTCTTCCGGCGCATCGGCTTTGACGAACTCGGTCAGTACCTTGCGGCCGTAATGCTTGGGATCCTTGATCTGGGTCCACAGCTTGCCGTCGGAAAAAGTGCCGGCGCCGCCCTCGCCAAACTGGACATTGGATTCGGGCTGCAATTCGCGCTTGCGCCACAGGCCCCAGGTATCCTTGGTGCGCTCGCGCACCGCCTTGCCACGTTCCAGGATGATCGGATTGAAGCCCATTTGCGCCAGGATCAATCCGGCGAACAGGCCGCAAGGGCCTGTGCCGATCACGACCGGCCGCGATTTCAGCTGGCCGGGCGCCTGCGCCACAAAGCGGTAATTGGAATCGGGCGTCGGCGTCACGTTGCGATCGCCCGCGCGCCGCTTGAGGACGGCGCTTTCATCCTTGAGCTCGACATCTACCGTGTAAGTCAGGATCACCGCGGTTTTTTTGCGGGCATCGTAGCTGCGCCGGAAAATTGTGTAACCGAGCATTTCCTCCGCGGCGATGCCGAGCCGTTCCAGAATCGCCGCGTGCAGGGCGTCTTCAGGATGATCTAGAGGCAGTTGTACTTCATTCAATCGCAACATGGGTAATCCGGGAAGTCAGGTGGGGATAGCTGGCAAGCATAGTCTGGCGAGGCGTTGGCGCTATCCCGCATATATTTTATAAAACGACAATGCCTTCTGGCAGGCCGCCATTTTACCTTAGCGGGGCCTGCTCCGGCAGTTCACAAGGGATTCCGGCGCCTGGACAGCCTGTATCTTTTGGAAACACAAAATTACAAGTGGCCATGGTTTTATGACCTATATTTAATCGTCGCCGGAAGTTTTTAAATAATTAAAGGAGGTCCCCAATGAAGATCAAATCGATTTTATGTGTCAGCGCCCTGGCCCTGAGTGCAGGAATGATGGCGCCAATGAGCCAAGCTCAAGCCCAGGCATATGTAGGTGTCCAGATCGGCCAACCGCCGCCACCGCGCTATGAAATCGTGCCGGGGCCACGCCGTGGCTATCAATGGGCGCCAGGGTACTGGCGCTGGAACGGCCGTCGCCACGAGTGGATCGGCGGCACCTGGATGAGAGCGCGGCCGGGTTACCGTTACGTACCGCCAAGCTGGGTCAGAGGTCCGCGCGGCGATTGGCAAATGCGGCCATATCGCTGGGATCGTTAAGCAACGCCAAGGGCGCCTCAGGGCGCCCTTTTTAATGGGACGGGTTTAGTATCATGGCGTTGTTTTTTTAGTAAAAACCGTCCCGGGTCGAGCGCTGCAGCCAGATCCGCCTCGATGGGTAATGGTTCGCCCCCAAGTTGCGCCGCCAGTAATTCCGCCGCCAATGGCGCCCAGATCAGGCCGCGTGAAGCGTAGCCCAGCAAACTATACAGCCCTGGAAAGCGCGGCAGATCCTTCAATTTTGCTTCGCGCACGCTGGATTGCCCCGCCTGGTCCGGCAATCCCCCAACCAACGGCAAGCGGTCGCCGGCCACGCAGCGAAAGCCGACACGCCCGGCCAGCGGCAACTCGCTGCCCAGCCATCCCGGCAGGATATTTGCCAAGCGCGCCAGATTGTCGGCCTGGCTGTCTTGCCGCAATTCCGTATCAGTATCCTCGTCGTAAGAAGCGCCGACGCTGCAGACGCCTTCGCAGGCCGGCGTCAAATAGGCTTCGCCGCAAATCACCGGCGTGATGGCGGGAGTCAGATCGGCGTCGATATGGGTGATCTGCCCGCGTATCGCCGTGAGGGGCAAATTCTCTGCTTGCGGAAAGTCGAGCGCCTCGCAGCCATTGGCCAGGATCATTACCGGCGCGCGCGCAATCTCGACGCCGTTCTGGTCGCGCGCTATCCAATGTTGCTGTTCGCGCTCAAGGGTCGTCACGCGTTGCTCGAAAAGAATTTTCAAACCAGAGCCACAATCATCCAGCATTGCCCGACACAGACTCTGCGGCTGCACCCAGCCGGCGGCCGGGAAATACCAGCCGCCGTTGCTGACCGGATTGCCGGCCAGGCGGGTTGCCGCTGCTTGATCCAGCCATTCGGCAAAGTCCTCCGGATAACGCCAACGATCGGCCAGTTGTTGCTGAGCGGCGGCATGTCCGGCATCGCGCGCGATTTGCAGTACGCCGCAGGTAGCGCCGGTGAATGCGTTGCCGATACCGCCTAGCTGCTGCCAGACATGCCGGGCAAACAAATAAGCGTTGCGGCTCAGACGCGAACTTGGGTTATCGTCGCGCGACAGCAGCGGCATGAAAATGCCCGCTATGTTGCCGGAGGCTTCTTGCGCTATTTCAGCGTGGCGCTCGATCAGCGTGACTCTCCAGCCGCGCCGCGCCAGCCGCTGGCAAGCCGCACTGCCGGCCAGTCCGGCGCCGATCACAATAGCGTGGCGATCAATGACGGCCGGGGTATTTTCTATTTGCGATCGTGGCGTAAAGCGCGGCGAAAAAATGGCGCGCGAGGCATCTTTGTCAAAAATAAATCCTGCTTGCTCGAGCGCAGCCTGCCGCGCTTCAAGACCCGCTATCTCGAGGGAGCATATGGAGAGACTCGCCTGCGCGGCCGCCATTCTGCCCAGCGTGCCAAGCAGGGGCCGGGACCACGTCAGCCAACTCTGGCCATGCAAATGGAAAGCATCAATACTTGCCACAATCTGGCGCAGGCAAGCAGTGCTGTCGCCGACCATCAGCGTCAGCACCAGCTGGCCGCTCTGTAAAAATAGCCGGTGAAACCCTGGCACCGCAGGCGGCCATACGGCGCACAACTCAGCGGCAAGCGCTTGCCATTGCGGCCATTTTTCCAACAGGGGCTGCAACGCCTGTAGCGAGGTCATGTCAGGCATCAGGGCCAGGTAATGCAACTGTTGCGGACGTTGCGGGTGATCGCGCCAGGCTTGCCAGGTCGTCAGGAAATATGCGCCATCGCCAAAGTCGCTGTCCAGTAGCACAAAGCGATCCTGTCCCCGCCACCGGCTGGTGTGTTCTGACGATACTTTGGCGGAATGGCTGATGGACATGAAGAGAGCGTAAGGCGACAGTGGTCAAGAACGAATTATAGGCACTATCGTGTTTCCGTAGCAGCCATAGTAACGCCGGCTTGATCTATGTCAAAGCGCAGGCCAGCCCTGCAAGCTAGGCTATAGCGATAGACATAGCACATCGCCGGAGCCAGATCATGTTAACTTCCCCAACGCCGATAGCCGCGGTTGCGTCGCTGGCTGCGCTTGCGTTCGAACCGTCCTTGCTGAGCAAGCTGAACCAGCTCGGACCGCGCTATACCTCCTATCCGACGGCAGACAGGTTTTCCGATGCATTCGGCGTCGAAGCCTATGAACAGGCGGTTTCCGACCGGCGGGCGATGGGCGCGCGGCACGCCTTGTCGCTGTATCTGCATATTCCATTTTGCGACACGGTCTGCTATTACTGCGCTTGCAACAAGGTCGTAAGTAAAAATTTGAACAAGGCCGCACTCTACCTGACTTACCTGAAGCGCGAGATTGAAATGCAAGCGGCTTTGTTTCAAGGCATGAACCAGGTTGAACAGCTGCATTTCGGCGGCGGCACGCCAACCTATCTGAGCGATCGCCAGATGAATGAACTGATGGCGCATCTGCATCAGCATTTTCAGTTTGCGCCGGATCAACTGGGCGAATATTCGATAGAAGTCGATCCGCGCACGGTCACGCCGAAGCGCATCGTCACGCTGCGCCGCCAAGGTTTCAACCGGCTCAGCCTGGGTGTGCAGGATTTCGACCACGCGGTGCAGAAAGCGGTGAACCGGATCCAGGCGGAAGAGGACACGCTACGCATCATCGATGCGGCCCGCTTTGCCGGCTTCCGCTCGGTCAGCATCGATCTGATCTATGGCTTGCCGAAGCAGAGCCTGACGTCGATTGCGCAAACGCTGGACAAAGTGATTGCGGCTGCGCCGGATCGCATCGCCATCTACAATTATGCGCACATGCCGCACCTGTTCAAACCGCAACGGCGGATTGCCGACAGCGACCTGCCGACGCCTGCCAGCAAGATCGACATGCTGTTCCTTTGCATCCAGCGTCTGACGGCGGCTGGTTATGTGTATATCGGCATGGACCATTTCGCCAAACCGGACGATGACCTGGCGATCGCACAGCGGCAAGGACGTTTGCACCGCAATTTTCAAGGCTATTCGACGCATGCCGAGGCCGACCTGGTGTCTTGCGGCGTGTCGGCGATCAGTGCCGTCGGAGCCAGCTACAGCCAGAATGAAAAGACGCTGGAGGCCTACTATGAGCGGCTCGACCGGCAGCTGCTGCCGATTGCGCGCGGGATCAAACTGAGCATGGATGATTTGCTGCGGAGACTGATTATCCAGCACCTGATGTGCCATTTTGAATTGTCGCCGGCGTCGATCGAGATGGCCCATCCGATCAAGTTCGCCGAGTATTTCGCGAAGGAGCTGGCGCAGCTGAAATTGCTGGAAGCGGATGGCTTGCTGCTGTTGGAAGACGACTGGATCAGCGTCACCATGAAAGGGCGTTTGCTGATCCGGAATATCTGCATGGTGTTCGACCGCTATCTGGATCCCGTGAAAGATCCTGTACGCTACTCGAAAACCATTTGATGCAGGCGCCGCGAACCGCCAGCGATCAGATGCAAGCCTCGGCGCCGGTCGCCAGTGTTTTCAATGCCGGCAAGTCGATCAGCTCAATTTCCCGGTTGCTGACTTTCAGCATGCCGTCTTTCTTCAGCTTGGACAGCAGGCGGCTGATGCTTTCGATCGTCAGGCCGAGATAGTTGCCGATATCCTCGCGCGTCATGCGCAGCTGGAAACTGGTCGATGAATAGCCGCGCGCCGCGTAACGCGACGATAGGTTGACCAGGAAAGCCGCAAAGCGCTGTTCGGCGCGCATGTTCCCAAGTAGCAGGATGACGCTTTGTTCGCGCGTGATTTCCTTGCTCATGATGCGATGGAAATGCCGCAACAAGGTGGGAATGTCGCCGAACAGTTCTTCCAGCCGCACAAAGGGAATTTCGCAGACCTCGCTATCTTCCAACGCCATCGCATCGCACTGATGGGTATCGGTGCTGATCGCATCCATGCCCAGCAATTCGCCGGTCATCTGGAAGCCGGTGATTTGCTGCGCGCCGTCGGGATTGGCTTGCGAGGTCTTGAACTGGCCCACCCGCACGGCATACAAAGAGTTGAATTTATCGCCGATACGGTACAAGGTTTCTTCGCGTGCGATGCGGCGGCGGCCGATAATCCCATCCAGGCGCTGCATCTCAGGTTCATCCAGTCCCATCGGCAGACATAGTTGGTGCATGCTGCAAGAAGAACAACTGGTGCGCAAGGCTCTGATGTCCAACAGCGGCGCTGTACGGAGTGGAGCGTGATTCATGGCGGGATCCGGTGGAAAGCGTGGCGTTGTAACTTGCCAAGACATGCCATTCTACCGCCATGTGCCGTAGAACAGCCAAAACCTGACTGGAATCAATTGACGATGGCAGCCGCGCTGGTCGGCATGCCGGCAAAATCAGTCCAGCAATGACGCCGGAAATCATACAGTTTGCAGCGCCGCGCCGTATCGAAATACCAGCGCCAGGAAAATTTCTGGATCACGATGCGCAGGGGCAGCATGGTTTCAAGAATCTGCTGCGCTTCCTGCAGGCGATACAGCGGGATACTCATGTCGACGTGATGCGCGGTGTGCTCCATGATGTGATGCAAGAGCGCGCCGATGCGGTAGCGGAACGTCAGGTGCACGGTGGTCGAGACAAACGGTTGCGATGCCGCCCAGGTGGCTTTCTGATCGTACCAGGCGATGCCGGTATGGGTGTGATGCACGTAGACGACAAAGCCGATCATCGCATTCCAGAACAGGAACGGCAGCACGAAGCCGGCCATCAAGGTCAGCCAGATCGATTGCGTGGTGGCCAGTGCCGCGGCAACCAGCACGGCAATCCAGACCAGCGCCGCCACCGTCACCAGGATGCCGTCCCAGACGAATACCGGACGCCGGGTCGGCATGGTGCGACGATTCGGAAAGTACATGCGTTGCCACCACATTTCAACCAGGTAGTACAGCCACGGCGCCCAGCCGCTGCGGTAGATGCGTTCCAGCCATTGACGCCGGCGCGGCAGGGCCTGGAACTCTTCCAGCGACAGCGGTTGCCAGACGAAATCGAAGCCTTTCAGATTGGTGTAACCATGATGCACGACGTTATGGCCCACATCCCACAGGCTGTAAGGCGTCAGCGACGGCAGGAACACCAGGCGGCCGAGCCAGCGGTTGAGACGCCGGTGCGGCGTAAAGCTTTGATGGCAGGCATCATGGCCGAGGATGAACAGACGGCCGATGATGAAGCCCGCGATCGCACCGGACAATAATTTCATCGCGATATTTTGCAGCCAGACAGTGGCGACGATCGCCAGTGCGAACAGGCATAGATCGAGCAGCACCAATGCCAGCGCACGGTTGGTGTTGCGCTGCGCGACCGGCAGCAGCCAGGAACGAATTACTTTTCGATGTGGCATGGCTGTCGACGGTGATACCGGCTCGGGCAAGTGGGAGAAATACATTTGGCAAACCTTTGATAGGGAGATGACGCCGCCTGATCTTAAGAGAGTTGATCGGGAGCGACCTTGATTTCGATCAAAGATTGTTGAGATTGGCCGTGCTGCGATCCCGGGTCATGTCAGCAGTGGAAAAAAGCGCGCCAGGCAGCTTTGCCCCTGGCGCGCAACAGTCCGGGGAAAGACTGATGAGGTATTGATTTCGCGATGACGCGAACGCGTATCCGGTCTAGAAGCGGTAGCCGACGCCCATGCCGATCAGCCATGGATCGATCTGCACGCGGCTGATTTTTTCGCCGCCGGCATAGACATCGCTGCGGATCTGTATTTTTTTCACATCCAGGTTGAGCGACCAGTTTTTATCCAGCTTGTAATCAAGCCCGGCCTGCAGCGCCAGGCCCCAGCTGCTGTTGTCCAGCGAACCGGCGCCATTCAGCAGGTCGACGTTCGAAATACGGGTGTAGTTAACTCCGGCGCCAAGATACGGGCTGAATTGCGCTTGCGGCAGGAAATGGTATTGCAAGGTCAGCGTCGGCGGCAGATGTTTGAAACTGCCGATATTTTTTCCATCCAGCGAAACATTCTGCTTTTGTGGATAGGTCAAGACTAGTTCCGTCGCCCAGTTCGGCGTGAAGAAATAAGTAATGTCGACTTCAGGGATGGTCTTGTTATTGACCTGCAAGCGGTCGGATGCGCCGACGCCGCCAATCGGATCCGACTTGTTCGCCGGCTTCAGATAGTCGGCGCGCAGCCGTATTTGCCAGGGACTTTCTTGCGCCATGCTGTTGCCGGCCAGGACCAGCGCCAGCGCCGAAAGCGCCAATATGCATGCAGGTTTTTTCATTTCCAATTCCCGTTTTTTCTGTGAGAGGTCTGTGTTGACCTTAACTGTAAAAGGAAACGCTGCACTATGATTTGATGTAAATCAAATCAATCGCAGAACCCCGAAATGCGGGTAGTCATGATGACGCGTCGGGTTTCAGTAAACCCGCTTCACGCTATAACCACGCTGCTGCAATATTGCCAATACGCTGTTGGGCCCCACCAGGTGCAGCATGCCTATGGCGACGAAGGGATAGTCGCTCGAGTTGGCCAGTTTGGCGATGCCGTCCGCCAGTCCCGGATTTCTGCCGTCGAGCAAGGCGCGTTGCACCAATTTGCTGGCAAACGTATCTTCGGCATTCATTTCCGCCAGCATCGCGGCCAAGCCGTCGACATCGCCGCTGCGCCACAGATTGACCAGCTCCAGCGAGCGCTGCGCTTTGGCGGGATCCTGGATTTCATCGACGCTGTCTTGCAGGAACCGGACTTGTTCGGTAAGCGACAGGCTCCCCAGCAGCGACAGCTGCGCTTCGGCGGTTTCCAGCTCGACCAGCCGCTTGTTGCTGCTTTTCGCCAGATTGGCCAAGGTGGTGTCGACGCCGTATTGCGACAGATAGCCTTGGCTGCTGTACTCATTGATGCCTAACATGGTCGCTATCAGCCAGGGTTTCAGGCTGGCGACCTGGTCCGGCGCCATGCCGTATTTTTCCAGCAGCGCGGCGAGCTGCCTTTGCAGCTTGGGCGGCAAATCCTTCTGGTGCGATTGACCGTCCGGGTAGATACCATATTTTTTTATCAACGGTATCATGCCCTGGCTATTGTTCGGATCGATTTCCAGGGCGATACACGACGATTGTTGTATGGCTTGCAATACTTTGGTATCTAATGGATAAAAATCCGCCTTGCCGACGTGAATCGTGCCGAACACGTAGGCGCTATGGCCGCCGCGTTGTATCTGGAACATGGCGCCGCCCTGGCGCACGCTGGCGGCCGGCTGTAGCGAGGCGGCGGCAATGCCATCCTGGGCGAACAGCGGCGGCGCTCCCGCCAGCAACGCTCCCAGCCCCAAGGTCAGCAGCAGTTGGCGTGGCCCGATCCATGGCCAAGGGCAGGGCAGTGGCGCGAGTAATCTCGCGGCTGAACGTAGTCCTGCCACACCTAATATCACTATAATCTGACGAAACACATGTTCCCCTTTTGCTGGTCGACTCAAAGATTCTAATTTCCGGAAAATCACCGGCGTTCATCATGGTAATGGATTCAAGAAGAAAAAATACAAGGGGAAAGAATAGGGCCATGCTCTGGCTGTTCGACCTGGACAATACCCTGCACAACGCTTCGCATGCGATTTTTCCGGCGATTCACGTCAACATGAACGCCTTCATGGCGCGCACCCTTGGCAGCGACGGCGTTGACGCCGATGCCGCTACTGTCAATGCCGCGCGCGAAAATTACTGGCGGCGCTATGGCGCGACCTTGCTTGGCATGGTAAAACATCATCAGGTACGGCCTGAAGATTTTTTACGCGAAGCGCATCGCTTCGACGATCTGCCGGGCATGATCCGGGCCGAACGCGGCCTGATCAATTTGCTCAAACGGCTGCCGGGCCGCAAGATTCTGCTGACCAATGCGCCGCTGCGCTACTCTGGCGATGTCATGCGCCACTTGCGCCTGCAGCGTCATTTCGGCAAGCATATTTCGATTGAGGCCATGCATGTACACCGCCAACTGCGGCCCAAGCCGTCGCGGCATTTGCTGCGGCAGCTGGTGGCGCGCGAGAAAGTGCCGGCGCGGCGCTGCATCCTGGTGGAGGACACGATCACCAATCTCAGGGCCGCCAAATGGGTCGGCATGCGCACCGCGTGGGTGACGCAGTACCTGAAGGATCAGTCAAATACGATAAAGCGCCCCAATTACGTCGATGTCAAAGTAAAATCCGTCCGTCAGCTGAGCAAGAATCTGCACCGTTTGCGTTGAAGCCGCCATAGCGGCTAGTGTGGTGGTCCGGCGCCGGGGTTCCGATTCGGCCACAGTTTTCCTTATCTCCATCATTACTAAAATAAAAAATCATGGCTACTACCAAACCAGGCGAGCGTAAACTTCAAATCCTTCAGACCCTGGCGGTCATGCTGGAACAACCCAAGGGCGAAAAAATCACCACGGCCGCGCTGGCGGCCCGGATCGAGGTCTCGGAGGCGGCGCTGTACCGGCATTTCGCCAGCAAGGCGCAAATGTTCGAAGGCTTGATCGATTTTATCGAGAACACCGTCTTCGGCCTAGTCAACCAGATTACCGAACAGCAGGAAAAAGGCTTGCATCAGGCGCAGGCCATTACGCTGATGCTGCTCAATTTTGCCGAGCGTAATCCTGGCATGACCCGCGTCATGATCGGCGATGCGTTGGTGAATGAGGATGAACGCCTTCAACTGCGCATGAACCAGTTCGTCGACCGCATCGAACTGTCGTTGAAGCAAGCGCTGCGCACCGCCGCCGCGCAAGGCGAAGCGAACGAAGCGGAAACCGCGATGCGGGCCAATATCCTGGCCAGTTTCGTGCTGGGCCGCTGGCAGCGTTTCGCCAAGAGCCGTTTCCAGCACAAGCCCGGCGCCGACGCCGCGCAACAGGTAGCGCTGATGCTGGTTTGATTTTTTTGCTACCATCGTGGGCTTGGCGCTCTCGCCGCCCGTGACGGCTGCGCACAAGCGCTATAACCACATGGAGCAGATCAGATGAAAAAAGCATGGTTGGGGATGACCGTTCCCGCAGTACTGGCAATCAGCCTGGCCGCAGGCAGCGGCGGCGCGTACGCCCAGATCAAAGTAGGTGTGAGCGTGTCCGCCACCGGCCCGGCGGCTTCACTGGGAATCCCGGAAAAAAATACCTTTGCCTTGTTGCCGAAGGAAATCGCCGGTCAGAAAGTGGAATACATCGTGCTTGACGACGCCACCGACAGCACCACCGCCGTCAAGAATGCGCGCAAGCTGGTCAGTGAAGAAAAGGTCGACCTGCTGATCGGTTCGACCGCGGTGCCCGGCTCGCTGGCGATGAGCGATGTCGCCGCCGAATCCGGCACGCCGATGATCACGATGGCGGCTTCGGCTGCGTTGATCGAGCCGGTCGATGCCAAGCGCCGCTGGATTTTCAAGACCCCGCAAAACGATTCGCACATGGCGACCGCAATCATCGCCCACATGGCGGATGCCGGCGTCAAGAGCGTGGCCTTTATCGGCTTCTCCGATGCCTACGGCGAAGGCTGGTATCGCGAGTTTTCCAAGCTGGCCGAGCTGCGCAAGATCAAGATCGTCGCCAATGAGCGTTTCGCCCGCAACGATACTTCCGTGACCGGCCAGGTATTGAAAATGGTCAGCGCCAATCCCGACGCCGTGCTGATCGCCGGCGCCGGCACCCCGGCCGCCTTACCGCAGAAGACCCTGAAAGAGCGCGGCTACAAAGGCAAGATCTACCAGACTCACGGCGTCGCTAATAACGACTTCTTGCGTGTTTGCGGCAAGGATTGCGAAGGCACTTTCCTGCCTGCCGGCCCGTTGCTGGTGGCGGAGCAGCTGCCGGACAGTAATCCGGTCAAGAAGTCGGCCATGGCTTACCGTGCAGCCTATGAAAAAGCCTATGGCGTCGGCAGCATCTCTACCTTCGGCGGCCATGCCTGGGATGCCGGCATGCTGCTGGGCGCCGCTGTGCCTGCGGCCCTGAAGAAAGGCAAACCAGGCAGTCCGGAATTCCGCGCCGCGCTGCGCGACAACATAGAAGCCATCAAGAACCTGCCGGTCTCGCAAGGCATCGTCAACATGAGCCCGACCGATCACGTCGGTTTCGACCAGCGCTCGCGCGTGATGGTGGAAATCGTCAACGGCAAATGGAAACTGCTGGGCGTTGCGCAGTAACTCGGTAACCTCGGTAACTTCACGCGGCACAGGTATACATCATTATGGATTTTTCAATCGCCGCCATCCTGGCGCAGGATGGCATCACCAGCGGCGCCGTCTACGCGCTGCTGGCACTGGCGCTGGTGCTGGTGTTCTCGGCCACCCGCGTGATCTTTATCCCGCAGGGCGAGTTCGTGGCTTTCGGCGCCCTGACGCTGGCGGCCATCCAGGCCGATAAACTTCCCTTGTCGGCGACCCTGCTGGTGGTGCTTGGCGCGTTGAGCTTTATCCAGGAAACGGTTGCGCTGGCCTTCGACCGCAATGGCGAAAGCCGCGGCACAGTTGTCCGGCGCATCAGCGTGGCTTTGCTGAAATTCGTGCTGCTGCCGCTGGCAATCTTTGCCGTTGCAAGAGTTTATGGCCATGCATCGCTGGCCATGCCGCTGCAGGTGTTGCTGACCCTGGCGATCGTGGTGCCGACGGGACCGATGATTTACCGGCTGGCGTTCCAGCCGCTGGCGGAAGCCAGCACCCTGGTCTTGCTGATTGTCTCGGTGGCGGTGCACTACGCCTTGACCGGCATCGGCTTGCTGATGTTCGGGGCGGAAGGTTCGCGCACCACATCGTTTTCCGACGCCCGTTTCGAGATCGGCGGCTTGACGGTTTCCGGCCAGAGTTGCGTGATCATCATGGTGTCGCTGCTGCTGATCGTCGCGCTTTACCTTTACTTCGAACGGACATTGTCCGGCAAGGCCTTGCGCGCCACCGCCGTCAACCGGTTGGGCGCGCAGTTGGTCGGCATCGGCACCACGCAAGCCGGACGGTTGGCGTTCACCCTGGCCGCCGCGCTGGGCGCGCTATGCGGCATCCTGATTGCGCCGCTGACCACTATCTATTACGACAGCGGTTTCCTGATCGGCTTGAAAGGCTTCGTCGGCGCCATCATCGGCGGCCTCGGCAGCTATCCGGTGGCCGCCGCCGGCGCTTTGCTGGTGGGCTTGCTGGAATCGTATTCTTCGTTCTGGGCCAGCGCTTTCAAGGAAGTGATCGTGTTTACACTGATCATTCCGGTGCTGTTGTGGCGTTCGCTGACCAGCAAGCAGATTGACGAGGGAGGCCAGTGATGCGCCATCTCTCCGTGCGCAATCTGCCGCTGATCGCGTTTGTCGCCGTCCTGGTGTTATTGCCGGTCTTGCCGACGCCCGAATTCTGGATCACGCTGGCCAATTACTTCGGCCTGTATGCGATCGTGGCGCTGGGCCTGGTGCTGCTGACAGGAGTCGGCGGCCTGACGTCGTTCGGCCAGGCCGCCTTTGTCGGTCTTGGCGCTTATTCCACCGCTTACCTGAGCACGCATTTCGGGCTGTCGCCATGGATCGGCTTGTTGACCGGTCTGGGCGTGACGACCTTGGCGGCATTGGCGATCGGCGGCATCACCATGCGCCTGTCAGGACATTTCCTGCCGCTGGGCACGATTGCCTGGGCGTTGTCGCTGTATTTCCTGTTCGGTAACCTGGAGTTTCTCGGCAAGTACGACGGCTTGAACGGTATTCCCGCCATCAACCTGTTAGGCATCGAACTCGATAGCGGCCGCAAGATGTTTTACCTGATCTGGGTGATCTTGCTGGTTGCACTGGCCGGCTTGCAGAACCTGTTGAATTCACGCTCGGGCCGCGCTATTCGCGCGCTCAACGGCGGTGGCGTGATGGCCGAGGCGATGGGTGTCAATACCGCCTGGATCAAGGTGTTGATTTTTGTCCTGGCGGCTTTGCTGGCCAGCGTCTCCGGCTGGCTTTACGCTCATCTGCAGCGCTCGGTGAGCCCGACCCCGTTCGGCCTGAATGCCGGTATCGAATACCTGTTCATGGCGGTGGTCGGCGGCGCCGGTTACGTATGGGGTGCGATCCTGGGATCGGCGTTGCTGACCGTGCTGAAGGATCAGCTGCAATCATGGTTGCCGAAACTGCTGGGCGCCAATGGCAATTTCGAGACCATCGTCTTCGGCATCCTGATGGTGTTGCTGCTACAGCGCGCACGTAACGGACTGTGGCCGTATCTGCGCAAACTGCCGCCAGCCAAGCCGACGGTGAGGGCGCCGGAATCAGCCACTGCGTTGGCGGCGAGAAGCAAGCATGCAGACGCCGCAACGGTGCTGGAAGTCGACCGGGTACGCAAGGAATTCGGTGGCCTGGTCGCGGTCAATGACATGAGCTTTAGCGTCAAGGCCGGACAAATCGTGGGCCTGATCGGTCCTAATGGCGCAGGCAAATCGACCATGTTCAACCTGGTGACCGGCGTCTTGCCGCTGACCGGTGGTTCGATCAGGTTCCGTGCAGAACGGGAGTTGCAGCAGATCTCGGGTTTGCCATCGCGCCGGATCGTTGCGCGCGGAATTGCCCGCACCTTCCAGCACGTGCGCCTGATGAGCAGCATGTCGGTGCTGGAGAACGTCGCCATCGGCGCGCACCTGCGCGGCAGCCATCGCGATGTCGGCGGCATCGCGGCCAGCCTGCTGCGGCTTAATCGCGCGGAAGAAAAGACCCTGCTGTTCGAGGCCAGGACGCAGCTTGAGCGTGTCGGCCTCGGCCATTTGCTCTACGAAGAGGCCGGCAGCCTGGCGCTGGGCCAGCAGCGGATCCTGGAAATCGCCCGCGCCTTGTGCTGCGATCCCACTTTGCTGCTGCTGGATGAACCGGCGGCGGGATTGCGTTATCAGGAAAAGCAGGCGTTGGCGGATCTGCTGCGCAAGCTGAAGGCCGAAGGGATGAGCATTTTGCTGGTAGAGCACGATATGGATTTCGTCATGAACCTGACCGACCATTTGGTGGTGATGGAATTCGGCAGCAAGATTGCAGAAGGCCTGCCGGCCGACATACAGCAAGACCCGGCGGTGCTGGAAGCTTATCTGGGAGGGATCGATGACTAATGTGA
The DNA here is from genome assembly GCF_039923675.1 of Collimonas sp. GTDB lineage: Bacteria > Pseudomonadota > Gammaproteobacteria > Burkholderiales > Burkholderiaceae_D > Collimonas. The sequence goes on from NZ_JBDTCG010000097.1 coordinate 81,754, forward strand.
TAGCCAATTCCGTGCTGGAAGTCAGCGACCTGCACGTCGCCTACGGCAAGGTGGAGGCCTTGCATGGCGCCAGCCTGCAAGTCGGCGCCGGTCAGATCGTCACCGTGATCGGCCCCAACGGCGCGGGTAAATCGACCATGCTGAATGCGATTGCCGGCGCCATGCCGAACAGCGGCAGCATGCGCGGCAAGGTGCGCCTGCTGGGCCAGGATACCGATGGCGTGGCGATAGAAACCCGGGTCGCACGCGGCATGTGCCTGGTGCCGGAAAAGCGCGAACTGTTTGCCAGCATGACAGTGCAAGACAATCTGCTGCTCGGCAGCTATCGACGCTACAAGGCCGGCGAGAGCGGTTATGCCGACCAGATGGCGGTGGTGTACGAGCTGTTTCCGCGTCTGCAGGAACGGCGCAGGCAGCTTGCCGGTAGCTTGTCCGGCGGCGAACGGCAGATGCTGGCGCTAGGGCGCGCCTTGATGGCGAAGCCGCAACTGCTGATGCTGGACGAGCCCAGCCTTGGACTGGCGCCATTGATCGTCAAGGAGATTTTCCACATTATCGTGCGTTTGAAACAGACCGGCGTGGCGATCTTGCTGGTCGAGCAAAACGCCCGCGCGGCCTTGCAGGCTGCCGATTACGCCTACGTGCTGGAAACCGGCGACATGGTCTTGCAAGGTCCGGCCGCAGAACTGGCGCATGATCCCAAGGTGATCGATACCTATCTCGGGCTGGCCCGGAAAACCGGTTGACGCCGCCGCTGCCGGATCCGGCCGGTTTGTGCAGCGCCGCAATTTATGTGATAAATTCTCTGCTCGGTGTGCCATCAATCTGGTTCGCCGAAACGTTCTCAGGGCGGGGTGTGATTCCCCACCGGCGGTAATTGCGTGCAATGCGCATAGCCCGCGAGCGCTTGTTGTTATTTTTTACAGCAAGGTCAGCAGACCCGGTTTGATTCCGGGGCCGACGGTATAGTCCGGATAAAGAGAGAACAGGTCGCGCAGTGCTTGTCATCATTGACAGGCGTCTTGCTGCATGCCGCCGAGGCGGAGGCAGCGTTATTGCTATTGGCAATCGACGCCTGTGGATGTTACTTGAGTGCGTGCTTCCTTTCGATCCGATGCGCCCTGTTTTTATCATGTAAACAGGAGTCTTCACATGCAACAGCAACAAACTTCAGCAGTCGATATCAAATCAAAAATTCCCGGCACAGCCAATGAACGCATCGCCTTCATCCAGGCCGGCTGGCATCGCGAGATCGTGGATCAATGCCGCATCGCCTTCATTGCCGAAATCGCCAATGCCGGCTACACCGAGCAAGACATCGATTTCTTCGAAGTCGCCGGCGCCTTCGAAATTCCCTTGCACGCCAAACTGCTGGCCAACAGCGGCAGGTACGCTGCGGTGGTCGCTACCGGGCTGGTGGTGGATGGCGGCATCTATCGCCATGAATTCGTCGCCCACGCAGTGATCGACGGCTTGATGCAGGCGCAGTTGGAAACCGGCGTGCCGGTATTGTCGGCGGTATTGACGCCGCATCATTTCCACGGCGGCGAAGAACACCATAAATATTTCTTCGAACATTTCCTGGTGAAAGGCGCAGAAGCAGCGCGCGCTTGTGCCGATACGATCCAGAAGCTACGGGCGCTGAAAGCCATGCAAGCAAGCGGCGCTGTGCGCGCTTTGCATAGCGCTTAAGGGGCTTTGCGCTATCGCCTGCCATTCTCTCGGCAAGCGATAGCGTCATTCATAACCTGAGTAACCTGATCAAACGTTGTCTTCAATCTGCGGCGTGGTCGAACCCTTTGGCAATGTCATGCGGGTCCGTTTCAGCAACGGTTGCTGCGGCGCGCTGCCATCGCCGGCAAGCGGCTTGACCTTGTTAAATACCACCACAATGCTGTCGTTGGTCACGGTTGCCGTGGCATAGCCCTGGGCATCGTGATCGACATAGGCAAAGTCGGGATTGAAGTGTTTTAGCAGACTGTCGAAAATCTGCGGTGTCTGCACCAGCTGGCCCAGCAGAGGATTGACCACCGCGGCGCCGGACTTGATGTAGTTGTAAAACGACTGGCTGCTGATGCCGGCCGTCAAAAAATCCACCAGCACAGGCGGACTGCTCAGGTCGCCCGGATTGGCGCGCACTACACCGCATTGGAAGGCATGCAAATCGCCGGTGATGGCCACCACGTTCTGGATGTTTTGCGTATTCAGATAGGATAGGAGTTCGGCCTTGTGGCTGGGATAGCCATCCCATGAATCGCAATTGATCACATACAGCTGGTTGTACGGCGCCGGAATCCCCAGCGCCGGCGGCGTCAGGTCGGCCCACATGCGGTTCAGCATGATTTCATTGCCCCACACTTTCCAGGTCGCATCCGAATTTTTCAGCGTGTCTTTCCACCACTGGGTCTGAGTCGGCCCGAGGATCGACGGTGTCCGCCCCAGTTTGGCGGTTTCCTGCGCTTCCATTTGCAACAGCAGCGGCTGCGGCACAAAATAGCGCGAACCGATGGAATCGTCGCCGTTGACCGGATCATGGCCCAGCTGCTGCGCCACCGATTGTTCGCTGACCACGTGGTCGTCGCGATACAGGCGTTCGTCGGTCATCACCAGATGCATCAGTTTGCCGAAGCGGAAATCGCGATAGATACGGATGTTCTGGTAGCTGCTGTTGTTGAGGTCGAAGGACAGGTCGCCGAAATCGATCGGCGTGTATTCGGCCCAGGCCTGGGTAGCGCTGCGGCGGCGCCCGGTCTGCTGCAGGTTTTCATTGGTATAGACCTGGTGATCTTGCCAGCAATCGTCTGAGAATTCATGATCGTCCCAGATCGCGATGACCGGGAATTTATGATGGATGCTCTGCAGGCGGGCATCGGTTTTGTAGGTGCGGTAAAGAGTGCGATAGTCATTGACCGTATTGGCGTAGATGCCGCCGCCGGGATGCGCCAGGCCATCCGGCAATTTGATCGTGCCGTGCGCCGGTTCGGCGCCGCCGGTCTGAAACGAGGCGCCCACGGTTTCATAAATGTAGTCGCCGACATGCACGACGAAATCCAGGTTTTCCTGCGCCAGCAAAGACAATGCCTGCCAATGGTTGACCGACCAGTCCTGGCAAGTAATCCAGGCGAATCGTACTTGCTCGTTGCTGCTGCCGGCAAGCGGCGCGGTCTTGGTCTGGGCCGTGACGCTGACGTCGCTGCCGGCGGTAAACCGGTAGTAATAGATGGTGTCCGGGTTGAGTTGGATGACCTTGGCGCGGACCGTGAAGTCGTAGTCGGCGCTCGCGCTCAAGTTGACTTGCGCTGTGAAGCTGGAAAAATTCGCCCTGGTGGAAACGTCGAGGCGGACGTTCACCGCATCGGCAATGGCGCTGTTGTTGTGCACTACCCGGCCCCAGAACACCACGCTGCTGTCCTTCGGATCGCCGGAGGCGATTCCCTGCGGAAAAGCATACGTTCCCGCTGCGCTGCTGCCGATATCCGCGCCGCCGCCGCAAGCGCTGAGCATGCCTGATGCTGCTGCCACCGTAAAAAATGCCGAGCCCTTCAAAAACTGTCTGCGTTTCATGCCTTTATCTCCCGCTTATATTTATGTGATGTTTATCGCGTGTTTTCGTGACACGATAACAAGACGTAATTTAAAGCAGCGGAAGGAATTGGCGGAAGAAAAAGCGGACGATCAGAAGGATATGTCTAATTACCGGATTAGTAATTGCTACTACCGGCCGTAGTGTGCAAGCGTCGGCTTTGAATCAGGCGCGATGCTGCGTTCCGCAGACCGGGCAGGCGGCATCGCGGGCGACGCCGATGCGTGTCCATTCCATGCTGCGCGCATCCAGCATCAAGAGAAATCCTGACAGGGAAGTGCCGATGCAAGCGATCAGCTTGAGTGCTTCCGCTGCCTGCATGCTGCCGATGATGCCGACCAGCGGCGCAAATACGCCCATTGCGGAGCAGGCGACTTCTTCAAATTCGCGGTCCGGCGGGAACAGGCAGGCATAGCAGGGCGACTTTGCATCGCGCGCATCGAAGACGCTGATCTGGCCGTCAAACTGGATCGCGGCGCCGGACACCAACGGTACTTTCAGCGCGACGCAGGCGCGATTGATGGCCTGCCGCGTGGCGAAATTGTCGCTGCAGTCGATGACCACATCGGCGCCGGCGATCAGTTCATGCAGGCGCGCCTGGTCTGCGCGTTCGGCCAAGGCGACGATCTCGATGCCGGGATTGATTTGCGCCATGGCCGCTTTACCCGAGCTGACCTTGGCCTGGCCGACCCGCTCGCTGGTGTGCAGGATCTGCCGCTGCAGGTTGGTCAGGTCGACCGTGTCGTTATCTACCAGCGTGATGCGGCCGACGCCGGCCGACGCCAGGTACATCGCCACCGGTGAACCCAAGCCGCCGGCGCCGATGATAAGGGCATGCGCCGCCAGGAATTTCTCCTGGCCGCCGATGTCGATATCGTCCAGCAGGATGTGGCGCGAATAGCGGAGTAATTGCTGGTCGTTCATAAGAAGCTGTCAAAAAATAAATGTACGCCGCGCCATCAGGCAACAGCCGGCAACAGCTGCAGCCATAAAAAAAGCCGCATCGCTGCGGCCTTAGTTTAACGTGAAAAGCGATTATTCTTTGTCGCCTTTCATGTCGTCCTGTTTCTTGTCCTTTTTATCGTCAAGCTTCAAATCTTTCTTGATCATGGCGCCGGCGGCCGGATCGGGTTTGTCATCTTTCGACGTCTTGTCGTCCTTGTCGGTTTCCGAGCGAATTTCCGGCTTGACCTTGGACACCTGCACCGGCAATCCCTTCAACTGGTTGATCGCTTGCGCCAGCTGGAAATCGTCCTTGCTGCCGTATTCCAGGGGTTTGCGCTTCTTCTCGGCGGCGGCAATCCGTTGCGCTTCTTCCAGTTCATCGACCTTGGGCGCGGTGACTTCAGGACTCTTGTCGGTATCGTTGCTCAGATGCTTGGTGAGGTCGGCTTCGCGCAGGCGCAGGCCGTTCAAGCCGTCGCCGTCGCTATATTCATCCACCATGACGTCAGGCACGATGCCCCTGGCCTGGATCGAGCGGCCGTTAGGCGTGTAGTAGCGCGCCGTGGTCAGCTTGACTGCCGTGTTGCGGTCAGGCGGCAGGGCGATCACGGATTGTACCGAACCCTTGCCGAAAGTCTGCGTACCCATGATGGTGGCGCGCTTGTAGTCTTGCAAAGCGCCGGCGACGATTTCCGAAGCGGACGCGGAACCGGTATTCACCAGCACCACCATCGGCACTTTTTTCAGCGCTTCCGGCAGGCGCGCCAGCGGGTCGTTGCCCGGATTGGCATAGTATTCGCGCTTGGCGTAGAACGAGGCCTTGGAGCTTGGCAGCTGGCCGTTGGTCGTCACCACCACCGAATCCTTGGGCAGGAAGGCGGCCGACACGCCGATCGCGCCTGGCAGCACGCCGCCCGGATCGTTACGCAGATCCAGCACCAGACCCTTCAGGTTAGGCTCCTGGGCGTAGATGGCGGCGATTTTCTTGGCCATGTCGTCGACCGTCGGTTCCTGGAACTGGGTGATGCGCAACCATGCATAACCCGGTTCGACCACTTTCGACTTCACGCTCTGGACCCGGATTTCCTGGCGCGTGATGGGGATGATCAGCGGCTTGTCTTCGCCCTTGCGTGAAATGGTCAGGGTGATCTTGGTGTTCGGCTCGCCGCGCATGCGCTTGACTGCCTGCTCCAGAGTCAGGCCTTTGACCGGGGTAGCGTCGAGACGGGTGACCAGGTCGCCTGCCTTGATGCCGGCGCGGTAGGCCGGTGAATCCTCGATCGGCGAGATGATCTTGATGTAGCCGTCTTCCATCCCGACTTCGATGCCGAGGCCGACAAATTTGCCTTGCGTACTCTCGCGCAGCTCTTTGTAAGCCTTCTTGTCCAGGTAGGCGGAGTGCGGATCGAGCGAGGCGACCATGCCGGAGATGGCTTCGGTCAGTAGCTTTTTGTCATCGGCCGGCTCCACGTAATCCGACTTGATCAGTCCGAATACATCGGCCAGCTGCCGTAACTCTTCCAGCGGCAATGGCGCAGCAGCACTCTTCTGCGCGATGGCGTCGAACTGGATAGAGGCGCCGATGCCGGCAATGACGCCTAAACTGATTAGACCGATATTTTTAAGCTTACTGCCCATGTTTCACCTAGTAGTTACCCATCCGAGTGGGTCGAACGCACGGCCTTGATGCCGAATTTCGAAGTATAAACCCGATTGTTCATTACCGCCGCTGTTGCCGGCATTGGCAATCACGTCGCCGGCTTTGACCGCATCGCCGGGACGTTTCAATAATGCCTGATTATTACCGTAAATAGTCATGTACTGGTTGCCGTGATCAACAATGATCAGGTTGCCGAAGCCGCGCAGCCAGTCGGCAAACACCACGCGGCCGGCGGCAACCGCCTTGACCTCGCTGCCTTCCGGGGTGCGGATGAACAGCCCTTTCCAGCTCGGGCCGTCGCCACGCTTGCTGCCGAAACGCGCCATGACGTCGCCGCGCACCGGCAACCGCAGCTGGCCGCGCAAGGATTCGAACGGCCTGCCGTAGGAAACATCCTTGACGTCGGCTTCCGGCGTCAGCTCATTGCGCGCCACTGGCGCTGCCGGAACCGGCGGCGTGACGGCCACGGCCGGCGGCTGGTCGTCGTCGATGGCATCCGGATTGACGGGCTTGGGCTTGACCGGATTGTCGCCGGCGGGCGGCTTTTTGATCTGGGCGGCGCGTTGCTGTTCAAGCAGGCGCTCGCGCGCCGCCTGGGCTTGCGCCAGTGCTTCGGCCTTGGCTTTTGCCTGTGCCAGCTGTTGCTGTCGCAGTTTCTCACGGGCCGCGGCTTCGGCTTGTTTTTGCGCTTCGATCAACTGCGCCAGCTTATCCACCAGCCCCGACAGGCGCTGGTCGTCGCGTTCGATATTGCCGACTTCCTTGCGCTGGCTGCTCAGTTTGCTGGAAAGCTGGGTCAGCAGCGTCGCCCGCTTGGCCTTCTCCTGGTCCAGCAGTTTTTTCTGGTCGCGCTGTTCCTGGGCGATTTCGTCGAGATCGTCCTTGGCGCTCTGGACTTCAGTCTGGTTGGCTTCCACCGCGGCCAGGTTGGCGCGCAGCGATTCCAGCAGCTTGGCTTGGGCCTGCGAGACGTAGCCCATGTATTGCAGGTCGCGGTTGATGCGGTTCGGATTGTCGCCGGACAGCAGCAGCTTGATGCGGTCTTCATTGCCGGCCACATATTGCTGGCGCAGCAGGTTGGCTAGCTGGGTTTGCTGCTTTGCCACGGTCTTGCTGAGCTCGTCGTGCTGTTTGGCCAGCTTGGCCAGCTTGGCTTCGGTCTGGTTTTGTTCGGCGCCAAGGTCGCGCAAGGAGCGGGTGGCCTTGGAAACCGCTTCTTCGGAGTCCGCCAGCGCGTCGCTGGCGTCGTCTTTTGCGGTTTCAGTCAGGCTGATGTCGCGCTTGAGGTTATCAAGTTTTTGCCGCAAGTCGGCGCGCTGCGCTTCTGCTGCCTGCTTTTGCTTGCTGCGTTCCGTGATTTTGGCGGGAGCGGCGTTGGCGACGACGGGCAAGGCAGCGCCCACCGTCGCCGCCAGCAGCAGCGCCAAAGACCACGCCAAGAGCGCCGGCTGGCGGCGTTTGGCGTGGCGGGTTTTGCGCTTGCCGAAGGGCGTCAGGAGATGACCCGGCGAGATATTTATTTCGCTTTCCCCTGGCTGGCGACGGCGTTCATCGCCGCTGCTATCGCCGCCTGGTCGCCGAGGTAATAGCTCTTGATCGGCTTGAGATCCGCATCCAGCTCATACACCAGCGGCTGGCCGTTAGGGATGTTGAGGCCGACGATATCTTCGTCGCTGATGCCATCCAGCATCTTGATCAGGGCGCGCAAGCTGTTGCCATGCGCCGAGATGATGATGCGTTTACCGCTGCGGATAGACGGTGCGATTTCATCGTTCCAGTATGGCAACACGCGCGCCACTGTGTCTTTCAGGCATTCGGTCAGCGGGATGTCATCGCGCTTGAGGCCGGCGTAGCGTGGATCGGCATAGGATGTACGTGGATCGCTCGGCTCCAGCGGCATAGGCGGCGTGTCGTAGCTGCGACGCCACACCATGACTTGCTCGTCGCCATACTTGGCGGCGGTTTCGGCCTTGTTCAAACCTTGCAGGGCGCCGTAATGACGCTCGTTCAGACGCCAGCTGTGCTGGACCGGCAGCCACATCAGGTCCATCTCGTCGAGCGTGCCCCACAACGTGCGTACCGCACGTTTCAGCACCGAAGTGTAAGCCAGGTCGAAGGTCAAGCCGGCTTGCAGCAACAGCTGGCCAGCCTGTTTGGCTTCCGCTACGCCCTTTTCGGTGAGGTCGACATCGACCCAGCCGGTGAATCGGTTAGCCAGGTTCCAGGTGGATTCGCCGTGGCGCATCAATACGATTTTGTACATGGTAAGTTTGCTAAGTTAAGTAAGAAATCAGTTGTACGCGGTTGTTCGCCATCGATATCCAGCCAAATGCGTCGCACGGGGCAGGGTTTTTTCACTGAACCCTATACGAATTGAATGGCGCTCCAGCTTCTATTTTATAATGGCGGGATTAACTAATACCATTGGATCGCCGTGAAATTCTTGATTGATAACATTTTTCTGATTGCAGTAGCATTTTTGTCGGGCGGCGCACTGTTGCTCCCTTTGTTGCAAAAACGCGGTAACCGGGTAACGACTTTACAAGCTATCCAGCTGATTAACCAGGGTAAAACCCTGGTGCTGGACGTACGTGACAGCGATGCATTTGCCGCCGGCCACCTGATCGACGCCAAAAACATTCCTTTGAAAGATTTGCCGCAGCGCATGGCCGAAGTGGACAAGTTTAAAGCAAAGAATGTGGTGGTGGTTTGCCAGACCGGCAACCAGGCCACGAAAGCGGTAGCGCAATTGAGCCAGGCCGGCTTTGCCCAGGCCTATAACCTGGAAGGCGGCATCGCCGCCTGGCAGACCCAAGGCCTGCCTACCGTCAAATGATCGCCGCCGCCCGCAGGGGCAACGGTACAGATTGAACCAGAAAGAGTAGTCATGACAGCACATGTTGTAATGTATAGCACTGCGGTATGCCCGTACTGCATCCGCGCCGAGCAATTGCTGAAGGCAAAAGGCGTGGAAGATATCGAAAAGATCAGGATCGACCTCGACCCGTCGCAACGCGAGACGATGATGCAAAAAACCGGCCGCCGCACCGTGCCGCAAATTTATATCGGCGAAACCCACGTTGGCGGTTTTGACGACTTGCACGCACTCGATCGCGATGGCAAGCTTGAGCCCCTGCTGCAAAGCGCCTGATTTTCAGCAATAAGCCAGCAAATAAGCTGGCGATTCAGGTATTGTTGCAGACTGTACGGAGAAACAGGTCAGATGGCATTATCCGCAATCTGGCTAATTTAAATTAACTGAAAGAGTGTCATGGCTGAAGAGAACCAACAAGTTGAAGCACCGGTGTTCCAGATTCAACGCGTTTACCTGAAAGATTTGTCGCTTGAACAACCGAATTCGCCGGCCATTTTCCTCGAGCAAGAGGCTCCGCAAATCGAAGTGGCAGTTGATGTAGGCGCAGAAGCGCTGGCCGAAGGCATTTTCGAGTCGACCGTTACCGTTACCGTCACTGCCAAGGTGAAAGACAAGGTTGCATTCCTGGTCGAAGGCAAGCAGGCCGGCATTTTCGAACTGCGCAATATCCCTACCGAACAACTCGATCCGCTGCTCGGCATCGGCTGCCCGAACATCGTGTATCCCTATCTGCGTGCAAACCTGGCCGACGCTATCACGCGCGCCGGTTTCCCGCCGATCCACCTGGCGGAAATCAACTTCGAAGTGTTCTACCAGCAACGCCTGCAAGCATTGGCCGAGCAAGCGCAAAAAGGCAGCGGCGACAGCATCGCTGTTGATGGTTCGACAGCAATCAACTAATGTCGTCGGCCGCACCGGCGGCAAAGCGCCGTCGGTCGCGGTTGGCCAATGAGTGCGGTATGTCTGGCGGCAAGCCGTCCGCTCTGGCGGGCGCTTGCCACCCAGCGATTTTTTCCGCAACTGGAGATCAATAGATGAATTTTGCACGCATAGCCGGTGCCACCACGTTGTTCATGGGAAGCTTGCTTGGCGTTGCCGGTTCTGCCCATGCCCTCGATTTCAAGGCGATTGGCGCAGCACCTGTAGTGTTATACGACGCGCCTTCGGAAAAAGGCCGGCGCGTAGCGGTCGCCCCGCGCGGCATGCCGGTCGAAGTCGTGTTGACCTACGGCGAATGGACCAAGGTGCGCGACGCCAGTGGCGATTTGTCATGGTTGCAGTCGAAAGGCCTGGTCGCCAAGCGCAATTTGCAAGTCAGCGTAGCGAATGCCAAGATCCACGCCAATCCCGACGATGCCGCCGCGGTCGTGTTTTCTGCCGACAAGGGTGTCTTGCTGGAACTGGTTGATCCCGTAGCATCTGGCTGGGCCAAAGTGCGTCATCGCGACGGTCAAACCGGCTATGTGAAGGCTACCGAGGTTTGGGGCGATTGAGTTCTATCCGGTTTTTTTGTCATTTACGTGCCAACCACCCGTGTCTTCCGAAGCCACCATTGCATCCATGAACATTACTGTACTAGGCGCCGGCGCCTGGGGCACCGCCTTGGCGATTGCCCTGGCGCAGCGCCATAGCGTAACGCTGTGGGGACGGAATCCCGACACCATGGCGGCTGCTGCCGCGCAGCGTGAAAATAGCGTTTATCTGCCAGGTTTTGCCTTGCCCGACAATTTGCGCTTGAGCGCCGATTTTGTGCAGGCCATTGCCCATGTGACCGGCGACGCGCTTGCCTCTCAGGCCGAGGGTTTGCTGATCGTCGCTTCTTCGGTTGCCGGCTTGCGTGAACTGGCGCAGCAGCTGCAAGCGTATCCGATTCCGAATATCGTCTGGCTGTGCAAGGGTTTTGAAGAAAACACCAGCTTGCTGCCGCATCAGATCGTGCGCGAAGTGCTGGGCGATGCGATCCCGGCGGCGGCGCTGTCCGGACCGTCGTTCGCGCAGGAAGTCGCACGCGGGTTGCCTTGCGCCTTGTCGGTCGCCAGCGCGCATGCCGGCTTGTGCGATCAGGTGGTGGCGGCGGTGCACGGCGATCACATCCGTGTGTATTCGACCGACGACCTGGTCGGGGTTGAAGTCGGCGGCGCGGTAAAGAATATCCTGGCGATCGCCACCGGCGTTGCAGACGGCCTCGGGCTCGGCCTGAATGCGCGGGCAGCCCTGATCACCCGCGGCCTGGCGGAAATCACCCGGCTCGGCGTCGCGCTTGGCGGCCGCAGCGAAACCTTCATGGGTTTGTCGGGGGTAGGGGACCTGATCCTGACCTGTACCGGCGACCTGTCGCGTAACCGCAAGGTCGGGCTGGGACTGGCGCAGGGCAAGCCGCTGGCGACCATCGTAACCGAACTCGGCCATGTCGCCGAAGGCGTGCGTTGTGCCGCCGCAGTGCGCGCCCTGGCGCAGCAGCGCGGCGTCGACATGCCGATCACCAATGCCGTGGCCGGCGTCCTGTTCGACGGCGCTTCCTTGCGTTCGGTCATGGAGCTCTTGTTGTCGCGCAATCCGCGCGAGGAAGCTGTATAGGCAGCCGTATTGAACCATTTGGCCCGGCCATATGAGCGGGCTGCACAAACCAGTCGATAAAGCCGATCCTACATAGCGATGCAATGTCGTTATGCCGCTTTATGGCCGCATCAAGTAATATCATTTCTTTGTGTCAAATCAATGACAAAATCCGGATAAATACACTGACATTAATTAAGTGTATTTCTCCTGCTTGTTAGCAACGATTGCGGCATATAATCGCCCTTTCCAAACATGCTCATGGTTTTTTTGATAAGGAAAGAAATGCATAGCACAATGTTCCCGGCTGTTCGACGTCGCTCTGCCCTTATGCAACGTGGATTCACGCTGATTGAAATCATGGTGGTGGTGGTGATCATGGGTATTCTGGCCGCTTTGGTGGTGCCCAAATTGATGGGCCGTACCGACGATGCGCGGATCCAGGCTGCGCGCCAGGATATTGGCAGCCTGATGACTGCACTCAAGCTGTACAAACTGGATAATCAGCATTATCCGAGCACCGAGCAAGGGCTGCAGGCATTGATCGCCAAACCGACTAGCGGCCCGTCTGCCAACGGCTGGAAAACCGGCGGTTATATCGACAAGCTGCCAAAAGATCCCTGGGGTAATCCTTATCAATTCCTGTCGCCAGGCATCAAAGGCGAAGTGGATATATTTTCCTATGGCGCCGATGGTCAGCCGGGCGGAGAAGGCAACGACGCCGATATCGGCTCGTGGGATCTGTAATGTCCTTCATGGCGCATCGCAATTTGCGCCAAGGTGCACCGCGCGGCTTTACGCTGCTGGAGTTGCTGGTGGTGGTGGTGATTGCCGGTATCACGCTAGGCGTGGTGTCGCTCAGCGCTTTTCGTAGCGATCGCCAGGTCATGCAAGACGATGCGCAACGCATCGCCTTGTTGTTGCAACTGACGCGCGAAGAAGCCATCTTGCGCAATCGTCCCACGGCTTTCGAAGCCGACGCCAACAGCTATCGGTTCATGGTGCGCGAAGAAGCCGGCTGGCAGCAGCTGGTGCAAGACGACACGCTGCGCCAGCGCGATTTCAAACGCACGCCCATGCAATTGTTCATGGATCCGCCGCCGACCGAGGCGGCGCCGCCCAATACCCTCCGCATCACCTTCGGCCGCGAACCGGTAGACAAGCCATTTGCGCTGACCATGACCAGTGGCGACAGCAGTGTCATCATCCGCGCCGATGGCATCGGTCATTTTGTGGTCGAATAAATGCCTACGCCACGTATATTTTCCAACCGTTATGGAGCGGGCTTCACCTTGCTGGAAGTGCTGGTGGCGCTGGTCATCGTCGGCACTGCGCTGGGCGCCAGCTTGCGCGCGGTCGGCAGCCTGACGCAAAACAGCAGCGGCTTGCGGGCCTCCATGATGGCAAACTGGTCGGCGGAAAACCGCCTGACCCAGATCCGTCTCGGCAAAGAGTGGCCATCGATCGGCAGTCGTGCATTCGAATGCGCCCAAGGCGAACTGCCGTTGCACTGTGAAGAAAAAGTTTCAGGTACGCCCAACCCGTATTTCCGGCGGGTTGAAGTCTCCGTGTTCGCCGACGCCAGTTCCGATCGGCGCATCGTCAATCTGTCGCAGGTGGTGCCGAATGCGCGCTGACCGAAAGTTTAATGGCGGCAGCCGCGGTTTTACGCTGGTGGAGCTGATCATTGCCGTCACGATCCTGGCAATGGTGGCGGTACTGGGCTGGCGCGGCCTGGACGGCATCGTCCGCTCGCGGATTTCGCTGACCGCGGAAATGGAAGAGACGCGCGGCATGCAATTGACGTTTGCCCAGTTGCAAAGCGATTGCGCGCAAATCGCTCCCAAGAGCCTGATGACCACGCGGCCGTATTTGCTGGCGCAACCGGGCCGTTTGCTGCTGGTGCGGATGGTGTTCGCCGACCAGCAGCCGACGCGTTTGCAAGTGGTGGATTACCGTCTGCGCGACGGCAAGCTGACGCGCCAGGAATCGGCGCCGACGCGGGATTTGAATGTCCTCGATACGCTGTGGCAGAGTGCGCTCAACGATGGTGGCGACGGCAACAACAGCCAGGCTGTGCTATTGCAATCGAATATCGCCAGCATGCAAATGCAGGTGTGGGGTAGCGACCAGCAGGGTTGGCGGCCGCCTTCCGCGATCAGCGCCGGCAGCCAGGATACCAGCGTCAACGCCAATCGCTGGACCGGCTTGCAAGTGGCGCTGCAACTGCGCGGCCATACCAGCACCATGGCCAAGACTTTCCTGCTGGGGGCTGTATGAACCGCAGGTTCCGGAACCGATCCACCCAGCGTGGCGTCGCGGTGGTGACTGCCTTGCTGTTGACGACGCTGGCGATCACCATCGTCGCCAGCTTGTTCTGGCAACAGCAGGTACAGATGCGCTCGGTCGAAAACCAGCGCCTGCAATTGCAGAAGAACTGGATCATGCGCGGCTCGCTGGATTGGGCCGGCATGATTTTGCGCGCCAGCGGCAGACAGTTCCAATACGATGATCTGGGGCAGCCCTGGGCCGTACCTTTGGCAGAGACGCGGCTTGATCAATATGCGGAAGATGGGGCGGCGGCCGGCGATGCGGCGGATGCAGTCTTGTCTGGCAACATCATCGATGCGCAATCGCGCTACAACCTGAATAACCTGAGCACCAATGGTGTTCCGGTACCTGATGAGGTGGCCGCTTTCAAACGTTTGCTGACTTATCTGCGCCTGTCGACCACCTTGGCTACGGCCGCGGCCCAGGCTATCGCCCAGGCGCAACCTGTCACGGCGCCGACCGGGCAGCAGAGCCCGGCTGCTTCAAGCAACGGTACGATGCCGCTGCTGCTGGTCGACGATTTGCTGGCGGTGCCGGGATTTACGCCGGACATCGTGCGCCAGTTGCAGGATTATGTGGTGCTCTTGCCATGGACCGGAGCCGCTACGCCTGTCAATGTGAATACTGCGCCGGCGGAGGTACTGGCCTCGCGCTTTGTCAACTTGTCTTTGGCGCAGGCCAATTCCCTGGTCGCCGCGCGCCGCACCGCGCCATTTACCGATGTCGCTAATTTGAATGCACAAATGTCAAACCTGTTTGGCATATCCGTGCCGCCAACCGCGAATATTGCGGTTTCCAGCAACTTTTTTTTGGTCTACGGCAAGATTCACATGGGTCGCGCCGCCCTGAATACCGTATCCTTGTTGCAGCGTGGCACTAATGGCTCCAGCACCAATATCGTGTGGATTAGAGAACAATAAATGGAAGATGCGTTTTGAGTACCTTACTTATCCGCTTGCCCGCAAGGGCAACACTGGACAGTGCGGCGGCGGTGGCCATGCCCGATTGTCGCTACGCGCTGGTATCGGATGCCGGTCGCATCGAGCGCCAAGGCGTGGAGCAGCTGGCGGGTCTGGCCGAGCCGATTGCCGCGGCGACCCGGGTGGTGCTGATACTGGCTGCGGCCGACGTCAATCTGCTGCAGTTGCAGGTGCCGCCGTTGTCAGACAGCAAATTGAAGATGGCGCTGCCGAATCTGGTGGAAGAACAACTGCTGGTCGATCCCTTCGACTGCGTGATCGTCGCCGGCCGCAAGCGTCCTGGCGCGGTTGCCGCCGCAAATAACCTGCGCCTGATCGCGGTCGTGCAAAGAGACTGGCTGGAGTTGCTGGTCAAGACCTTGTTGACATTAGGCGCGCACAATCTGCAGGCCTGGCCGGCCCAGCTTTGTCTGCCGTTGCGCGAGCCGGAGATGGCGGTGGCGGCGATTACCGATCACGGCGGCGACATCGACGTCGCCTTGCACGTGTCGGCCGAGCAGGGCATGGGCTGGTCGCTGTCGCCGGTATCGGGGCAGTCGGTGGCGCAAGAAGTGCTGGAGGGATTGACCGCCATCTTGCCGCAGCAGCAGATCACTTTATATGTGCCGCAATCCAGCCTGGCTGCCTATCAGGAACTGGAGCCGGCGCAAATCACGGTGCTGGCCGACGACTGGAGCCACTGGCTGGCAGGGACGCAGGAACTGGCGTCGGCGCGCAGTGGCATCGACCTGATGAGCGGACTGACCGCCAGCGCGGCCGGCACCGAGTTCAGTTGGCGCCGCTGGCGCTGGCCGCTGGGTTTGGCGGCGGCGCTGCTGCTGGTGAATATCGTGAGCGTCAATTACGACTGGCTGCGCATGCGGCGCGAAGCCGCCGGCTTGCGCAGCGGCATGATGCAAAACTACCGCGCCGCCTTCCCGAAAGAAACCGTGATCGTCGACCCGATCGCCCAGGCCAGGCAGAAAATCGCCGTCGCCCAGCGTGATGGCGGCCAGCTTGCGGCCGACGATTTCCTTTCGCTGGCAACCGCTTTCGGGACTGCCTGGGCCGGATTGCCGCAAAGTTCAGATAGCGGCGCGATCGCCAGCCTGGATTACCGCGACCACCATCTGTTGGTGCGTTTGAAAAATCCCGGCGACGCAGATGGTGCCGAAACACAAATCAAGAGTGCATTGGCAAGTATGAAATTAACGCTGAGCAAACCGACTACCGGCGTCTGGCAAATCGGGAGCGGCAAGTAATGTCTACACGCAATCCCCTGCAGCAAACCTGGGACCGGATCTCGATTCCGGCCGGCGCCTATTGGGCCCAGAGAAACCAGCGCGAACGCCGTCTGCTAAGCGCAGCTGGAGTGCTGATTCTGCTGGCGGTCATCTATCTGCTTCTGCTGGATCCCGCCTTGAGCGGTCGCAGCCGGCTGCAAAAGGATTTGCCGGCGTTACGCCAGCAAGCTGCCGAATTACAGTCTTTGACAACCAAGGCGGTGTCCCTGTCCGGCCAGATGGCGGAACGGCCGGCTTCGCCGTTGAACAAAGAGGCGGTCGAGAGCGCATTGAAAAGCAAAGGGCTGAGCGCACAGAGCGTGACGCCGAACGGCGATATGGCCAAGGTGCAGCTGTCGTCAGTCGCCTTTGCCGGCTTGCTTGACTGGCTCGACGATGTACAGAAAAATTCGCAATGGCAAGTGGTGGACGCCAATGTCACAGCGCTGGGCGGCGCGACTCCTCAACCGGGTATCGTCAACGCCACGGTCACTTTGTGGCAGCAAAAGCATGAGTAGTGAGCAACAAGGAATGCCGTCGGCAGCGTCATCGCAAATGTCGGGATATCGATGCGCGGACTAGGCAGAGTATTGATATGGCTGGTGGCGGCGGGATTGAGTGCACTGATCACGGTACTGGCGTTTTTACCGGCTGCGTGGCTGGCGCCTTTGCTGGAGAGCCGCACCGGCGGCCGTCTCACCTTGGGCGATGCGCAAGGGTCGTTGTGGCAGGGGTCGGCTTTTATCGGTGCGGCGCCAAGCGGCAAGGATGCTGTTGCGGCCTTGCTGCCAGGCCGGTTTGCCTGGCGTCTGTCGCCGCTGGTATTGCTGGGGAAGGTCGATGCGACGCTGGAAAATGCGCAAGTATTGTCGAGCAAGGTAAGCATTCGCGGCAGCTGGAGCGAATGGACCGTCAGTCCGTCCAGCATGCTGTTGCCGGCCGAACGTCTGTCGACATTGGGTGCGCCATTGAATACCTTGCAGCCGTCAGGCAAGATGCAACTGAGCTGGCAACAGCTGACGCTGGCGCGCACCAAGGCTGGCAGCGCTGACGGGATTGCCTTGAATGGCAGCATGACGCTGGACCTCCTAGCGATGGCGTCGCGCATGTCGCCGGTCAAGCCGCTTGGCAGCTATCGCATGCGGCTCGATTGGCAAGGCACCCAGGCGGCTTTGACGCTGACCACCTTAGGTGGCGCGATGTTGTTGAACGGCAGCGGTAAATTGCAAGACGGTCATTTTCAGTTTTCGGGGACCGCGGAAGCGGCGGCGGGTCAAGAGGAAAAGTTGGCTACTCTACTGAGCTTGCTCGGCCAACGGCGCCAGATCAATGGCAGAAATGTTATCGGACTAGAGTTTAAATCATGAAAGATAAAATGTATCTCGCACCATTCAACAACATTGCGTCGACATTCGAGACACCCAATTTGCAGATGGCAGTGCGCAGCTCGTGGCGCTATGCCGCCGCCATTGCCTTGCTGACCTGTGCCGCAGGCGTTCCCGTCGCCGCGATTGCGCAGCCGGTGTTGGGAACGGCCCCCGCAGGCGCCACCACCGACGTCCCAAGCGGCCAGGCAGTGATGAATTTTGTCGGTGCGGATATCGAGTCGGTGATCAAGGCGGTCGGTCAATATACCAATACCACTTTCATCGTCGATCCGCGCGTCAAGGGCACCATCAATCTGGTGTCGGAAAAGCCGGTAAGCAAAACACAAGCTTTCGATTTGCTGGCATCGACCTTGCGTCTGCAAGGCTATGCCGTGGTGCGCGGCGACGGTTTTGTCAAAGTGGTGCCGGAAGCGGACGCCAAGCTGCAAGTGGCGCCAACCCGGCCGGCCAGCGTTCGCGGCGATCAGATCGCCACGCAGATTTTCTCATTGAACTACGAATCGGCAACCAATATCCTGCCGGTGCTGCGGCCGCTGATTTCTCCGAATAACACGATCAATGCCAATCCTGGCAACAACACGCTGGTTGTCACCGATTACGCTGAAAACTTGCAGCGCCTTGGCAAAATGATTGCCGCGTTGGATGTGCCTGCGATCAATGATCTGGATGTGATCCCGATCCGCTACGCGGTGGCCAGCGATATCGCTGTGATGGTGACCAAGTTGCTGGATTCCGGCTCTGCGGCGCCGGGCGGCAGCGATAGCGCGCGCACCATGATCATGGCCGATTCCAGAACCAATTCGGTGGTGGTCCGCGCGCCGTCTGCCGGACGCGCCAACCTGGCCAAGTCGCTGATCGCCAAGCTTGACCAGCCGACCACCAACGCCGGCAATGTCCACGTGGTGTATCTGAAAAACGCTGATGCGGTAAAGCTGGCGAAAACCTTGCGGGCGATTGTTTCCAACGATACGTCGTTGCCGACTTCCAGCTCATCCAGCAAGAGTTCCGGCAGCGGTTCCGGCGGCATGCTGCAAGGCTCGAACAGCAATAGTGCATTGAATTCAGGTACATCGACCCAGCCTTCGTCGCCGTCGACAGATACGTCTTCACAATCGTCGGGCGGTGGCAGCAGCGGTGGCGCTGCGGGCTTTATCCAGGCCGACGATAGCACTAATACGCTGATCATTACCGCCAGCGAACCGGTCTACCGCAACATTCGCGGGGTCATCGACCAGCTTGATACCCGCCGTGCGCAAGTATACGTGGAAGCCTTGATCGTTGAAGTCAACGACAGTGCTGCGAGCGAGATAGGGGTCCAGTGGCTGGCGCTGAGCGGCAACTCAACCAGTGCATACCGGGTCGGCGGTGGCACCGGATTTACCGGCACCAATACCGGCATCAATCCGAGCAATACGGCAGGCGGCAATATATTCAATACAGCGGTTGGCTTGGCTGCCGGGAGCGGTACTACAGGACTCCCAAATATAGGTAGTGGTATGCAACTCGGGGTATTCCGCCAGATTGCCGGAAAAATCGGTCTTGGCGCTTTAGCCAGCGCCTTGAACAGCACCGTCGGCAGCAATGTGTTGTCGATGCCTAATTTGCTGACGCTGGACAATGAAGAGGCAAAGATTATCGTCGGCCAGAATGTGCCATTCGTGACCGGCTCCTACGCCACTACCGGAGGAAGCAGTTCGACCGCGAGTCCGTTTACTACTGTTGACCGCAAGGATGTCGGCACTGCGTTGAAGATAAAGCCGCATATCTCAGAAGGAGGCACGGTGCGTCTGGAAATCTCGCAAGAGGTATCCGCAGTGCTTCAGGGCACGGCTGGCAATGCTAACGGACCGACTACGTCTAAACGTTCCCTGGACACCAATGTGTTGGTTGATGATGGCGAGATCATCGCAATAGGTGGTTTGATTGGCGACGACAACGAAAGCAGCATACAAAAAGTGCCGCTGCTGGGCGATTTGCCCTATATCGGCAATTTGTTCAAGTATCAATCCGGTTCCCGCGCCAAAACCAATCTGATGATCTTCCTGCGTCCGACGATTGTCCGTGACAAGGATACCGGTAGCAACCTGGCCGCGGATCGTTATGATTACATGCGCTCGCAACAGATCCGCACGCAACCGGGCAAGACTGTCCTGACTGATTTCGGTTCTGCGATCGCAGCCAAGCTGGAAGACGGCGGCCCGTTCGTCGATCTGCGCAAAAAGCAGACGCTACCGGATGCGCCAGACCAACCGGCGCCGGAGCAACAGCAGATGCCTGTGTTGGTTCCCGCTAAACCGCAGGTTTCGCCGGCCCCTGGTTTCTTGAACGACGGAACGCCATGAGCGATCCCAGAATGACCGATACGCGTCTGCTACCGTACGCCTTCGCCCGCAATTTTTCATTGCTGGCGCAGCGTACCGAAGACGCCAACGGCGCAGATAATCCAGTGGAACTGTGGATTTCCGAAGCCACCCAGCCGAGCGCGATCGCCGAAGTCAGCCGGCGTTTCGGCCGTGTCAAATTTCGCAAGCTGTCGCGCGATGAGCTGGAGGCGGCGATTGCCTTGGCTTATGCCGGCGCTGGCGGCGATGCGGCGCAAGTGGTGGATGAGTTTGAATCCGATATGGATCTGGCCAAGCTGATGCAAGACATGCCGGCGATCGAGGATTTGCTGGAGTCGTCCGATGATGCGCCGGTGATCCGCATGATCAACGTGCTGCTGACGCAGGCGCTGCGCGAAGGCGCATCCGATATCCATATCGAGCCGTTCGAGCAGATCTCGGTAGTGCGTTTCCGCATCGACGGCAGCTTGCGCGATGTGGTGCGACCGAAGAAAGCCGTACATGCTTCGCTGATTTCGCGCATCAAGATCATGGCGCAACTCGATATCGCTGAAAAGCGCTTGCCGCAGGATGGCCGCATCACGTTAAGAGTCGGCGGCAAGCCGGTCGACGTCCGGGTTTCTACTTTGCCTACCGGCCACGGCGAACGCGCAGTGCTGCGTTTGCTGGACAAGGAGGCCGGCCGCCTGGATTTGCAGCATCTGGGGATGAGTCCGACGATGTTGCCGCAATTCGACCGCCTGATCGCCCAGCCGCACGGCATCGTCCTGGTGACCGGGCCGACCGGCTCCGGCAAGACCACCACGCTGTATGCAGCGCTGTCGCGTCTGAATACCAGCAGCACCAATATCCTGACGGTGGAAGATCCGATCGAGTACGAACTGGCCGGAGTCGGCCAGACCCAGGTCAACGCGCGTATCGACATGAGCTTCGCCAAGGCCTTGCGGGCCATTTTGCGGCAGGATCCGGACGTCATCATGATCGGCGAAATCCGCGACCTGGAAACCGCGCAGATTGCGGTGCAGGCATCGCTCACCGGCCATCTGGTGCTGGCGACCTTGCATACCAATGATTCCGCCGCCGCAGTCACGCGTTTGCTGGACATGGGGATCGAGCCGTTTCTGTTGTCATCGTCCCTGCTGGGCGTGGTGGCGCAACGATTGGTGCGCAAGCTGTGTGTGCATTGCCGCCGCCATGACGGCCAACTGTGGCACGCGGTCGGTTGCGAGCAGTGCGGCCACACCGGTTATCACGGCCGCGTCGGCGTCTATGAGTTGCTGCTGACCACCGACGAGATCACCGCGCAGATTCATAACCGGGCTTCCGAAGCCGAGATCCAGCAGGTGGCGCTGCGCAATGGCATGCATACCATGCGCCAGGATGGCGAACGTTGGCTGACTGAAGGCATTACGACGCAAGCCGAGTTGTTGCGCGTAACCAAAGAGTAAGGCCGAAAGCAGGCCGGGATTCAAGTTGAAAATTTAAGCGAGGAGCAGAGTGCCAGCATTTCGTTACGAAGCGGTAGATACCAGCGGCAGCACCACCAAAGGCGTGGTGAATGCGGACAGCGCCAAGGCGGCGCGGGCGGATTTGCGCGCCCAGGGTTTGCTGCCTTTGACCGTAGACATCATTGCGCAACAGGTGGATGCCGCCGGCAATACGCAACGGCGCGGTTTTGGCGAGCACTTGTCGACTGTCGAGATTGCCTTGTTCACGCGTCAACTGGCCAGTCTGCTGGAAGCCAGCCTGCCGCTGGAGCAGGCGCTGACGGCGTTGCTGGAACAGTCCGAACGCAATTATCAGCGCGACTTGATCGCTTCGATACGTTCCGATGTGATGGGTGGCGCTTCCTTGTCCAGCGCATTGGCTGGACATCCGCGCGATTTTGCCGAGATCTATCGGGCGCTGGTGGCCTCGGGTGAACAGATCGGGCAATTATCCCGGGTGCTGTCGCGGCTGGCGGATTACATCGAACGCCGCAACGCGCTGGTGCAAAAGGTCAAGCTGGCGTTTACCTATCCGGCCATCGTGACCGTGGTGGCGTTCGTGATCGTGATCTTCCTGCTGACCTATGTGGTGCCTCAGATCGTTTCAGTTTTCGCCAACACCAAGCAGAAATTGCCGCTGCTGACCGTGGTGATGCTGGCGACTTCCGATTTCGTCCGCAGCTATGGCTGGATCGTGCTGATCGTGGTGATCGCATTGTTCTATGCCTGGCGCACGGCGCTCAAGAACCCCGCCACCAAGATGCGCTGGCATACCTGGCTGTTGAGCGCCCCCCTGTACGGCAAGTTTGAACGCAGCCTGAATACCGCGCGCTTCGCCAGTACGCTGGCGATCACCACCGGCTCCGGCGTGCCGATTCTGAAAGCTTTGCAAACCAGCCGCGATACGCTATCCAACGTCGCCATGCGGCAGCAGGTCGATACCGCCGCCACCAGCGTCCGTGAAGGGGTCGGCCTGGCGCGTGCTTTGGCGGCGCACAAGCATTTTCCGCCGATGCTGATCCATATGATACGCGCCGGCGAAGTCACCGGAGAATTGCCCGCCATGCTGGAGCGCGCCGCCAGCGCCCAGGAGCAGGATCTGGAGCGGCGCGCCATGACCATTGCCGGCTTGCTGGAACCGGCCCTGATTCTGGCGATGGGGGTGGTGGTATTGCTGATTGTGCTGGCTGTGCTGATGCCGATTATTGAAATCAACCAGTTGGTCCACTAGGAATAAATGTGAATGTACCGATAAGTAAAAAACTCGGCCGGCATACCAAGCGCCTGCCGGAATTCATCAGCCTGCTGCTGTTCATGCTGCTATGCGCCTGCGCCGCCTATTGGGTGATGCAGCTGATCAAGCCGCCGGTGCGCCCGGTGGCTGCGCCGCCGCCAGCCGCTGATGCGCAGGTTGACGTGACGCTGGCGGCCGGCTTGTTCGGTGGTCGCGGCACGGTCACTGTCGCCAGCAATTATCAGCTGCTGGGCGTCGTTGCTGCAAAAAAGGATGGCGAGAGCGTCGCCATCCTGAGCGCCGACGGCAAACCGCCGCAAGCTGTGCGGCAGGGCAAGGAACTGCTGCCTGGAACCAGTATCAAAGAGGTGCACGCGACTTATGTGCTGCTGTCGGAAGGTGGCGTGCTGAAGCGGGTCATGTTGCCAGAAGATGCGCGCGCCAAGTCGGGCATGGCGAATGCCTCGCCTGTACAAGCACCGCCTCAGATGGCGCCACAACCCCCGCCAAACCAGGATCTGCCGCCTGAGCAGCCGGCGGTGCCGGTGCAGGACAAATAAGCATTGCAGGATAGCTTCGATGCCGGCATACGGCAGCCGCACTGAATTCTGTGAGATTGGCCGATGGTGAGGACGGATTTGGTATGTTGCTGTTTTACCGAATGACGGCTAGCGGGACAGAGCGGCTCTGCCCCGCATTTTCTTAAAGCACGTAGCGTGACAAGTCTTCGTTCACCACCAGAGCGCCCAGGCGCTGATCGACATAAGCCGCATCGATCACCATGGTTTTTTCGGTGGCGTTGGTCGCCGAAAACGAGATTTCTTCCAGCAGTTTTTCCATCACCGTGTACAAGCGGCGGGCGCCGATGTTTTCGGTTTTCTCATTGACCGAGAAGGCGATTTCCGCGAGCCGTTGTACGCCTTCCTTGGTGAACTCCAGCGTCACGCCTTCGGTTGCCAGCAACGCTTCGTACTGCTTGGTCAGGCAGGCGTCGGTACCGGTCATGATTCTTTCGAAATCGCTGATCGACAAGGAATCGAGTTCGACCCGGATCGGGAAGCGCCCTTGCAGTTCCGGGATCAGGTCGGACGGTTTGGCCAGATGGAAGGCGCCGGAGGCGATGAACAGGATGTGATCGGTTTTGATCATGCCGTACTTGGTGTTGACGGTGGTGCCTTCCACCAGCGGCAGCAGATCGCGCTGGACGCCGGCGCGCGAGACATCGGCGCCGCCGTTTTGCGAACGGGTAGCGATCTTGTCGATCTCGTCCAGGAACACAATCCCGTTTTGCTCGACGTTGTTGATGGCTTTTTGTTTCAGTTCATCTTCGTTGACCAGCTTGGCGGCTTCCTCTTCGATCAGGACTTTCATCGCATCCTTGATCTTGATCTTGCGGTTTTTCTTGCGGTTGCTGCCCATCCCGGAAAACATGGATTTGATCTGCTCGGTCATCTCTTCCATGCCCGGCGGCGCCATGATTTCCATTTGCGATGCGGCTTCCGACAATTCGATCTCGATTTCCTTGTCGTCGAGCGCGCCTTCGCGCAGCCGCTTGCGGAAAGTCTGGCGCGTGTTGCTGCCCTTGTCAGCGGCGTTGTCGCTGTCACCCGTGCTTTGTTCCGGATGAAAGCCGAAATCGCGCGCCGGCGGCACCAGGATATCGATGACACGGTCTTCGGCGGCATCTTCTGCGCGGGTGCGGACCTTGCGCATTTCCGCTTCACGAGTCTGCTTGATGCCGATATCGATCAGGTCGCGGATGATGGTGTCGACATCGCGCCCGACATAACCGACTTCGGTGAATTTGGTCGCTTCGATCTTGATGAAAGGTGCATCGGCCAATTTGGCCAGGCGCCGCGCGATCTCGGTTTTGCCGACGCCGGTAGGGCCGATCATCAGGATGTTCTTGGGAGTGATTTCGTGGCGCAGCGGTTCAGCTACCTGCTGCCGGCGCCAGCGGTTGCGCAAGGCGATCGCCACAGCGCGTTTGGCGCGATCCTGGCCGACTACGTGTTTATCCAGTTCCGAAACAATTTCTTGAGGCGTCATGTTCATGGTTTTTCCGCGTTTGATAGTTGAATGCGCAAGCTGGCTACACTGTCCGGCCATTTACCGGATCGGACATTGATTTGCTCAGCGTAGCGTTGGCGCATCACAGAATGTGTGGAATCTTGAATGTGGAATCAATCCAGCGTTTCGATGATATGCGACTGGTTGGTGTAGATGCAGAGCTCGCCTGCAATCACCAGCGATTTCTTGACGATTTCGGCCGGCGTCAGCTCGGTGTTTTCCTGCAGCGCCTTGGCCGCCGACTGCGCAAAGGTGCCGCCGGAACCGATCGCGCCGATGCCGTCGGTCGGCTCCAGCACGTCGCCGTTGCCGGTGATGACCAGCGTGGTTTCGCGATCGGCTGTCAGCAGCATGGCTTCCAGCCGGCGCAGCATGCGGTCGGTGCGCCACTCCTTGGCCAGATCGACCGAGGCGCGCATCAGGTTGCCCTGGTGCTTCTCCAGTTTTGACTCAAACAGGTCGAGCAGGGTGAATGCATCGGCGGTGCCACCGGCGAAACCGACCAGCACTTTGCCTTGATACAACTTGCGTACTTTGCGAGCAGTGCCCTTCATGACGACATTGCCGAGTGTTACCTGGCCATCTCCGCCCAGGGCGACGCTATTGCCGCGCCGCACTGAAAGAATGGTGGTGCCGTGAAATTGTTCCATTGTTTTCGAGCCTCAGAAAATGCGGACAGTGCCGCTCATGCAGGGCGCAGGATGCTGCGGCCATGCTGCATGTGATTCAGTATCAAACGATAAATTGATGCTGTTCCGAAAAAATGGGGACGGCCGGCGTGATTACAAGCACTGATTTTGGTCGATTTGGCGTTGTTTTCTTAATTACTGGAGAGTCGGATTTTGCTAAAAACTTAATTTCAAGCCTAATTCTTGCGCGGCACTACCCGGACGATTTCCTGTATGCCAACTACCTTGAACAAGGCCGTCACCAGATGATTGACGCTGTGAAATTCAATGGCGTTGCCGTTGCTGGCAAGCATGGATAAACCATTCAACAATTCGCCTGCGGCGCTGAAATCCACTCTGACCAGGCGCGAGCAATCCATGATCGCCGGACTATGGCTATTGGCGTGGGTTTGAATCTTGGTTATCAGGTCCTCGGTGCGGCCTTCTATCAGGATCGGCATCAGCAAGCTGTTGCCGCCAGCCATATTGGAGACCTGCGTGTTGTCTTCCGCCGCCGTCATGATCTTGGCGTGCGGTACGACAAACGGTGGCGGCGAGACTTCAAAGGTAATCGAATAATCGATGCTGGCGTCTTCATAAGCTTGTTCAAGATTGAGCAGGTGAAGGATTTCCAGCAGCAGCAGCCATGGGGCAGCGGTTTCATCGCGGCGGCCGACCTGCAGGATATCGCGGATTTTGTCCGCCAGTTCATCCGCGCCGACCAGTACCAGGTCGAGTCCGGATTTTTGCAATTTTTTCAGCATGCGCAGCAACAGGCCGCAACCGATCGGATCCACCGAGCTGACCCGGGTAAATTCCAATCGCACCGCAGGATGGGTGACGCTCAGTTTTTGCGCGCGTTCGAGCTGCTTGCCGATGTTGGCGTCCAGTTTGCCGGAGAACGCCACGGCCGGCGTCGAGCCGGGTTTTTCCTGGTTTTTTGCCTGCGGATCGAGGGTCATGATGTCGATCCAGGTTGGCGGCGAGGTTTCAAATTTGTTGGCGAAATCGACGGACAGGTTATCGAATTCATGTTGCTTGCCGGTAATCTGGTACAAGTCCAGCAGCATCCACCAGACAATGTGGGTGGAAGAGCCGAGATCGTCTGCACCGATCGCATTCAACAGCAGCGCTTCGGCGATATCGCTCTGGTCGCTGGCAAACAGCACTGCGGCTTCCTCGATGACTTCCGGCGTGTCGGAGATGGATACTTCGATGCTGCCGCTTCTGGATTGATCGTCCAGGTATTCCGTGGTTCTGCTCATGACCGGCAGCGTCAGCTGGGTGGTGTTCGGTCCCTGCGTGGTGACGGGCGGCGCGGTAGTCGAGTCGGTCAGCGATTTTGCCGATGGCGGCAGATGGACGAACTCGGAAGACATCTCCGATTCGATGGCGTCGATCTTCATGGTGGTCGTGCTGCTGGCGTTATGACGTGAGGAGCCATCGCGTAGCGTAGTCGAGTTGGCCAGCCGCTCCGGGCCTTCGCCAAACAGAACCGGCGCCTGATTGTCTGCCGCGGCTGGTAACTTGTCATCCTCCGGTCGCGTACCGTTTGGACGATTATTTTTGCCGAAGAGCGAGAAAATCCCCACGTGTTAATCCTGAAAGTTAGTTGCTGTTATAGCTGCGTATGAGTAGCTGCGTTAGCTGGTATTTTATTGAAAACCGGGTTGTCGGGTAAGGCCATTTATTGTGAGGCCTGGCGCCGATTCCACGAATTTCCAGATGCGCTTTTGTCATCGCTTTGGCCACTGCTTTTACTGTCTTCGTGGCCGCATTTTTGTTTAGAGACTGTTCTGGCTTTTACCTGTTTTCGAGAAAAAAAAGCACGATCAATCGGTACCGCTAAAGGTAACACAAAGCCACCCGGTAAGTATGTCTGGAACCCTCTAAGTTATGACATAAATATGTTGTGATTTTTGCATATGCGCTACTAAAAGTGATCATCTTTTGTACTTTTGTACTTTTGTACATTTGAAAACAAGCGGGGATTGCACAGCGCGAGCGGGTTGGCCTTCCGGCTTTGCAATCCCGCTTGTGCCGCTTAGAACCTGGTGCGTACGCCGAGAATCAAACTACGTCCAGGTTGTGGAGCAACAGCCTTCAGTACTGACGTCGCCAGGCGGATATCCTGGTTCAGCAGGTTTTTAGCCAAGGCAAACCAGGTCACCTGCGTCGCCCCTATTTTTTGCGTATAGGAGAGATTGGCGTCGATCTTGGTGTAGGCAGGCGTCACGCTGTGCTCAAATGTCGCCAGCCGGTCCTGTTGCTGCGCGCGCAGAATCGTCATGCCGCTGCGCCAGGCGCCTTGCGCATAGCCGAGATCGACGCCGTAACGGCTTGCCGGTTGCAGCGGCAGGTTACCCATCTGGTCCAGCTTGCCGCGCGAGGTGTCGGCAAAGCCGCGCACCGAGAAACCTTCACCGCGCAGGTTGTAGCTGATTTCCGCTTCGGCGCCGCGGATGGTGGCGTCGGCTTGCGACCAGAAGCGTTCGGTGAATTCACCGTCGGCATCCGCTGCGCCTTCCTTGTCGACCTGGCCGGCGTTGCGGCCGAAGACATAGTTGCTGACATGGTTCTGGAACAGATTGGCTTTCCAGCGGATCATTCCTGCGGTTTTTTGCAAGGTCAGTTCGATATTGCGCGAGGTTTCTTTTTTCAACGCCGGATCGCCGATATCGAAAGTCGCGGTCGATTCATGCGGGCCGTTGGAATACAACTCTTCCGTCGCCGGCGCGCGCTGCGCAATCGATACCGTGGGGCCGAAACCGTAACCCGGCAAGAAGCTCCACAATGCGCCGGCCGAATAAGAGGCCAGGTTGAATTTGCGACCGGTAAAACCGGACTCGGTATCGGGCCGGCGCTTGACCGATTCCAGGCGCAGGCCGGCACTGGTCAGCACCGGACCGAAGTTGCGTTCTTCAACCAGGAAGGCGGCGACCGAGGTCGACTTGGTGCGTGGCACGGTGTCCGGCAAGCCGCTCTCTGCGGATAACGCCGAGAAGCGGGTATCTTCGGTTTGCATACCGAAAGTGCCATGCCAGCCGGCCAAGGGTTTGTGTGCGAGTTCCCAGCGGGTCTCAGTGGATTGATTGGAGAAGATGGTATCGGCTGTGCCGTCTTCCTGCTTCTCGGTATGGGTGTAATCGGTATGCCCGAGCTTGAACGTGAATTTTTCAAAACCAGCCAGCGGTTCGTCGATCTGGCCGGCGATGTCGTAGCGGGTTTGATGCAGGTCGATGAAGGATTTTTCCGCTGTGGGGATGCCGTAGTGATCATCCAGCGTCGCCACCGATGCGCCGATATAGCCCCAGGTGGCGAGGCAGGAGGCGCCGGCGCCGACGCCGGTTTCGTGCGTGAAGGAATTCGGCAGACGACCGGAAGCCGAGTTCGGATCGCCTTGGGTGGCGTGGCCCGGAATCTTGTAGTTGCCGGTGTCGCGCCAGTTGCCATCCAGGTGCATGCCGATCGGCCCGGTGGAACCGTCCAGCACCAACGAGGTGCTTCTGCCGTTGTCGACGCTGCCATAGCGTACTTCGGCTTCGCCGCTGATGTCTTTTTGCAGCTGCGTCGGAATGCGGTTGTTGACCACGTTGACCAGGCCGCCGATAGCGCCGGAGCCATATAGCAATGCCGCCGGACCGCGCAGGATTTCAATCTGGCGGGCGGTGGCGGCTTCGGTGGCGACCGCATGGTCGTTGGACAGGCTGGAGACGTCGGCCACCGACATGCCGTTCTGCAGGATCTTGACGCGCGGTCCTTCCATGCCGCGGATGATGGGGCGCGATGCGCCGGCGCCGAAACCGGATGCCGATACGCCCAGTTCTTGGGACAAGGTATCGCCGAGCGATGTGCCGGTCTTGTTGCGCAGTTCTTCGCCGGACAAGACCTTGGCCGGCGCCAGGATCTGGGTGTCGACATTGGCGTTGAGCGGAGTGGCGCTGACCACGATTGGAGGCAGGGTAGTGTGCCCTTCGGCAGGAGTGGCTTGGGCGATGGCGTTGGACGAGAGGGCGGCCAGCGCGGACAGGACCGCATTGGATGACAATGTACGTTGGACAAACATGATGATTCCTTGACAGGCAATGGCCGTCGCCTTCCACTTCAACGCGGATATTCGACGTGACAGTGCTGCGCGCCGGGCAGCGTGCTTGCTGCCGGCGAGCGCTTATGCCCGGCGCACGGCCGCAAAGCCTGTGCACGCGGCAAGACTGTCACGCCTTGGATCACGAGTGACGATGGCGACGGCTATAAATGATGTGATGCTTCGCCATGGGCGAAGCTGATAGACGAGTCCTGTCAGGACTGTGGCGGCGCCCGCGGCGAAAAGTGGCAGGTGAACGGCGCATCCCAGGAAGCAAAGGCTTGCCACAAGGCCAGCAGATGCTTGCCCGGGAGCGGCGGCAAATTCAGCGGGGTCGCGTAAATCGTCGCCGCCAGGGTGGCGTCGTCGAACGCAGCGCAAGAGTGATGCGCTTTGCCGCCGCCTTCGATCACACGTTCAATCACCGACGTGATGTGCGTCAGGTGGTTCTCGGATTTACTTTCCCAGGCGGCATGGACAATGCTATGCGTGAGTCCCAGCCATTGCGCAAACAGGATCGCAAACACCAGCACCGGCGCCAGGGCGGCATGCCGGAGGTGTCTTGAATGAGAGGGCTGGGCTGGCATCAAGGAATCGGAGAGTGCACAAACAGCTATGCATCAAGCGTAACGATCCGGAGATAGAAAAACTATCTGAACTGCTCGCCTGCTTCAGCTGCAACAAAGCTTCATTGCTGCGATTGCAGGCGTATCTTCTCCCCAGACCGTCAGCGAGAATCAGTCGCCGTAAAGTTTTTGCTTCAGTTCGCGACGTTGTTGTGCTTCCAGCGACAAGGTTGCAGTCGGCCGCGCCAGCAGGCGTGGAATGCCGATCGGCTCGCCGGTTTCTTCACACCAGCCGTATTCGCCGGCGTCGATCGATGCGATCGATTGCTGTACTTTTTTCAGCAATTTGCGTTCGCGGTCGCGCGTACGCAATTCCAATGCATGTTCTTCTTCAATCGTGGCGCGATCGGCAGGATCCGGCACGAGGACGGTTTCCCGCAGATGTTCGGTGGTTTCGCCGGCATTTTTGAGCAGGTCGATTTCCAGCTGCTGCAAACGCGCCTTGAAGAACGCCAGTTGTGCCTCATTCATGTAATCCTTCTCGCCCATCTTGAGGATTTGCTCTTCGGATAACAGAATGTCAGAGGTTGGTTTGGTTGTTTTAGTAGCCACTTCGCTTGCTTTCGATACGACGTTTTTTTCAATTTTATCCGTTGATCCGGCACTAGCAGGCTTGCTGCTGGTATTACTGGCGCCGGATCTGGCCGTTGGGGAATTCAGTTTCTTTGTAGCAGAACTACTGGTTTTCACCGCTGTATTACCCGTTACTTCATTACGGATTACCTTATTGCGTGTTTCCTTGTCGGCTGCAGGATCGGATCTTGTTGCAGTCGCCGTTTTCTTGGCTAGGGATTTTACAACAGGTTTGGGACTGGGTTTGGCAACTTCGGAAACTGCCTTGGTTGCGGCTGCCGTAGGGGGCTCGGTTTTGCGGGCCGCCTTGGCGGCAAGTTTGCTTACATTTTCAGTTGTTTTTGCGCTGCCGCCGCTACCGGTCTTCCCGGCGGCCGCAGAAGCCCGGCCCGATTCACGGGCTTTGCTTGACGACGTCGATTTCCCTAGCGAGACCGGCGCTTTGGCGGCGGTCCTTTTATCGGTCAGGTTCATGGTCCTCTCCCTTAATCAGCGGCCAAAGGAAGATGCTATTGGCCTGCTATCCAGTGATTTCCCAGCGCAAAAACTGCCATAGTTTATACCAAACATTGCTCTAAACCGCGAATAAAGATGTCTTTCGGCAGATTCTTGCCGATGAAGACCATTTTACTGCCGCGTGTCTCATTTGCATCCCATTTGCCGCCGACATCGCTGCCCATGATCTGATGCACTCCTTGAAACACCACCTTGCGGTCGGCGCCATCCATCAACAATACGCCTTTGTAGCGCAACATGCGCGGTCCGTATACTTGCACCAGGCCACCGAGGAATTCATCCAGGCGCGCGGTATCGAACGGTTTTTCGCTTTTGAACACAAAAGCGGCGATTTCATCGTCATGGTGGGCGTGATGATGGTTGTGGTGATGTTGATCGTGGTCATCGTGCTGATGGGACGGATGGTCGCAATCATCGCCGACATGGTCGTGATCGTGCTCTTCCGTTGCCAAAAAGTCAGGATCGATTTCCAGCTTGGCATTCAGGTTGAAGCCGCGGATATCCAGGATCTCTTCAATCGGCATGTGTTGCGGATCGAGCGTGATGATCGGCGCGCGCGGATTGATGCGCTTCAAGCGGTGGGTCAGGGCGGCTACCTCTTCCGGGCTTACCAGGTCGGTTTTGGAGAGCAGCAATTTGTCGGCGAAACCCACTTGCCGTTGCGCTTCTTCCTGCTGGTCCAGCTTCTTCATTGCATGTTTGGCATCCACCACCGTGACGATGGCATCCAGCATGAAGTGCATCGCCACTTCGTCGTCGACGAAGAAGGTTTGTGCTACCGGCCCCGGATTGGCCATGCCGGTGGTTTCAATGATGACCCGGTCAAAATTCAGTTCGCCGGCAGTGCGGCGGCGCGCCAGCGTGGTGAGCGCAACGATCAGGTCGCCGCGCACGGTGCAGCAGATGCAGCCGTTGTTCATCTCGACGATTTGCTCTGTGCTGTCTTGCACCAGGATTTCGTTGTCGATATTTTCCTGGCCGAATTCGTTTTCAATCACGGCGATTTTATGGCCGTGCTGCTGTTGCAGGATACGGTTCAGCAAAGTGGTTTTGCCGGCGCCGAGGAAGCCGGTCAGGATCGTAGTGGGTATGAGTGCCATGGCAGGTTCGGAAAATTAAAAATAAAAGGGGGCCGGCAGAGGGCCGCAATGTGTAGCCGCACCCGCCGGTCAGATATCAGGCGGCTGGTTAGTGGGCGCAGTCGGCGCACCAGCCCTTGATAGTCAATTCGATCTCGTGGCCTTGGAAACCCTTGCCTAGCGTGTCTTGCAAGGCCTGCTGCAATTGCTTGCGCAACGCTGCCGGGGTGCTGCTGGCGTGGCCATCGCCGAGCGCCAGTATGCTGTCGAGGAAGCCTGCATCGCCGCTGCCATCCAGGCAGAACACCTTGGCGCAGCGGGTGCATTTGAAATGGCCGTGCTGGTGCTGGGCATGATGCGCCGCATCGCCGTGCGCTGCGGAATCGCCATGTTCTGTGCCCGCGCTATAGCGGAATACGCGGTCATCGCCGGCGATCTTGTGCGCCAGTCCGGCGTCGGTCAGGCAGTCGAGGGCGCGATACAAGGTTACCCGGTCCATGTCGACAAACTGGTCCTGCATGTCCTGATGCGAAAAAGCGCAGCGCGCTTCCAGCAAGGCGGCCAGGACCTTGATGCGGGCCGGCGTGATGCGCAACGCGACTTCGCGCAGCTGCGCCTCGGCCAGAGCGGCGGCATGCTGATTGGGGCCGGCCTTGGCATGCGCGGCGGCGGATTTGGATTTTGGAACTGGATTCATAGTGTGATGCATGCTGCCGGGTTGTATGAGGGTTCAATTATGCCTGAAATGCAATTCAGTTGCATATTTGATGTGGATCGCAAAACAAGCGCTTCAGTTCGCCCGGCTTGCGATTTACTTGTCGGAGATTTTTTTTGCGCGCGGGTGGGCCGCATCGTAGACCTGCGCCAGACGCTGGAAATCCAGCGATGTATAAACCTGGGTGGCGGCAATCGATGCGTGGCCCAGCAATTCCTGCACCGCCCGTAAATCCCCCGACCCTTGCAGCATGTGCGAGGCGAACGAATGGCGCAGCATGTGCGGATGGACATTGCTGCCGATGCCGAGCGCTTGCGCATGGTGCTTCAAGCGCAATTGGATCACACGTGACGACACGCGGCTGCCGCGCTCGGTCAGGAACAGCGCAGCCGCATGCTCGGCCTGATCGCTTTTGAGCAGTGTTTCCCGCTGCGGCAGCCAGGCGGTAATGGCATTGATGGCCGGGCCGCCGACCGGCACGCTGCGCTTCTTGCTGCCTTTGCCGGTGACAGTCACTTCGGCGGCGTCCAGGTCGATCCAGCCGGCCGATTCGTAGCCGTCCTGGCGTGTATAGCGCAGATCCAATCCGGCCAGTTCAGAGACCCGCAAGCCGCTGGAATACAGTAGTTCGAACATGGCTTGATTGCATAAGGCCATGCTGGATCCTGCATCGGCCAGCGGATTGCCGCTGGCGACCAGGTGGATGGCGTCGTCCGCCGCCATGGCTTTCGGCAGCGGCTTGGCGCGTTTGGGGGCTTTGACGCCTTCGACCGGATTGCTGGCGAGCGTGGTTTGCTCCGCCAGCCACTCGAAAAATCCGCGCCAGGCGGACAGCTTGCGCGCAATTGAGCTCGGGCTCAAGCCGCGCGAATGCAATTGCGCGGCGAATTTACGGATATGGAAATGATTGATGGCGGCGAACTGCCACTGTTCACCCAGCGCTTGCGTCAGGCTGGCCAGCTCCTGCAGATCGCGCGCATAGTTGCTGATCGTATGCGCGGATAACTGGCGCTGTCCCGCCAGGCTATCCAGATAGCTGCTCAGATAAGACTGGTTGGTGGCGCCGTTCACGTTGTCGCTGGTCCTTTGGTTTCCGCTTAGTCGAGCAGGCAGGCGAGGGCGGCGCTCGCAGTCTCACCGATCTGCACCAGGAAATCGGTCGCCATGTCGGCGCTGAAGCGCTGCGCATCGGGCGAGCCCAGCACCAGCAGGCCGAAGGTGGCTGAGGCCGCGCTGCTGCTACGTAGTGGCAGCATGGCCACGGACTGGATGTCCTGCTCCAGCCAGGAGGCAGCTTCGAAATCGTTGTTGCTGCCGCAAAACGGCATGCTCAGGCCGTTAGCGAAGATTTTGACATCGTCTGACGCCGCGGCGGCAAACCAGGTATGCGAATAGGCTTCGGCCACTCCCCAAAGACGCAAGGTCGCCTGTGGCACGGCAAAAGTGGTGCGCAATCCGTCTACTAGTGTGTGCGGCAAGTCGACATCGTTACGGGCCATCAGCAGGCTGCGGGTCCAGCTATGCAGTTTTTGTGAGCTGGCGTCATTCTCCTGCGCATTGCGCACCATGTCGGCCAACCGCAAATCCTGTACTTTGATTTTTTCGCGCAGTATTTCCATTTGCCGTTCTTGCAGCGATATGGCGCGTCCGAGCAGCGGACTGCTGAGGCGGATTTTGCCAAGCAGTTCAGCGTGTTCTTCGAAAAAATGCGGTGAGTCGATGAGGTATCGGGCGACGCTATCGGGATCCAGAGGAGAGGTCATGTGCAGTGTGTCGACGATGAAGAAAGAGAAGAACCTAGGGTACACCGCTAAGCGGCTGTGTGACAACCTGAGGTGTTCATAGAGTGGCGGGGAGATGCGGCTGGCGATAAAAAAGCCCGCATGGCGAACCATGCGGGCTTTTTAACTCTTGATTCAAGCAACCTGACCCGCTTGTTGCTGCAGGTTCGGCTAACCTAAATTAGAACTTGTGACGGATACCAACAGTAACTGCTGTTTGGTTAGTTGCATCGCCAGTACCACCGTTTTCAATGCCTGGGTTAGCGGCGTTCTTAGCTTGCAGGTAAGAAGCGAATGCATACAGGTCGGTACGCTTGGACAGGAAGTAGTCTGTACCCAGGTTGTACTGGATCAGCTTACCGTTGCTGTTCAGGCCAGTGCCATCAGGAACGAAAGTCAACTTGTTGTACTGAACGCTGCCCAACAGGTGCAGAGGAGCAGTCACAGCGTAGTTAACACCCAGTTCGAAGATGTCAGCTTTGCTGTTGTTGATCGAACCAACGCTGTAGAAGTTAGGAGCACCCGAAGCGCTTGTCAGAACCGATGTACCGTTCCATGCAGTAGCCAGTGGCTGCTTGACGCGCGACCAGTTACCGTACAGGCGAGCAGGACCGGCTTGGTAGCTAGCGCCCAACGAGAATGTCTTCAGAGCTGTATCGCCAGCGTTGCCAGCGAATGCAGGTGCGTTGTTAACCAAGGAAACGTCGCTTGGTGTATTGCCCTTTTTCGATTGGTAGTATGCCGCGAACAGACCCAGTGGACCGTTTGCGTACTGACCACCCAGGCCGAACGATTGACCGCTCGAAGTTTGGCCAGCTGTTTCGCCGAAGCCATAGATCAGGCTGCCGGTGAAGCCGGACAGATCTGGTGTGTTGTAACGGATCGAGTTGTTGGTACGAGTACCTTCCAAACGGTCCAGATTGTGACCGACGGAACCAGTTACACCACCAAAGTCTTGAACCGAAGTCCATTGGCTGACGTCGTCCAGGATGTCAGTTTGACGACCCAGCAGAACGGAACCGAAGTTACCGCCCAGGCCAACTACCGACTTACGACGGAACAGAGTTGACGAACCTGTATCGCTTTGCAGCGCGCCAGTATCGTTCGAGAAACCAGCTTCCAATTGGAACAGAGCCTTCAGACCGCCGCCCAGATCTTCAACGCCCTTGAAACCCAGACGCGAACCTTGGATGATGCCGGAGTTAACAGCAAATTTGCTGCCGGTAGCGGACGATGTGCCGTTTGTACCAGCGTTTGCAGTCGAAACCTTGTTTGTGTAAGTGATACCAGTATCAACGATACCGTAGATGGTTACGGAGCTTTGAGCTTGTGCTGCACCTGCGATTGCGCCTAGTACGGCCAGTGCGATTAGTGATTTCTTCATTTGACGTCCTTTATTTAGAAAACTGTCTTAAGGATCCGTACATCTTGCCGGATGGATGAACATTAAGGGGTCTCGCCGTCTATGCTGGCGGTTTGGTTTCCTGTGATGCTATAAATTGGTCGAAATTGAGGAAGATTGTTAATTGTGTTGTATTTTTGGGACAAGTATTAAAGGCCTGGCGCTGCTTTCGCAGCCCAAGCTTTTCTTGTTTATCCCGATATCGTTTGAATTTTCCTTGGCGCAACTGGGTAAGTCGGGCAATGAAAAATAGATAATTAAGCGGAGGATTTTGATCGATGTTTACAAAAAATCCCGGACGGTGTTACCGCCCGGGCGAGTTTGCAAAAAGCAAATCTCAAGTATTGCCGCCTGGCGGCTGACTTATGTTAGAACTTGTGGCGGATACCGACAGCTACCGAAGTCTGGCTGCTTTTGCCGGCGTCGTCTTGTGCTACAGGCGCATTGTAGTAGCCGACATCGCCGCCATTTTTGCCCTTGGCGTAAGAAGCCAGGGTGTAGAGGTCGGTACGCTTCGACAGGTAATAGTCCAGGCCCAGGTTGATTTGGGTCACTTTTGCCTTGGAGCCATTGCTTTGATCGCCAGCGTTGTCGATGGAATCGACTTTATGTTGGACGGCAGCCAATACGTGCAGTGGCGCAGTGACTGCATAGTCCATGCCGAGCTCAAAAATGTTGCGCTTGTACACGTCTGGAACATTATTGCGTGACCAGTTGCCGTACAGGCGTGCCGGGCCAACCAGATAGCTGGCGCCCAGGCTGAAGATCTTGCTGGACGTTGCGCCTTCAGGGAACATGACGTCAGTCGGCAATGGGTCCTGGTCTGCAGGGTTGACACCTACTTTCGACTGATAGTAGCCGAGGTATAGTCCCAACGGGCCGTTGTCATAAGTACCGCCGGCGCCGAACGCCTGGCCGTTTGAATTCGCGCCGGCTTCTTCGCCGAAACCATAGATCAGGCTACCTGTGAAGCCTTGCACATTTGGCGAGTTATAGCGGATCGAATTCTGGGTGCGCGCGCCTTCCAGGCGGTCGCCCTCATGCATGGCGCCGACGAAATTACCGAAGTCTTTCACTGAAGTGTATTTATTGCCGGCGTCTTCCAGCAGGTCGGCTTGACGACCCAGTAACACGGAACCGAAGTTGCCGCCCAGACCGACTACCGATTTACGGTTGAACAGGCCTGTATTGTCGTCGTTGTTGGAGCCCAAGGCGCCGGTGTCGGTCTGGAAGCCGGCTTCCAGTTGGAACAAGGCCTTGAGGCCGCCGCCCAGATCTTCCACGCCCTTGAAGCCGATGCGGGAAGTGTCGATATTACCGGAGCCGACGCCGAACTTGCTGCCGCCGAGACGGCTGTTCTGATCGGCGTTGCTTGCCGGTACATTGTTATTCGAGAAAGTCACGCCAGCGTCCACGATACCGTAAATGGTGACGGAGCTTTGAGCTTGTGCCGTACCTGCGATTGCGCCGAGTACTGTCAGTGCGATAAGTGATTTTTTCATTTGACGTCCTTTATATAGAAAACGGTCTTAAGGGTCCGTACATCTGTCGGATGAGTGAACCTTAAGCGGTGCTGTCAGGGACGTCTGAAGTTTGGTGTGTTGTGTATTTATAAATTTGTCAAAACCCTCAGCGCTGATCGATTGTGTTGTATTTTTACTACTAAAATATTTCCATTGGTATATTTTTTGTAATTAAGCGAACTTGGTGAAAGTTAAATGTATGTTGGGAGAAGTTATAGGATTTGTCCTAATTTCTATGCAACTTTTCACATTCTGTCCGTTCCAAGAGGAGTTGTTGCATAAAAGATTCACATATTCTAAAAAACGGGTGGAAATAAAATTTTATGAATTTATCGGGGATAATTTACGTTTTAGTAGCGAGTGCTTATGGCGAAACGTGAAGACTTGGCGATTATTCGCGCCGCCCGTGCCGGGCAGGGGCCAGCGCAACTGGCCTTGGGCAAACGCTACTTATTTGGCGGCAACGGTTTGCCGCAAAGTCTGCCGACCGCGCTGCATTGGCTGGATCGGGCGGCGCAGCAGCAGGAACCCGAAGCCTGGTTACTGATCGGCAGCCATATTCCGCTGGACGTGGCGCGCGCTGCCGCAGATCCGCTAGGCCTGTGCGTCTGGTACGAGCGGGCTTTCGATGCCGGCTTGATGCAAGCCGGCCTGGTGTTGGCGCAACTGGTCCTGACTGGTGACGGCCAGGCTGCCGCGCATGCGTCGTCAGGATTACGGACGAAGGTGATCAAGGTGCTGGAAACGGCGGCCAATGCAGGCGTGGCCGAAGCGCAGTGGCTGTTGGCGCAACACTCGGATATTGCGCCGCAAACCTTGGCCGAGAGAAAACCCGCAACCGAGCGTGTTACCGCTATCCAGCCGCAAAAACTTGCCGAGCAGCAGGCGGAGCAGGACGCGACCCTGAAATGGACCGCGCGCGCCGCCGATGCCGGCGTCACGCAGGCGCAGCAATCGTTGGCCCAGCTGGCTTGGGAAAAAGCCGACTGGCCGGTCTTTCTGGAAAGAGCGTTGCCGCTGGCCAAAGCGTTGGCGCAGCAATATACCGACATCCTGGCGCAATTGAATGTGCCGTCGGAAACCCTGGCGCGTCAGCTGGGCGAAGAAAACCTGTCCTTGTTGCTGCGTTGCGCCCAGGTGCTGCAGGCCAGCACCGGTTTCGATGCCGCCGAAGTGCAGCAGTTTCTCGAGCTGGCAGCCTACGGCGACGATAAAGCCGCGCAGCTGTCGCTGGGCCTCTGGTATGCCCGCATGAACAGCGATGGTGAGCGCTTATTGGTAGGAACCGGCTCGGCCAATTATAAAAAAGCCATCCGTTGGCTGACGCTGGCCGGCGAGGCTGGTTTGGCGGATGCCTGGTACGCCTTGTCGCGCATCTATTTGAAGTCCGAATTTTCCCAGCGCAACCTGGTCGACATGCAGCGCCACTTGGAGCATGCCGCTGAAATGGGCCATTGCGCGGCGCAACTGGAATGCGGCTTGAGCGCATGGCGCAATCGCCGCGAGAAGCTGGCCAACGATGTACGGGCTGTGTACTGGCTGCAAAAGGCGGCGGCGCAGGGCAGCAGTGAAGCCGCCGGTTTGTTGGCAAAGATCGCGGATAGCGCGCAGCCGGCTCCCTGGGCCGAGTCGGCGAAACAGCAATTGACGCGTGAATTGGTCAAAGCCCATCCGTTTCTTGCCGCACGCATCGAGCTGGCGACCATATTCGGCTTGAGCCGGCCGGAAGCCTTGTTGCTGGATTTGAATCAGGCCGATTGCGGGCATTGCCTGGTGGTTGACATCCGGGCGCACTACGCACGCAGCAAGCGGCGTTTGATCCAGATCCAGACCGGCGATGAACGCCAGGCGCTGAGCCGGATTGCGCGTTTGTTTGAAGATGTGGATTGCGGGCCGAACGGCCCCGAAGGCAATTATCGCCAGCGCCTGTACCGCTTCAAGGCTGCGGTTCCGGCTGCGGCATCCGGCGCCGAAGCCGACGAGCCGGCCTAGTCTAGTCGGCAGCGATCTCGATTTCGCCTTCGAATACCGAAACCGCAGGGCCGGTCATCATGACCGGCTGCTGGCTGCCGCCCCAGGCGATCGACAGTTCGCCGCCGTGCGTCTGGACTTTCACCGGCGTATCCAGCAAGCCGCGACGGATCCCCGCAACCACCGCCGCGCAAGCACCGGTGCCGCAGGCCAGCGTTTCTCCGGCGCCGCGTTCGAATACGCGCAGCTTGATATGGTGGCGATCGACAATCTGCATGAAGCCGGCGTTGACCCGTTTCGGAAAGCGCGGATGATGTTCGATCAGCGGGCCGTCGACCAAGACCGGCGCGGCTTCGCTATCCTCGACCACTTGCACCGCATGCGGGTTACCCATCGACACCACCGAGATCCAGACTTGCTTGCCCTGGATTTCCAGCGGCCATAACGCATCCTCGCCTTGTACCTGGCTGCTCAGATTGCCGGCATCGAACGGCACAGCCGCAGGTGCCAGGACAGGCGCGCCCATATCGACGGTTATCCGGCCATCGTCTTCCAGCCGCGGCTCGATGATGCCTGACATGGTTTGTACCCGGATCGCACGTTTGCTGGTCAAGCCCTTGTCGGTGACGAATTTGACGAAAGCGCGCGCGCCGTTGCCGCATTGTTCGACTTCGCCGCCATCGGCGTTGTAAATTCGATAGCGAAAATCGACGCCTTCTGCCGGCGATTTTTCCACCACCAGCATTTGATCGGCGCCCACGCCGAAGCGGCGGTCGCCCAACAGTTGCCATTGCGCCGCAGTGAAGTCGACCCGCTGGCTGATGGCGTCGATGACGACGAAATCATTTCCGGCGCCGTGCATTTTTGTGAATTTGAGTTTCATGTGGCTATTATCACGGAAACCGTGCCTGGGCGCTGCGGAGTTTCAAGTCTGGTCTGATGATGATGCGGTATATACATCGGCCTGCCCCGGCGGTCGGGTCTTGAAGCGCTTGTGGGCCCAGAAATACTCGGCTGGCGCTTCCAGGATGCGCGCTTCGATAAAGGCATTCATGCGGCGGGTAGCTTCGATCATGTCGTCGCCCGGATAGTTTTCCCAGGCCGGATAGAAGGTGACTTTCCAGCCTTTGTAGCCGGGCAGGAAAGTCGCAATCATCGGCACCACGCTGGCTTTGGTGGCGGCGGCAATCCGTGCGGTGGCGGTCAGCGTTGCCGTCGGGATGCCGAAAAACGGTACGAACTCTGCATCTTTCATGCCGAAATCCATATCCGGCAGCATGATGAATGGATAGCCTTCGCGCATGGCGCGGATGATCGGCTTAACTCCCTGTTCACGGGCAAACAACTTGACCGGCCGGAAGCGTGAGCGTCCCTTCAGCAGCGCGGCGTCGGTCACTGCATCCTGTTGGCGTGTATAAATGGTGCAGATCGATACCGATGAATTCAGCACCAGCGCAATCCCGGGAATTTCCAGGCAGACGAAATGCGGACACAGCAGGATGGTCGGGCCGGCTTGCAGCGTGCTGAGCGGCAGGTCGGATTCGATTTTGATCAAGCGTCGCAAGCGCGTCTCCGATGCCCACCACAGCACGCTGCGTTCCAGCACGCTGCGCGAATAGGCCTGGAAATGGCGGCGCGCCAGGGCGATGCGTTCCTGTTCCGGCATCTCGGGAAAGCACAGGCGTAGATTGGTTAGCGTGATATGTCGCCGCGGCTTCATGATGATAAACAACAATGAGCCCAGCGCCTCACCAACGGGGCCGAGGATCCATAGCGGTAAAAAATGTGCCAGCCACAATAGTGCCAGTAGCGCTCTCATGCCTGCGGCTCCGGCGCTGTTGCCGGCGTCACTCCCGGTGGCGTCTTGTAGCGGTTGTAGCTCCAGATATATTGCGCCGGGCAACGCGCAATCAGCTGTTCCATCGCCTGATTGATGGCGAGCGTGCGTTGTTCAGGGGTATGACCCGGGGTGTCGTCGAAAGGCACGAAGCGAATCACATAGCCGCGCCCGAAAGGCAGCCGTTCGGCGTAAGACAGAATAATCGGCGCACCGCTCATCTGTTGCAATTTGGC
Organism: Collimonas sp.; assembly: GCF_039923675.1. Classification (GTDB taxonomy): domain Bacteria; phylum Pseudomonadota; class Gammaproteobacteria; order Burkholderiales; family Burkholderiaceae_D; genus Collimonas. Next base: position 123,478 of record NZ_JBDTCG010000097.1, read on the forward strand.
TGGTAGCGTCATGGTATAGGCTGGAAGTCCGAAGAAATCGGCCCATATACCTTCACCGTTTTGCGGCACCTGGTCCGGCAGCAGACCGATCGCCTGGCCTTTCTTGAGCGCCTTGAACAAGGTGCGGACACCCGCCAGATTGGCTGGCGCCAGCAGCAGGTTATGGCGTCCGCGCGCGCCTTCGATCAAGGGCTTGAGGGCGGCTTTGCGCGGCGGCCGGTACAGCGCCGTAAGCGGGGTCTTGGTGGCGATGGCTTGGGCGATGATTTCAAAGCAGCCCAGATGCGGCGTCAGGAAAATCACGCCGGTCTTGGCGTCCAGCGCTGCCTGCGCCAGTTCCCAGTTCTCGATGGTGGCGGTGCGCAATACCCGTTGCGGCGATGCGCACCAGATGAACGGCAGCTCAAACATGCTCTTGCCTGATTCACTGACCGCTTGCGACAGGGTGGCCTGATAACTGGCCTGCTTCAGATTGGCTTTCAATTTTTGGCGGTACGAGGAAGAGGCCAGATAGACCAGCCAGCCGCCGGCCGTGCCTATTGCATGTAAGAAAGAAAGCGGTAATGTCGATAGCAGGCGAAAGAGTGATACAAGCATTGGATGAGCCTAAAAGAGCTAGACAAGACCTCAAACGGGGCCGGATTTTGCCGATTTTTTTCAAGAGGCGTAAAATAGCACAATAGTCTGGAATTCAAATGACGTTGCAATATCGTTTTTGAATTGCAGAAGTTTGCTTATAAGAATCATCTTAATATATAGTAAGCAGCAAGTAATCCGCATTATCAGTACTATCCGCCGAGTTAATAGACAACTTGCGAGGCGGAATACAAATTTCGCTAAAGCGTCGCAGGCTCAACAGGTTTGACTGCGACATGGTCACCACTTGTTTTTTGTTGGAGCTTGCAATGGCACATGAATACCTTTTCACCTCGGAATCCGTCTCTGAAGGTCACCCCGACAAAGTCGCGGATCAAATCTCCGACGCGATTCTCGACGCAATTTTCACCCAGGACCCGCAAGCCCGGGTCGCCGCTGAAACCCTCTGCAATACCGGCCTGGTAGTACTGGCCGGCGAAGTCACCACCTTTGCCAATGTCGATTACATCGCCGTTGCGCGCGAAACCATCAAGCGTATCGGCTACGACAACGCCGACTACGGCATCGACTACAAGAGCTGCTCGGTGCTGGTCGGCTATGACAAGCAATCGCCGGATATCGCCCAAGGCGTGGATGAAGGCAAGGGCCTTGATCTCGACCAGGGCGCCGGCGACCAGGGCCTGATGTTCGGCTACGCCTGCGATGAAACGCCGGAACTGATGCCCGCCGCGATCTACTACGCTCACCGGATCGTCGAACGCCAGTCGCAATTGCGCAAGGACGGCCGCCTGCCTTGGCTGCGTCCGGACGCCAAATCGCAAGTCACGCTGAAATACGTCGACGGCGTGCCGGTGGCGATCGATACCGTGGTGCTGTCGACCCAGCACGCGCCGGAAATGCTGCATAAGGCAATTGAGGAGGCGGCAATTGAAGAAATCATCAAGCCGGTGGTGCCGAAGGAATGGCTGCAGAATACCCGCTATCTGGTCAACCCGACCGGCCGTTTCGTCATCGGCGGTCCGCAAGGCGATTGCGGCCTGACCGGACGCAAGATCATCGTCGACACCTACGGCGGCGCAGCGCCCCACGGCGGCGGCGCATTCTCCGGCAAGGATCCGTCCAAGGTCGACCGTTCGGCGGCGTATGCCGGCCGCTACGTGGCAAAGAATATCGTGGCAGCCGGTCTTGCCAGCCGTTGCCAGATCCAGATTTCGTATGCTATCGGTATCGCCAAGCCGACGTCGGTGATGGTGACTACTTTCGGCACCGGCAAGATCAGCGACGAAAAGCTGGCGCAACTGGTGCTGGAGCATTTCGACCTGCGTCCTAAGGGTATCGTGCAGATGCTTGACTTGCTGCGGCCGATTTACCAAAAGACTGCAGCTTACGGTCATTTCGGCCGCGAAGAGCCGGAATTCACCTGGGAACGCACCGACAAGGCTGCCGCCCTGAAAGCCGCTGCCCTGTAATCGAGTGATCAGGCATGGCGGGTTTTTGCCCGCCATGCCCATACCGATTATCTGCGATGCCAGAATCGTGCTTTGCACGATGGTTACGACTTGTTACACTGATCATCTCAGTGACTATCCTAAAAGAAAGATACAAGAGCATTACTTCGCCCTCGTCGTAATGTGCTTGATCTAACCAAGTCCCCACATGGCCTCTGCCCGCAAATCCGTGCCCGAATTCCCTTCCGCTTCCCGTCAGCTGCGTCCGGTAGTCACCGAGTTGCCACGCTTTCGCCTGGCCGCCTGGCTGGTGGCGCTGGCGGTGCTGTTTCTGGTCATGTCCTTGCACATGCTGACAGCCCTGCTGGCCGGCTTGCTGGTGTACGAACTGGTGCGGACGCTGACGCCGTTTGTCCAGCGCCGGCTGACCAGCGAACGTGCCCATCTGATTTCAGTGGTGTTCTTGTCGGCGATTATCATCGGCTTGCTGACCCTGCTCATTTTTGGCTTGATCGCTTTCTTTCACGGCGGCCCCGACCGTCTGCAAGTGCTGCAGTCGAAATTGATGGTAGTGGTGGACCAGGCGCGCACCCAGCTGCCGGCTTGGCTGCAACAGTATCTGCCCGATGATGTCGAGGATATCCGGCAAATGATCGGCGACTGGCTGCAATCGCATAGCGGTGAAGTACAACTGGCGGGCCGCGAGGCGGTGCAGGTATTCGTGCATGTGCTGATCGGCATGGTGCTGGGCGCCATGGTGGCGTTGAATGCGGCGCATCCGATGCCTTTGCTGCAACCGCTGGCGAGCGAGCTGCTGGGCCGTGCGCATTTGCTGGCGGATGCCTTCCGCCGCGTGGTGTTCGCCCAGATCAAGATTTCGCTGCTGAACACGACCTTGACGGCGATCTTCCTGCTGGTGGTGCTGCGGCTTGGCGGCATTCATCTGCCGTTGACCAAGACCATGATCATCGTCACCTTCCTGGCGGGACTGCTGCCGGTAATCGGCAACCTGATTTCCAACACGCTGATCGTGCTGGTCGCCTTATCGGTATCGATATATGTCGCTCTTGCCGCGCTGGTGTTCCTGGTGGTGATTCACAAGCTGGAGTATTTCCTGAATGCGAAAATCGTCGGCACCCAGATCAATGCGCGCAGCTGGGAGCTGCTGCTGATGATGGTGCTGGCCGAAGCCGCATTCGGCTTGCCGGGACTGGTGGCGGCGCCGATCTACTATGCTTATATCAAGAGCGAATTGCATGAAATGGGCTGGGTTTGATAGCAGTCCGGCTATTCATTGATCCGGATAGCCGGAATTTGTATTGCGGCCAGCCGTAAACCCGCCAATTTGCTTTAAAATGACAGGCCGTATCCAAGGAGCGTTGCGACAGACATGGTCTGCCAGGCTTGGTACAGTCAACATGCAACCGCGCTCACGTTACTTTTTTTCTAACGAAAGGAGGGCGTGATGAACGCCGCTGTAATGAACTCTACAACCTCTTCAACTCAAGACTACGTCGTTGCCGATATCAGCCTGTCCGGCTGGGGTGATAAAGAAATCAAGATCGCCGAAACCGAAATGCCGGGCCTGATGGCGATCCGCGACGAATTCGCCGCGGCCCAGCCGCTCAAGGGCGCGCGCATCACCGGTTCGATCCACATGACGATCCAGACCGCGGTGCTGATCCAGACACTGGAAGCACTCGGTGCGAAAGTCCGTTGGGCATCCTGCAATATCTACTCGACCCAAGACCACGCCGCCGCCGCCATCGCTGCGGCCGGCACGCCGGTGTTCGCTTTCAAGGGCGAATCGCTGGACGACTACTGGGAATTCACCCACCGCATTTTTGAATGGCCGGGTGAAGAGCAAGCCAACATGATCCTGGATGACGGCGGCGACGCAACCCTGCTGCTGCATCTCGGCACCCGCGCGGAAAAGGACGCATCGGTCTTGAATAACCCAGGTTCCGAAGAAGAAATCTGCCTGTTCAATGCGATCAAGAAAAAGCTGGCGACAGCGCCGAATTGGTATTCGACCCGTCTGGCCCAGATCAAGGGCGTGACTGAAGAAACCACCACCGGCGTGCATCGCTTGTACCAGATGCACAAGGAAGGCAAGCTGGCTTTCCCTGCCATCAACGTCAATGATTCCGTCACCAAGTCCAAGTTCGACAACCTGTACGGTTGCCGCGAATCGCTGGTCGACGGCATCAAGCGCGCCACTGACGTCATGATCGCCGGCAAGGTTGCCGTGATCGCCGGTTACGGTGATGTCGGCAAGGGTTCGGCTCAAGCCATGCGCGCTTTGTCGGCGCAAGTCTGGGTGACTGAAGTCGATCCGATCTGCGCTTTGCAGGCGGCGATGGAAGGCTATCGTGTGGTGACCATGGAATACGCGGCCGAGCACGGCGACATTTTCGTCACCTGCACCGGCAACTATCACGTGATCACACATGCGCACATGCAAAAGATGAAAGACCAGGCGATCGTTTGCAACATCGGTCACTTCGACAATGAAATCGAAGTCGCCGCACTCAAGCAACACACCTGGGAAAACATCAAGCCGCAAGTCGACCACATCATTTTTCCGGACGGCAAGCGCATCATCCTGCTGGCCGAAGGCCGCCTGGTCAACCTGGGTTGTGGCACCGGCCATCCATCGTATGTGATGAGCTCGTCGTTCGCCAACCAGACCATCGCCCAGATCGAATTGTTTGTGAACACCAAGGCCTATCCGGTCGGCGTGTACACCTTGCCAAAACACCTGGACGAAAAAGTCGCGCGCCTGCAGTTGAAAAAACTGAACGCGCAACTGTCGGTACTGACTGAAGAACAGGCTGCTTACATCGGCGTCAAGCAAACCGGCCCTTACAAACCGGAACACTACCGCTACTAACAGCTCGGCCGCCTGCCGCCATGTGCAGTGATGCATGGCGGCAGGCAGATCTCCCATAACCAAGAGGAAAACCCAATGCGCTTACTGATAACCTGGCTGATCAATACCCTGGCCTTGCTGGCGGTGCCGTATCTCATGCATTCAGTGCAGTTCACCAGTTTCGGTGCGGCACTGATCGCGGCGCTGGTGCTGGGCTTCATCAATACCCTGATCCGTCCGGTGCTGCTACTGCTGACCTTGCCGGCCACCTTGCTGACCCTGGGTTTGTTCATCTTTATCATTAACGGCCTGATGTTCTGGCTGGTGTCGCATCTGGTAAGCGGTTTCTATGTCGCCAGTTTCTGGGCGGCGGTAGGCGGCGCAATCTTGTACAGCATCGTTTCGTGGGCGCTGTCCACGCTGTTGTTGAAGAAGAATTGATTGGCACAGAAAATGGCACAAAAGAATTTTAGTATCGAGTTTTTCCCGCCGAAGACACCTGAGGGCACCGAAAAGCTGCGGGTGACGCGCGCCAAGCTGGCGGAGCTGCATCCGCGCTATTTTTCGGTTACTTTCGGCGCCGGCGGTTCGACTCAAAAAGGTACGCTGGATACGGTGCTGGATATCCGCAGCGAAGGCCACGAAGCGGCGCCGCATCTGTCTTGCCTGGGTAGTTCGCGCGAATCGTTGCGCGCCATCCTGACGCAATACAAGGATCACGGCATCAAGCGCCTGGTCGCCTTGCGCGGCGATTTACCCAGCGGCTACGGCGCGGTGGATTTTTCTTCCGGCGAGTTCCGCTATGCGAATGAGCTGGTGGAATTCATTCGCGCAGAAACCGGCGACTGGTTTCATATCGAAGTTGCGGCTTATCCTGAAATGCATCCGCAGGCAAAGTCGCCGCAAGACGATGTGCAGCGATATGTCAGCAAGGTGAAAGCCGGCGCCAATGGCGCCATCACCCAGTATTTCTACAATGCGGATGCGTACTTCCGCTTTGTCGACGAAGCGCAAAAACTGGGTGCTACAGTGCCGGTGATTGCCGGCATCATGCCGATCACCAACTATTCGCAACTGATGCGTTTTTCCGACATGTGCGGCACCGAGATCCCGCGCTGGGTCCGTCTCAAGCTGGCCAGCTATGGCGACGATACCGATTCGATCAAGGCTTTCGGCCTGGATGTGGTGACGCAGCTATGCGAGCGCTTGCTTGCCGGCGGCGCGCCAGGATTGCACTTCTATACGCTGAACCAGTCGCTGGCGACGGTCGCCATCTGGCAGCGCTTAAAATTGTAAGCGGTTATAAGCTGATTGTTTCAGTGATGATGGCGTCCAGCGCAATATCATGCGGCGCGCCGTCAAAATCCACCAGTCCGCAGGAATAGGCAATCCCGATTGCCTGCGGACGCGGCGTCGGCGCCAGCGTCCTGTCATAAAAGCCGCCACCATAGCCGAGCCTTACCTTGCGGCGATTGAAGCCGACACAGGGAATCAGCAAGGCCGATGGTGTCGCAGTCATATTGCTGGCCGGTACTGAAACGCCGAAACTATCCTTGTTCATGCTCTCACCCGGCGTCCACGCCACAAAGCGCAAAGGCTGGTCATTGGCGACCACGACCGGCAACGCCAGCTGCAGCCCGCGCGCCGCCAGTTCTGCACAGGCCGGCCGCAAATCCGGTTCGCCGCGGATCGGCCAATAGATTCCCAGCACGCCATCCGGATTGGTTTGCCGCCACTGCGTGACCCAGGCAATTACCCGCCGCCCGAGTTCCGCGTCCCAATCCTGCCGCCTGCCCGCATCTATCGCGCGTCGCGCCGCCAGCAGCGCAGGTCGCAATAACGCTTTGTCCGAGCCGCTTTCCGGTGTTGCATCACTGGCATCACATGCTATGCTAGGCGTCATCGTTCGTACCCGTAAAAAATAGGTTTAACATGCTTAAAAAGAAATGGCTTGCTGTTATCGCCGTCGCCGTGGCGTCCTCCGCCGTGGTGACAAGTACAGCTTATGCGCAAAAGCGCTCCACAAACAGCGCTGCTATCGGCAGCTACGCCAGCCAGGATGATGCATTCCTGGCCCTGCGCGATGCCTCGCGCGCAAATAACCCCGACAAAGCAGAGCTGCTGGCTTCTACCTTGAGTGATTATGACATTCCTTCGTATGTCGATTATTACCGTCTGAAACCGTTGATCAAGGACCTGGTCGCTCCGCAGGCAGACATTCGCGACTATCTCAGCCGTTACGACGGCAGCGCGATCGCCGACCGGCTGCGCAACGACTGGTTGCTGGAGCTAGGCAAGGCCGGGGACTGGGCTACGTTTGACGAGCAATATCCAAAATTCGTACTTGATGACGACACGCAGCTGAAATGCTATGCGTTGACCTCGGCGGCTTCGAAAGGCACGAATGTGGCGCCGCAGGCGCGCGCCTTGCTGATCACGCCGAAAGACTATGGCCAGGGTTGTACCGATCTGATCGGCACGCTGGCGCAAAATGGCCAGTTCACAGCCGATGATGTCTGGTTCCAGATACGGCTGGCGGTAGAGTCCGGCTTTGCCGGCGTGGCGCGCCGGATGACGCCGTTTATCGATGCCGACGATACCCAGGTGACGCAAGCGACCGATAAATCGGCGCTGGTGGTGGCGCGCGGTCCTGGCGCCGGCCGCAGCGGCCATGAGTTATTCATTCTGGCGCTGGGGCGTGTAGCCAAAAACGATACCGGACGTGCCGCGGGAGCACTGAATACCTCTTCCGAGCAGCTGTCAACCTCGGAACGTTCACTGGCTTGGGCGCAGATCGCGCTGCAGTCGGCGCTCAAGCTGGAGCCGCAAGCCATTGATTACTGGCGGCAAGTAAAGAACAATGCGTCATTATCCAGTGATGCCTATCAATGGCGCGTGCGTTCAGCGCTGCGCGGCGGCGACTGGAAATTGGTCCGCAGCGGCATCGAAGCGATGCCGGAGGCTTTGCGTAGCGATCCGACCTGGGTCTATTGGCTGGCCCGCGCCGACCAGGTCGAAGGCAAGGTTGATCAAGCACAGGAGAAGTTCCAGTCGATAGCGGACCAGACCAATTTCTATGGCCAGCTGGCATTGGAAGAACTGGGGCAAAAGATTATTGCAGTGTCTTCCACGCAGGCATTCACCCCGGCCGAAATGGCGGCGATGACAAGTAACCAGGGTTTCCGTCGCGCCTTGCGTTTCTTCGACATGAATCTGCGTTTTGAAGCCGTGCGCGAATGGAACTGGGAATTGCGCGGAATGACTGACCGCCAATTGCTGACGGCTGCCGAATTCGCACGGCGGAACGATATCCTGGATCGCATGGTGAATACATCCGACCGCACCAAGGTCGAGGTCGATTTCAGCCAGCGCTTCCCGTCGCCGCATCGCGATGTCATGAGCACAAATACCCAAAACCTGGGTCTCGACATGGCTTGGGTATACGGCCTGATCCGGCAAGAGTCGCGATTCATGCGCAGCGCCCGTTCGAATGTCGGCGCCAGTGGCCTGATGCAGGTGATGCCGGCGACGGCGAAATGGGTCGCCAAGAAAATCGGGCTGAACGGTTTTACCACAGACCAGATTTCTGATGTGAATACCAATATCATGTTGGGGACGAATTATCTCAGCATGGTGCTGTCTGATCTGGACGGTTCCCAAGCGCTGGCCTCTGCCGCCTACAACGCCGGCCCCGGCCGGCCGCGCGCCTGGCGTTCGACCTTGCCTGGCACGGTGGAAGGGGCGATCTTTGCCGAGTCGATTCCGTTTAACGAAACCCGCGGCTACGTCAAGAACGTGCTCTCCAATGCGACTTACTACGCTGCCTTGTTTGACGGCAAGCCGCAATCCCTGAAGGCGCGTCTGGGCACCGTTGCGCCTAAGGGGTTTGTCGAATCGGCTTTGCCTTGACCGTCGTATTTCTGCAGTCGGCGCCCGGCAGGAATATTGCGTGGAATTTTGACATTCGTAGTCTCGGAGCGGTATATGCAAACCACAGAACTCGATCCAAGCCTGTCGGCTTCCTTGAAGAAAGCCGGAGATGGGGGCCTGACGCTGGTGATCGCCAATAAAAATTATTCCTCATGGTCGATGCGGCCGTGGGTGGCGATGACCGCGTTCGGCATACCCTTCAAAGAGCACAAGATCCTGTTGCGTCAGGCGCATACCGCCAACGAAATAGGGCGCTATTGCGCCAGCGGCCGGGTGCCGATCTTGATGGTGGGCGAGACGCCGGTCTGGGATTCCCTGGCCATCTGCGAATACCTGGCGGAACAGTTTCCCGATCTCGGCATGTGGCCGCAGGACACGCTGGCGCGCGCCACCGCGCGCTCCATATGCGCCGAGATGCATTCGGGATTTTCCGCTTTGCGCTCAGATATGCCGATGGATATTCGCGCCCACAAGCCGGGCCATGGACGTACCGCCGGCTCCCAGGCCGATATCGCCCGGGTGGTTGAAATCTGGGAAACCTGCTTGTCAGAATTCGGTCATCATCAGTTCTTGTTTGGCGCATTCTCGATTGCCGACGCTTACTTTGCGCCAGTCGTGATGCGTTTCCACAGTTATGGCGTATCGCTGGCGCCGGCTCTGCAAGCCTATGCCGAGCGAGTCCAGGCCCACCCGGCGGTGACGCGCTGGATGCGCGAGGCGTTGGCGGAAACGGAAGTATTACCAGGTTAAGGATTGCCGGATTTGCATTTCATTACGGGTTCAATTGAAGACATGAAAGTTTTTGCGGTTGGCGGCGCAGTACGCGACGAATTGCTCGGGTTTCCGGTAAAGGACCGTGATTACGTGGTGGTCGGCGCGACGCCGGAAGACATGCTGGCGCAAGGGTTCCGTCCGGTCGGCAAGGATTTCCCGGTGTTCCTGCATCCGGACACGCATGAAGAATATGCGCTGGCGCGTACCGAGCGCAAGACTGCGCCTGGCTACAAAGGTTTTGTGTTCCATACCGCGTCCGACGTCACGCTGGAACAAGACCTGGTGCGCCGCGACCTGACCATCAACGCCATCGCGCGCGCCGACGACGGCGCCCTGGCCGATCCGTTCAACGGCCGCCAGGATCTGCAGGACCGCATCTTCCGTCATGTCTCCGATGCTTTCGCCGAAGACCCGGTGCGCATCTTGCGCGTCGCCCGGTTTGCCGCACGCTTCACCGATTTTACAGTGGCGCCGGAGACCAACGCATTGATGCAGAACATGGTGGCAGCCGGCGAAGTGGATGCACTGGTGCCGGAACGCGTCTGGCAAGAACTGGCGCGCGGCCTGATGGAAAACCGGCCATCGCGCATGTTTGAAGTCTTGCGCGCATGCGGCGCACTGGCGCGCATCTTGCCGGAACTGGACGTTTTGTGGGGCATTCCGCAGCCGGAGAAATATCATCCGGAGATCGACACCGGCGTACACGTGATGATGGTGGTGGACACTGCCGCCCGTGAAAATTATCCGCTGCCGGTGCGTTTTGCCTGCATCATGCATGACCTGGGCAAGGGCGTGACGCCGGCGGCCGGCTGGCCCAGCCATCACGGCCATGAAAGCCTTGGGCTGGAACTGGCGGAGCGGGTTTGCCAGCGTCTTAAAGTGCCGAGCGAAGCGCGCGACCTGGCGCTGATGACGACGCGGGAGCATGGCAACGTCGGCCGCGCTTTCGAGCTGCGTGCCAGCACCATCGTCAACTTGCTGGGACGCTGCGACGCCTTTCGCAAGCCCGAGCGTTTTATTGATATGCTACGTGCCACCGAATGCGATTCCCGCGGCAGGACCGGCTATGAAGACAAGCCGTTTCCGCAGTTGGCGTATTTGCAGGCTGCGCTGCGGGCGGCGCAGTCGGTCAACGCCGGCGTGATTGCCGGCATGTTCCAGCAGCAGCCGCAGCGGATACCCGAAGCGATTCACGCCGCCCGGGTCGAGGTGGTTGAGCAACTGGTGCAAGCGCAGCGGCGATAATCCGGATCAGCTGATCCGACCAGAGAGGCCAGGATGACGGCGACAGATGCGAAGGTGGGCGGCACCAGCGGGATACCCGCTGGCGGCTCTGACCATGCCAAGACGTCGCGGCCGACCATCTTCGTCAAGGAATTGTCGCGGCGTGCACGTAAGCGGCTGTTGCGTCATTTCCTGGCATTGAGCAGCGGCGACCGTTTGCTGCGCTTCGGCTCGGTGCTGTCGGATGACCTGGTCAGCCGCTACGTCGACAATATCGACTTCTCTCGCGATACCGTGTTCGGCGTCTACGACCGTAAATTGCGCTTGCTCGGGGTCGGCCATCTGGCATTTGCGCCGCGCGAAGCGCTGCCTTCTGTGAGCGCATCCACTACCAAGGAAAGAGTGGCCGAATTCGGCGTCTCGGTGGCCGCGTCGGCGCGCGGCATGGGCGTCGGCAGCCATTTGTTCGAACGCGCAGCGATACGTTGCCGCAATGTCGATATCGATACCTTGTATATGCACTGCCTGTCATCCAACAAAGTGATGATGCACATCGCCAGGAAAGCCGGCATGGCGATCCATCGCGATTACGGCGAGGCCGACGCCTACCTGAAACTGCCACCGGCAAGTCCCGCCAGCGTGCTACAAGAAGCGGTTCAAGAACAGGTGGCGAGGCTCGATTACACCTTCAAAGCCAATCTGCGCGCGGCGCTGAAGTGGCTGGGCAACTTGCGGGGAGTTAATCGCGATAAATGAAGCGTTGGTCCGCTTAAAGCAAGGGCAGCGCCGTCGTGTCTTTCACCCGTTGCAGGGCAAAACTCGATTTGACGTCGAGTACCGCCGGATGACGCAGCAATGTCTCCATCATGAAGCGCGAAAAGTGCGCCATGTCTTCCACGTGCACCCTCAGCAGAAAATCCATTTCGCCGGTCATTGCATAACAGGCAACCACTTCCGGCCAGCGTTCCACTGCCGTCGAGAAAGAGACCCGTGGTGACATGGTCTGATGCTGTGCCGCTGCCGCTTTGGTGCCGCTCAGATAGAGCGGGTCGCTATGTTTTTCCAGGCGGACGTTGATATAGGCCAGCAGGCCGAGGCCGATCTTGTCCGGTTCCAGCAGCGCCACATATTGACGTATCACACCGGCTTGTTCCAGCTGTTTGATGCGGCGCAGGCAAGGCGACGGCGACAGATTGACGCGCTCGGCCACCTCTTGATTACTCAGGCGCCCATCTTCCTGCAAGATCGCCAGGATTTTACGATCGGTTGCATCCAATGCAATGGTTGGCATAAATAACCTCAAATATAGGTGTTTTTGATATATTAATGCGCAAATCTCAGTCAGAGGAATTAATTTTGCAATTAACTGCCTCCGACTCGCCCGTATACTGTACGCATAAACGTGTACGCATAAACGTAGCAAAACGCCTTGGATCCGGGACAAACAGAATGAATGCAAACGTAATGGGCATGAGCCTGAACACCGATGATTTTTTTGCCACCGTCGCTGAAAAGTCGGACGGCGCCTCGCTGCGCGGCGACTACAGCAAGATCGATGCGCAATACGTGGTCAAGCAGGATTGGGATGCCTACACGCCGGAGCAGCATGCACTGTGGCGTCGCCTGTATCAACGGCAAGCCAAGCTGATCCCGGGCCGGGCCTGCGATGTGTTCATTGAAAGCCTGGAGCTGCTGAACATCGGCGACGGCATTCCGCGTTTTGAAGAAAGTTCGGCCTTGCTGTTCAAGGCCACCGGCTGGACGCTGGTGGCGGTGCCTGGCCTGGTGCCGGATCACACTTTCTTCGAGCACCTGGCCAATCGCCGCTTCCCGGTCACGGTCTGGCTGCGCGACCCGGAAGAGTTCGACTACATCGTCGAGCCGGACGTCTTCCATGATTTTTTCGGTCATGTTCCACTCTTGTTCAACCCGATTTTTGCCGACCATTTGCAGGACTACGGCATCGGCGCCCTGAAGGCGATGAAACTGGACGGCCTGTCGATGCTGGCGCGCCTGTACTGGTATACGGTTGAATTCGGCCTGATCCAGAGTCCGGAAGGCTTGCGCGTATATGGCGCCGGTATCCTGTCGTCGGGCGGCGAAATCGAGCATTGTCTGAGCAGTCCGGCGCCGTTGCGTTTGCCGTTCGATGTCGAACGCGTGATGCGCACCTTGTACAAGATCGACTCGTATCAGGAAACCTATTTTGTCATCAATGATTTCAAGCAGCTGTTCGATGATACCGCACCGGATTTCACGCCCGTCTATGCGCGCCTGAAAACGCAGGAGCCATTGCCGGCGAATGCTTTGCAGGCAGGCGAAACTAATCTGGCGTTGAAATAAAAAAGCGGATCCTGCCGGGGAGAGCAGAATCCGCGAACTAGTGATAATGGGAACACTAGAGGGAGGAATGCCCGACATGGCTGGTCCAGGGGAGGTATTCAACCATATCAGACAAGGTGCCATTACACGCCCAGTCGCTCTTCTGATCTACTCGATTTACCAGTTGTTACAGTTGTTACCCCGATACCGGCCTGCCTGATTGCTGCGCCGTGCATTGAGTCGGCCCCCCGCATGTGATAATCTTGGGGCCGTAACAGGCAGGAAAAATGCAGGAAAAAAATGAACGATTTGCCCACAAGGCAAAGACGTTTGACCGCGTAGGATAACCTCCACGCAGTGCAATCAAAAACATAATTTTTGGCACGGAGACTGAATGAACGCACCACTCAAATCGGCGGAAGACTTGCTGCCCGCACAAACGGCGCAAGCGTCTGAAGGCGATAACATCACCCTTGATGACAAATTTACACTAGAACGTGGCCGTGCTTTCATGACGGGCACGCAGGCCATTATTCGTTTGCCAATGTTGCAACGGCAGCGCGATGTGATGGCTGGTTTGAACACCGCCGGTTTCGTTACCGGCTATCGTGGCTCACCGCTTGGCAGTGTCGACCTGACCGCCGCCAAGGCAAAAAAATATCTTGAATCGCACCACGTCAAATTCCACCCCGGAATGAACGAAGACCTTGCCGCCACCAGTGTCTGGGGTACGCAGCAGGTGAACCTGTTTCCGGGCGCGCAATATGACGGCGTATTCGGCATGTGGTACGGCAAAGGCCCCGGCGTCGATCGCTGCGGCGACGTTTTCAAGCACGCCAATATGGCCGGCACCTCCAAGAATGGCGGCGTGCTGGTATTGGCAGGTGATGATCACGCGGCAAAGTCATCGACTACCGCGCATCAAAGCGAACACATCCTGAAGGCCTGCGGTATCCCGGTACTGTACCCGTCTTCGGTGCAGGAATATCTGGATTACGGCTTGCACGGCTGGGCCATGAGCCGTTATACCGGCTTGTGGGTGTCGATGAAATGCGTCACCGACCTGGTCGAATCCGGCGCCTCGATCGATCTCGATCCGGACCGCGTAAAGATTGTCTTGCCGACCGATTTCGAATTGCCTGCCGATGGTTTGAATATCCGTTTGCCGGACACCGTGCTGGGACAAGAAGCGCGGATGAACAATTACAAATGGTACGCCGCGCTGGCCTACGCCCGCGTCAACAAGCTGAACCAGATCATCTGGGACAGCCCACGCGCCAAGATCGGCATCATCACCGCCGGCAAATCGTATCTGGATACGCGCCAGGCGCTGGCCGATCTCGGCATCGACGAAACCGTCGCGCGCGACATCGGCATCCGTCTGTACAAGATCGGCATGACGTGGCCGCTGGAAGCGGAAGGCGTACGCGAGTTTGCACAGGGCCTGGAAGAAATCCTGGTGGTGGAAGAGAAACGCCAGATCCTGGAATACCAGGTCAAGGAAGAACTGTACAACTGGCGCGACGATGTGCGGCCACGCGTGGTCGGCAAGTTCGACGATACCGGCGAGTGGAGCAACCGCAGCGGCGAAGGCCATGGCGACTGGCTGCTGCCGGCGACCTATGAATTGAATCCGGCGCAAATCGCCCGGGCGATTGCGACCCGCGTCTCGAAATATTTTGCCGGCCATCCGGTGGCGCAGCGTGTGCAGCAACGGGTAGCCTATCTGGAAGCGAAGGAAGCGCTGCTGAACATCAGCAGCAAACCTGATCCGAACAAGGATCGTGTGCCGCATTTCTGTTCCGGCTGTCCGCACAATACTTCCACCAAGCTGCCGGATGGCAGCCGCGGTCTGGCGGGTATCGGTTGCCATTACATGGTGCTGTGGATGGACCGCGAATCGTCCACTTTCACCCACATGGGCGGCGAAGGTGTGACTTGGGTCGGGCAAGCGCCATTTACCTCGGAAAAACACGTGTTCGCCAATCTCGGCGATGGCACTTATTTCCACTCCGGCCTGTTGGCGATCCGTGCCTCGGTCGCCGCCAAGGTCAATATCACCTACAAGATCCTGTTCAACGATGCGGTAGCGATGACCGGCGGCCAGGCTTTCGACGGCCCGCTCGACCCGGCCATGATTTCACGCCAGATCGCCGCAGAAGGCGTGACGCCGATTATCGTGGTGACCGATGAGCCGGAAAAATATGCTTCCAGCACCGACTGGGCGCCTGGCGTGACGATCCGTCACCGTAGCGAACTCGATGCGGTGCAACGTGAGCTGCGCGAGATCGAGGGCACCTCGGCAATGATTTACGACCAGACTTGCGCTTCGGAAAAGCGCCGCCGCCGGAAACGCAACGAGTATCCGGATCCAGCCAAGCGCGCGGTGATCAACGAAGCCGTCTGTGAAGGCTGCGGCGATTGCAGCGTGCAGTCGAATTGCCTGTCGGTGGAACCGTTGGAAACCGATCTCGGCCGCAAACGCCAGATCAACCAATCCTCATGCAACAAGGATTTTTCCTGCGTGACCGGTTTTTGTCCGAGTTTTGTCACGGTCGAAGGCGGCAGCCTGAAGAAGCCGGCCAAGATAGCGGCAACCCCGGCAGCCGCTGCCGCACCTGTCGCCGCTTTGCCGTCGCCGGTCTTGCCCAACACCATCAAGCCGTTCGGCATCCTGGTGACGGGTATCGGCGGTACCGGCGTTGTGACCATTGGCCAGATCCTGGCGATGGCTGCGCACGTCGAGGGTAAAGGCTGTTCAGTGCTGGACATGAGCGGGCTGGCGCAAAAGGGCGGTCCGGTGATGTCGCACGTGCGGCTGGCCGATCATCCCGATGATATCTATTCAACCCGCGTCGGCACCGGCGACGCCGATCTGGTAATCGGTTGCGACGCCATCGTCAGCGCCAATCGCGATGCCTTGTCGCGCATGGGCGAAGGCCGCACCTACGCCGCGATCAATTCGACCAAGACGCCAACCGCGGCATTCGTCAAGAATCCCGATTGGCAATCTCCCGATGCAGCGGCCGAGCACGACATCCGCGCGGCCTGCGGCAGCGACCGCGTCGAGTTCATCAATGCCGGCCAGATCGCCACCGCCTTGATGGGCGATGCCATCGCCACCAATATGTTCATGCTGGGCTATGCCTGGCAAAAGGGTTGGGTACCGTTGCGGGAAGCATCGCTGATGCGGGCGATCGAACTGAACGCGTTGCAAGTGGCGTTCAACAAGCAAGCCTTTGTTTGGGGCCGTACCGCAGCTATCGATTTGGCCGGGCTGGAAAAACGCACTCGTCTCAGCGATACGCCGGCGCAGGTGATCGAGTTCAAACGCACGCCTAATCTGGACGACCTGATCAAACGCCGGGTGGCGTTCCTGACTTCCTACCAGGATGCCGCTTATGCAGAGCAGTACCGCGCCTTTGTCGAGCAGGTGCGTGCCGCCGAGCAGCCACATGCAGATGCCGGACGCGGCACGCAGCGCCTGAGCACGGCGGTGGCGACGTATTTGTTCAAACTGATGGCTTACAAGGATGAGTACGAAGTTGCACGCTTGTATACCGATGGTGCTTTCAAGGCGAAAATTGCCGCCATGTTCGAAGGCGACTACAAGCTCAAGTTCCATCTGGCGCCGCCATTGCTGGCCAAGCACGATGCCCATGGCCATCTGATCAAACAGGAGTTCGGTTCGTGGATGATGCGCGCTTTTGGCGTCCTGGCGAAACTGAAATTCCTGCGCGGCGGCGCGCTGGACATTTTTGGCTATACCGCCGAGCGCAAGGAAGAGCGTGCCTTGATCGTGCATTACAAGGAACTCATCGCCTCCCTGTTGCCGAAGCTGACTGCCGATAATCTGGCCAGCGCGGTCGCCATCGCCAGCCTGCCGGAAGAAATTCGCGGCTACGGCCACGTCAAGGACCGGCATCTGGCGGCAGCCCGCGCCAAGGAAGCACAGTTGCTGAATCAGTTTGCTGCACCTGAAGCAAAAGGGGAGTTGCCTCGTTCAATCGCTGCGTAGTTGAATGTTGATCGCGGTTGATCGTTAAAAAAACGGCGGGTAGATGAAGATCTACCCGCCGTTTTATATTTGCATTTCAGGATTTTTCTCAGCTAGAGTAGTGATTCGCACTTTTATGTGCCGACAAGTGTGAATCACTGCACTAACCGCCGAGTTCGCGATTCAACTGGCTGAAGTTTGTTTGTTTTGCTTGTATTGCTGGTAGCCACGCGCCCGTAGCGCACATGCCGGGCAGGTGCCGCAGCCATAACCCCAGTCATGCAAGGCGCCGCGCTCGCCCAGGTAGCAGGTATGGGTATCGGCGCGGATCAGGTCGACCAGGCCGTCGCCGCCCAAATCCTGCGCCAGTTTCCAGGTTTCCGACTTGTCGATCCACATCAGCGGCGTTTCCAGCTTGAGCCGCGTCGCCATACCCAGATTGAGCGCTACCTGCAAGGCTTTCATGGTGTCGTCACGGCAATCGGGATAACCGGAGAAATCGGTTTCGCACATGCCGCCGACCAGCACATTCAAACCGCGCCGGTAGGCCACGGTGGCGGCTACAGTCATGAACAGCAGGTTGCGACCGGGGACGAAGGTGTTCGGCAAGCCGTTTTCCTGCATCACGATTTCGACATCCTCGGTCATTGCGGTCGATGAGATCTTTGAAATCAGCGACAGGTCGATCATGTGGTCTTCGCCAAGTTTATCTGCCCATTGGGGAAACTGGGCGCGGATCTTTTGCAGCAAGACCGGCCGTACGGTCAGCTCGACGGCATGCCGCTGGCCGTAGTCGAAGCCGATCGTCTCGACCCGTTCATAGCGCCCCAGCGCCCATGCCAGGCAAGTGGTGGAATCCTGGCCGCCGCTGAAGAGGACGATGGCGCCATTTGGCGTGGTCACATTTGTAGTCATGGTTTTGCTCGCTTTTTTCTCGTATTTTGCTTATTTCTTGCTTAGTTCTTGCTTATTTTTTGCTGACTTGCTGCAGGGTTTGTTCGACAAAATCCTTGTTCGGATCGGTAAAGCGCACACGCACGGGATACCATTCCAGGGAGGGTGCCAGCCAGATATCCACCTGCTGGTCTTTAGCGTCTGGCGGCGGCGCCTTGAAAAAATGAACGGTTTCCAGATCGCCCATCGGCGTCTTGATTTTTTCCGTGTTGACGACTTTGAAGGTCCACGGTTCTGCATCGTGCATGCCCGCCACGAAGAAAGTCCAGTCGGAGCCTGGCTTGAATTTTTGCGGCGCCGCCCGGGCTACGGAAATCAGCTGCCAGATGATGCTGGTGCGATCCTGTTCGCCACCTTTGATCGGGTAGGTGTCGCCGGATTCGGAAAAACTGATGGTGCCGCCAGTGTCATTGCCGCGCTGGAAAGTCGTGGTCGTAGCTTCCTTGCGAAAACGCTTGTTGATGAACTGTGTCGGCGCCAGGCCGTAATCGTCAATTCCGCCTTCGCTGGATGATTCCAGGATTTTGCCGAACAACATGGCGCGGGTTTCCGAGTTGACGCTGAAGTGCTTGTCGGCTACCTGCCACTTGACCGTGCCTTCGCCGCCCAGCGTAATCCCGCCTTGCTTGGCTTGAATCGTATAGTTCAGCTCGGCCGACGGCGGCAGATCGGTCTTGTACTTGGTGGCGGGATGGTCCGCGCCGGCTGCGGACGCACTCAGCAGATTGCCGCAGAGTGCGGCGGCCACCGACAGGCGCAGCAAAGAAGATAGGGTTGATTTCATGATTTTCCAAAAAATATTGCTGTGTTGTTGCTGCTGATTCCTTGGATCTCACCAGCTGGGTCTAATTCAGTACCGTATCCAAACGCTTCAGCTTGGACAGCGACATGTCCAGATAGTCCCCGTCCGTCTCTGTAAAGCGCAACCTGACGGGATACCAGTCCTGTTGCGGCGATAGCCAGATGTCCAGCCGCTGTTCGTGAGAACCCGGCTCAGGAATGCGGATCACGTGCCACACCGAGAGATTGTTGCCGTCAACCTCGAGCTGTTCCTGGCCGACCACTTGCATGCGCCAGGTTTCGGCGTCCAGCGGGCCGGCGACAAACAGGTCGATCACTGCCCCCGGCGAAAATTGCGCGCTGTCGCCGCGGCCGATGCTGGCTAGCTGCCACACTACGCTGGCGCGGTCCTGTTCGCCGCCGCTGCGCGGATATTTGTTCGCCGACGACGAAAAGACAATGTTGTTGTGCTCGCGATCAAAGGTGGTTTCGGTCGCGGGTTTGCGAAAACGTTTTTGCGTATAAATCACCGGCGCTACGCCGAAGCCATTGATTTCGCCGCCGCTCTTGAAATCCAGCACGGTAATGAACAGCGCCCCGGCCTGGCCGTTGATGGTGTAATTGGCGCCATCGGTTTGCCAGGTGATTTTACCGCTGCCATGATAATTCTGGCCTTTTTGCAATGCTTCCACATTGTATTTGAGCTCCGCTGAAGGCGGCGGACTGGTCTGATAGCGTTTGCCGGCGGCGGGGACGGCTTCGGCAGGCGCTGCAGGAACCGGCGGTTCGGCGGCCGGATTGGCGGCGCTCGCGCCGTTACCCGCCGTGGCGTCAGCCATGGCTGGGCCGGCCGGCTGGGCATCGACAATAGGGGTCACGGTTTCCCTGATCGGCGTATCCGGTACTTCTACCGGCGGCTCGGTGGGGGCGCGTGGCTTAGCCGTCGCCACGGCGGAGCTCGGTTTCGGAGCCGGTTTGGGTTGCGCCTTCGGCACCTGTGGCAACAGCACAGGTTTTTCAACCGGCGGCAGGGGAACGATATTGGCCATCACCAGCTTCTCAGGCCGTTCAACCGATACCGGCAAGCTGAATTGACGGCTGCCCCAGACGATCAGGAGCAGGTGCAGCAAAGCCGTGAGCAGCAATACGCCCAGCCATCTGCGACGGCTGAGAAAAGTGTTGCTCGAAGTCAAGGAGTATTCAGAGGAAGACGACATCGGCATAGTGTAAACGATCCGTCCAGATTAACCGCGGTAAGCGCAGAGGGATGCAATAAACCACGTAAAATATTGTATCCATATGAAACCGAAATAGTTGCCGATGCTACACCGAACACGTTTCACCGTCAGCGCTGCGCTGGCATTCACGCTGGCTGGCGCGCTCGCGCCATCGTCGGCGTCCGTCTCAATGCCAGCCAATCTGGCGCCGATCCGGCTGGGCATGATCGAAGGCACGTCGGGCCCGTTTGCCAATGCCGGCGAGGCGGTGGAGCACAATATCCGTTTCGCGGTGGAACAGGTTAATGCGCGCGGCGGCGTGCGCCTGCCAGATGGCCGCCATTCGCTGAGCCTGACAGTGTTTGACAGCAAGCAAGGGGTCGAAGACGCCTTGTTGCAGTTAAAGCAATTGACCGACCAGAAAATCCCGTTCGTGCTGGAGGGTAATAGCTCTGCAGTTGCCGGCGCGTTGGTGGAGGCGATCAACAAGCACAATGCCAGAACCCCCGGCAATCGGGTGCTGTTCATGAATTACTCGGCGGTCGATCCGGCGCTGACCAATGAGAAATGCAGTTTCTGGCACTTCCGTTTCGATGCCAACGCCGACATGCGCATGCGCGCGCTGGTAGAGGTCATCAAAAACGATCGCCAGGCCAAAAGCGTGTACCTGATCGGCCAGGATTACAGTTTCGGCCAGCAGGTGGCCAAGGCAGCGCGCCAGCAACTGCAGGCGGCGCGGCCGGACATCAAGATCGTCGGCGATGAGCTGCACCCGATCGGCAAGGTAAAGGACTTTGCCCCTTACATCGCCAAGATTCGCGCCAGCGGCGCCGATACCGTGATCACCGGTAATTGGGGCAACGACCTGACCTTGCTGGTGAAAGCGGCGAAAGAAGCCGGCTTGCATCTCAAGTTCTACACCTTCTATGCCAACAGCCTGGGAGCGCCCGCGGCCATTGGCGATGCCGGCGTAGGCACCGTGCGCGCTGTTGCCGAGTGGCATCCGAATGTTGCGGATGGCGTCCAGGATGCCGCCAGCGATGCGTTCTACCGCGGTTTCCGCCAGCGCTTCCCGCAGCCGAAAGATGACTATCTGTTTTTGCGTATGGATGTCATGATCGACATGTTGGCGGCGGCAATCGAGAAAGCCCAGACCACGGACGCAATAGCGGTGGCGCGGGCGCTCGAAGGAGCGCAATACAAGAGTCAGTTTCACCAGGCCGGCATGCGCGCCAGCGATCATCAGCTGATACAACCGCTGTATGTGGCGGTCATGCAGAAGCTTGCCGATGGCGGTATCCGTTTTGATAATGAAGGCAGCGGCTATGGCTTCAAGACCGAGCGCTATCTGGCGCCGGAAGCGACGGCTTTGCCCACCACATGCAAGATGCAGCGCCCCTGAAGCTGAGGCGGCGGTAATATGGATTTTCCTTGAAGGAGATGGGTAATGAGCAGTTCTAATATTCCAGGAGCCGGTGCAATGCAGGATAGTCTCGAATTTATCAAGAAGATGTGGGGCGGCATGGGCGTGCCAGGGATGGTTGTGCCGACCTTGTCGGTGGAAGAAATCAACAAGAAAATCACCGACCTCAAGGCGGTGGAATCATGGCTGAATCTCAACCTGAACATGTTGCGCACCACGATCCAGGCGCTTGAAGTGCAAAGTGCGACACTCTCGGCCTTGCGGGCGATGGGCGCAGTCAATCAACCGGATACGGACGACGGCGAACCGGCGGCGAACGCCTGGAGCATGCCGTCGGGTTTCCCGTTTTCCTTCATGAATCCATCCCAGAATGGCGATGCGCCGTCAGCGTCAAGTCCAACTGCATCCGCAGCGCCGAAACAGCATGAACCGGAGCCACCCGTTGCGCCGACGGTGGCAGAAGCGGCGCCTTCCTCTCCAGGGAATGCAAACGCCTGGTGGGACCTGTTGCAAAACCAGTTCAAGCAAGCGGTGAACAGCGTGGCGGCGACAGAAAAGGCGGCGAAACCCGCATCCACCGCTGCCGCCAAGAGTGATGCCAAGAGCGGCCCCAAAGCGCCTGCCAAACCACGCAGCAAACCGGCGGCCAAGCCTGCAGTAAAAAAAGCCGGCAGCGTAGCCGACGGCAAGACAAAGCCTGCTGCGGGAAAAGCCAAGCCGGCTCCCAAATAGCCAGCTGCCGCCTACTTGCGCGCGGCGCGTTTCAACATCCGCATCAAGCCGCCTAACAGCGGCAATTTTTCGTACAGTTCTTCCGCCGCGTCCCAATAGTCGCGATGATAAGTGACCAGGCCGGCGCCATTGAAATGCAGATGCGTGGCGCCGCGTATCGATTGTGGCGCCTTGGAAAACCGTTTCATCCTGAATTCGAAGTCCCAGGTCAGGAAAGCGCTTTGATCTTGCGCCAGTTGCGAGGTCACGACAAAACGCGCGCCATCGACCTGTACAAACATATGGGCAAAGATGTGGCGGATCTCGGCCACGCCCTTGACTTCGTTGAAGGGATCCTTGAACCAGGCGTCGTCGGCATAGATCAACGGCAGTTCCGACAAACTGTCGAGCGACAGGTTCTCAAAAAAATGCACCGCTCTTGTCTGCGGATTGTTCATAACCCGGTCGCCTTGTGTATCAACGCAAAATACAGGCGATACGGCAGCAGGCGCGCCAGCCGCAGCCAGTTGGTAAAGCGGCGCGGGAAATGCAGATGAAAATCGCCCCGTTCCAGACCCTTGATGAGAGCCGACGCTGCCTCCGGCGCGGGCATCAGCGCGGGCATTTTGAAATTGTTTCCCGCCGTTAGCGGGGTATCGACGAAACCGGGATTCACCAGGTAGACGCCGATATTGCGTGGCCGCAGGTCAAGGAACAGGCATTCCGCCAGATTGATCAAGGCGGCTTTGGTCGGGCCGTAGACCAAAGCCTTCGGCAAGCCGCTATAGCCGGCGACCGAAGCCACGATGCCGATTGCCCCCTTTTCCTGTCTCAGCAGCATCGGCAAGGTCGCGTCCAGGCAATTGAATACGCCGCGCAGATTGGTGTCGATCAGCTGGTTGGCGATTTTCAGATCGAATCTGTCGGCGCGCATTTCGTTATAAGCGCCGGCCACGATCAGCACCAGGTCGATGCCCTCCCATTGCCGCAGGATGCTGTCGCGCGCTGCGGTCACGGTCCCCGGTAAAGTGATATCCAATCTCAGTTTCAGCGCTTCGGGATGGTCCGCGGCAATCTGCTGCACGGCCTCGACATTGCGCGCTGAGAGGGCGACGCGCGCGCCTTTTGCCAGCAATTGCCGCGCCGTTTCAGCGCCGATGCCGCTCGATGCGCCAATAATCCAGACCCGCAAATTGCGCCAGTCCGTAATGGGAGGATTCAAAGGCTTCATGGACGAATATCCGGATGACGCTTACTGAACGATAAGGTGATGTCGCCCAGCTTGATGCCGTATTTGCTCATGACTGCGTGGTTAAGCATGATTTTTTCATTCATCAGTATCATCCAGTCGTCGAATGTAACTTCAATTATCTTGTCGTCTACCGGCAGCGCCATGACATAAGCCCAGTGCAGGGTGTTGCCGCCGGTATGGCCGATGGCGTCGCCGACAATATCGGCAGCGTTGCCGGTGTAAACATTATCAGCTGTTTTCCGGATGGTCCAGATACGTCGCTGCGTAGAACCATCGGCATACGTGAAATGCTCATCCAGAGTGCCGATATCGCCTTGCCAGCTACAGTCGATCACCACTGTGAAACGTTTCACGACTTTCCCTGAGCGATCCTGGAACATGCCCCAGGCGTCGAGTGTGCCATTGAAATACTGTTGCAGATTGAGGGCCGGTTGCTGGCCAGCATAATACGCCGGTTCGACTGTCGTGCCGCAGGCCGCCATGCACGTGCATAGGCAAACAGTGATGAGCAAGGATTTCAGCTTGTACATGATGGAAACTCCGGATTCAGACGTCGTGTAAAGGAGCGCGCCACAAGATCAGCGCCGCCAGCAGTTTCAATCCACAAGGAAGCAACGCATAGGCACATGCCAAGGCATGCGCGCCGTGCTGGCTATTGCTGCCGGGCTGATAGCCGAGATACTGCAGCAGCGGCAGCGAAATACCTGCCGCCAGTGCCAGGTTCATTTTGGTGGCCCAGTTCCAGATGCCGAAGTAAGCGCCTTCTTTCTGGCCGCTATGGCCGGCGCGGCCGATGACTGCGGCCAGCAGCGCCGGCGGCAGTACCAGGTCGGCGCCCAAGGCAAAGCCGGAAATGACGCAAATCACGGCGAAGGGAAAAAGGTCGCCGGCTCCCAAGCCGTAAGCCCAGATGAAGGCGCAGATCGTCAGCAGCATCGCCACCAGCCAGGCGCGTGCTTCGCCATAGCGTTTAGCCAAGGCATGCCAGGCAGGCATCGAGGCGGCGCCGGCAATGAAATACAACACCAGCAGCGGACCGCTGAAGGCGGCCAGCCGTAATCTGTCGTCGACAAAAAATAAAAACAGCGTCGCCGGGATGGCGGCGGCGATGCCGTTCATCAGGAATGCGGCGAGCAGCCAGCGAAAGCGGGGATTGCGAAATGGTTCGCATGCCGCCACTGTGACAGACTGCGGCTTGAAGCACGCCACGATCACCGGCCGCGGCGCCATGCGTAGCAGCAGCGCGCTGCCAAGCAGAACCACGGTAAACACCAGCGGCAGCCACTGGATATGCATCATGCTCGGCAAGATCGCCGCCAGGATCACGCCGATTAATCCGCAGCCTTCACGGGTTGCCGTCAGGCGCGTGCGTTGCGTCTGGCTTTGGGTCAGGGCCGCGCCCCAGCTTTGATGGGCGATCGTCGCCAGGCTGAAGCCGATATAGACCACCAGCAGGCTGCCAAGTAGCCAGGACAAGGCGAAGGAGTGGGCAAACGCGGGTGGAATAAACAGGCCGTACATGCCTGCCAGCAGAAACGGTAGCGAAAAGCGGATCGCGTTGCCATAGCGATCCAGGTTGCGCGAACGGTCGAGCCAGTTGCCCAATGCAGGATCGAGAAAGGCATCGAACAAGCGGGAAAGCAGCAGCACAGCGCCGATGGCGGCTAGCGACAGGCCGAAATTTTGCGCGTAGAAATGCGGCACATAGACATATACCGGCAACGCCACCAGCGCCAGCGGCATGCCGAACAAGCCATATGCCAGCAGTTGCCGGAAGCGGAACGCGTCCATCACTGTGGCTCGATAGGCTTGATATTTGCCAGCAGTTTTTTGCGCAGCCCGGCCGCGCTGGTTTTCGGGCTCAGCCAGATTGCAAAGAAGGCGTGCGCGAACTGCGGATCGGTGATGTCGCCGAGCGCTCTGCCGTCGAGGAAGAAGCGGGCGCCATAGCCCGGCATGAAGATACCGGTGACGTGGGTTCCCTTCACCACGTTTTTGAACAGTCCTTTCATCTGCTGCAACCAGTGGCCATAACGTTCATCGCTGGCCTCACCGGTCTTTTTCATTTCTTCGATGCTGGTTTCGGCTATGCTGTCGCTGTCAAAGGAACGGGCGTAATGCAGGTCCAGCGCAAAAGGGGCAATATCTGGCGCTGCCGCCTGATAACCTTTGGGGCCGACCCAGAGCTGCGCATCGTAAATCAGCAAGCCGAACCAGCGAAAACTGCCCTGGCCGGCCAGGCGCGCATCGGCAATGGCTCTTTCGACAAACAGCGGCGCGCCAGGCTTCAGGCCGGCATCGTTGCTGCCTTCCGCACTGGCGCTGCCGACCGTCAGCAGGGTTAACAGCGATACCGAGAGCATCCGTAGCGTCATACATCCTCCGCGGCTTAGATTTTTTGCAATGTAAATTGCGCGACATTGATGCTGCCGGCGCGGAAACCTGCTTCGCAATACGCCAGGTAAAAATCCCAGGTGCGCAGGAAGCGGTCGTCGAAGCCTTGCGTCAGCAATCTTGGCAGTTGCTGCTTGAAGGCGCTACGCCATTCCGCCAGCGTGCGCGCATAGTCGATGCCGAACAATAGCGTATCGACCACTTGCAAACCGTGCTGTTCAGCGTGTTTGCAAAATACCGAAGGCGAGGGCAGCATGCCGCCCGGGAAAATGTACTGCTGGATGAAATCGGTGCTTTTGCGATAGCGTTCAAATAATTCGTCAGCGATGACGATGCTCTGGATGCAGGCGCGGCCGCCGGCTTTCAGGTTGCGCGCAACGCAGGAAAAATAGCCCGGCCAATATTTTTCGCCAACCGCCTCGAACATCTCGATCGATGCAATGCCGTCGAACTGGCCGTTGACGTCGCGATAATCCTGCAGCAGCAATTCAGTTTTGTCGACCACGCCGGCCTGCTGCAGGCGCTGGTTGGCGAATTGCAGTTGCTCGGTCGATAAGGTCAAGCCGGTAACGTGGGCAGCCGCGTCGCGCGCGGCGATTTCGGCAAAGCCGCCCCAGCCGCAGCCGATCTCGAGTACCCGGGCGCCGTCTTGTATGTCGAGCTGCTTCAGGATGCGGTGATATTTCGCCTCTTGCGCATCCTGCAGGCTTTCCACATGGCCGTCGGAAAACAGGGCGCTGGAATAGGTCATCGATGGATCCAGCCACAGCTGGTAGAAATCGTTGCCGATATCGTAATGGGTATGGATGTTCTTGCGGCTGCCGGCTTTGCTGTTGTTATTGAACAGGTGCTTGACGCGATACAGCAGGTTGCCCCACCAGGTGCCGTAGATAATCGATTCGACCGCCAGCCGGTTGCGCACGAACAGTTCGATCAGGCCCGGCAGGTTGTCGGTGGTCCAGTGCTTGTCGATATAGGTTTCGGCAAAGCCGATATCACCAGACTTGAGCGCGGCATGGCAGACATCCCAGTTTTTCAGGGTCATGCTCAACGGCCGTGGATGGGCGTCATCGACTTTGCCGAAGGTAGCGCTCTGGCCATCCGGGAACTGCATGGTGAGGGCGCCATGTTCCAGCTTGCTGAGCATTTGCAAAATGAACTTCGCTTGCGGCGGATAACCGTCGGCCGACAAAGAGGCATTCGCCGGGCTAAGGCTGAATGCGCTGGCATGGGTGGAGTCGTAATTCATCGGGTCACCTCACTGGATGGCGGAACGGGTTTGCTGAAAAAGGGAACGCGCTTGCACCACAATCTGACTGCCTGCCAATGAATTTTCAGAATCACGCCGAAGGTCATCATTGGATAGGCCAGCATGGCCTTGGCGATAGCCCCATTGGAAATCGCCACGCCTGCCGGCGCACTGCCGCTGACGCTGGTCAACAGCAGCGGGCCGCACGCATCGTCATAGTCGATGCGTGCGGTGGTGCATTCGTGATCTTGCTGATGAGTGCTGCGTCCGGTATGCATGACGCGGAAAAAGCGAAAGCGATACACGCCTTCGACGCGGCAGAACGGCGACACATGGAGTATTTTGTTGGCGCGCAATTCGACGCCGTACGGAATATTGGCGCCCGCCACGCCTTCCAGCAGATAGCAATGGCGTTCGCCGAAGGTATTGCGGACTTCGCACAAGACCGCGCGCAGCGCGCCATCGGTACGGTGGCAAAACCAGAATGAAACCGGATTGAAGGCATAGCCGAATACCCGTGGAAAGGTCTGTAGCCAGATCTCGCCTTGGGCGTCATGGATGCCTTCCGCGCGCAGCAAGCCGTCGATCCAGTCCAGCGGCGTTTGCTTGCCGTCACCGTAATCCTTGTCGTGGAACGACAAAAGGTTGAAGCGATTGCGCGACAAAAACGGATTGTCGAAACCACCGGACGTAAGCGTACTCAAGGTACGCAGGGGCAGCCGCAAGTAATACACGCCATAGCTGAAAGCGTTACGCTTCGGCTTCAGGCGCAGATGACGGACTTTGCCGAAGCACAGTTGGATTTGATGCGGCGTCGTTTGCATGATGAGGTCCACGATTCAACAGGCTTGGGGTCAGGCAGCCATGCTGCTGAAATCCGACGTCGCCGCCATCGGCGCCAGATGAATCGCGCGCGCCACTTCCTGGCCGGATTTCAAGCCGTCTTCATGGAAACCGTAACCCAGCCAGGCGCCGGCAAACCAGGTGTTGCGCTGTCCCTGGATACGGCTGAAATGCGCTTGCGCTTCGACCGCGCGCGCGTCGAATACCGGATGCGAATACGCAAAACTCTCGATCACGCTGCCGGCTGCCGGCGCTTCGATCGGATTCAGCGACACAATCAGTGGCGTCTTGAACGGCAATGGCTGTAGCTGGTTGAGCAGATAGTGCACGCAGACCTTTTGCTCGCTGCCGCCACTGCTCTGATAATTCCAGGCCGACCAGGCCTTGCGGTTTTGCGGTAGCAGGCTGGCGTCGGTATGCAGCACAGCCTGGTTGGTCTGGTACTTGATCGCTGCCAGATACTTGCTTTCCTGCGCCGTCGCATCTGTCAACATGGCCAGGCTTTGATCGCTATGGCCGGCCATCACCACATGGTCGAACAGGTGGCTGCCGTTGCCCGTGTCTATCTTGATTTTGGTGTTGTCGCCGTGCGGCAAACGGGTGACGCCGGTGACCGGAGTTTGCAAATGCTTGTAGGGGATCGCGGCCAGCATTTTCTCCACATACTGGCGCGCGCCGCCTGGCACAGTCTGCCATTGCGGCCGGTTGCGGACTTGCAGCAAGCCGTGGTTATGGCAAAAGCGGATAAAGCTGGATACCGGGAACGCCAGCATTTTCTCGGTCGGGCAGGACCAGATGCAACCAGCCATGGGCAGTAGATACCAGTCGCGGAATGCATCGCCATAGCGGTATTTTTCCAAAAAGTAGCCCAGCGAGATCTGGCTGGCGCCGCCGTCGAGGGCCATCGCCGTAGCTTGCCGGTTGAAACGCAAAATGTCGCGCAACATGCGCAGATAACGTAGGTTCAGCACATTGCGGCGTTGGGCAAATACGCTATCGAGGTCGGCGCCGGCCCATTCCAGCATGCGGCTGCCGGAACCGGCGGCAATCGGCATCTTTACCGAAAACGACATATCGGTTGCCACTGTGGCAATGTCGAGTTCCTTGAACAGCTTGACTAGTGCTGGATAAGTGCGATGATTGAAGACGAGGAAGCCGGTGTCGACACCGCAAGTCTGGCCCTCCAGCGTGACGTCAACCGTATTGGTATGGCCGCCGAAATAGCTGTTGGCCTCGTACAGCGTTACCTGTTGCCCGGATGTGGCGAGCCGGTATGCGCAAGAGAGGCCGGCGATACCCGAGCCGATAACCGCAATTTTCATCTGGTTGCCTTCTGCAGAAAAGATCAAACAATGGTCAATGGTCTGTCCCCTGAATCCGGGGCTTGCAAAGAGATACGCAGAAAAGAGACAACCGGATTCAAAAATGGCGGGTAGGTTGGATTTTTATTGCTATGGTGGG
The DNA here is from genome assembly GCF_039923675.1 of Collimonas sp. GTDB lineage: Bacteria > Pseudomonadota > Gammaproteobacteria > Burkholderiales > Burkholderiaceae_D > Collimonas. The sequence goes on from NZ_JBDTCG010000097.1 coordinate 152,926, forward strand.
GTCGCGGCTGAATCCGTTTTTTCCCTGCTGCCGTATGAATCAGGCGGGGATTGGACGAATAGTCGATTCCCGACCGATTAATGGCTCTAAACGAACAATTGACTTTGTTGTGATTTGCACCAAATTTCAGTAAAAAATGCGGCTTGATGGGTTTATAAACGGTCTTGTAACAAATTCTTGGTAAAATCGAGCAGTTAACTCACTTGCTTAAGGTATGTATGCTGTATCCAGAACTGTTTAAATCGCTTGAACAAGTCCGCTGGAACATGGAGACCGATATTCCATGGGACAAATTTGATGCCAGCCAATTGTCCGACGAACAAGCGCAGACTATTCGTATGAATGCGATTACGGAATGGTCGGCGCTGCCTGCAACCGAGATGTTTTTGCGCGATAACCACGGCGACAGCGATTTTTGCGCTTTCATGTCGGTCTGGTTTTTCGAAGAGCAAAAGCATTCGCTGGTCTTGATGGAATACCTGCGCCGCTTCCGGCCTGAGCTGGTTCCTACCGAAGCCGAGCTGGACAATGTGCGTTTCGAATTCGACCCGGCGCCTGCGATGGAAACCCTGATGATGCATTTCTGCGGCGAGATTCGCCTCAACCACTGGTATCGTTGCGCCTCCGACTGGCATACCGAACCGGTGATCAAGCAGATTTACAAAATCATCAGCCAGGATGAAGCCCGCCACGGCGGCGCTTACCTGCGCTATATGAAGAAGGCCTTGTCGGAAGTCGGCGACAGCGCTTCGGCGGCATTTGCCAAGATCGGCGTCCTGATGGCGTCGGCGCGCCGCACCGAAAAGCCGCTGCATCCAACCAACCTGCACGTCAACCAGTCGCTGTTCCCTAACGATACGGTGCAAAGCCGCCTGCCGGATCCGGAATGGCTGGAGCGCTGGCTGGACGACCAGATCAAGTTCGACGGCGTCTGGGAAAAGAAAGTGGTCGACCGCATCCTGCACAATATGTCTTTGCTGTTTGAACGTACTTTCGACACCGTGCAAGAACTGAACCGCTATCGCAAGGAAGTCGTCGCGCGCTTGGCATTGAAATCGGCCGAAGCAGTCTGATAGTGGCAAGCGGCGCTTGCGCCGCCGGCTGCGATAACTGTACCTGTTGCCATCAAGCCGCTTTGTTGCGGCTTTTTTTATATTGCCCATGCCTACATTTGAAAACAAGCTTTGTACCCGCGCCGCACTGAAAGTCCGCGTCGCCGCCTTGCCGCAACCAGTGGTGCTGACCAATGGCGTCTTCGATATCTTGCATCGCGGCCATGTCACTTATCTGGCGCAAGCGCGCGATCAGGGCGCATCGCTGGTAGTGGCTGTGAATACCGACGCCTCGGTCAAGCGGCTAGGCAAGGGCGACGACCGGCCGATCAATACCTGTGCCGACCGCATGGCGGTGTTGGCAGCGCTGGAAGCCGTCAGCCTGGTGGTCGAGTTTGATGAAGATACGGCGCTGGAAGTCGTGCAGGAAGCGCAGCCCGGCGTGTATGTCAAAGGCGGCGATTATCAAATGGATGCGATTCCTGAAGGTCAAGCGGTGCTGGCCTATGGCGGCCAGGTGGTCGCGATCGCCTTTGCGCATGACCGCTCGACCAGCAAATTGCTGGACAAGGTGCGGCAGGGTTCCTGATCCTTATAGATGGCAGACGTAGAAAAAGCGCGAATTTCGCGCTTTTTCTATTTTTGGGGCCGCCGGTAGTCAGTGCTGATGCGCCGGTTCGGCCGCTTTGCCGCTGATGTCGGTGACTTGTACCGAGACATCGATCTTGCCGGCTTTCTGGAAGGTCAGCGTCAGCGGAAACTTGTCGCCTGCCTTCAATTGCTGAGTCAGGCCGATCAGCATGATGTGATAACCATTGCCGGGTTTCATGTCGACAGTGGCCGCCGGCGCCAGTGCAATTTCGCCCACTTCACGCATTTTCATGACATCGCCGTCCATCGCCATGCTGTGGATCTCTGTGCTTTTAGCGGCTGGCGAGCTGACGCCGATCAGTTTGTCGCCTTCCTTGCCGGTATTTTCGATGCGGAGAAAAGCGCCGCCACTAGGTTGTCCGGGAACTGTTGCGCGGGCGTAAGGATGGCTGATGTGTATTGCGCCAAGCGTGTACTCGTGGGCGTGGGCGGAGACACTGAATGCCAGCGCGCAGAAGAACAGGGAAACCGAACGTAAAGACATGCTGATCCTTTAATAAGATTAGGCAAATGCGGATGTGTTTGCAGCGCTAGCTGCCGGACTTACGATTATAGCAATGCTGCCTGAATTATTACTTTATCTAAAGAAATGTTTATCAAGCGCCGCCGCTAAAGCCATTCTGACGCCAGGCCTCATACACGACGACGGCCACCGTATTGGAAAGATTCAGGCTACGGTTGTCCGGCCGCATCGGCAAGCGGATCCGTTGCGACGGTGCAAATGATTCACGCAATGCCGGATCGAGACCGCGGGTTTCGGAGCCGAACACGAATACGTCGCCCGGCTGGAAGGTCAGATTGGCGAACGGCGTCGAGCCGTGGGTGGTCATGGCGAACATGCGGCTCGGCGCGTAATTACCCGCTTCTCGCATATCGGCGACGAAAGCATCCCAATTGGCATGCACTTTCATGCTGGCGTAATCGTGATAGTCCAGCCCGGCGCGACGCATCTTGGCGTCGTCCAACGGAAAGCCGAGCGGTTCGATCAAGTGCAACTGCGCGCCGGTATTGGCGCACAGGCGGATGATGTTGCCGGTATTCGGCGGAATTTCCGGTTCAACCAGTACGACATGGAACAATCTGACTCTCCTTCTATATATAGAGTAATGGTGACGCAAGCTTGTTACGGGGTTCTTGCGAACACTAAATTGGTAATGCGGCGCGCGCCGTGGCGGCGCAACGTCTTTGCCAGCGCATGCAGGGTTTCACCGGTAGTCATCACATCGTCGACTATGCCTATGTGGCGACCGCGTATTGTCGCTGATGCCGCTGGCGGCACGGCAAAGGCCTGACGCAAATTGCGGCGGCGCTGTTCCAGATCCAATCCCATCGATTGTGGCAAAGTATCGCGTTGCCTCAGCAGCAAATCGCGGCGCAAGGGAATGCCGGTCCAGCGCGCCAGGGGTTTGGCTATTTCCTGCGCTTGGTTGAAACCGCGATGTTGCAAGCGTTGTGCGCTTAGCGGGACCGCTGTCAGTATATCCGGCAGGTCTGTCGGCGACGACGCCTGATCTCCAACTGCCGCCGCCTGCCGTAGCATCGCATCGCGCAGCATCTTTGCAAATACCGGCGCCAGGGCCAGCTGGCCACCGAATTTCAGCGCCAGGATCAACTGGTCGACCGGCGCGGCATAATCGCATACTACGATCGTGGTGTCGAACGCTCTAGACTGCTTCAGGCAATTACCGCAACGGATCGGGGCGACGCCACCGGGCTGGAGCAACGGATTCGCACATTGCATGCAGCGATGAGGATGTGCAGAAAAATACTGTTTGCTGCAGCCATCGCAGATCACCCGTTTGCCGCTCTGGCCGCACAGCGCGCAGCAAGATGGCATGCCTGACAAGATACGGGCCAGTTGCTGTTGCGGCCATAGTCTTAGCTGGGGGGATAGCAATGGAGACATCTTGTTCCGGAGTTTGATGGCAGTACGCTCAGCCTACAGGCAATCAAGCGTGTAAACTACTGGCGATTATCGCATTTCATCTCACTTGCCGGATTCTGATGTCTACCTCACTCCCTCCTTCTGAAGCCAGCCAAAGCGCCCCTATCGACTTGCGCCGGGTGCGCCAACTGTTTGCCCAGCCCGCGCTGGTGCGCGAATCCGAGTTCATGCGGCGGGAAATATCGAGTCGCATGCACGAACGTCTTGCCTTGGTGAAACTGACGCCGCAACGGGTATTGGATGCCGGCTGCGGTGCCGGTCCTGATATATATACATTGCAGCAACGCTTTGCCGATGCCGCGATTATCGGGCTGGATGCTTCGGTCGCCATGTTGTCATTGGCAAAAGAGCAACGTCGGGGTGCGCAACTATCAGTCAATCGCTTGTTAAAGAAGTGGCTGCCATTTACCGGCAATGGTGGCGAGTTGTCTTCCGCCCTGTTGTGTGGCGATTTCGCCCGGTTGCCGCTGGCGCCGAACACGGTGGATCTGGTCTGGTCGAACCTGGCGCTGCACTGGCATCCGCAGCCGGATCGCGTTTTCGCCGAATGGCGTCGCATATTGCGGGTGGATGGCTTGCTGATGTTCTCTTGTTTTGGACCGGACACCTTTAAAGAGCTGCGCAACGCATTTGCCGGCATCGATGACGGCGCGCATGTATTGCCGTTCGTGGATATGCACGACTTTGGCGACATGCTGGTCAATGCCGGGTTCTCTACGCCGGTGATGGACATGGAAACTATTACTGTTACTTACGATACGGTAGAGAGGTTGCTGGCCGATGTCAGGGCCTGGGGCGGTAATCCCCTGGCGACGCGGGGCCGCGGCCTGTTAAGTAGAGAGGCGGGCATCCGCCTGAAAGCGGCGCTGGAAGCACGCCGCAGGCCGGACGGAAAACTGCCGCTGACTTTCGAGATCATCTATGGCCACGCTTTCAGGCCAGTGCCCAAAACAAGCAGTAGCGGTGAGTCGATCGTGCAATGGAATCTGGGCAAAAACAGGTAAATGAAAATATTTTAAAGAAAATGCATAAAAGTACTTGCGGGGAATAAGGGGGATTGCTATAGTTCGCCTCCCGTTGAGAAAGACGCGAAACAAACGAAGGAGCCGGGTAGTAAATCTGGGTGTTTTGGT